>NZ_JAFIBH010000001.1:0-907500 GCF_017832185.1 Rhodococcus sp. PvP016 | reverse complement strand
CAGCTTCAGTGTCGCGTCGTTGCAGGACCTGCACGACGCCGCCGCACTGCTGGACACCCTGGGCATCGAGCACGAGCCGGTGAAGGATCTCGGTGACGCCGGCATGGCGATCCTCGAGTTCCGGGATCCCGACAACATCGCGCTCGAGATCGCCGGCCCCAACAGCTAGTCAGTCCGAGGCGCGCTTGCGCTCGTCTCGCGCTGCCATCCGAGCCTCGAGGTCGACGGCATCCAATTTGTCGGCTTCCTCGAGGGTCGGGGCCGAGCCCCCGAGACGGGCCGGTACCCAGTACTCGCCGGCGGGGTGGTCGTAGTTCTTCTGCACATCGGCGAGCATGGTCTGCATCGTCGATCGCAGGTGGGCGGTGAGGTCACCGGCCGACATGGTCGGCGGGATCGGCTCTCCCACCGCGATGGAGATCGGGGTCTTGGTGCGTCCGAGCTTCTTCGGATAGCCCTTCGTCCACACACGCTGCGCGCCCCAGATGACCACCGGAATCACGGGGACCCCGGCCTCGATCGCCATCCGGGCCGCGCCCGACTTGAACTCCTTGATCTCGAAGCTGCGACTGATCGTGGCCTCGGGATAGACGCCCACCAGTTCGCCTCGCGACAACGCGTCGACCGCAGCCCGGTAGGACTCCGCGCCGGCGGCGCGGTCGACCGCGATGTGCTTGAGAGAGCGCATGATCGGACCCGACTTGGGGTTGTCGAACACTTCCTTCTTCGCCATGAACCGGATGTACCGCTTGTGCTTGCGCGCAGGCAGGCCGGCGTAGGTGAAGTCCAGGTAGCCCGTGTGGTTGATGGCGATCACGGCACCGCCCCGAGCGGGGATGTTCTCCGCGCCCTCGACGTCGAACTTCAGCCCCTGCGCCGCGAAGACGGTGCGGGCGATTCCGATGACAGTGCGATAGACGGGGTCCACACGGTGCAGCGTAGCGGCTCGTCGCCCCGGCCGAGAGGGGCTCGGCCCGTGGGGTACTCCGTCAGCGGGAGTTGCCCACCGACACGACCATCTTTCCGGTGTTCTCCCCACGCAACATCCCCAGGAACGCCTCCACGGTGTTCTCGATGCCGTGCACGATCGTCTCGTCGAAGGTCACGCGGCCCTCGGAGAGCCACGTCCCCATGTCCTCCGCGAACTGGGGGAACCGGTGCAGATAATTGCCGACGGTGAATCCCTGCAGGGTGAGACCGCGGGTCACGATGTTCGACATGTTGTCCGGCCCCGGCGTCGTCCCCACGGTGTTGTAGGCGGAGATCGCTCCGCACAGTGCGGTCCTGCCACCGTCGTTGAACGCGTCGAGCGCCGCTTCGAGGTGGTCGCCTCCGACGTTGTCGAAGTACACGTCGATACCGTCGGGAGCAGCCTCACGCAGTTGGTCGCGCACCGGACTCTGCTTGTAGTCGAAGGCGGCGTCGAACCCGTACTTGCCGGTCAGTAGGTCCACCTTCTCCGGTGATCCCGCAGAACCGATCACGCGTCCCGCGCCGAGGATGCGTGCGATCTGACCGACCGCGCTGCCGACGGCGCCCGCTGCACCGGACACGAACACCGTGTCGCCCTCCTGCATGCGCGCCACGTCCTGCAGTCCGACGTACGCGGTGAGTGCGGTCATGCCCAGGATGCCGAGGTAGGCCGAGGTGGGGACACCGTCGATCTCGCGCACCACGCGGAACTGCGACGCGTCGGCCTGCGCGACGTCACGCCACCCGAGCTGGTGCACCACGACGCTGCCCACCGGATGCTCGTCCGAACGGCTCTCGACGACCCGGCCCACAGCGCCACCCGTCATGGTCTCGTTCAGTGCGAAGGGCGGCACGTAGGACCGCACGTCGTTCATGCGCCCTCGCATGTACGGGTCGACGGACAGGAAGTCGTTGGCGACGCGCACCTGGCCGTCGCCGAGTTCGGGCAACTCCGTCTCCACGGTGCGGAAGTTCTCCTCAGTGGGCCATCCGGTGGGACGGGAGACCAACTGGATCTGGGTGCTGCGCATGTCGTCCTCATTCGTTGTGGATCGTTCGGTTCACTAAGTACTGTACGCTGGATTCTGTACCGATCGATCCAAGGAGGTGAGTCGTCATGGGACGTCGACCCGCATTCGATGCCGCCCCCGTTGTCACCGCCGCTCGGGACATGTTCTGGCAGAGGGGTTTCGACGAGACCTCGCTGCCGGACCTCGAACAGGCCACCGGGCTGTCGCGCTCGAGCATCTATCACGCGTTCGGCAGCAAGCGCGGACTGTTCGACGCCGCGGTCGCCGACTATCTGGCGTGCGTGGTCGCCCCGCGCCTCACGCTGCTCTCCGGACCCGACGGTGTCGACGCGTACTTCGCCTCACTCGCTCGGGACATCGCGTCGTCCGGCACGCAGCGCCGCGGGTGTCTGCTGATCACCACCGCGGCGACGTCCGCGGCACACGACGAGACCCTTGCCGTGGTGGTGAACGCCTATCGAGAGGCACTCACCGAGGCGATCGGCGGCGCCTTGACCGCGCGCGGTGACGCGGACGTCGAGACGAGATCCCGCGTCCTCGTGACGATGAGCGTCGGCGCGCTGCTCCAGGCCCGAGTGGACCGCACCGAGGCGCTCGCCGTCATCGATGCGGCGCGGACGCTCGCCCGTGGCTGGGAATCTCCCTGATCGCCGACCCGACCCCCGGGACAGCGTGGGTACCGTGGACGGAGTGGAGATCGATCGATGGCGAAGCCGACTGCCGGTCACCCGTTCCTCCGACGGGGAACTGGTCGGCTGGACGGTGTCCGACCTCGCGCTCGACAGCGGTGAGCTGGTCGACGCGGTGAACCCGGTGGGTCACGTCGTCGCGGAGGATCTGCCTCTCGAGGACGCGATCGACGTACTCGAGCACCACGGACTCGGGTCACTGTCCGCCCCGTACTGGGCCCGCGCGCCCCTGCCCGTCGTCAGCGAACTCGACCTGCGCCGACCACGGGCGGACTGGACGTGGCGGCGCATGGTGATGACACAGCTCGACGACACCAAGGTGTGGGTCCGCCCTGCCTACCCGTCCTATCCCGAGCGAATGGTGGAACTGGCTGTGCCCCTGCCGGTGGACGACGTCCTGGTGGCCGAGCCGCCCGTCACGGACGAGTAGTCGCCGGCGGGCGCAACACGTCCGTCCCGACGAACGGGACGAGTGCCTCCGGAATGCGGACGCTGCCGTCGGGCTGCTGGTGGTTCTCGAGGATCGCGGAGATCCACCGCGTCGTGGCCAGGGTGCCATTGAGCGTCGCCGCCGTCTGCGGCTTCCCGTTCTCGTCGCGGTAACGGACACCGAGTCGACGCGCCTGGAACGTGGTGCAGTTCGAGGTGGACGTGAGTTCACGATAGGTGTTCTGGGTGGGAAGCCATGCCTCGCAGTCGAACTTGCGCGCAGCCGACGATCCGAGGTCGCCGCCGGCGGTGTCGATGACGCGGTACGGCAACTCGACCGCGGCGAGCATCTCCTTCTCCCAGCCGAGGAGTCGCTGGTGTTCCGCGTCCGCGTCCTCGGGACGGGTGTAGACGAACATCTCCACCTTGTCGAACTGGTGGACACGGATGATGCCGCGGGTGTCCTTGCCGTAGCTGCCGGCCTCGCGGCGGAAGCACGACGACCATCCCGCATAGCGCTTCGGGCCGCCGTTCAGATCGAGGATCTCGCCCGAGTGATAGCCGGCGAGGGGCACCTCCGACGTGCCGACGAGGTAAAGGTCGTCGTCGTCCAAGTGGTAGATCTCCGACGAGTGCGCGCCCAGGAATCCGGTTCCCGCCATGATCTCCGGCCGCACGAGCACCGGGGGAATGACCATGGTGAACCCGTTCGACACGGCCTTCTGGGCAGCGAGCTGCAGCAGGCCGAGCTGCAGCAGTGCGCCGTAGCCGGTCAGGAAGTAGAACCGAGCGCCCGACACCTTGGCACCGCGCTCCATGTCGATGATCCCGAGAGCCTCGCCGAGCTCGAGGTGGTCCTTCGGATTCTCGATGGTCGGGATCTCACCGATCGTCTCGAGCGTGACGAAGTCGTCCTCGCCGCCGGCCGGCGCGCCCTCCTGGACGATGTTGGAGATGGCACGGTGTGCGGTGTCGAGAGCCGCGTCGGCGGCGTTCTGCGCGGCCTCCGCCTCCTTGACCCGCGCGGCGAGCGCGGACGCCGTCGCGAGCAGTTCCGGGCGCTCCTCGGGAGAAGCCTTGCCGATCTTCTTACCGAACGCCTTGTGCTCGGCGCGCAGATTGTCGGCAGCCGACACGGCGGCCCGGCGCGCGGCGTCCGCCTCGAGCAACGCGTCCACCAGGGACGGATCCTCGCCACGGGTGCGCTGCGACTGACGGACGGCGTCGGGGTCCTCGCGGACAACTCTGAGGTCGATCACGGGACGTCAGCCTACTGGGGGCGGTGTGGTCGCTCGTCCGAGGACGTCCAGGTAGTCCTCGCGGCCGAACATACGCGCGGCGTCGACCGCGGTGGGATGCCCCGCATCGGCGTCGGCTCCGGCGTCGACGAGCGCCCGGACCACGTCGTCCTCGCCCTTGAACACGGCTCCGGCGAGCGGTGTCTGACCCTTGTCGTTCGCGCGATTCACGTCGGCTCCGCGGTGCGCGAGGGCCACGACGCTCTCGGCGTGACCGTGGTAGGCCGCCAGCATCACCAGGGTGTCCCCGGATCCGTTCGTCAGATCCACGGGTACGCCCGCGTCGACGTACGCGGCGAGTGCGGCGGTGTCGCCGCTGCGCGCCATGTCGAACACGCGCGTCGCGAGGTCCTCGATCCCGGCCTCGAGCCCGGTGTCCTCGGTATCAGCACCACTCATACCGTCCGAACCTACCGGCAGGCATGATGGAGCCGATGTCTCCGAAGCCCGAAGATCCCACCCCGAGCCCGTCCGGCGAGGACGGCCCGGTGGTCGACGACGCCCCGACGTCCGAGATCGCGACACCCGACGCGTCCACGTCCGACACGTCCACGTCCGGCGCGGTGGTACCCGAGGCATCGACGGCAGACGACCCGACGGCCGACGAGACCGACACCGCGACGGACGAGAAGAGTGGTCCCCGCACCGTCCAGGCCTCGAACGCCCGTCGGCTGCTCGCCCTGGTCGCGATCGGCGCCATCGGTGCCGCCGCCGTCACCATCGGTGTGTCCGGTGGGTTCGACCGGAGCGAGAAGCTCGCGACACCGTCCACGGCAGGAACGGTCGGAACGGCGTCGACGACGTCCTTCGGCTCGTCCGACGCGGGTGACTGCCTGCAGTGGACCCCCACCGACGACCCCGACACCGACCGCCAGGATCTCGCCGAGGTGAGTTGCGCGGAGCCGCACCGCTTCGAGGTCGCCGAGACGGTGGATCTCGGGGTGTACCCCGTCGCCGAGTTCGCGACGGGATCGCCGTATCCCGACGCGGCCCGCTTCGCCTCCCTGCGCGACGAACACTGCGAGACCGCGGTGCAGGACTACACCGGAGGCCGCTTCGACCCCACGGGCAAGTACTCGGTGGGCCTCATGTTCCCCAGCCAGGCCGGGTGGGCCGCGGGCGAGCGCGCGATCCGGTGCGGCATCCAGCAGACCGGCGCGACCAGCGCGTTGCAGGTGATGACCGGCAGCGTCGCCGACCAGGACCAGTCGATGGTCTGGGAGACGGGTAGTTGCGTCGGCGTCGAGTCTGGAGTGCCGACGGATCCGATCGACTGCACCGCTCCGCACGCCTTCGAGGTGGTGTCGGTGGTGGATCTCGCCGCGCAGTTCCCCGGCGGACTGCCGTCCGTCGAGGACCAGGACCGCTATCTCGAACCCACGTGCACTGCGGCGTCGGACGCCTACCTGGGCGGTCCGGACGCTCTTCGGGAGAAGACGTTGACCCTGTTCTGGGACAACGTCGACGCCTCGAGCTGGTTGGCGGGCAGCAAGAAGGTGAGCTGCTCCATCGGCAAGGAGGTCGAGTCGGGCGGGTTCGCGTCCATCGTCGGCTCGGCGAAAGGCGACATCACCATCGACGGCGCGGCGCCGGTTCCGCCGCCTCCCGTTCCGGACGGCCGCAGCCTGCCGATCCCGCTCCCCGGAGCGTCTCCCCTGCCCGGTGCGTGACGTGTCGGTCAGCATGTCCGAGGCGGAGTTCGAGAACGCGGTCGGCGATGCGCTGGACACTCTCCCGGACGAGCTGGCCGCGTACATGAACAACGTCGTCGTGCTGGTCGAGGACGAGCACCCGACGGAGGATCTGCTGGGTCTGTACGAGGGCGTGGCTCTCACCGAACGGTTCGAGTACAGCGGGCACCTACCTGACGTCATCACGATCTACCGACTGCCGATCCTCGACATCGCCCGTGACGAGGACGACGCGCGCCGCGAGATCGCGGTGACCGTCGCCCACGAGATCGGGCACCACTTCGGCATCGACGACGATCGTCTGCACGAACTCGGCTTCGGCTGAGCTCCTCTCTCCACCCGCGGAACCGATTCCCGCCGGCGCGCGTCCAAGTCTCGAGATCCGACCGGACGCTCGAACGGAGACCCCATGCCCGGCCACGTACTCGTCGATCCCGAGGCGCTCCTCGCGGCCGCGGCAGAGCTCGATGCCGCGGCGATGCGCCTGGCGACGTCTCTCGCCTCCGCATCCGTCGCGCTCCGTCCTCCCCCAGCGGGCAGCGAGGAGGTGTCCGCGCTGGCGGCACGCTACTTCTGGTCCACCGCGCAGTCTCTCGACGCCTCGACGTCCGCCGCGGTGAGCGAGCTCCACGAGACGGCGGCCGCCCTGCGAGTCCAGGCAGCGGCGTACCGCGAGGTCGACGCGTCGTTCTCCACGGCCCTGACCTCGGGCACCGCGTGACGGCCGGGCCCACCGGGGTGTTCTGGCTCCCGCGTACCGCGGCCGTGAACTCGGCCGCACTGCTCGCGGGTGCCGGCCCCGCTCCGCTGGCCGCCGCCGGCACGGCGTGGGCTGCGATGGCCACGGCACTCGCCGCGGCCACCGCCACGGTCAGCGGCGTCGCGTCCGCACTGGCAGCCACGTGGGACGGGGCTGCCGCCGACGCCGCCGGAACGGGAATGACGGCGTTCGCGGCGTGGGGCACGGGAGCGGCGCAGCACGCCGCGGCCGTGTCCGCTCGGGCCGCGGCGCAGTCCGCGACGGTGGTGACCGCGCTCGCCGTGATGCCGACGCTGCCGGAGATCGCCGCGGTGAAGGCCGGACGCACCACCGCGTATGCCACCGGCGGGGCCCTCACCGGCGCGGCGCAGGCCGCCGATGCCGCCGACGCCGCGCTCGATCTCCGCGCTGCCCTGGTCATGGAGGCGTACGAAGCGGCGACGGCGCAGCTCGCACTCGTCGACGGTCTGCAGATGCCCCCGCAGATCACCACGGCGGTCACCGCGGCCACCTCCACGGTCGTCTCTGCTGTTCCCGGTCATGGGCAGGTGCCGGCCGAGGCCGGGACACCGCCGTCGGACGACGGCGGATCCGACCGACAGGGGCCCGGATTCTCGGACGATCCGGCGCACCAGGGTCACCGGTCGCCCCTCACCGCGGAGAGCATCGGACACGATCCCGCCGTCACGAGAGCGGCGTCACTGGCCCAGCAGATGCCGGCGCAGGCCGGGTCGACGCTGTCCTCCGTTCTGTCGTCGGCACCGCAGGCCGGCCCGGCGCCGGTGATCACTCACGCTGTGCCACAGCAGGTTCCGATGGTCGCCGGCGCGTGGGGTGGCGGCGAAGGGCGAAGTGGCAGCGGGCAGGGTGGCTCCGTGCACGCCGCCGGTGGCTCGTTCGCACGGACGACGTCACCGTTCCTCGGTGCAGGCATCGGGTCGGACACAGCGGTGTCAGCGGGACAGGACGCGTCCGCGTCCGGAACCGCGCACGCTCGGTCACCGTTCGGCGAAGGACTACCGATGGGTCACACCAGGCTCGGCTCCGACGAGGTCGCGCACGCTCGCAGGGCACCTGCCGTCGTCGAGGAGGAGGCGGGAGTTCCCGTCGTTCCCGCCGTCATCGGGGCGCGGCGATGAGCCGGGCGCCGGTGCTGGGAGGGGACGTCCCGCTCGAGGGTTCGCTCACGCTCGACGCGGACGATGTGACGTACCTTCTCGAGTCGATCGGAGCACATTCTCTCCCTGCCGTTCTCGGATGGCACCCGACCGGCGCGACCGTGACCGAGCGCGCGACCGTGCTCGCGAGTGCCGCCCGACGCCTCGCCGATCGTCTCCTGGTGGCGGCCGACGGCCGCCCGCACCGTGATCTGGCCGCGATGCTCCGGGTGGCGGCGGCGCCTCGCTGGAGCGTCGACGTGCGCACCGTCGGCCATTCCACCGGTATCGTGGATGCGCGAGGGTGTCTGTGCGGCAACGAGATCGGCGATCCGGTCTGGATGGTCGCGAGCGAGGGATCGGTGACGATCACGCGGGTCGACACCGACGTGGCCGCCTTCATCGCGGCCTGGCTCGGCGACGCCGCGGGAGCGCCGATCGATTCACTGACCGAGTACACCGACGTCCTCAGGGCCGGTCTCGAGGACGTCGTCCCGCACTGCACCCGCCACACCGAGATCGTTGGGCTCCGACACGATCACGGTGTCGCCACCACGGTCGACCCGTCCATCGCGGTGTACGACAGCGTCTCCGGCCGTGTCATCGCGACCACGGTCCAGGATCCGACCGGGCGATCGAGCACGTCCGTGCGATCCGCGACACGGGTCCGCACCGTCGGAGCACTCCGCTCGCTGATCACCTCGCTGGAACGGCGCTCGATACTCGACGACCACCTGGTCGGCGTGTCCGCTCAGCCCATCGGATCGTCGGGAGTGCGGCTGCCCTTCGTCTCGAACGGGGGCGTGTAGTCACCCCAGCGCACGCAGTCCCAGGCCGAGACACCCTCGGCGGGAACCAGTTCGACGGTCCCCGTGTTGTCGAGATGGTTGTCGGCGGCGAAATCGCGATCGATCCCGGACAGCACCGCGGCGACGAGCCGGATGGCAGCACCGTGACTCACCACGTGGACGGTGGCGGAATCGTCGCCGAGGTGGGTGGCGCGGAGGTCGTCCAGCACCGGCACGTAGCGGGCGAGCACCTCGGCGCCGGACTCACCCCCCGGCAGGCGGGCGTCGAGGTCACCGTCCAGCCAGGTGCGATACACCGCGGTGAAGCGGGCGTGGTCCTCCTCGGCGCTGCGGTCCTCGAGGTCGCCGACGAACGTCTCCTGCAGACCGTCACGCACCGTGAGCAGCGTGCCGGTCGCGTCGGCCAGGTACTGCGCGGTCTGACGTGCGCGGACGGCGATGGACGACACCACCGCGGCCGGCGTCTGCGTGACGGTCCGGGCGTACTCCCGCGCCTGTCGGTGTCCGAGTTCGGTCAGCTCCGCGCCGGGCGGCAGGGTGTCGAGACGGCGAGCGACGTTCGAGTGGGTCTGACCGTGCCGCACCAGGACGAGTCGGCCGCTCACCGATCTCCCCGTCGCAGCGCGTCCAACCAGTCCCGGCCGCGGTCGTCGGTCGGGCGAGGTCCGCCGGCGGCGACGTGCGCGCTGGGCCAGGAGCCGAGAAACCGCACGTCGGTCCGCGAGTGCAGGACCCGCAGGGCGTCCGCCACCGCGACGTCGTCGATGTGGCCGACGCAATCGATGTAGAAGCGGTAGGTACCCAGATGAGTTCGGAGAGGACGAGACTCGATGAACGTCAGATCGATGTCACGTGTGCTGAACTCGGCCAACGCGGACACCAACGTGCCGGGTCTGTTGGCGGGAGTGAGCACCACGGCAGTGCGGTCGGCACCCGTGGGCGCGGGCGGCGGGCACGGACGCGTGACGTACACGAAGCGGGTCCGTGCGTTCTCCACGTCGGCCACGCCGTCGGCCAACACCTCGAGTCCGTGCCGTCGGCCCGCGAGACCGGTGGACACCGCGGCGTCGGCGAGTCCAGCCGCGACGTCCTCGGCCGCGCCGGCATTGGACGAGGCGAACTCCACCTGTGCATCGGGCATGGTGGCGGCGATCCACTGCTGGACCTGGGCGGCGGCGTGGGGGTACGCCCGGATCGTGCGGACGTCCGCCATGGCGGTGCCCGGACGAGCGACGATGGTGAAGGCCACGTCGAGTTCGGTCTCCGCGAGGATCTGCAGCCGGTCCCCGATCGCGAGCGCGTCGAGGGTGGGCGGGACCGAACCCTGCACCGAGTTCTCGATGGGTACCACGGCGCCGTCGGCCTCGCCGGAGCGCACCAGTTCGAGTGTCGCGGGCGGGCTCGACGCACTCACGCGCTCGACGGGAGCGCCGAACGCCCCGTCCGCCTCGAGCTTCCCCAGCGCCATCTCGGTGAACGTTCCCGAGGGTCCGAAGTAGGCGATGCGCACCCCGGTCACGCTACGCGTCCCCCGCCGCGTCGCCGGTGATCTCGTCGATCCGACGGCGAAGTTCGTGTGCGATGTTCCCGGCGTTCGGCACCAGGACACCGAGAAGGACCTCTCGGGTCGCGGCCGCGGCGTCGGGATGGAGGGCCACCAACCCCGCCAGATCCGGCGAGCGGAGCGCGCTGCGGACGTCGTCGCCGCGCAGTGCGGCCACCGTGCCGGCGAGCACGGCGAGCACCGAGGACGTGTCGGTCGCGACGGCGAAGAATCCGTGTTCAGCGTGCGCCACGACCGCGAGGAAGTCGGCGACCCGATCCTCGGACCACCCCGCGTCCAGGCCGGGATGCCGGCCGGCCCGATCCACAAGTGCCGTCGTCTCCACGACGTCACCGTCCGCACAGAGCACGACGACGGACGAGCCCGGCGCGATCGCGACCGCGTCGACCAGCTGCTCGGCGGTCGCCTCGACCACGTAGGCACGCACCGGGGGCGGCTCGTCGGGCGGAGCCACGTCCAGTCGTACGAGGAACCGTTCGAGGGCGGCCGAGTCGTCCACCGCACTCAACGGGACACAGGCCGTTCCGACGAGTGGGTGCGGTTCGAGGGCCTCCGCCGTCGCCACGTCGTCGACGGTCGCGACGAGAAGGTCGGCGAAGAGGGCCTCGGGATCTCGCCGGGGGCGCACGCCCAGGGTCAGCATCGTGGGCACGCACCGAGTCTAGTTCGACGTCTTGCGCACCGACGCGAGGGCTGGTTAGCTAACCCTTACCTAATTACTTCCATCCCGAGGGGGCCGTCATGAACGGTGTCGTCACCACCACCGCGCCGTCCACCGCCGAGCGGGTGCGCAGCGTGTGTCTGCGTGCCGAGCACGCCGTCCTGGCGGTGGAAGGCAGCGCACCCGTCGCCACGACCATGCACTTCCTGCGCTCGCCCGGCGAGATCGTCATGGTGGTGCCCGCGGACAGCACCGTGGGGGCCGTGTCCTTCCAGGCCGGCTCGGCGGGGATCCCCGCCGTGCTCGAACTGACCGACCACACTCCCCTGGACCTGCGCGAACCCGTGCGCTCGCTGGTCTGGCTCAGCGGTGAGCTGCGGCGCGTACCGGACACCGCCGAGCGCGCGGTCGCCGCGGCGGTCGCCTCCCAGTACCCGCACGCCGGACTGCTCGACATCGGACACAGCGGCATCCTGCTGCGTCTGCTGCTCGAGTCCGTCGTCGTGGCCGATGCCACGGGGGCGGAGCCGGTGCCGGTGCGCGACCTCGTGAATGCCGATCCCGATCCGTTCTGGGAGGTCGAGGGCAGCTGGCTGCAGCACCTCGACAGCGATCATTCGGACATGGTCGAGCAGATCGCGCGCCGCCTCCCGCCGTCGTTGCGCATCGGTCGCGCCCGGCCGCTCAGCATCGACCGCTACGGCGTCGGGATCCGGGTGGAGGGGCAGGGCCAGGACCACGACGTGCGGGTGCCGTTCGCGAACCCCGTGTCCGACGTGACCGAGCTCGGTCGAGCGCTGCGCGTCCTCGCCGGATGCCCGTTCATGAACGGCCTGCGGGCGCGCGACCACCACTGACCACCACCCACCAGGCGGGTCACGGGCACAATCGACCGGGTGCATCCGGAGAAGACACCCACCGCCGAGTCGCCACGGTCGATCCGGATCGAGATCGTCGTCGTCTTGCTGTTCACGTTCGGGCTCAGCGGACTGTCGAGCATCCTGTCGCTCGTCGAGAGCGCGCTCGAGCAGGGCGCCCTGTCGGACCAGACCGTGGCGATCAACGTGCCGCAGTCGACTCTCGGGCCGATCGACTTCCTCCGTCAGCTGATCGGCGTCGTCCGGCTCTGCGCATGGGGCGCACTCGGCCTGTACCTGTTGTGGCGTAGCGGCATCGGGCCACGTGCCATCGGCTTCGCACGTCCCCGCCTGCGCCCGCACGTGCTGCACGGCGTGGGGCTCGCCGCGATCATCGGCATTCCGGGCCTGCTGTTCTACCTCGTCGCCGTCGCACTGAATCTCAACGTCACGGTGCTGCCGAGCACGCTGAACGACGTGTGGTGGCGCCCGGTCACGCTGACGCTCTCGGCGGTGGCGAACTCGGTCGCCGAGGAGGTCCTGGTGGTGGCGTGGCTGATCTCGCGGCTGCGCGCCCTCGGGTGGACCGACAACCGATCGCTGCTCGCGTCGGCCGTGTTGCGCGGGAGCTACCACCTGTACCAGGGCTTCGGGGCCGGCGTCGGCAACCTCGTCATGGGTCTGATCTTCGGCCGGTACTTCCAGCGCACCGGTCGACTGTGGCCCCTCGTCATCGCCCACGCCCTCATCGACATCGTGGCGTTCGTGGGGTTCGCCGCCCTGCGGGATCACGTTTCGTGGCTGCCGGGCTGACAGGTCGGCCGGTTAGAGTCGCCGGATGAGCCAGCAACCTCCGTACGACCCGCGGCGGCGACCGCCACCCCCTCGCCGTCCGGGCCCGGAGGAACCGCCGGTGGTGCGGCGACGGGCGGGCAGCCCTCCGGGGTGGGCCGACCAGACCCGTGTGCAGCGAGGTCCCCAGCAGCCACCACCTCGGCAGGATCCGCGGGCGTGGTCCGCGGTTCCCCCGGCGCGGGACGCGCCACGGCGTGACGATCGGTACCGGGACGACCGGCGGCCGTACGACGACGGGCGTCGATCGGCAGATGGAGGCCGCGCGCCTGCTCCCGCCCCTGTTCCACCGCGGCAGGTGCCGCCCGAACCGACGCGTCGACGTGGGCGGCCACGGTGGGGCCGCCGCATCGGTATCGCCCTGGCGGTGCTGCTCCTGCTCGTCGTGGGGGGCGCTGTCTGGGCGGACACGTCGTTGTCCCGAGTCGATGCGCTGGGGAACTACGACGGTCGCCCGGGAGACACCCCGGGGACCAACTGGCTGCTCGTCGGATCGGACAGTCGTACCGGACTCACCCCCGAGCAGGAGGCCGAACTCGCGACCGGTGGGGACATCGGTGCGGGCCGGACCGACACGATCCTGTTGATCCACGTGCCGGCGAGTGGCCCCACCACGATGGTCAGCCTCCCGCGCGACTGGTACGTGCCGATTCCGGGCAACGGCACCGACAAGCTCAACGCCTCGTTCTCGATCGGCGGCGCGCCGCTGCTGGTGCAGACCGTGGAGGGTGTGACGGGCCTGCGCATCGATCACTACGCCGAGGTGGGCTTCGGCGGTTTCGCCGACATGGTCGACGCGATCGGTGGAGTGGACATCTGTGTGCCCTACGACATCGTCGACCCTCTCGCCGGGATCGACCTGCGTGCGGGCTGCCAGGAGCTCTCGGGTCCGCAGGCGCTCGGCTTCGTCCGCAGCCGAGCGACCGCGCTCGCCGACATCGACCGGATGAACAACCAGCGGCTCTTCCTGTCGTCGCTGCTCTCGAAGGCGACCAGCCCGACCACGTTCCTGAACCCGTTCCGGGCGGTGCCGCTGGCACGGGGGGTCGTGAACTCCCTGCAGGTCGACGACGGCGACCACATCTGGAATCTGGCGTCCCTCGGCTGGGCGCTGCGCGGGGAGATGGTCACCACCACCATTCCCGTCTCCGGGTTCGAGGACGTCGACGGCTCGGGCAACGTCCTGTTGTCCGACCGCGAGCGGGCGACCCGGTTCTTCGAGCTCCTGGCGACCGGTCAGCAGCTGCCCCCCGACCTCGTCGGCGGCGGATGACGCGTCCCGACGGACACGCTCGACCCAGTACCGTGTGTCGTCATGAGCCTCGACGACGTGTCCGCTGTTTCCGATGCCCGGGATTCCGGGGTGTTCCACGACAGGGAGTCCAGCGCGTTCCACCTCCTCCTGCGTGAGCAGGTGCGACACGAGTTCACCGCCTCGCAGCAGTACATCGCGATCGCCGTCTACTTCGACGGGGCGGATCTGCCGCAGCTCGCCGCGCGGTTCTACGCCCAGGCGGACGAGGAACGCGGCCACGCCATGATGATGATCCAGTATCTGCTGGACAACGACCTCGAGGTCCGGGTGCCCGGAGTCGACGACGTCGTGAACGCATTCGGGTCGGTGCGCGAGCCGGTCGAGCTGGCACTGCGACAGGAGAAGAAGGTCACCGAGCAGATCACGACGCTGGCGCGCACCGCCCGCGACACCGGCGACTACCTGGGCGAGCAGTTCATGCAGTGGTTCCTCGCCGAGCAGATCGAGGAGGTGGCGTCGATGACGACGTTGCTCACCATCGTCGATCGTGCAGGCGAGAACCTCTTCCACATCGAGGACTTCATCGCCCGAGAGATGACGAGCGAGTCCCGCGGCGGCGGCAACGCGCCGAGGGCCGCCGGGGGACTCGCCTGATCGTCAGCGCAGGGTGACTTGGCGGCTGCGCAGGCCGTCACGGGCGCGCCGCTGCTCGGAGGTGAGCTCGCCGGTGTCGGAGAGCGTCTCGTCCAGCCTGCGACCGAGAGCCGCTGTGCCCGTTGCCCATTCGTCGGGGTGCACCTCGGGATCGAGGTCGAAGACGGGCACGAGCAGGCCGTGGGTCCGGAACGAACCGGCGAAGCGCGAACCCTCGCCCACGTGCAGTTCACCCACCGACTGCAAGCGAGCCAGCGCGATCATCAACTGATCCTCGTCCTCGGGGCGGACCCAGCGGATGTGCGCCTTGTCGCCGGCGTCGACCCACCAGGCCGCGGACACACCGTCGGCCGTGATGCGGGCGGACGGCAGGATCGCGCTGTTGGCGCGCTCGATGGTGGCGTCGACCTCGGGGTCCGCTCCCGCGCCCTCCGGGATCCACCACGAGAAGTCCTTGTGCACGGTGATGTCCAGGGGCGACGTCGCGTCCACGAGTTCCGTCAGTGCGGGCGTCTCGGCGGACGGGTTCGATGCCGCCGTCGAGGTTCCGGGCGTCGCCGAGGAGGCCCACGCGATGGAGGCGGCGAGGTCGGCCGACAGATCCTCCGAGAAGGTCTGGACCTGCATCGCGACGAACGCGTTCCTCTGCTCGTCGTCACGCACGAGTGCGGCGACGGCACCGGGGAGCACGGTCGCGAGGGTGAAGGGCCGGTCGCTCCCCGTCACCGGGAGGGATGCCGACGCGGAAGCGACGAACTCGCGCATCGCCACGATGTCGCACTCGAAGGCGAGGCCCTCGAACGGTCGCACCGGCGCGGACGACAGCGCCTCACGCTCGGCTCTGCGCTGCTCGAGCAGCTCGGCGCGTCGACTGTCGGGCTTCGGTCCGCTGTTTCTCTTGCTCTTCTTACCCACGAGCGTCGAACCTACCGGGTGATGCTGTCGTCCAACCACGCGAGCGCCTGACCTGGATGATCGGTGGCGAGCCAGCGCACACCGAGGTCGTGGCAGAGATGCACGTCCTCCTCGGTGTTCACGGTCCAGCAGTACGTCGCTCGGCCGGCCGCCGCGGCGTGGTCGACCAGGTTCGGATGATCGCGCAACGTCTTGATCGAGGGCCCGACCGCCGTGGCGCCCACCGTGGTCGCGGCGCCACCGCCGATGTAGCGCGACGCGGTGCCGAGCAGCACGGTCGGCAGCATCGGCGCCGATCGTCGCACCCGCCACACCGCCGACGGCGCGAACGACATGACGACGGCGCGAGACAGGGACGCCGACCCGGGTCGGCCGATGCCGAAGCGGTGCAGTTCCGCCAACACGGCGTTCTCGATCAGGCCGCCGTAGCGCACCGGGTGCTTGGTCTCGATGAAGATCTTGGCGGGCTTCGCCTTCCACGCCATGACCATGTCGATGAGGTCGCTCAGCAGCAGCACGTTCGCCGGATCGTCGGCCGTCCCGTAGTCGTGGCCGGACAGTGCCTCGTAGGTGAGGGCACTGACGATCCCGGTTCCCGACGACGTCCGGTCGATCCGCCGGTCGTGGACGCACACCACGCGACCGTCACGTGTGAGCCGCACGTCGCACTCGACGCCGTCGGCCCCCTCGCGCAGCGCCTGCTCGTACGCCACCAGTGTGTGTTCCGGGCGCGTTCCCGACGAGCCACGATGCGCGACGACGAGGGGTGTGGCCTCGTGTGCGGAGTAGATCATCGGACGTCGGCGAGCTGGTCGGGTGCGGTGTCCTCCGGGGCCGGGGTCGTATCGGACACGGGGGTGGTCGCCGCGGCCGGCGTGGGTAGAACCGTCCACCGCGTGAGGGTGCGGGTGTCGCCGCGCACGGTGCGGCCGTCGGCTCGGCGGATCAGGGTGAGCGTCAGGGCAGCCACTCCCGCGGCGACCAGATCGGTGATCGCGGTGAGGATCACACCGTTCGCCTGCGCCTGGATGCCGTCGACGGTGCGCCACGCGACAGTTACGGCGATCAGCAACCAGTTGCCAACCCAGGCCGCCCACCACCACGGCACCAGCCGTTCGAGCCGAAGCCTGTGCTCGCTCGTGCGGGCCAGCTCCGTCAGGAAGACCCCGGGCAGCAGCAGCGTGACGATCGGCAGCAGCGATCCGAGGTACAGGGTGCGCGTGCGCCTCGGATCGGTGAGTCCGTGACGGGCGTAGGCACTCCGGCGCAACCGGACCACGCGGGCGACCGTCGCCACCGCGGCGACCAGACCGACTCCGAGGGACAGGAACGACAGGCACCACACGGCGGCGTCCGACAGTGCCAGAACCGCCGCGGGCATCAGTCGGTCGCGACTGACGAGGAGCACGATGTACCGGCCCAGCTCGGCGACGGCCGCCGCGACGAACAGGGCGACGGTTGCCGTGAGCAGGGACGTCGAGCGCCGGGCCAGCCGGTCCGTGGGGCTCTCGGGCGCACTCGGATGCGGGCGCGGCGCGATCGGCAGACCCCAGGTTGGCATGACGTCGTAGCGGGGGGTGGGGGTCGGGACCCGGCGGACACGGCGCCGCGGCGCCGATCCGGGCGCGGAGGCCACCCAGCGGAAGTTACGACGGACGGCCATGGGGGACTGCCCGACCGCAACCGGCGAGAGCAGGACTCCGTGGCACACGGGACACCACTGACGCGGCGACGGTCCCACGTCGATGCGGCGCGTGCAGCGCGCACAGATCTGGAACCAGGCCACCGGCCGAGGAGCGGTCACGGCGTCAGTACACGGTGGCCGGGCGACCGGCGTCGTCGACGACCGGGAGGCCGGCCTGCTGCCATGCCACCATGCCGCCGTCCACGTTCACCGCGTCTACTCCCGCATGCTGCAGGTACTCGACGACGCGGGCCGAACGCCCACCCTGCCGGCACACCACGTAGAGGGTGCCGTCCACGCTGATGTCGGCCATCCGCGACGGGACGTCACCCATGGGGACGTGCAGCGCGCCGGGAGCGTGCCCGGCGGTCCACTCGTCGTCCTCACGGACGTCGAGCAGGGCGGCGCTGGGGCCGGGCTCCGGGACGTCGGAGACGGACACGGACGGTACGGATCCGAAGCTCACGCACTCGATCCTGTCACGCCCCTCGCCCCGGTGCCACCGCCGATCACCAGTCCTTCTCGAACCGTCCGCTCTCGTACCGTCCGCTCTCGAACCGTCCGCTCTCGAACCTTCGTGCGCCGCGGGCCACCACCCACGTGGTTCCCACCTTGGCCGCGGGCAGGGTGCCCGCCGCGATCTGCGCGAGCACGGCCTGTCGGGAGATCGCCCGCTCCGCCGCCACCTCGGACACCGACGACCACCCGTCGGTGGGCGGCAGCCCCGAGACCGACTCGTGGTCTCGTGCCGAGCGGACGGACAGCGACGCGAGGTCGCGACCACCGGCGAGATCTCGCAGCAGCGCCGAGGCGAGGGTGACGGCCTGCGGCACGCCGTCGGCCGAGAGTGTGACCACCAGGCGCGCGCGGCCGAGATGGCTCCGGGTGAGGCGTCCGCGGAACGGCGCGACCGCCGAGGCCAGGGAGTCGATCTCCGCGGCGTCCAGGTCGTCGAGCGCGCCAGATAGTTCGGCCTCGGCGGTGAAGTCCATGGGGAGCAGTATTGTCGATCGGCACTTTCTCCTCATGACTCAGGTTGCTGATCGGCAACCACTATCCCCATCATCCACAGAAACATCCACAGAAACGGGACTCGATCCCGTTTCCCCGGCGTGTGTCGCACCCACGGTCGCTCCCCGACTCCGGCGCGCCCTTCTACTGTCGAACCATGGACCTCAGAATCTTCACCGAACCGCAGCAGGGCGCGACGTACGACGACCTGGTCCGCGTGGCGCGCGCCGCCGAGGACTTCGGGTACGACGCGTTCTTCCGCTCCGACCACTACCTGGCGATGAGCGCGGACGGCCTCCCCGGACCCACGGACGCCTGGATCACCCTGGCCGGCATCGCGCGGGAGACCTCCACGATCCGCCTCGGCACCCTCGTCACCTCGGCCACCTTCCGATACCCGGGTCCCCTGGCGATCTCGGTCGCGCAGGTCGACGCGATGAGCGCCGGCCGCGTCGAACTGGGACTCGGCGCAGGCTGGTACGCCGAGGAGCACGCGGCGTACGCGATCCCGTTCCCGTCGGTGGGCACGCGCTTCGATCGCTTCGAGGAGACCCTCGCGATCGTCACCGGTCTGTGGGGCACTCCCGCAGGGGAGACGTTCTCGTACCAGGGCGACCACTTCACCGTGACCGAGTCACCCGCTCTGCCGAAGCCGGTGCAGAGTCCGCCGCCCATCATCATCGGCGGCATGGGGAAGAAGAGGACTCCGGAACTCGCCGCGCGGCACGCGACGGAGTTCAATCTCCCGTTCGCGGACACCGACGCGACGGCGACACAGTTCGACCGGGTGCGCGCCGCGTGCTCGGACATCGGCCGTGACCCGTCGTCGATGACGTTCTCCAACGCGCTGGTGCTGTGCTGCGGCACCACCGAGGACGAGATCGCCCGCCGCGCCGCCGCCATCGGGCGGGACGTGGACGAGCTCCGGGCGAACGGCGCGGCAGGGACGCCGGCCGAGATCGTCGAGAAGCTCGGAACGTACGCCGAACTCGGATCGACCCGGTTCTACCTGCAGATGTTGGACTTGTCCGATCTCGACCACATCGAGCTGGTCGCCACCGAGGTGATGCGTCAGCTGGCCTGAGGGCCGGAGGTCGGGTCACTCGAGATCGGCTCGTTCGGGGTCGGGGCGGGCGTCCGCGCGCGTCCCGACCAGTGGCGGGCGATCCACCGTGCCGCCGGCGTCTCGACGTAGCGGTACACGAGATCCGAGAGCACACCGGTGATCAGCGCGAAGACGAGCACCGCCACGGTCGCGCCCAGATGGGGCTCGACGAGCGAGTAGATGCGGTAGAGCACCAGCGTGTGGACCAGGTAGATCGTGTAGCTGCGCGTCGCGAGCCAGTGGATCACGCGCGAGCGTCCGAACGCGGTGTCGGTGGGGGCCACCAGCACCACCGCGACGACGAGCACCAGCACCGTCCACAGGTGGCCCTGCTGTCCGACGTGGAAGGCGTCCACCGTGGTGGCGTACTGGATCACGGCGAACTGGGCGAGACCTGCGAGAAGAAGGGCCCGCCACGACGCCAGCCGGGCGAATGCGAGGTACACGATCTGGCCCAGGAAGACCGTGGGCAACGTCGCCGCCACCTTGTCGACCATGGGGATCGTGTACTCGTACGGCACCAGATCGGTGTAGAGCAGGATCAGGCAGCACACGGCCGCGCCGATGACCGGAACCAGCACGGGGCGAGACGCGAGCACCCGGCGCATGCTCACCGCGTACACGTAGAAGACCCCCTGGACGATGAGCGTCCAGGTGACCCCGAGGACCACGACCTCCGGGCGCACGAAGAAGCCGCCGAGCACGAAGCTCATGGCGGCCTCGGCGTTGCTGATGCCCACGGTCTGCGAGAACATCCCGTTCACCCCGAGGCGGACCAGCACGATCGCGGCGAGGACCGACAGCCAGAACACCGGGAGCAGCCGCGCGGCCCGCCCCACGAGGAAGGCGCGCGGTGAGTTGCGTACGACGGACGCGGTCGCCACCAGCCCGGTGAGGATCATGAAGAAGGCGACGCCCACGAACGAGAGATGATGGTTCAGACCGCCGTGCTCGACGAACACGAGGGTGACGACGTCGATGAGCCACCACGGTGTTCCGAGATCGTCGACCAGGAAGTACGAGATGTGCGAGTACACGACGGTCAGGACCGCCAGCGCGCGCAGGATGTCGACTCCGCCGAACCGGATCCGCGGCGGATCGGCCGCCGTACGGACGGAGACCACCCCTCCGTCCGAGTCGGGCGTCGAGGAGGTCATCACCCCCGATCTTAAGGTTCCGTTCACCTGTCGGTCGAGTTCGCCCACGTCATCGCTGCGCGCGGGCAAGGGGACCACGGTCCGAATCGGTGCGTCTGCGCTGCACTCCGACTGCGTCGAACTCTTGCGCGAGGTGTACGAATGACGTTGGCTGGGTAACGCCAGCAGTCAGCAACAACAGATGCAAGAGAAGGGAAACACGTGTCCGAGTACACACTGCCCGACCTCGACTACGACTATGCAGCTCTCGAGCCCCACATCTCCGGGGAGATCAACGAGCTGCATCACTCCAAGCACCACGCCACCTATGTCGCCGGCGTGAACACCGCACTGGAGAAGCTGGCCGACGCCCGTGACAAGGACGATCACGGCTCGATCTTCCTGCAGGAGAAGAACCTCGCGTTCCACCTCGGTGGCCACGTGAACCACTCCATCTGGTGGAAGAACCTCTCCCCCAACGGTGGAGACAAGCCCGAGGGCGAGCTCGCGGCCGCACTGGACGACCACTTTGGCTCGTTCGACAAGTTCCGCGCGCAGTTCACCGCCGCGGCCAACGGTCTGCAGGGCTCCGGCTGGGCAGTGCTCGGCTACGACACGCTGGGCAAGAAGCTCCTCACCTTCCAGCTGTACGACCAGCAGGCCAACGTGCCGCTCGGCATCATTCCCCTGCTGCAGGTCGACATGTGGGAGCACGCCTTCTACCTGCAGTACAAGAACGTCAAGGCCGACTACGTGAAGGCGTTCTGGAACGTCGTCAACTGGGCCGACGTGCAGCAGCGCTTCGCCGCAGCCACGTCGCAGACCTCGGGTCTCATCTTCCCGTAGTCCCACCGCACAGTCGTACCGCGAATGCCGCGTCCCACAAGGGCGCGGCATTCGTCGTCTCACCTGCCTCACCTGGCACTCGTGACCACTTGTGTGCCAGCGCGATGGTGGTGTTCTCTTCCTTTACCCGACGTTGTGTGCCGATGGTCCGCGCACGTTCCGCGCAGGCCGTCCCGCTCGATGTCGGCCAGTGCGAGGAGAACGCCATGACCAGTCCTGATCGTCGCATCATCGGCGTGGCCCCGTTCCACGCCTCGGGAACCCTGCGCGGCTTCGTCATCTCCGGCCGGTGGCCCGACACGACGAAGGAGTGGGCGCAGCTTCTCGCCTTCACGGTGCGGGTCGCGTCGACACCCGGCCTGCTGGACACCAGCACCGTCTTCTGCGTTCGCGAGGAACTGCCCGACGATCCGCACGAGGGGACCGTGGGCATCGTCGTGTCCGAGGGCCCGGTCATCGGGGACCACGCGGTGACCCCCGAGCGGTTCGCGCTGCATCAGCCGGCCGCGCTGATGATGCTGCATCCGCCGTCGGAGACGATGCCGACGCTGCCGGAGTGCGCCGGGGCCGCGTCGGGGTGCGTGCTGTTGCCGGGTCTGCCGCACCTCGGGCTGGACCATCGCGCCGCCTGGGTCGAGGCCGAGGCGGACGGCACCGTCACATCGATGATCAGCCGTGTGGGTCTCGATCCCATCAGCCATCCCGACACGGCCGTCCTCGCAATGTTGCTCGCTGCATGACACGACAAGTTTCGGGTAGCCGAACAGGTTTGTCGAAGTTGCAGAAGCCTGACCAGGGCTTTAGCGTGGAGAACAGCGAAGGGGAGTAGCCCCCGATCATCGCGTCGACATACTGGCGCGCACCGGTTCGCCGGAGCGCTCCCGGCTCGGTGAACCGAGCTGCCGCACACGCGGCAGCGGGTGGGCGAGACCTTTGTCGACCGGCCGGCCTCCGGCCTTCCCGCACCGGTCCCGACTACCGCACGGTGCACTGCACCGAGCGTCGGCCCTGTTCTCCCCTCGTGTCGGCCGACGCGCCCTGCCCTGGAGGTTCGACGTGCTCGCCGCCCTGCTGCTCAGCTTCGGAGTCATCTTCGTCGCCGAGCTCGGTGACAAATCCCAGCTGATGGCCATGACGTTCGCTCTGAAGTACCGCTGGTGGGTGGTCATCGGCGGCATCACGGTAGCCACGACGCTCGTCCACTTGGTGTCCGTCGCCGTGGGCCACTACCTCGGTGTCGCGTTGCCCACGCACCTGATCGGCATCGTCGGCGGCGTCGCGTTCCTGGTCTTCGGCCTGTGGACCCTGCGCGGCGATTCCCTCGACGACGAGGAGAGGACGAAGGCAGACCGGGTGACGAAGTCCGCGTTCATCGCCGTCGCGTCCGCCTTCTTCCTCGCCGAACTCGGCGACAAGACGATGCTGGCCACGGTCACCCTCGCCTCCGACAACGATTGGGCCGGCGTGTGGATCGGCTCGACGCTGGGCATGGTCGCCGCGGACGCCCTGGCCATCGTCATCGGCGCGACTCTGGGCAAGCACCTGCCCGAGCGGCTCATCACCCTCGGTGCCGCGACCCTGTTCTTCGTCTTCGGCGTGTGGCTGATCCTCGAGGGGCTGCTTCCCGGGACACCCGTCGGACCGATCGCCGCGGCCGTGGTCCTCGCCCTCGGCATCGCAGCAACGAGCTGGACACTCACGCGTCCGACGGCAGACCGGCATTCCGACGATGAAGTGACCGCATCTCCGCGCTGACCTCCGGCACGGGCCCCCGCACCCGGATCCGCGGCGCCACGTCGCCGATGGGGAGCGCGGCGACAGGGCCCGTCTCCAGACCCCACTCCGACCGCCACGTGGTGAGCTGAGCACTCGTCACCGCGACGACGATGTCGCCGAGTCCCACCCACGCGTGCGCCGCCGAACACATCGGGCAGTGCTCCCCCGACGTGTACACCGTGGTCCGGGCGCGCTCGTCGCTCGTCAGGTTCTTCACGGCCCACTCCACGATCGTGAACTCGGGATGGCGCGTCGAGTCCCCGCCGCCGACGCGGTTGCGGTCCTCGAAGAGCACCTGACCGTCCGCGTCGACCAGCACCGACCCGAACGGCTCGTCACCGGCCTCGAGTGCCTCGTGCGCGAGCGCGACACAACGCCGGACATGGACCTCGTCTGCGGAACCGGGGAACGTCATCTCCCGAGTCTGCACCCACCGACTAGGGTTCGTTTCAGTGAGCGGCCGGTAACCGAGTCGGCCGTCGAACGAGAGGACACGGCAGTGGAGATCGCGGGAACAGCAGCATTGGTCACCGGCGGCGCATCGGGGCTCGGCGCGGCCACGGCGAAGCGTTTCGCCGACAACGGCGTCACCGTCTTCGGCCTCGACCTGCAGCAGTCGATCGACAAGGCCGGTGACTCCGTGCCGGACGGCGTGACGCTCATCGCCGCCGATGTCACCAGCGACGAGGAGGTACGGGCCGCCCTCGCGCAGATCGGCGAGGCCGGGATCCCGCTGCGCATCGTCGTCAACTGCGCCGGAGTGGGCTGGGCGGGACGCATTCTCTCCAAGAAGGGCGTGCACGATCTCGAGCTCTTCCGCACGGTCATCACCATCAACCTGCTCGGCACCTTCAACGTCATGCGTCTGGCGGCCGATCACATGCAGACGCTGCCGACCGTCGACGAGGCCGGGCAGCGCGGCGTCATCATCAACACCGCGTCGGTGGCCGCATTCGAGGGCCAGATCGGCCAGATCGCCTACTCCGCGTCCAAGGGCGGCGTGCACGGCATGACCGTCCCCGCGGCGCGCGACCTCGCCCAGGTGGGCATCCGCGTCAACACCATCGCCCCCGGCATCGTCGACACCCCGATGCTCGCCGGCGTCACCCCGGAGTACCGCGCCGGCCTCGAGGCGGGCGTCCCGTTCCCGTCCCGACTCGCTCAGCCCACCGAGTACGCGCAGCTCGCACAGATGATCGTCGAGCACGACTACCTCAACGGCGAGACCATCCGCATGGACGGCGCACTCCGGATGGCACCGCGGTAACTGGTCGAGAAAAGTTTTTCGTCACCACCCATCCACACCGGGTACTGGGACGAATCACATCTCGAGACGCTCGTCATCGCTGCCAACCCCCGACTGGTAGCGATGGCGAGCGTTTCACTTCGTTCCACGCCGGGGCGAGCGTTTCACTTCGTTCCACGCCGGGGCGAGCGTTTCACTTCGTTCCACGCCGGGGCGAGCGTTTCACTTCGTTCCACGCCGGGGCGAGCGTTTCACTTCGTTCCACGCCGGGGCGAGCGTTTCACTTCGTTCCACGCCGGGGCGAGCGTTTCACTTCGTTCCACGCCGGGGCGAGCGTTTCACTTCGTTACAGAGGAACTTCCGCCGAGCTCCTCCGCTGTGGGAATCTCCCGCGCGGCCGCCCCGTCCATCCAGACCCGCAGCGCGCGGGTGGCCTGCACGTCGTCCTCGTTGTACTCGAGCAACCGCGTGCGTTGCGACGCGTCGACGTCTCCGTCATATCCCACCGCGCGGCGGTACCAAGCCATCGACGCCTCGCCGCCCGCCTCGTCGTCCCGCCAGTGGAAACCCGCGACCGGTGCGACCTTCTTCAGACCCTTGCCCGACGGACACACGAAGTTCTGGGACACCGCGATGTAGATGTCGACCCAGTCCGGCCCGTCGATGAACTCCCGCACCTCGGCCTCGGTGGGGACGCCGGGCATGCCGGCGAACCGGCGCGCGGATCCCAGCAGCCACTTGTCCTCCGCGGCGCGCGAGTAGCAGTAGGCCGCGAACGACAGGCCCGCCGCGTGCGCGTCCGCGCGCACGCCCTGCATCCAGGACCAGAACTCGCCGAACGAGCGCGCCTCGTCCATGGTGGGAACCGGTTCCCACGTCACGAAGGCGCGGTACTGCGGCTCGGCACCGTCCCGCCGGTCGAGGAGCGTTCCCCACATGTAGGCGCCGTGTTCCTGGTAGCTCTCCATGTCGACGTCCACCTCGACGTCCGCCCGCTGGACCGTCACGGTGTCGCGGCGTCGGACGAGCGGCAGGTCGGCGATCCACGCGCGCGCGATGACCACCGTCTCGTCGAAGTCGCCGTGCGGCCACTCGTCGGGCACGCCGCCCGTCCAGTCCGCCAGGTCGTCGATGGTGACGATGCCCGCGGACCGCAGGGCGTCCGCTCGCGACCCCGCCGCCACCAGCGAGACGTCCCGCGTGCGCCGCAGGGTCTCGCCGCACTCGGACCACCACGGACAGGACCGACACTCCGACACCTTGGACGGCGACGTGACGACCGAACCCGACGCGATGGCCAGTCGGTCACCGAAGCGGGTGTCGTACTCCGTCTCGACCGCCGTCAGATCGTGTACGAGCATCACCTCGGCACCGAAGCCGATGACACCGGCTCGCGCGGACACCCCGGCCTGACCGATGCGGCCCAGGAGCCGATGCACGTGCACGGCCGCCAACTGGTCCCGCAGCTGCGGTCGCACCTTGCGCGTGGGATCGAGAGCGGGGGCCCACGACGTGAACGGGGTGGTCACCGCGCCGCTGCCCGGATCGGTGACCTTGTGATTGACCACCAGTACCGGGATGTACCCGCCGTCCGGATCGCGCACCAGCATGTCGCACCGACCACGCCGACCGGCATCCTCGTCGTCGGCGAAGGTGGCGTTCCAGATGCGCTCGACACCGGACTCGCACGCCGCACGGGTGGCGCGGACCTGCATCGAGCGCGACATCGACGGGGAGACCACCACCCACGACTGCGGATCCGCGGCGACCAGGGTGTCCCGGATCTCGGCTCGGTACGCGGCGGCCGCTTCGCGGCGCAACTGCACACCCGTGTCCTCCGCGGTGCCGACGAGCAGGGAGCGGTAGGCGGTGTCGAGATACACGCGGTGGCGGCACCGGGTGAGCGACGACGCGTCGATCAGCACGGAGGGGCCGGACGCCGGAGCGGGGGGCGGCACGACGTGGGACATTCTCGCAGCGTAGATCCACGGGCCGACACCTCACGCGGATGCAGCGCACCCGGAGGGGACCGATAGGCTGGCGGCAGCAGGCATTCAGGCGCTCGTCGGTCATCCGGTCGGAGCGTTCTGGCGACGAAGTCGGACACGATAGGGGCACGTACACCATGGCTCTGCGCAAGAAGCGTTCTCGCCGTGCGACCCGGAAGGCCGAGGCCAAGGCCCTGCGCCACAAGGCGGGCCTCGAGGCGAAGTACACCGCCCGGAACGAACGCAAGCATCTGAAGAAGCTGGCGAAGAACGACGCCAAAGCGCTGACCAGCCAACAGAAGGTCGACGAGGCGCACATCAAGGCCCTGGCCGCTCGGGAGAAGGCCGCGCGCGAGGGCAAGATCAACGCGGCGAAGGTGCGCAAGTACGTCGGCATCGGTCGCGTGCTGGCCCCCGTCCTGGTGCCGATCGCGTATCGCGTGGCGACTCTCCTGCGGGGTCAGCTCGACCAGTACCGCGCCGGCCGCATCGGCGTCGACGTCAAGGAGCTCGGCCAGTACACCGGGCACGGCGCGAAGCTCAGCGCTCGCATCGTCGGTGCCGAGCGCTCCGTCGCCGAGGTCGCCGCGTCGCACGAGGACGCCGAGACGGGCACCTTCGCAGACGCGATCCGGTCGCGCCTGACCGAGCTCACCACCGCAGTGCACGCCGCCGAGCAGATGCCGCCGTCGCGCCGCAAGCTGGCCCACGGTGCCATCTCCGACGAGCTCGACGGCATCGAGGCCGACATCCTCGCGCGCCTCGGCGTGCGCTGATTCCTGCCTGAGTCGACGATGGGGACCGAGCGCACGCGTGTCTGGCGTGGCGGTGCCGTGGGAGCACTCACGGCCACGCTCGCCGTCGCCGCGCACGGTGTGGGCGGTGGTGGCGTACCCACCTCGTCCGCGCTGTCCCTGCTGCTCGCCGTCGCCGTCGGTGCCGGCGTACTCGCCGCCGGTGTCGGGACCGCCCGCACCGGCCCCCTCCCGATCCTGCTGTGGCTCGTGGGCGGACAGGTCGTCGCGCACGAGGCGTTGGCCGCCGTCGCGGAACACGCTCACCCGCTCGACGCGCCCATGGTGGCGGCGCACGCCGTCGCCGTCGGGATCGGCGCCGTCCTCGTCGCCTCGTCCGAGCGGCTGTTCGTCGCGATCACCTCCGTGCTGCGTGCACCCCGGCTCGAGTTCTCGCCGCCGCGCCGCCCGCGACCCGTCGCCGCCACCGCGCCGCTCGATCGGCCGGTCCCGGTTCCCGCTCTGTCCGCCGTCTCCAGGAGAGGACCACCGCAGGTGCTCGTGCAGCCACTCTCACCGCGGTACTCCCTCACCTGAACGGAAGACATCTGTCATGACCAGCTTCTCCACGCGTGCCCTGGGCACGAGTGTCCTCACCGCCGCCGCCCTCCTCGCCTCCGCCGGGCTGGCGTCCGCCCACGTCGTCGTGTCCGCTCCGGACGCGGCACAGGGCGGATACGGCGTCCTCACCTTCCGGGTGCCGACCGAGTCGGAGGCAGCGTCCACCACCTCCGTCACCGTCGAGCTGCCCGGTCTCACCTCGGCCCGCACGCAGCCCATGCCCGGCTGGACAGCCGTCGTCGAACGCTCGGCGGACGAACTGGCCACCTCGGTCACCTGGACGGCGGATCCCGGCAACCCCGGTGTCGGGCCCGGACAGTTCGAGCAGTTCCTGCTCTCCGCCGGCCCCCTGCCGGACGAGGAGAGCGTGTCCTTCCCGGCTCGCCAGACCTACAGTGACGGCAAGGTCGTGAACTGGGACCAGCCGACACCGGAGGACGGTACCGAGCCCGAACTTCCCGCTCCCACACTCGAACTCGCCGCGGGCGGCGGCGATCATCACAGCAGTCCCACGATGTCGGCAGCGTCCTCGACCACCGAGGCCTCCGCGTCGTCGTCCGACACCACCGCCCGGTGGCTGGGCGGGATCGGCCTGGTTCTCGGAGCACTCGGTGCCGCACTCGGGATCGGCGCCACGGTGCGGAGCCGACGCTCGTGAGACGGCTCCTCGCTCTGCTGCTCGCCCTCGCTGCGGCGCTGCTGCTCGGCACGTCGACGGCGTCCGCGCACTCGGTGGTGGTGTCCAGCTCCCCCGAGAACGAGAGTTCCGTCGATCAGGGTCCGGCGGAGGCGACGGTGACGTTCAACGAGGCAGTGCAGTCGCAGTTCGCCTCGCTGACCGTCGTCGGTCCCGACGGCAACCTGTGGTCCGACGGTGACCCGCGGGTGTCGGGTTCCACAGTCGCGGTGGACCTCCGGGAGCTCGGGCCGACGGGCACGTACACCATCGCGTTCCGCGTCACGTCCGCCGACGGCCACCCCGTGAGCGGTACCCGGACGTTCGAGCTGACGACGGCCGGCACCGGGACTCCCGGTCCCGCGGCCGACGCCGGCGCGTCCACGACCGAGTCGGGGGGCGGTGTGCCGCTCTGGCCGTTCCTGGTCGCCGCCGCGGTGGTGTTCCTCGGCGGTCTCGCGTTCGCTCTGCGGAAGAAGAACTGAGTCGTGGCCGGAACGACGACGGCGCGGTGGTCACCGCTCGCCGTCGTTCCGGCCGCACTGTTCGGAGTGATCGCCGCCCTCGTACTGGCGCCCTCCGACCTTCCGCTCGATTCCCTCGTGCGGACCGGTGCCGACGTCGCCGGTGCCGTGGTGCTCGGGTTCGGTCTGCTGATCCTGTGGACCCGCGATTCCCGGCACGTCGACGACCACATCGCGTGGCGCGGCGCGCTGGTCGCCGCCGCGTGGTGGGCCGTCGCCGAGGTCACGCTGCTGGTGCTGGGGGCTGCGCGGTCCGATGCCGTCAGCGCCACCGCGGTGTCACTGGGCACGTTCTCCGACTACGTGCAGAACATCGCGAACGGGCGGATCGGCACCGCGGTCGTGGTCGTCGCCCTCGCCATGGCCGTGCTGGCGGCCACGGCTCTCCGCACCGATCTGGACGTGTCCGGCATCGTCGTGGTCGTCCCCACCGCCGTCGCCCTCATCGCTCGCCCGATGACCGGCCACATGGCGCAGCAGCCCGTCGGCGCGCTGCTCGTCGCCGTGCACGTGGTGGCGGCATCGGTGTGGCTGGGATTGCTCGTCGCGATGGCCGTGACCCTGCGGTCACGGACGGCCTGGGCAGATCTGCTCCCGCGCTACTCGGCGGCCGCGCTGTGGTGTGTGGTCGCCGTCGGTGTCACCGGTGTCGTCAACGCCGCCGTGCGGCTCGCCTCGGTGACCGACCTGGTCGGCACCGACTACGGGCGGCTGATCCTGCTCAAGACGGTCCTGCTGGCCGCGCTGGTGATCGGCGGGTGGTGGCGACGACGCACGTGGGTGAGCGTCATCGGTGCCCACACCACGGACGCCGCGGTCTCGACCCGACGTGCCGTCGTCGAGACCGCGGCCATGGCCGTGGCGTT
Organism: Rhodococcus sp. PvP016; assembly: GCF_017832185.1. NCBI lineage: Bacteria > Bacillati > Actinomycetota > Actinomycetes > Mycobacteriales > Nocardiaceae > Rhodococcus > Rhodococcus sp. PvP016. Next base: position 877,693 of record NZ_JAFIBH010000001.1, on the reverse strand, counting down.
CGGCGTGGCCGCCGCACTGGCGACCACGGCCTGATCACGCGGGCAGCGGGTCCGCACTGGGCAGCAACCGGACGAGCACGTCCGACATGGTGATGACACCGACCACCGCACCGCCCTCGCGCACCACCGCGAGATGGTTGCGGGTCTCCCGCATCTCTGCGAGCGCGACGTACACGGGTACGGCGGCGTCGAGCTCGAAGGCCGGGCGCACGAAGTCGTCCACCGAGCGGGAGTCCTCCGCCTGCAACGTGTCCCGCACGTGGACCAGACCGATGACGTCGGCGCCGTTCCGCACCAGGATGCGCAGGTGCCCCGTGCGCAGCGACGCCGCCCGCACGTCGGCGACCGTCGCCGTCGTCGGCACCGCAGTGGGCTCGGAATCGATGCGCACGAGGTCGGCCACCGTGAGCTTCTGCAGTTCCAGCGCACTCGAGATCTGATCCGAGTAGCCCTTGTCCAGCGATCCGACACTCACCGAGTGCGCGACCAGCGCCTCGAGATCGTCGGGGTTCTGGCCCGACATCACCTGATCGGCCGGCGTGACACCGGCCCGGCGCAGCAGTGCATTTGCCATTCCGTTGAGCGCCAACAGGATCGGGCGGGTGAAGAACATGAACACGCGCATCGGGATCGCCAGCATCGTGGCCGACTTCTCGGGATGCGCGATGGCCCACGACTTGGGAGCCATCTCACCGACGACCAGGTGCAGGAAGGTCACGATGATCAGGGCCAGGACGAAGCCGAGCACGTCGGATGCCCAGTAGGGCAGCCCGAGGGACTCGAACAGCGGCCGGAGCCAGTAGTGCACGGCCGGTTTGGTGAACGCACCGAGTGCCAACGTGCACAACGTGATACCCAGCTGCGAGCCGGCGAGCAGCACCGTGAGCTCGGTGGAACTGCGCAGCGCGGCGCGCGCCGACCGCGAGTCGGCCGCCGCGTCCTCGAGCCGGTGCCGCTTGGCGGCGAGGAGCGCGAACTCGACGGCGACGAAGAAGGCGCTGAGCGCGATCAGGCCGACGGTCACGACGAGGAACACCAGGGGGTTGCTCACAGCGCATTCTCCGTCTCGACGTCGGTCGACTCGTCCGAGGCCGTGTCCGATTCCGGCCGGCCTCCGGCCTTCTCGTCGCGCTCGACGACCTCGAGCGTGACCGACGACGGCACGTGGTTGTCGATCTCCAGGATCCTCATGACGAGGAACCGTCGGGGCGGTTCGGCGTCGGTCGCGAGATCACCGGGGTCGAGGGGCAGTGCGAGTTCGATGGCGTCGCCGACCTCGGGAAGCGATCCGTGGACGCTGATCGCCAGTCCGGCGATGGTCTCGATGTCGCCCTCCGGAAGTTCGTGTCCCAGCGCGCGTTCCACCTCGTCGAGGTGGACGTCGCCGGCCACCGTCCACACACCGTCGTCGCCGGGCACGGGTTCCGCGCCGTCGGCGTCGTCGTGCTCGTCGGTGATCTCGCCGACCAGCTCCTCAGCCAGGTCCTCGATGGTGACGACACCGGTGAAGGAGCCGTATTCGTCGATGACACAGGCGAGTTGGTTCTTCGACGCGCGCAGCTCCCCCATGGCGTCGGGGAGCATCTGGGTCTCGGGAAGCACCAGTGCGTCGCGGGACAGCACGGCGACCGGTGTGTCGCCGGGCAGGTCGGTGGCGAGCACGTCGCGCAGGTGCACGACGCCCTCGATCGAGTCGTCGGCGTGGAGCACCGGATACCGCGAGTGCTCGACGCTCATGAGGGCACGCACCTCGGCGATGGTGGACTCGGAACGCACCGTCGCCACCTTCGCGCGCGGGATCATCGCGTGCCCCGTGGTCTGGGTGGGGAAGTCGAGGATGCGGTCGAGCAGTGTGGACAGCTCCTCGGGCAGGTCACCGGTGCCCCGGCTCTCGGCCACGATGTGCTCGAGGTCACGCGGGGTCGCCGAGTGTTCGACGTCGTGGACCGGCTCGATCTTCAGTGCCTTCAACAGCGCGTTCGACGAGGCGTCGAAGATGCGGATGAGCCAGCCGAACAGCTTGAGGTAGATCGTCGTCGACAGCGAGAGCCATCGGGCGACGGGTTCGGGGCGCGCGATGGCGAAGTTCTTGGGGAACAGCTCGCCGAAGAGCATCTGCACGAACGTCGAGACCACCAACGCCGTCACCGCACCGACGGCGAGTCCGACACCGCTGGGAATGCCGACGCCGCCGAGCAGGGTCCCGAGGGACTGTCCGATGAGCGGCTCGGCGAAGTTACCGACGAGCAGGCCGGTGACGGTGATACCCAACTGAGCGCCCGAGAGCATGAAGGACGTGCGCTTCGTGACGGCCAGGGTGCGCGCGGCAACGGTGTCACCCGCCTTCGAGCGCGCTTCGAGCCTCGACCGGTCCACGGTCATGTAGGCGAATTCCTGGGCCACGAAATAGCCTGTGCCGGCGGTGATTCCGACGACGACGACGATGCCGAGGAGAAGCGTCAACAACTCGCTCATGTGCCGGTCACCGCCCTGGTCGCATCGGTCGATACGAGGGGGGCCATGACCGGCCCGGGTTTGTCGCTGTCCATTCGTCCTCTGTCGCTGCGGGTGTTTCGCCCGATTCTACCGGACGCGCGCCGCTACCGTCCCGGCACGTACTTCAGCGCCCGGATGAAGATCGGCAACGTCTTCGCCCAGAGCTTCGGGGGCAGGCGTCGTCCACCGAGGTTGATCAGGCGCGTCGTGGAGACGGTCTGCGACTCGGTGTACTTCAGGACGCCGTCCGGTCCGTGTCGACGACCGACGCCCGAGACACCCATGCCGCCCATCGGCGCACCCGTGCTTCCCCAGGTCGGCGCGTACCCCTCGTCCACGTTCACGGTGCCGGCATGCAGGCGCGCGGCGATGGCCTCGCCCTGCGCCTTCGTCTTCGCCCACACACTGGCGTTGAGTCCGTACTCGGTGGCGTTGGCCCGCTCGACGGCCTCGTCGACATCGGCGACGGGGTAGATGGAGACGAGGGGGCCGAACGTCTCGGCACCCCAGCACTCCATGTCGTCGGTGACGCCGGTGAGCACGGTGGGCTCGTAGAACAGCGGGCCGATGTCGGGGCGTGCCTTGCCGCCGGCGACCACGGTCGCACCCTTCACCTTGGCGTCGTCGACGTGGTTGGAGATGGCCTTGACCTGGTCCTCCGAGATGAGGCTGCCCATCTCGACCCCGAACTCGTACGTGGCGGCCAGCGTCATGCGACGCACCCGCTCACCGAACGCGGCGGTGAACTTGTCGGCGATCGACTTCTCGACATAGATGCGCTCGATGGAGATACAGAGCTGACCGGAATTGGAGAAGCAGGCACGGACGGCCGCGTCGACCACCTCGGGGATCTTGGCGCCGGCGGCGACGATCATGGCGTTCTTGCCGCCGAGCTCGGCGGAGAACCCGATGAGTCGCCGACCGGTCTGCTCGGCGAGCAGCTGGCCGGTGGCGGTGGATCCCGTGAACATCAGGTAGTCGGAGGTGTCGACGATGGCGGTGCCGACCACCGATCCGGGGCCGGGAACCACGGCGAAGAGGTCGCGGGGCAGACCGGCCTGGTAGAGCAGCTCGACGCACGCGAGTGCGCAGTACGGCGTCTGGCTGTCCGGCTTCAGCACGATGCCGTTGCCGGCCATCAGGGCCGGAATGGCGTCGGACACCGCGAGGGTCATCGGGTAGTTCCATGGCGAGATGATGCCGACGATGCCCTTGGGCTGGTAGTTGACCTGCGTCTTGGTCAGCACGGGAAGCATGCCCTTGACGCGCTTGCTCTTCAGCAGTTCGCCGGAGACCCGCGCGTAGTGCCGCGCCGTCATCGCGATGTCGAGGACCTCCTCCTGGGCGGCGGACCGGGACTTCCCGGTCTCCGCCTGCGCCAGGTCGATGAGCGACGCCCGGTGCTTCAACACGAGATCGCGGTACCTGTGGAGGATCTTCGCTCGATCGGCGATGGACGTCGTCGCCCACCGCTTCTGGGCTGCGCGAACCTTGTCGTTCGCCGCCAGCACGTCGTCGCGGGTACCGACGGGGATGGTCGCCATCTCGCGGCCGGTGAACACCTCGATGACGGGCTTCGTGTCCCGGCCCGGTGCCACCGAGGCGAGGGCGACGAGTCGTGTGAACGTGTCTGCGGTCGGCGCTGACATGCGTATCTCCCAGTGGCGGATGAGTGTGACGGCGATTGACGGATACACCGTCGGTATCGACACGGTACGCCAGGAGTGCGCTCGGACACAGCCCCTGACCGGGCGCCTCGGTGGACAGGGCGAAGATTGTGCTTGACCCTCACGCAACGGGAGGCACGACAGTGACCGGTGTGAACGATGCACTGACCGTGGGACAGGTCGCCGCGCTGGCAGACGTCAGCGTGCGCACCCTGCACCACTACGACGCGGTGGGGCTGGTGGTGCCCGGAGGCAGGTCTCCTGCGGGGTACCGCACCTACTCCTCGCAGGACGTGGAGCGCCTGTACTCCGTGCTGACCTATCGCGAACTCGGGTTCCCGCTGACCGAGATCAAGGAGATTCTCGACGATCCCGCCGCGGACCCGCTCGAGCATCTCCGACGGCAGCGCACCCTGCTCGATCAGCGCATCGCTCACCTGACCGCCATGGCGAACGCCGTGGACACCGTGATCGAGAGGAAGACGATGGGTACCAACCTGACACCGGCCGAGCAACGCGAGATCTGGGGCGACGACTGGACCGGCGAGAAATACGAGGACGAGGCCCGTGAGCGCTGGGGAACCACCGACGCGTGGGCGCAGAGCACGGAGCGCACCGCGGCGATGTCGGCCGACGACTGGCGTGTGATCAAGGCCGACACCGACCAGCTCGAGGCCGATCTCGCGGCGGCGATGCTCCGCGGCGTGGAGCCCGGTTCGGACGAGGCGAACGCTCTCGCCGAACGCCACCGAGCGTCGATCGATCGCTTCTACGATTGCGATCACGCGATGCACGTCTGCGTGGCCGGGACGTACACCGCCGACGAGCGGTTCCGCGCGCACTACGACGGGCGGGCAGCCGGGCTGGCGGAGTGGATCGTCGCCGTCGTCGGAGCGAACGCCCGCGAGCACGAGGCCTGACACGAGCGCGGAGCACGAGGCCGAACGGCCTCGTGCTCCGCGGTCGGTTCTCTCGGGGCTCTAGACGAGGCCCGCGATCCTGCCGACGACACCGAGAACGATCAACACCACGACGACGCCGACCGCGACCAGGAACACGATCGCGGGTGTCCGAGTGCGCTGAGGCGGTTCGTGGTTGGGACCCGCGGCCGACGTGGAGTCCGGCGGCGTGTCACCCGGCACGATGCTGCCACCGGGCTCGAGCCCTGCAGTCTCTGCGGGATCGGGATTCTGGCCGGACATGGGGTGGTCCTCTCGGGTGGCGTCGCGCGCAGTCTCGTCACCGGTGTGACCGTCGTTGCCGTCGTGACTTGTACTCATGACCGTGCGGGTTCCCCCGACCTGCACCGTCCAATCGACCTCGAGGGGCCGAACGGGCGCCGCACCTGGCACCGGCCCGGCGGGTGTCCCCGACGGCGTGACCCGACGGGCCGAAGGACTGCCGCTAGCCTGTGACGCCATGAGCACCTTCATCGCGACCGCCGATCTCGCCGACACCATCGGGCCGGACATCCGGAGCTGCGACACGCAGTTCCGTCAGCTCGGGGCCGTGCGGGAGTTCTGCGGACGCATCACGACCATTCGCTGTTTCCAGGACAACCTGCTGGTCAAGCAGACGTTGTCGGAGCCCGGCAACGGCGGAGTCCTGGTGGTGGACGGCGACGCCAGTGTCCACACCGCCCTCGTCGGCGACATCATCGCCGGGCGCGGTGTGGACAACGGGTGGGCGGGTGTCATCGTCAACGGCGCAGTGCGCGACTCGGCGATTCTGACGACCCTCGCCATCGGAGTGAAGGCCCTGGGCACCAATCCGCGCAAGAGCACGCAGACCGGGTCCGGTGAGAAGAACGTCACAGTCGAGTTCGGTGGGGTCACCTTCATCCCCGGCGAGTTCGTCTACAGCGACGACGACGGTGTCGTCGTCACGGCGCAGCCCCTCCCGACCCAGGACTGACGGGCAGCTCAGGCCTGAGCGACCCGGGCAGACACCCCGCCGACGGTGACGGTGTCGCCCACACGGAGCTGACGTCCCCGGCGCAGTTCGGTCTCCCCGTTCACCTCGACGAGGCCGTCCGCGATGACGGCCTTCGCCTCGGAACCCGACTCGATGAGGTCGGCCAGCTTGAGGAACTGTCCCAGCCTGATCACCTCGTCGCGGATCTCGACCGTTCGATCGCTGCTGTGATCCCGGCCGGCCTCCGGCCTTCCCGCGTGATCCCGGCCGGCCTCCGGCCTCCCCGCGTTATCCCGGCCGGCCTCCGGCCTCCCCGCGTGATCCCGGCCGGCCTCCGGCCTCCCCGCAGTCACAGGAACGTCACCCCCTGGGCGAGCGGCAGCTCCGAGCTGTAGTTGACGGTGTTGGTGGTGCGTCGCATGTAGGACTTCCAGGCGTCGCTGCCCGATTCGCGCCCGCCACCGGTCTCCTTCTCGCCGCCGAACGCGCCGCCGATCTCCGCGCCCGACGGGCCGATGTTCACGTTCGCGATGCCGCAGTCCGATCCCGCCGCCGACAGGAAGCGTTCCGCCTCGCGCAGGTCGGTCGTGAAGATCGACGACGACAACCCCTGCGGCACGTCGTTGTGGAGGGCGATGGCCTCGTCCAGATCGCTGTAGGTCATGACGTACAGGATGGGCGCGAACGTCTCACGGCGCACCACGTCGGTCTGCGCGGGCATCCGCACGATGGCCGGCTGGACGTAGACACCGTCCTCGGCGCCCGGCACCCGCACCCGCTCACCACCCGCGACGACGGTGCCGCCGTCCTTCCGCGCACGCTCCAACGCGTCGACGTACCCGTCGTGCGCGGCCTCGTCGATCAGCGGGCCGACCAGCGTCGACGAGTCGAGCGGCGACCCGACGGGCAACGACGAGTACGCGGTACCCAGTCGGTCGACGAGGGTGTCGGCGACGGACTCGTGGACGATGACGCGGCGCAGGGACGTGCACCGTTGACCGGCCGTGCCGGCCGCGGAGAACACCAGGCCGCGGACGGTCAGGTCGAGATCGGCGCTCGGACAGACGATCGCGGCGTTGTTGCCGCCGAGTTCGAGGAGCGCGCGGCCGAACCGTGCCGCGACGCGGGGGCCCACCTCGCGGCCCATGCGGGTCGACCCGGTGGCGGAGACCAGCGCGATGCGCGAATCGTCGACCAGCGTCTCACCGACAGCGCGATCACCGACGACGAGTTGCGCCACCGCCGGCGACACCCCGGCGCGGCGTGCGGCCTCCTCGAACAGGGCCTGCACGGCCACCGCGGTGACGGGCGTCTTCTCCGACGGCTTCCACACCACCGTGTCGCCGGCGACGAGGGCGAGCACGGTGTTCCACGACCACACCGCGACCGGGAAGTTGAAGGCCGTGATCACGGCGACGACACCGAGTGGGTGCCACTGCTCCATCATCCGGTGGCCGGGCCGCTCGGTGGCGATGGTGTTGCCGTAGAGCTGGCGGGACAGTCCGACACCGAAGTCGCAGATGTCGATCATCTCCTGGACCTCGCCGAGGCCCTCGCTGACGATCTTGCCGGCCTCGATGGACACCAGCTCACCGAGTGCGTCCTTGTGTTCGCGGAGCAGTTCACCCAGCTCACGCACCAGACCGCCGCGGACCGGCGCGGGAACGAGGGACCACGACCGGTAGGCGTCCGCGGCTGCGGCGATCACCGAGTCCACGTCGCTCGTGAGCGGCACGTGGCCCAGCACCGCACCGGTGATCGGGCTGGTCGCGGCCAGGCCGGAGTCGTGGTCGAGCGGCGCGGCCCCGACTGCGGCAAGCAGCTCGGACGTACGGGCGGACAGGTCGACGGTCGATGTCATGGATTCATTGTCTCCGATGGTCGTGACAGGATTTATTCCGGCCCAACTGTTGTTTGGCAGTATTTTATCGCGTACTTTCGCTTTCATGACGCAGGTACTGCCATCGCGGCCCACCACCCCCGTTCCCGCCGGTGCGCCGGAGTCGGTCCACGACGTGCTGTCGCGCCACATCCTGGCCGACGGCTTCGACATGGTTCTCGACCTCGAGCGGTCGCACGGCTCCACACTCGTCGACGCGCGGACCGGTGCGTCGTACCTCGACATGTTCACGTTCTTCGCCTCGAACGCGCTCGGGATGAACCATCCGTCGCTCGCTCGCGACGACGAGTTCCGAGCGGATCTGCTGACGGCCGCGCTGCACAAGCCGAGCAACTCCGACCTCTACTCCGAGCCGATGTCTCGCTTCGTCGCGACCTTCGCGCGCGTGCTCGGCATCCCCGAACTACCCCACCTCTTCTTCGTCGAGGGCGGCGCGCTCGCCGTCGAGAACGCCCTCAAGGTGGCCTTCGACTGGAAGAGCCGGCTGAACGAGTCCCGCGGTCTCGACCCGGCACTGGGCGGACGGATCCTGCACCTCGAGCACGCCTTCCACGGCCGGTCGGGCTACACGATGTCGCTCACCAACACGGATCCGATCAAGGTGGCACGCTTCCCGAAGTTCGACTGGCCACGCATCCCGTCGCCGTACCTGCGCGAGGGCGCGGACATGGACGCTCTCGAGGCGCGCTCACTGGCCGCCGCGCGGGCCGCGTTCGAGTCGTTCCCCGACGACATCGCCGCCGCCGTCGTCGAGCCGATCCAGGGCGAGGGCGGCGACCATCACTTCCGGCCGTCGTTCCTCCTCGGCCTGCAGGCTCTGTGCCACGAGTTCGACGCGTTGTTCATCGTCGACGAGGTCCAGTCCGGGGCGGGCATCACCGGCACCGCGTGGGCGCACCAGCAACTCGGCATCGAACCCGACGTCCTCGCCTTCGGCAAGAAGACCCAGGTGTGCGGCATCATGGCGGGCCGTCGCGTGGACATGGTGCGCGACAACGTCTTCGAGGTCGGATCCCGAATCAACTCGACGTGGGGCGGCGGCCTGGCCGACATGGTGCGGGCGCGGCGGATCCTCGAGGTGATCGAACGCGACGGCCTCATCGCCCGCGCCGCGGAGAGTGGCGCGGTCCTCGGCGACTCTCTCGACGCACTCGCGGTGCACCACCCGTCGATCTCGGACGTCCGAGGTCGTGGCCTGTTCCGGGCGTTCTCGCTGCCGGACACCGCGACTCGCGATCGACTGATCACGCGGCTCCTCGTCGACGAGCGGGTGATCATGCTGGGATGCGGCTCGCGCAGCGTCCGGTTCCGTCCCGCGCTGACCGTGACCGAGGAGGCACTGGCCGACGCCGTCGCGGCGATCGACCGGGTTCTGAGCGCGTGACCGGATTGTCTGTGTACGCCGAGTGACAGGCATTGTGCCGGGCTCCGCTACCATCCGCCCATGACACTGCGCTACGACGTCGACGGTCACGGTCCCACCCTCGTGCTGGTGCACGGAGTCGTTCACCGCCGCCAGGCGTGGGACGCGGTGCTGGACCTGCTCACGCCCTATCGGCGAGTCGTGACCGTGGATCTGCCCGGGCACGGGGAGTCGGAGCCGTTGCGCGAGTCCGGCGAGAACGTGCTGCTCACGCTCCAGAACGAGGTCACCGAGTTCGTCCGCGAGATCGAGGAGCCGGACCACCAGGTGCACATCGCCGGCAACTCGCTCGGCGGCTACGTCGCGCTGTGTCTCGCCGCGCAGGGCGAGGTGGCGTCGGCCACCGCGCTGTCGCCCGCCGGCTTCTTCCTGAATCACACCGACCAGGCTCGGACCATGGTGACGTTCCGCGCGATGCGGACCGTCGCGCGCACGTTCGGCAAGGCCACACCGACGGCGCTGAAGATGCGGGCGGTGCGGTACCCCACCCTGCTGCCGTTCTTCGCTCACCCGAGCCGGGTGTCGTACGAGGCCGCCGTCGTCGACGCCTCGTCACTCACCACCAACGCGATGATCGACGCGGGCATCGACGCGCCGTTCGAGTTCCCGCCGCTCACCGAACCGCTGGTGCCGGTGACGGTGGCGTGGGGCACGCGGGACCTGATCCTGCCGCACTATCAGGTGCGTGGCGTCCGGCGCCGCTTCCCGCACGCCCGCGTCATCTCGGTCCCCGGGGTCGGCCACGTGCCGATGACGGACAATCCCGAGCTGATCGCGTCGATCCTCCTCGCGGGAAGTCAGGACCGGACCCCGACCGCAGACCCCGCCTGACGTTCTATGCGGTCTCCATCTCCGCGACGATTCGCGCGACGATGTCCGCGGCCGGCGCGGCGGTCACCGAACGCCACCCGGTACCGGCCCACAGGTTGGGCACGTCCGCCCGGCCGGCAGCCGTCGCCGCGGTGCGGATCGGGCCCGTGATCGCGTTGACGTCGGGGTAGCCGGCCGGTGCGGACGCCGTGAACTGCGCGGCGAACTCGTTCTCGAGTCCCCGAGCCGGCCGTCCCGAGAACGCGCGCGTCACCACGGTGCGCCGGTAGCGGCGGTCCAGCAGCGCGGCGCGGTGCACCGCCGAGGTACCGGCCTCGTCGGAGCACAGGAACGCGGTGCCCATCTGCGCAGCAACGGCGCCGAGTCCGAGCGCGGCCACCACGCCGGATCCGTCCATGATTCCGCCGGCCGCGATCAGGGGCACATCGACCGAGAGCCCGACGGCGAGCAGCAGGGACGGCAGCGACATCGCGTCACCGCCTCGAGGAGACGACGTGTCGTCGATGAAGACGCCCCGGTGTCCGCCGGCCTCGCTGCCCTGGACGACGAGCATGTCGGCCCCGTCCTCGACAGCCTCACGGGCCTCGTCGACGGAGGTGACCGTCCCGATCATCAGGGCGCCGATCTCGTGCACGCGGGCGGTGAGCTCGGCGCCGGGTCGACCGAACGTGACCGACACGGCCGCCGGGCGGTGGGCGAGCACCACGTCGATCACCGCGTCGATGTCGTCGGGGCCGGGTGTCGCCGGGCCGGGTTCGACACCGAACTCGGCGGCGATCGGGGCCAGCGCGGCGCGGTACGACTCCATCTCGTCGGCGACGGCGATGTGCTCGGACGGGAGGAAGAGATTGACGCCGTACGGCGACGACGTGAGGGACTCGATCTCGGAGAGCCGGCCGTCGAGTGCTTCCGGACTCAGCAGCGCTCCGGCCAGGAATCCCAGGCCACCGGCATCGCTCACAGCGGCGGTCAGGGCGGGCGTGGACGGGCCTCCGGCCATCGGCGCGCACACGACGGGAAGCCTGGCAGGGAACACGGCGGTCATGCGGCCGATCGTACGTCGATCGGAAGGTCCGTCGACCTACCACGAATACCCGATGTTTCACCGGTTTCGGGCCGACCAAACCGACTACACGTACACTTCACTGGTCGCCAGCAGGGACACGTACACGCCGCGTCGGGGGTCGCATCGAGTTCGAAGGGATTCTCCACGCATGTCGCACCCGACCCGTCCGCCGGTCACGCAGCGCGTTCGCGCATCCCGCGATCGTGCTCGCTCGGGTCGACACAGCGGATCCCGGCGCATCCGCAACGCGCAGCGCAGACCCCTCACCCACCGACCCCGGGACAGCGCACTCGACGTCGTCCGTCGATGGCTGACCACGCCGCACGATTTCGACTGGATCTTCGTCCACCACTCGACCCGGTCCATCCACGGCATCATCCGGCTGGTCTTCGCCGGCGCGGTGCTGCTGAACGCGACCGTGTCCATGCTGATGCTCGCCTCGCCCAACGGCCCCTCCGGCACGCCGGCGATCGTCTACGTCTTCCTCGTGCTGGCACTGCAGATCGCCGCCATGATCTGGGTGCTCACCGGACCGACGCCGGACACGAAGGCGCAGTTCCTCGGCTTCCTGATCTTCGGCGACGTCGGCATCGCGTCGGTGATCCTGCTGGACACCCCTACCTCGGCGCTGATCGGCACCTTCCTGTTCGCGATCAACGGCGCTCTCTGCACGTTCTTCCTCAGCCCACGAGTGCTGCTCGCCCACCTCGCGTTCACCAATGCCGTCATCGTCCTCATCGGCGCACTGGCGTACGTCCAGAACCTGTGGGGACCGTGGGACGCGATCGCCGCGGTACTGGTGGCCAGCGGCGCGAGTAGTGGGGTGCCGGTCTTCGCGTCCATCGCGTGGTCGCTCGTCTCGACGGACGCGAAGGCCTCGGACCTCGATTCGCTGACCGGCGTCAGGAACCGCCGTGGTCTGCAGAACTCGGTCGAGGATCTGTGGGAGACGGCACTGGCGACGACCTCGCCCGTGGTGGTCGTGATGATCGACATCGATCGGTTCAAGAGCGTCAACGACCGCTTCGGACACGATCAGGGCGATACCGTGATCATCCTGGTCGCGACCCGACTCGCCGAGCTCTTCGACGGCCACGGGGTGCTCGCGCGTACCGGCGGCGAGGAGTTCGTGGCGGTCCTCACCGATGTGGACGGCGACGTCGAATCGGTGGTCGCTCGCGTCACCGAGACGGTCCACGACCGGCGGGACACCATTCCCGTGACCGCCAGCGTCGGCGTCGCCGTGTTGACTCCCGACTCGTCGTTGTGGAGTTCCGGACCCGGGGCGATCGACCGCGCGACACGAGGTGCGGACTCGATGATGTACCGAGCCAAGGCCGCCGGCGGGCATCGGCTGCTCTCGACCTTCCTGTGACACCCGCCCTGCATCGGACCCAGACGAGGAAACCCACCCCGTGATCGACATCTTCCACGCACTCGTGGTCATGAACTCACTGTTCGCCGCGTCGGCGTGGTGCCTTGCCCGGCCGAACGCCTGGTCGATCACCGCGGTGGTACTCGCGTCGATCGGCTGGTTGCTCTTCAACGCCCCACTCGAGGGACGCGTGCTGGTGGTGTTCTCACGCCAGCACGGATTCACCGAGTCGGACGTGCTGTCCATCGTGGGCATGATCATCGGGGCGATCGGCGTCGTGCGCGCGAGGCGACGAGCCGACCGCCCCGAGATCAGGCGTCGAGACTGATCAGACGCTGATGCCGAAGTCGCGAGCGATGCCGGCGAGTCCGGAGGCGTAGCCCTGGCCGACGGCGCGGAACTTCCACTCCGCACCGTTGCGGTAGAGCTCGCCGAAGACCATGGCGGTCTCGGTCGAGGCGTCCTCGGTGAGGTCGTAGCGGGCGAGCTCGGTGCCGTTCGACTTGTCGATCACGCGGATGTAGGCGCCGCGGACCTGGCCGAACGACTGCGAGCGCGCGTCGGCCTCGTAGATCGAGACGGGGAACGTGACGATGTCGACCGTGGACGGGACCGCTGCGAGATCGACGTCGATGACCTCGTCGTCGCCGTCGCCCTCACCGGTCTTGTTGTCACCCGTGTGCTGGATCGAGCCGTCCGGAGTCTTCAGGTTGTTGAAGAAGACGAAGTACTCGTTGCCGGGGGCCTTCTTGTCCGGGCCGAGCGCGATGGCGCTGGCGTCGAGATCGAAATCCGTTCCGGTCGTCGTGCGCAGATCCCATCCGAGTCCGACGGACACCGCGGTCAGATTCGGTGCGGCCTTCGTGAGAGACACGTTGCCACCCTTGGTCAGGCTGACGCCCATGTGAGAGATCCCTTCTCGTTTCGCCCGATTCATCCGTATTCGGATCGGTGCTGCCCGGCCAACGAACCCCACGTCGTTCCGGTTCCCGGCCCTCCGTGACGGGCCGCCGCGCAGCAAAGGGCGCGCGGCGGCATCGGACGCTGCATAGTTGTCTGTCACAGCCTGTGTCCTGCGGAACACGGGCTCGTCCCGTCAACCACGGTCTCGGCAGGAGGCGCTCGATCATGGCCACACAGGCGACCCCGGCGTCACCCGCCGCGGGCACTGCATCACCGTCCCCGTCGGGCCTGTCCGACGCGTCCCGCGTCGCCCGCGCCGATCGCCGGTCGCGGCACAAGGGGCGACTGCGGCAGGTGCCACACCACGTCGGCCTCGTGCTCGGCGTGTACGCGACGCTGGTGATCCTGTGGAGCCTGTCGCCCGCGCTCCGAGCTCTCGTCCACGTCCCCCGCGAGTGGCTCGACTCGTACGTCATCGACGCCCCCGACACGAGCCTGTCCTACGGCTTCGTCGTCGCGCTGGTCGCCGCGGCACTGTCGACGCGTAAACGCGTCGCGTGGTGGATCGCCCTCCTCTACACGGCCGGGTCCGCGGCGGTGAACGTATCGACCCTGGTGGACGACCCCGGCAGTGTCGGGTCCTGGATCGGCCTGATCCTGCAGGTCGCGGTCCTCGCACTGCTGCTCGCCGCCCGCACCGAGTTCGACACCAAGGTCCGACGCGGTGCCGGATGGAAGGCGCTCGGCGTCCTCGTCACCGGTCTGATCGTCGGCATCCTCGCCGGCTGGGCATTGCTCGAGGCGTTCCCGGGCTCGCTACCGCGGAACGAGACCTTCCTGTGGTCACTCAACCGAGTGGCCGGCCTGGCACTGGTGGACAACGAGCAGTTCAGCGGCCGACCACACGGCTTCCTCAATTTTCTTCTGGGACTGTTCGCCTTCGTCGCCCTCGCCGCCGCGGTGGTGACACTGTTCCGATCGCAGCGTGCGAGCAACGCTCTCACCGGCACGGACGAGTCGGCGCTGCGCGGACTCATCGCCCGCTCCGGCCACGACGACTCGTTGGCCTACTTCGCCACCCGCCGCGACAAGGCGGTGGTGTTCGCCCCGAACGGCAAGGCCGCCATCACCTATCGCGTCGAGGTCGGCGTGTGCCTCGCCAGCGGCGACCCCATCGGCCTCGAGGAGTCCTGGCCCCACGCGATCGAGGCGTGGCTCGAGATGTCGTCGCAGTACGGGTGGGCCCCGGCGGTGATGGGCGCGAGCGAGACCGGTGCCGCCGCGTTCCGGCGGGCGGGACTCGCCGTGCTCGAACTCGGCGACGAGGCGATCCTGCAGACCCGCTCGTTCAGCCTGAACGGACCCGACATGCGCCCGGTGCGCCAGGCGGTCAATCGGGCGCGCGGCAAGGGCGTGACGGTGCGCATCCGACGGCATCGCGACATCCCCGAGGACGAGTGGCCGGGCATCGTCGAGCGTGCCGATCGCTGGCGTGACACCGAGACCGAACGTGGATTCTCCATGGCACTCGGGCGCCTCGGCGACCCTCTCGACGGCGACTGCCTGCTCGTCGAGGCCGTGCTCGATGCGGACGACCGCGTCGTGGGCACCCTCTCCCTCGTGCCCTGGGGCGCGAGCGGAGCGTCGCTCGACCTCATGCGCCGTGATCCCGCCTCACCCAACGGCACCGTCGAGCTCATGGTCTCCGAGCTCGCGTCCCGCTCGGAGACGGTGGGCATCACCAAGGTGTCCCTGAACTTCGCCGTCTTCCGCTCCGTGTTCGAGGAGGGCGGGCGTATCGGTGCGGGACCCGTTCTGCGCCTGTGGCGTTCGACGCTCGTGTTCTTCTCGCGATGGTGGCAGCTCGAGGCGCTGTACCGATCGAACCTCAAGTACCAGCCCGAGTGGGTACCGCGGTACCTGTGCTTCGAGGACAACCGCGACCTGCCGAAGGTGGGTACCGCATCGGCCATCGCGGAGGGGTTCCTCACGCTGCCGGGCCTCGGTGCACGTACCCACACCGGCACCCGACAGGCTGTTCCCGCCGCACTGCTGGCCGACGGCACGCTGCACGCCGACGGGAGTCAGCCCGACGACACACCCGTCGACACGCTGCCCGGCCGGCGACGGCCGGAACAGGTCCGGGTGCGGATGTCCAAGCTGGACAGGCTCTCCGCGGACGGCGTCGACGCCTACCCCGTCGCGCACCCGCCCACCCACACCGTCGACGCCGCGGCGAACGCCCCGGAGGGCACCACCGTGCGCGTGTCCGGTCGCCTGCTGCGCATCCGCGACTACGGCGGCGTCGTCTTCGGCCTCGTGCGCGACTGGAGCGGGGATCTGCAGATCCTGCTCGACAGCGAGCGTATCGATCGAGATCGGTTGCGACGCTTCACCTCCGACTTCGACCTGGGCGACCTGATCTCCTGCACGGGAGTGGTCGGTCGCAGTCGCACCGGAGCGCTCGCGCTGCTGGTGAACGACTGGCGCATGAACGCGAAATCGTTGCATCCGCTGCCCGACAAGTTCCGTGGGCTCACCGATCCCGAGGCGCGGGTGCGCCAGCGCTACGTCGACATGGAGATCAATCCGCAGGCGCGCGCCCTCATGCGTGCCCGCAGCGCGGTGGTGAAGTCGCTGCGCGACACGTTGGGCGACCGCGGGTACATGGAGGTGGAAACGCCGATCCTGCAACAGATTCACGGCGGCGCGAACGCGGCGCCCTTCCTCACGCACATCAACGCCTACAACCTCGATCTCTACCTCCGCATCGCGCCGGAGCTGTACCTCAAGCGCCTGTGCGTCGGCGGCATGGAGCGGGTCTTCGAGATCGGTCGCGTGTTCCGCAACGAGGGCGCCGACTTCAAGCACAATCCGGAGTTCACGATCCTCGAGGCCTACGAGGCGCACAGCGACTACGAGCGCGCGATGGTGTTGTGCCGGGAGCTGATCCAGCGCGCCGCTGTGGCCGCGCACGGCCGCGAGGTGATCTACCGGCCGGCCGAGGACGGCACCATGACGGAGATCGACATCTCCGGCGAGTGGCCGGTGAAGACCATGCACGGCGCCGTCGCGGAGAAGATCGGTGCCGACGTCCGGCCCGATACACCGCTCTCGGAGCTGCAGCGGCTGTGCGATCTGCACGACGTCCCCTATCAGTCGACCTGGGACGAGGGCGCCGTGGCGCAGGAGATGTACGAGCACCTCGTCGAGGACTTCACCGAGTTCCCGACGTTCTACACCAATTTCCCCACGTCGATGTCGCCGTTGACCCGGCCCCACCGCAGCATCGCCGGCGTCGCCGAGAAGTGGGATCTGGTGGCCTGGGGCGTCGAGTTGGGCACCGCGTACAGCGAGTTGACCGATCCGGTGGACCAACGCGCTCGTCTCACCGCGCAGTCGATGCTCGCGGCAGGCGGCGACCCCGAGGCGATGGAACTCGACGAGGACTTTCTCCAGGCGCTCGAACACGGCATGCCCCCGACCGGAGGCCTCGGTATGGGTGTCGACCGGGTGGTCATGCTCATCACGGGCGGGTCGATCCGCGAGACCCTCGCGTTCCCGTTGGCCAAGCCGCGGAGCTGAATGTTTCACATGAAACCGAACGGCGAGGTGATCGTCGACGTGCTGGGGACCGCCGTGCACGTGGTGGTCTCCCGCCCCGACACGGCGGCGACGCCCGCTCCGGTCGTCGTGCTGTGCGGGGGGCTCGCCTCGACGTGGCACGACTGGATCGACGTGTCCGCGCTGCTCGTTGCTGCGGGCCACACGACGGTGGCCATCGATCGACCCGGCTTCGGCGACAGCGAACCGCTGCCTCCGGACCGGGTGCCGACGGTGCACGACGAGGCCGACCGCATCCTCGCCGTCCTGGACGCCCTCGCGATGACGGACCCCATGGTCCTGGTGGGGCACTCGATGGCCGGCTTCTACGTCGAAGGTTTCGCGCGGTCGTATCCCGCGCGCACGGCCGGGCTCCTGCTGCTCGACTCGAGCGTCGAGAAATCGCCGTCGGCCCTGGTGCCGCCGCGCATTCGCATTCCGGTGACCCGCGTGATCGCCCGCGCCGTCTCGGCCGCCGGTCTGCAACGGGTGCTCGCCGATCCGGTGCGCCACGTCCTGACGCAGGCCATTCCCCCGGACGGCTACGCGCCCGACCGGGTCGACGATCTTCGCCGCATCTACCGCGATCCCTCCTATCTGGAAGCCGCCGCGATCGAGTACGCGGTGTACGCCGACATGGCCCTCGAGTTGAACCGCCTGCGCCGCGCGACGCCTGTTCCGTCCGTCCCGGTCATCGTGGCCGCCGCGCACACGGGACGACGGACCCCGTGGGGAGCGCGGTGGTTGCGGCGCCAGCAGCGTCTGGCCCGCAACCTCGGCGGCCGCTTCGCCGTGGTGTCCCCGTCGCACCACCACGCCATGATCGACCAGCCCCGCCGGGTCGCGGCGCTGGTGAGAACTGTCTCCACCGGCTGATCGCCGCGCGAGCGCACACTGGAGAGATGAACCCTCTGCGCACGGTCCAGACCCGAGTGGGCGAGACCATCTTCGCGCGGGTCGCGGGTGACGAGGGCTCCGCTCGACGCGACCGGATCCACCTGGCCGAGGGTCCGCGGCGCTACGGTCCCGACTCGGCGATCCAGCGCGTCCACGCCGACGCGTCCATGTTCGTCGGGGGGATGCGCGCCCTGCTCCTGCAGTCGTTGCACCCGCTGGCGATGGCTGCCGTGGACGAGCACTCCGGCTACCGCGGCGACCCGTGGGGCCGTCTGCAGCGCACCAGCACGTTCCTCGCCGAGACCACGTTCGGCACCATCGAGGACGCGGAGCGCGCCGTGCGAATCGTGCGCGCCGTGCACAAGCGCATCACGGGAGTCGCGCCGGACGGGCGGCCGTACGCCGCGTCGGATCCGCACCTGCTGCGGTGGGTCCACGTCGCGGAGATCGACAGCTTCCTGCGCGCGCACGATCGTTACGGTGCCCGACCTCTCGATGCCGGCGGCCGCGACGCCTACGTCCGGGAGTCGGCCTGGGTCGCTCGCGGGCTCGGCGCCGAGGACGTGCCCGAGACGGTCGACGAGCTGAACGAGATGCTGGACATGTACCGGCCCGAACTGCGCGGAACTCCCGCAGCACGCCGCACGGCCCGCTTCATCCTGCTCAACCCACCGATTCCGTTGGCAGTACGCCCCGCCTACGGGTTGCTGTCGTCGGTGGCGGTGTCGATGATGCCGCGCTGGACCCGCTTCCCCCTGCGGTTGCCCTATCTTCCGATCACCGAGGCCACCGCCGTGCGCGCGAGCGGCATCGCCGTCACCACCGCCATCCGGTGGGCTCTGGGTGCGGGCCCGACGGTGCAGGATGGGCGCGAAGCGGGCTGAGGAGGGCGGCGGGCCTCCCGGGCATCGGATCACAGGTGCGGCCGTGCCGGAGTCGGGGGCCGATCTGTCACGCTCCACGATGATCGTGCACGGTCGCCCGGCCGGTGAGGATCAGGACAACCGCTTTCGCCGGCAAGATCAAGGTGTCGCCGTCTCCGATGCGGAAGTCGATGTCGGACGCCTGAAGTGCACACCCGTCGAGGTCGGCGCCGAAATAGGCCATCCGATTCCTGGACTCGATCGTGCGAAGCACCACCTCCAGTTGCGGCGTCGTGGCGGTCGCGGGCAGTCCCAGTCCCTCCGTCAGATCGAGTCCGTGAACGACGTCGTGGCACAACGAATCGACGAGGTCACCTCCCGGTGGACTCCACTCGGTGGTGATGTTGTCTCGGAGCGCGGCAATCAGTTCGACTCGGCCCATCGTCGCGGCGTCACGGCGGGCAAGACGGTCGGCCGCGCGGTCGAAGCTGCCGCGTTCTCGAATCATCGTCACCAACAACTTGGGCAAGCTCACCCGAAAAGACATCGACAGATGCGCCGCCAGGTCGGCAACGGTCCAACCCTCGCACAGAGTCGGTTGTTGCCACTCGGTGTTCGACAGTCCTTCGAGTACCGCGACCGTTGCCTGCCTCTGCGTCGCGGTCAGTGCCGCGACGCGCTCTCTGTCCAACTCGTTCGACATGCGACTCCACATCCTCCGTCGTGTTCGAGACCTGCCACTGGACAGGCCTGCCACTGGACAGACATGGCGGCGGATCGAAAGTCATCGAAGCGCGGGGCTTCCGGACCACACGCGGTCCGGGCGATCTTCCGCCCGTGACCGGTGGCATCATGCGGTAGTGACGCGTGACGTATCTGCCCACCTCGACGTGACCGTCGTCGACCCCACCAACCTCGAGTTCCAGATCGCGGTCGCGCAGCTACCGGGGACGACGGTCACCGAATCGTTGTCGTTCCGGCTCGACGGCGAGGAGATCACACCCACGGAGATCCGCGCGGAGACCGGTGGGCGCATCCACCGTTTCGATTGTGGGCGTGGACAACTCGTCGTCGACTACCGCGCCCGCGTGGAAGGCGAGGCGGATCCCGCCCCGGTGGTCGAGCGAGACCTGTCCGTCTACCTGCGGCCGAGCCGGTACAGCGAATCGGACAAGTTCCTGGGCTTCGCCGCGACCGAGTTCGGGCGCTACACCTCGGATGCCGACGTGCTCGAGCGCGTGTCCGCCTGGGTCGGCCGCCGTCTCCATTACGTACCCGGCAGCAGCGACCCCATCGACGGCGCCACCGACACGCTCCTCGCGGGCAGCGGAGTCTGCCGCGACTACACGCATCTCGTCGTCGCACTGCTGCGCGCCATGACCGTGCCGGCCCGACTCGTCGCGGTCTACGCACCCGGCTGCGACCCGATGGACTTCCACGCCGTCGCGGAGGCCTACGTCGACGGTGTCTGGCGTGTGGTCGACGCGACGCGGCTGGCCCCGAGGCAGAGCCTGGTGCGGATCGCGACCGGGCGGGACGCGTCCGACACCGCGTTCCTCGACAACCACGACGGCTACATCGTTCTGGACCGCATGCAGGTCATGGCCACGGTGGACGGGATGCTCCCGTACGACGACGTGCACGAACTCGTGTCCATGCGCTGATCATGATCACCTTCCGGCGGGTCACCGAGAACGACTTTCCGCTGCTCGCGCGCTGGTTGTCGCACCCCCACGTGGCGCGGTGGTGGAACCACGAGGTCACCGCCGAGGCCGTCGCCCGCGACTTCGGGGCGTCCGCCCGCGGCGAGGAACCGTCCGAGGATTCGCTCGCCCTCGACGACGGAACCCCCGTCGGCCTGCTCCAGCGCGCCCGATGGCACGACTACCCGGAGTACGTCGACGAGCTGGCACCGTTCTGGCCCGCGCCCGCGGAGGCCGTCACCATCGACTACCTCATCGGCGAGGGGCGCCTCGTCGGGAACGGCCTCGGCACCCGCGTGCTGATCGAGTTCACGGCCGACACGTGGCGGCGATACCCGGCCGCCACCTGCGTCGTCGTTCCGGTGGCCGCCGGCAACGTGGCGTCGTGGCGCGCGCTCGAGAAGGCCGGGTACCGACGTGTCGCCGAGGCCCACCTCACCCCGGACAATCCGATCGACCCCACCGACCACGTGGTGATGGCGATCGACCGCCCGGCTCGATGACGAGGGCCTAGTCTCCTCGGTCATGAAGCATCCCGTGCGATTCCGCGACGACGATCCGTTGTTGGCCAGGGTGCGGGAGCGAGCCCTACGCCTGCCGGGCGCCACCGAGAAGGTCTCCCACGGCCGCCCGAACTTCCGCACCTCGAAGGTCTTCGCGATCTACGGCGCCACGGTGAAAGGGGATCATCACTCCACCCGCTGGGATCGGTCGCTGCAGATCCTTCCCGACGCCGACGAGCGAGCGGCGCTGCTGGACGACGAGCGATTCTTCGAGCCCGCGTACACCGCGGCGAGCGGCTGGGTGGGACTCGACCTGACGATCGGGACCCCCGACTGGTCCGAGGTCGACGAACTGCTCGACATGTCGTTCCGGCGGACTGCGCCCGCCCGGCTGGTGGCGAAACTCGGAACGCTCTCATGACCGCGAGACAGTGGCCGTGAGACAGTGGCCGCTGTGCAACTGCTGCTGATCCGCCATGCTCTGCCGCTGAGTTCCGACGCGGGTGCCGATCCGACACTCGCACCGCTGGGACTCGAGCAGGCCGCGCGCGTGCCCGACGGGCTGCGCGCCCATCGCCTCGCGCGCATCGTCAGCAGTCCACAACTGCGCGCCCGGCAGACCGCGGAACCACTCGCGGCGGACACCGGACTCCCGGTGGACGTGCTCGACGGTCTGGCGGAGTACGACCGCGACTTCCCGGGTTACCTCCCCATCGAGGAGGCCCGCGAGAAGTTTCCCGCCGAGTTCGAGCGCATCAAGGCCGGGCATCTGCCGAGCGCGGTGGACGCCGACGCCTTCCGCCGACGGGTGTTCGACGACATCGCCTCGGTGGTGCGGGACGCGGAGCCTGAGGACACGGTCGCCGCCGTCGCCCACGGCGGGGTGATCAACGTCTACCTGCAGGATCTACTCGGCACCGCAATGCCCCTGACCTTTCCGATCGACTACGTCTCGGTCACGCGAATACTGTTCTCGCGCAGCGGCAGACGTACGGTAGCGTCGGTGAACGAGACGCAGCACGTGTGGGATCTGCTCCCCCGTAACCGCGCACGATCCTCACCGACTTCTTAATCGCGCAGGTCACCGGGTATTACGGGCGCGATCGGCACTCGGCACGGTCCGTCGAGCGCGTCGGCACCGGTTAGCCTGAGCAGTATCATGACTTCTCCCTCAGCACACGGTGCCCCGCGTTCGGGTCTCGTCGCCACGTTGTCGCGGCCCGTGATCGTCGTTCTCGTGATCGCACTCCCCCTGCTCCTGGCCGGCCTCTATGCGTCGTTCAGCGGGAACGACGTCGTTCCCCTGGCCTCGCAGAGCAGTTCCGAGACCACCACCTCGGCGGACGGTTCCGAGGGCACGGACGGGGGCACCACCGCTGCGGGAGACCCGTTGGCGAAGACGCGCTCGGCCCTCACCCAGACGCAGCTGCCCCTGAGCCTCCTCAGCGGTGGACTGACTCAGTTGACCGACGCGGCGCCGCAGCTCACCGACGGGGTCACCCAGCTCTCCGACGGCCTCGGACAGGCGCGCACCGGGTCCCAGCAGCTCGCGGACGGCAACTCCCAGCTGGCCGGCGGACTCGTGCAGCTGCAGGGCGGCGTGGGCCAGCTCGGTGACGGCGCCGTGCAGATCAGCGGCGGCGTGAACCAGCTGACGACACCTCTCCTGGCGCTGGGCGAGAAGCAGGCCAAGGTCACCTCGTCCATCGCGGACGTCGCGAACCGGATCGAGGTGCTGAACAACCCGATCACCACCGATGCGGCGCGGCAGCTGCGTGAGCTCATCGACACGCTGAACGCGCAGGGCATCGGCCCCGACACCGTCTCCCAGATCAACCAGCTGCGCGACGGCGCCGCCCTGCTCGCGTTCCAGCTCGACGATCCGTCCAGCGAGTTCGTCACCGGTGTGAACACCGCCGTCGACGGCAGTGCGCTGCTCTCCACGGGCGCCGGCCAGCTGAACGACGGCATCATCCAGCTCGACGACGGTGGCAAGCAGCTGAAGGCGGGCACCGACCAGATCGCGACCGGCATCGAGCCGATCGGCGGCGTCGTCAGCAGCCTGCAGACCAACGTCAAGACCGCGCAGACCTCGCTGCCCGCAGCGAACGCGGTGGCAGCGACCACGACCACCGACGAGAACGGTCAGACGCAGACCACCCTCGTCGTGCAGGGAAGCACCCCGTCGAACTACTACCTGATCGCGGCACTGGTGGCCGTGGCTGCGGCCGCCGCCGTGAGTCTGATGCGCCTGCTGACGCGTCGGGACCGCCTGGCGCGGATCGCGCCCGTCCTCGGGGCCCTCGCGGTCACCGCAGCTGCGGGCATCGCCTACTGGTTCGTCGGCGACGGCCTCAGCGTCGGCTCGCTCCTCGGCGGCATCGTCTTCCTGTTCCTGGGTTCCGCGGCGTTCCTCGCCGCGGCGGGCGCCGTGCAGATGGCGTTCGGCCGTGCCGTCGGCCAGTCGATCAACCTGGTGCTGCTGCTCGTCCAGCTGGTCCTGGCAGGCGGCGCCCTGGTGGGGTCGCCCGACAGCTCCGTCTTCGGCAAGGCCGCGGCCTTCACGCCCGTCGGGTGGCTCGCCGCCGGACTCGAGCGCATCGCGGCGGACGCCATGGACTCGACGGGCTGGCTCGCCGTCCTCGTGATGGTCGCCCTGCTCGCGGTGTCCGGTCTCGTCTACTCGCTCGTCGCCCGGTCCGACCCGGAGGACGACCGCGCGGCCTACCGGGACGAACCGCGCCTCGCCTGACTCAGGCGGGCGTCAACGGGTGGATCGCCAGGGCGCCCAGCTTGGCGCCGTGGCGACCCATGACGTCGGCCATGTGCGGTGACGCCATGTGCCCGTCGAGGGCCGCCTGGTCCCGCCACACCTCGACGGTGACGATGGTGTCGGGCGCCGCGTTCGAGGTGTAGACGTCGTACTCCAGGCAGCCGTCCTCCTCGCGCGTGAGAACGGCGAACTGCCGCATCGCCTCCAGCACCTCATCGAAGCCGTCCGTCACCGGAATGGTGGCCACCACGTGCAGATCACTCATCGTCGTTCTCGTCTCGCTCGTTCGTCATCGGTCCACCCGAACGTACGGCGAGGAGCGGCGGCGGGCGTCGGTTATCGCCCGACTGCCCGCTGGCGACTCAGCCCTGGAACCCCTCGTCGTTCTCGAAGGCCGTGACGACGGCCGCCAGATCGTCGGCGCCGTGCCCCGCGACGCTCGCGTCCACGTACGCACTGCGCACGGCCTGCAGCAGGCGGGAGGTGCGCGGATCCACCGCATCGATCATGAGGTCGACGTCCTTGACCACGCCGTCGATCCCGAACGACGGGGTGAAGTCGCGCTCGATCATCGAGCGGCCCTTCATCTGTGTGTACGGCGCGTTGATCGGACCACCGTCGAGCGCCTCGAGGACGAGCGAGGGCTCCAGGCCCAGTTCCGACGCCATCGCGAGGGACTGCGCCGTGGCCGCCGTGAGCGTGGACACCATCGCGTTGCACGCCAGTTTGAGCGCACTCGCCCGGCCGGGTTCCGTCCCCGCGTTCACGATCTTCACCGTCATCGACTCGAGCACCGGGCGCACCGACTCGAGCCCCCCGGCGGGTCCGGAGGCCAGCGCCGTGAGCTTTCCCGACTCCGCCGGCTCCTTGGTCCCCAGCATCGGGCAGTCGAGAAAGGCGACCCCGTGGTGCTGCGCCAGATCGGCCAGCCGTCGGGCGCCGGCCGGACCGACGGTCGCGGACTGGACCCACACGGCGCCGTCCTTCACCGCTGACAGGAAGGTGGTGGCCGTGTCCGCGGTGGCCGACTCGTCGTAGAGCATCGTGACGATCACGTCGGCGTCGGCGACGCAGGCCGCCGGATCGTCCGCGACGGTCGCCCCCTGGTCCTTCAGCGGCGCCGCGCGATCGGCGTTGCGGTTCCACACCGTCACCTCGTGGTCGCCGCGGAGCAGAGACCCCGCCATGCCCGCGCCCATCGTTCCGGTTCCCAGTACTGCCACCCGCATGTTCGTTCCCTCTCACCGGCTGGAGCGGATTCTTTTCCGACCCGCTCCGTGTGTTGCAATGCAGGGTGTTCCCCTCACGGAGCACCACCACACGCACTCTCGAACGGATCACGCATGACCAGCACCGACACGCCCGCCACCGAACGGGCGGGGCGTCGCGAGTGGTGGGGTCTCGCCGTCCTCGTCGTCCCCATCGTCCTCGTCTCGATGGACATGTCGGTCCTGTACCTCGCCCTGCCCTCGCTGACCGAGGACCTCCAGCCGAGCAGCTCGCAGCAGCTGTGGATCCTCGACATCTACAGCTTCATGCTCGCCGGCCTACTGGTCACGATGGGCTCCCTCGGCGACCGCATCGGCACCCGTCGGCTGCTCATGATCGGGTCGCTCGTCTTCGGCATCGCGTCCGTCGCCGCCGCCTTCTCGCACACCCCGGAGGCCCTCATCGCCTCGCGGGTTCTTCTCGGGATCGGCGGCGCCACCCTCGCGCCGTCGACACTGTCGTTACTCCGCAAGCTCTTCGTCGACCCCGTGCAGCGCGGTGTCGCCATCGGGATCTGGACGGCCGGATTCGCCGGCGGTGGCTCGTTCGGCCCGGTCATCGCGGGCGCGCTGCTCGAGTACTTCTGGTGGGGCTCGGTGTTCCTCATCAACATCCCGATCATGGTGGTCCTGCTGATCGCCGCGCCGGTGATGCTGCCCGAGGCGAGGAACCCGAACCCCGGCCGCTTCGACCTGCCCGCCGTCGGCGCCTCGATCGTCGCGATGCTCGGTATCGTCTACGCGCTCAAGCACGCCGCGCAGAACGGCCTCGACTGGCAGGTGGCCGCCGCGCTCGCGGTGGGGCTCCTGGTCGGCTGGTGGTTCGTGCGACGTCAACGCGCGAGCACGCACCCGGTCATCGAGTTCGACCTGTTCCGCACCCCGGCCTTCTCCGTCGCGGTGATCGTCATCCTCGTGTCGGTCTTCATCATCACGGGCTTCAATCTGATGCTGTCGCAGTATCTTCAGCTCGTCATGGGGCTCGGCACCCTCGAGGCGGGACTGTGGTCGCTGATCCCGGCGATCGCGACGGCCACCGCCTCACTGACGGCCCCCCTGATCATGAAACGCCGCCCGCCGGCCGTCATCCTCGTCGGCGCCATCTCCGTCATGTTCGTCGGTGCCGTCGTGATCGGTGCGGTGGCCCTCCCCTCGGACGTCGGGTCGGGCGCCACGCTCGCGATCCTGCTGTGCGGAATGGTGATCGCTGCGTTCGGTGTGGGTACCGGCACGACGTTCGGCTCGGATCGGGTGCTCGCCACCGCGGCACCGGAGAAGGCGGGCGCGGCCGGTGCCGTGTCGGAGACGGGTGCGGAACTCGGTGGGGCACTGGGCATCGCCGTGCTCGGCTCCATCAGCGTGGCCACGTACCGCCTGGTGCTGGGGCCCGCCGACACGTCCGGAGACGGCACGCTCGCCGGCACCCTGGCCGAAGCCGGCCGGATGTCACCCGACGTCGGGCCCGACCTCGCGTCCCGCGCCCGCGAGGCGTACGTGGACGGCATCGTCGCCGCGTCCGGGGCCACGCTCGTCACGCTGCTGATCGCCGGCAGCGCGGCCGCCGTCCTGTTCCGTCGAGCGCGCTGACGCACCGACTCCCGACACAGAACACCCTCTGCAGCAGGCTGCAGGGGGTGTTCTGTTCGTACCGGGGGTGTGGGCTCGCTACCGCTGGGGTGCCTGGGTGGGCACGATCGGCGCGGGCAGCGCCGTCTTTCCCATGAGGAACGAATCGACCGCGGACGCGCAGGAGCGGCCCTCGGCGATGGCCCACACGATGAGCGACTGACCGCGGCCCATGTCGCCGGCCACGAAGACACCGTCGACGTTGGTGTTCCACTTGTCGGTCCGCGACACGTTGCCGCGCTCGTTGAGGTTCACCCCGAGGTCGGTGAGCAGGCCCGGCTTCTCGGGTCCGGTGAAGCCCATCGCGAGGAACACGATGTCGGCCTCGAGGTGGAAGTCCGACCCCTCGACCTTGGCGAAGCGACCGTCCTTGAACTCGACCTCGTGCGCGTCGAGTCCGGTGACCATGCCGTTCTCGCCCGTGAAGCGCTCCGTGTTGACGGAGAAGACGCGCTCGCCGCCCTCCTCGTGAGCCGAGGACACGCGGTAGACCAGCGGGTACGTCGGCCACGGGGTGGATCCGGCGCGCTCCTCCGGCGGGCGGGGCATGATCTCGAACTGGTGGACGCTGGCCGCGCCCTGACGGTGCGACGTGCCGAGGCAGTCCGCGCCGGTGTCGCCGCCGCCGATGATGACGACCTTCTTGCCCTTCGCCGTGATGGGCGGCTGGCCGTACTGGTCGACGACGTCGTCGCCGAGCTGAACACGGTTGGCCCAGGGCAGGAACTCCATCGCCTGATGGATGCCGCCGTACTCGCGGCCGGGGACCTCGAGGTCGCGGGCCTTGGTGGCACCGCCCGACAGGACGACCGAGTCGAACTCCTCGCGGAGCTCGTCCGCGGTGATGTCGACACCGACATTGACACCGGTGCGGAAGATGGTGCCCTCGGCCTCCATCTGCGCCAACCGGCGATCGATGTGGCGCTTCTCCATCTTGAACTCGGGGATGCCGTAGCGCAGGAGTCCGCCGATGCGATCCGCTCGCTCGAACACGGTGACGGTGTGGCCGGCACGCGTGAGCTGCTGCGCGGCAGCGAGACCCGCGGGACCGGAACCGACGACGGCCACCTTCTTGCCGGTGAGGTACGTCGGGTAGACGGGCTGGACCCATCCCTCGTCGAAGGCGCGATCGATGATCTCGACCTCGACCTGCTTGATGGTCACCGGGTCCTGGTTGATGCCCAGGACGCACGACGCCTCACACGGAGCCGGGCACAGCCGGCCCGTGAACTCCGGGAAGTTGTTGGTGGCGTGCAACCGGTCGATGCTCTCGCGCCACCGGTCCTTGTACACCAGGTCGTTCCACTCGGGAATCAAGTTCCCGAGCGGGCACCCGTTGTGGCAGAACGGAATGCCACAGTCCATGCACCGGCTGGCCTGGGTGCGGAGGGTGTCCGTGGAGAAGTCCTCGTACACCTCCTTCCAGTCCATGAGGCGCAGGTCGACGGGACGCCGCGACGGGAGCTCCCGCGACGTGTTCTTCAGAAATCCCTGTGGGTCACCCACGAGCTGCCTCCATGATCGCCTCGTCCACGTCCGCGCCGTTCTTCTCGGCCTCGGAGATCGCGAGCAGTACCTTCTTGTAGTCGCGGGGCATCACCTTCACGAAGTGATTGACCTGCTGCGACCAGTCCGCGAGGATGCGCTCGGCGACCTCGGACCCGGTCTCGTCACGATGCCGCGTGATCGCATCCTTGAGCCACGCGAACTCGTCACCCTGGAGCTCCTCGATGTCGACGAGCTCGGTGTTCAGGTTGTCCTCGAACGTCGAGTTCGGGTCGAAGACGAACGCCACACCGCCGGACATGCCGGCACCGAAGTTGCGGCCGGTCTCGCCGAGGATGACGACCTTGCCACCGGTCATGTACTCGCACCCGTGGTCACCGACACCCTCGACCACCGCGACGGCGCCCGAGTTACGGACGGCGAACCGCTCACCGACGACACCGCGGATGAGCGCCTCACCCTCGGTGGCACCGAAGAGGATCACGTTGCCGGCGATGATGTTGTTCTCGGCGACGAAGCTCGAGTTGGCCTCGAGCGACGGGCGTACGACGATCCGCCCACCGGACAGACCCTTGCCGACGAAGTCGTTGGCGTCGCCCTGCAGTCGCAGCGTCATGCCCTTGGGCACGAACGCTCCGAAGCTGTTGCCGGCCGATCCCGTGAAGGTGATGTCGATCGTGCCTTCCGGCAGACCGTCCTCGCCGTACGCCTTGGTGACCTCGTGGCCGAGCATCGTGCCCACGGTGCGGTTCACATTGGTGATCCGCGTCGAGAACTCGACCTTCTCGCCCTTGTCCAGTGCCTCGCGGCTCGCCGCGATGAGTTGCTGGTCGAGAGCCTTGTCCAGTGCGTGGTCCTGCGTACCGGTGCAGTAGAGATCCTGGTTCATGAACGCCGACTCGGCGACGTCCAGGATCGGCGACAGATCGAGCTTCGACGCCTTCCAGTGATCCTTCGCCGCGGTGGTGTCCAGCAGCGCGACCTGGCCGATGGCCTCGTCGAGCGTGCGGAAACCGAACTCCGCGAGGTACTCGCGGACCTCCTCGGCGATGTACAGGAAGAAGTTCTCGACGAACTCGGGCTGACCGGCGAAACGCTTGCGCAGCAGCGGGTTCTGCGTCGCCACGCCCACCGGGCAGGTGTCCAGGTGGCAGACGCGCATCATGATGCAGCCCGAGACCACCAGCGGCGCGGTGGCGAAGCCGAACTCCTCACCACCGAGCAGCGCGGCGACCATGACGTCGCGACCGGTCTTGAGCTGACCGTCGACCTGCACGACGATGCGATCGCGAAGACCGTTGAGCAGCAACGTCTGCTGGGTCTCGGCCAGGCCTAGCTCCCACGGTGCGCCGGCGTGCTTGACCGACGTCAACGGGGTGGCGCCCGTGCCGCCGTCGTGGCCCGAGATGAGCACCACGTCCGCGTGCGCCTTGGAGACACCGGCGGCGACCGTACCGACACCGACCTCGGAGACGAGCTTCACGTGGATGCGCGCCGACGGGTTGGCGTTCTTCAGGTCGTGGATCAGCTGAGCCAGATCCTCGATCGAGTAGATGTCGTGGTGCGGGGGCGGCGAGATGAGGCCGACACCCGGCGTCGAGTGACGCACCTCGGCCACCCACGGGTACACCTTGTGCGCCGGAAGTTGGCCGCCCTCACCGGGCTTGGCGCCCTGCGCCATCTTGATCTGGATGTCGGTGCAGTTGGTCAGGTAGTTCGACGTGACACCGAAACGACCCGACGCGACCTGCTTGATGGCCGACCGACGCCAGTCACCGTTCTCGTCGGGGAGGAAGCGTGCGGTGTCCTCGCCGCCCTCACCCGAGTTCGAGCGACCACCGAGGCGGTTCATCGCGATGGCCAGCGTCTCGTGCGCCTCGGCCGAGATGGAGCCGTAGCTCATCGCACCCGTGGAGAAACGCTTGACGATGTCGCGTGCCGACTCCACCTCGTCGATCGGGATCGGGGTGCGACCCTCGGTCTTGAAGCGGAACAGGCCGCGCAGCGACGCGAGCCGCTCGGACTGGTCGTCCACCATGCGGGTGTACTCCTTGAACACGGAGTACTGACCGGTGCGGGTCGCGTGCTGGAGCTTGAACACCGTGTCCGGGTTGAACAGGTGGTACTCGCCCTCGCGGCGCCACTGGTACTCGCCGCCCGTCTCGAGCTCGCGGTGCGCGCGCTCGAACTTGTTGTCCAGGTATGCGACTCCGTGACGCACCGCGACGTCGGCCGCGATCTGATCGAGATCGATACCGCCGAGCGGCGACTGCACACCGTAGAAGTACTCGTCGACCAGTGCCTGCGACAGGCCGATGACCTGGAACAGCTGGGCGCCGGTGTACGAGGCGAGCGTCGAGATGCCCATCTTCGACATCACCTTCAGCACGCCCTTGCCGGCGGCCTTGATGTAGTTCTTGACGGCGCTGTCGTAGTCGATGCCCTGCAGGGTGTCGCGATCGATCATGTCCTCGATCGACTCGAACGCCATGTAGGGGTTGACCGCTGCGGCACCGAAGCCGACGAGGGTGGCCATGTGGTGGACCTCGCGGGCGTCACCGGCCTCGACGATCAGCCCCACCTTGGTGCGGGTCTTCTCCCGGACGAGGTGGTGATGCACGGCCGAGGTCAGCAGCAGCGACGGGATCGGTGCCAGCCGCTCGCTCGACTCACGGTCGGACAGGATGACGATGCGCGCACCGCCGTCGATCGCCGCGGAGACCTGCGAACGAATGATCTCGAGCGAACGACGCAGTCCCTCGCCGCCTTCGGCGACCGGGTAGAGGCCGCGAACCACCACGGACCGCAGTCCGTCCTGGGTGCCGTCGTCGTTGATGTGGACCAGCTTGGCCAGCTCGTCGTTGTGCAGGATCGGGGACTTGAGCACGATCTGCCGGCACGCTTCGGCACTGGGCTGCAGGAGATCTCGCTCCGGACCGATGGTGCCGCCGAGGCTGGTGACCACCTCTTCCCGGATGGCGTCCAGGGGCGGGTTGGTCACCTGCGCGAACAGCTGCGAGAAGTAGTCGAACAGCATGCGCGGGCGGTTCGAGAGCACGGCGACGGGCGTGTCGGTTCCCATGGACCCGATGGCCTCGGCGCCGGCCTTGGCCATGGGCGCGACCAGCATGGTCAGTTCCTCGGTGGTGTAGCCGAAGATCTGCTGACGGATCAGCACGCGGTCGTGCGTCATGTGGACGTGCGGGCGCTCGGGCAGGTCCTCGATCTCGACGAGACCCTCGTCCAGCCACTCCTGGTAGGGGTGCTCGGCCGCGAGCTCGTCCTTGATCTCGTCGTCGCTGACGATGCGACCCTGCGCGGTGTCCACCAGGAACATGCGACCGGGCTGCAGGCGAACCTTACGCACGATCTTCGACGGCTCGATGTCGAGGACGCCGACCTCGGACGCCATGATGACCAGGCCGTCCTCGGTGACCCAGAGCCGGCTGGGGCGCAGGCCGTTGCGGTCGAGGACCGCGCCGATGACGGTGCCGTCGGTGAAGCACACCGACGCCGGTCCGTCCCAGGGCTCCATCAGAGTCGAGTGGTACTGGTAGAACGCCCGGCGAGCCGGATCCATCTTGTCGTGGTGCTCCCACGCCTCGGGGATCATCATGAGCACGGCGTGCGGCAGGCTGCGACCGCCGAGGTGCAGGAACTCCAACACCTCGTCGAAGCGCGCGGTGTCCGACGCTCCGTGCGTGTTCACCGGGAAGATCTTCTCTAGCTTCTCCGGGCCACCGAAGACGTCCGACTCGATGAGGGCCTCGCGGGCACGCATCCAGTTCTCGTTGCCGGTGACGGTGTTGATCTCACCGTTGTGCGCGACCCGGCGGAACGGGTGGGCCAGCGGCCACGAGGGGAACGTGTTGGTGGAGAAGCGCGAGTGCACCAGACCGAGCGCACTGACGACGCGCTCGTCCTGCAGATCGAGGTAGAAGCCCCGCAGCTGCGGAGTCGTGAGCATGCCCTTGTAGACGATGGTCGACGGCGACAGCGACGGGAAGTACACGGACTCGCGTCCGGGACCGTCCTTGCCGGGGCCCTCGAGTCCGAGTTCGTGCTCGACGCGCTTGCGCACGACGAACGCGCGGCGCTCGAGATCGATGCCGGACAGTGCACGGTCGGGAGCGGCAACGAACAGCTGGCGGAACGTCGGCATGGCGTCACGAGCCAGCGCGCCCAGGGAGGCGTCGTCCGTCTCGATGTCGCGCCAGCCGAGAACCTCGAGGCCCTCCTCGGTCACGACACGCTCGACACCGGCGACCGCTTCTGCGGACGCGGCGCGCGCCTGCGGGAGGAACGCGATACCGGTGGCGTAGGAGCCCTCGGGCGGCAGATCGAAGTCGACCACGGCGCGATAGAACGCGTCGGGGACCTGGATCAGGATGCCGGCACCGTCACCCGTGTTGGGCTCGGCACCCGCAGCGCCGCGGTGTTCGAGATTGATCAGCGCCGTGATCGCCTTGTCGACGATGTCGCGGCTCCGTCGGCCATGCATGTCGACCACGAACGCGACACCGCAGGAGTCGTGTTCGTTGGCGGGATCGTAGAGGCCGCGCGCTGATGGGTACCGGTGTCCGGGAAGCTGCATGTGTCTTGCCTAACTGACGAGTCGAGCCAAGATCCGCGAGAGCGCGGCCACGTCCGAGATTCGACGTGAACCACCGCGGGGCGATGCGAGAGCGGGTTCACCGTTGAACACGCACTCCGATGGGGCTCCGGCCCCTCTCGGACAACGATCCGTTCCGAGGTGGTGACCGAGTGTTTTCGGGCAGGGGCAATCCTTGTGGGTCGACCCCGCAGCTGAACGATAAGTCAGGAACCGGTCGAATTCACAAATCAGGGCATCCTCAATTGGGCCTGACCTGGTCGTTCCCCCGGCGGTGTGGGAGTGTGCGCGACGTTGCGCGGTACCTCGGCGTTCGACCATGAGAATACTCCCGGAGCGCACGAGCTCGACGTCGGAGATCTCACAGTCGTACGAACTACCGGTGAAAGACTACTGGCCGTAGCGATTTCTCAGCTACGGCCAGTGTGGTGGGCGAAGGGGGACTTGAACCCCCACGTCCCGAAGGACACTGGCACCTGAAGCCAGCGCGTCTGCCATTCCGCCACTCGCCCGAGCGACGGGACGAGATTAACACGACCCGTCTCTCGGGCAGAAATCCATACCGTCGGTCCGGGTTTCCGGTGCCGAGGCGGGGCCGGGAACCGATTCCGGGCGTATAGCATGGATCGGTAGTCGCACGCCGGAAGGACACGCGAGGCCGCGAGGCCCGCGCGGACGTCGGCGGCGTGGACGCCTCGGGGACGGTTCCAGCATCATGAGTCTCCGACGCACGGACGCAGTACCGATGTGAGAAGCAGTACCGACGAAGACGGAGAAGGAGGGTGTCGTGGGAGTGGTTCAGCGATTCGAGAGAAAGCTGCAGAGTGCTGTCGGCGACGCCTTCGCTCGCGTCTTCGGCGGCGGTGTGGTGCCGCAGGAGGTCGAGGCGGCCCTCCAGCAGGAGGCCACCATGTCGGTCCGCACGCTCGACGGCGGACATCTGCTGGCACCCAACGCCTACGTCATCACCATCAGCCCGTCGGATCACGACAGGCTCGCGTCCGACCACGACCTCACCACGCGTGCCTTCTCACGCCATCTCCAGGACTTCATCACCGACCAGGGATGGCAGACGTACGGGCGCGTGGTGGTCCGCTTCGAACCGTCCACCACACTGCACACGGGACAGTTCCGCACCTCGGGAACAGTCGATCCCGACGCGTCACCCCAGCAGAGCGCTCCACCTCACCAGTCCACTGCACAAGACCGACCGTCGTCGACATCAGGAGCCGGCCCCATGACCCAGAACTCAGGGACTCAGAACCAGGGCGACGAGCCCGACCGCGACAACGATCGGCCCGCATCGGGCGTCGCCGCCCGTACACCCCGCAACGGCAGCGCGTACCCGTCCGAGGCGTACGACCCCGAGGCGTCGGGTCGCGTCGACCCGGCGGCGGAGAACCGGGTGCGCCCGCCCCGCGCGTACGGCGACTCGGACCAGGACGCTCGGGGCTACGGACGGCCGCCTGCCGGTCAGGAGCAGGGTGGGTACGGACGCGCACCGTACGGACAGGGTCACGATCAGCAGGGCTACGGCCAGGCGGGGTACGACCAGCAGGGCTACGGCCAGGCGGGGTACGAGCAGCAGGGACACGACCAGGCCGGCTACGACCAGGGATACGGGCGCCAGCCGCAGAACCGCGCACCGTACGACTCACGTGCCTACGGCCAGCAGCCTCCCGCTCAGCAGCCGTACGACCGCCAGGCCTACGGACAGCCGGCGGCGGATCCGCGCGGTCAGGGCCGTCCTCCGTACGACCAGGGTGGACCCGACCCCCGCGCCTACGGTCAGCAGGGCTATGACCAGCGCGGCTACGACCAGCGCGGCTACGACCAGGGCGGTCACGACCAGGGCGGTCACGACCAGGGCGGCTACGACCAGCGCGGGTACGACCAGGCGGGCTATGACCAGCGCGGGTACGACCAGGGCGGGTACGACCAGGCGGGCTATGACCAGCGCGGCTACGACCGGTCCGGCTACGACCAGCAGGGTCAGGATCAGCACGGTCAGGACCGTCAGCAGGCGTACGGCGACTACGACCAGCGCGGCTACGCCGACGGTGGCCAGGCCGCACAGCCGCGGGCGTACGGCGCCGCGGCGGCGTACGACCAGCCGGCCACGCAGGGCTACCAGCAGGTCGCGGACGGGGACGACTACGACCGTCCGGCCGCGTCCCGCGGGCTCGCCGCCACTCTCCAGCTCGAGGACGGCAGCGGCCGCCACTACCAGCTCCGCGAGGGCGGCAATGTCGTCGGTCGCGGCCAGGAGGCCCAGTTCCGGCTCCCCGACACCGGCGTCTCGCGGCGGCACTTCGAGATCCGCTGGGACGGCCGGGTGGCCATGCTGTCCGACCTGGGTTCCACGAACGGCACGACCGTGAACGGTGCACCCGTCCAGGACTGGCAGCTGGCCGACGGCGACATCGTCCGCGCGGGTCATTCGGAGATCCTCGTCCGGATCGTCTGAGACGACCGGACCGGCGACGGGTGCGGCGGCCGACACCGGCCGTCGGCGCCTGCCCTTATGATGCTCCGAGACGGGACGTCCCCGGGCGACCGAGAAAGCCGTGACCCGGCTTCTGGTGACACGAGGAGGTGACACGCTGTGCAGGGATTGATTCTGCAGCTCACGCGAGCTGGCTTCCTCCTGATCCTGTGGTTGTTCGTCTGGGCAGTGCTGCGCACCCTGCGGTCGGACATCTACGCAGCCTCCGGGCTGCGGGTGGCACCGCGCTCCCGCACGTCACCGGTGTCGTTGCAGGGCCGCAAGGCGAAGGTGGCCAAGCAACTGGTGGTCACGCAGGGTTCGCTGGCCGGTACCCGCATCACGCTCGGGTCGCAGCCGGTCCTCATGGGTCGGGCGGACGACTCGACGTTGGTCCTCACCGACGACTACGCGTCCACGCGCCACGCACGGCTGTCTCCTCGCGGGGGTGACTGGTACGTCGAGGATCTCGGTTCGACCAACGGCACCTACCTCGACCGGGCCAAGGTCACGACGGCGGTGCGCGTCCCGCTGGGCACGCCCGTGCGCGTCGGCAAGACCGTGATCGAGCTGCGCCCGTGACACTGGTTCTCCGCTACGCCGCGCGCAGCGATCGCGGTCTCGTGCGATCCAACAACGAGGACTCGGTCTACGCCGGCGCCCGCCTGCTCGCTCTCGCCGACGGCATGGGAGGGCACGCTGCCGGTGAGGTCGCGTCCCAGCTCATGATCGCGGCGCTCGCCCACCTCGACGACGACGAGCCGGGAGACGATCTCCTGGGCAAACTCGAACGAGCGACGCGTGAGGGCAACGCCACCATCGCCGAGCAGGTCGAAGAGGATCCCGAGCTCGACGGCATGGGCACGACCCTGACGGCGATCCTGTTCGGCGGCAGGAAGATCGGGCTCGTCCACATCGGCGACTCGCGTGCCTACCTGCTGCGCGACGACGAACTGACGCAGATCACGCGAGACGACACATTCGTCCAGTCCCTGGTGGACGAGGGCCGGATCACGGCCGAGCAGGCGCACTCGCACCCGCAGCGGTCGCTCATCATGCGCGCTCTCACCGGTAACGAGATCGAGCCGACACTCACGGTGCGCGAAGCCCGCGCCGGGGATCGCTATCTCCTGTGCTCCGACGGCCTGTCGGACGTCGTCAGCAGCGAGACCATCGCCGACACGCTCCGCGAGGGCGAGAACGACGAGTGCGCCGATCGGCTCATCGAGCTGGCGCTGCGCAGCGGTGGCCCCGACAACGTCACCGTCGTCGTCGCCGACGTCATCGATCTGGACTACGGCCAGTCGCACCCCATTCTCGCCGGGGCCGCGTCGATGTCCGACGAGGAGGACGCGCCGCCGCCGAACACGGCAGCCGGCCGCGCCGCCGCCATGCGTCCGCCCCGCACCACACCGAAGCGTGTCGTGACACCGCCGCCCGTGCCGGAGAAGAAGTCGCACAAGCTCCGGTGGTCACTTGCCGGCCTCGGCGTGGTCGCTCTCCTCGTCGTCGGTCTGGTCGTGGGATGGCAACTGCTGCAACGCAACTACTACGTCGGCACCGACGACGGTCGTGTGGTCGTGATGCGCGGAGTGTCCGGTTCCGTGCTCGGCTTCTCGCTGCAGGAAGTCGATCTCGTCGGTTGCGTGCGCGACGGTGCCACCGCCACCGAGGACGCGACCGTCGAGCTGCGCGCTCCGGGCGACGCGGACTGCACGGTGCTCGGTGTCGACGATCTCCAGCCCTCGGCGCGCGAGCAGGTGCGCTCGGGACTGCCGTCGGGCACCCTCGACGACGCACGTACCCAGGTGGCACGGCTCGCGTCCGGTGATCTGCTGCCCCCGTGCGATCCCCCGGCGAGCGCCACCACCACACCGAGCCCGACGCCCGAGGCGACGCCCGCACCCACGGCCGCGCCTTCCGCACCGGTTCCACCGGTGCCCGTCGATCCGGCAGCTCCGGTGACCACCACGATCGAGCCCACCCCGGCACCGACGCCGACGCTGGTGGCGGGCCAGACCTGCAGGACGGGTTCGTGATGTCCGCCCCGACCCCGAACCGGTCCACCCCCAGCCAGTCGTCCGCCTCGTTCGCCAGCCCGCCCGGAGGCTTCGCTCCCGCACCGCCGCAGTCGACGAAGCGTGGTGTCGAAGCAGCGCTTCTCGGCGCCGCCGCGATCATCACCACGGTGTCGCTCGTGCTCGTCGAGGCGAGCCAGGAGCAGGCCATCACCTGGGACCTGGCGAAGTACGGCCTCGCCTACCTCGCGATGTTCGCGCTCGCTCACGCCGCGGTGCGCCGGTTCGCCACCCATGCGGACCCGCTCCTGCTCCCGGTCGTCGCGATGCTGAACGGGCTCGGACTGGTGCTCATCCACCGTCTCGATCTCGCAGCGCAGCAGTCGGCCGTGTACCTGGGTATCGAGGAACCGTCGGCGGACGCCACGCAGCAGGTGCTGTGGACGGCCCTGGGTATCGCCGGGTTCGTCGCCGTCCTCGTGCTGGTCCGCGACTACCGCACCCTCGCGCGGTACGGCTACACCCTGGGCCTCGGCGGTCTGGTGTTCCTGGCCCTCCCGGCCGTCCTGCCCTCGTCGTTGTCCGAGGTCAACGGCTCCAAGATCTGGATTCGGTTGCCCGGCTTCAGTATCCAGCCCGGCGAGTTCTCCAAGATCCTGCTGCTCATCTTCTTCGCCTCGGTGCTCGTGGCGAAGCGCGAGCTCTTCACCACCGCGGGCAAGCACGTGCTCGGGATGGACTTCCCGCGCGCCCGCGATCTCGGCCCCATCGTCGTCGCGTGGATCGTGTCCATCGGCGTCCTGGTGTTCGAGAAGGATCTCGGCACGTCGCTGCTGATCTACTGCACGGTCCTGGTGATGATCTACGTCGCCACCGAGCGCGTCGGCTGGATCGTCGTGGGCGTCGCGCTGCTCCTCCTCGGCTTCCTGCTCGCGTACCAGTTCTTCGGTCACGTCAAGATCCGTACCGACACGTGGCTCGATCCGTTCGCGGACTACAACGACACCGGCTATCAGATCTCGCAGTCGCTGTTCGGTCTGGCGACCGGCGGCATGGGCGGCACCGGGCTCGGCAGTGGCAGGCCGTCGCAGGTTCCGTTCGCGAGCACCGACTTCATCATCGCGACCATCGGCGAGGAGCTCGGCCTCATCGGCCTGGCCGCCGTGTTGATGCTGTACCTCGTCTTCGTGCTGCGCGGGCTGCGCACCGCCCTCGCGGTGCGCGACAGCTTCGGCAAGCTGCTCGCCGCCGGGCTGTCCGTCACCATCGCGGTGCAGCTGTTCGTCGTCGTCGGCGGCGTCACCAAGCTCATCCCGCTCACCGGTCTCACCACACCGTTCATGTCCTACGGAGGATCCTCGCTGCTCGCGAACTACGCTCTGGTCGCCTTGCTCATCAAGATCTCGGACGCCGCGCGGGCGCCCGTCGTGCCGCAGAAGCGCGGACCGGCGGCTCCGATCGGTGACGCTCCCACCGAGGTGGTGAAGCGCCCGTGAACACGCCTCTGCGCAGAGTCGCCATCGGCGTCATGGCGATGATCGTCGTCCTGCTCGCCAACGCGACGTACGTCCAGGTCATCAAGGCGGACGATCTCCGAACGGATCCGCGGAACTCGCGGGTGCTGCTCGACGAGTACGCACGTCAGCGTGGGCAGATCTCGAGTGGCGGCCAGGTGCTCGCCGCGTCCGTCGCGACGGACGACCGTTACAAGTACCTGCGGACGTACCCCGCCAACCCCGCGGCACCGTCCAGCCCGGCCGCCAACGCACCGGTCACCGGTTTCTACTCGATGCTGTACTCGAGCACCGCTCTCGAGCGGTCCGAGGACGCGGTGTTGAACGGCTCGGACAACCGACTGTTCGGCAAGCGGTTCTTCGACCTGCTCTCCGGTCGCGACCCCCGCGGCGGCAACGTCGTCACCACGATCGACCCGGTGATGCAGCAGGTCGCCTACGACCAGTTGACCTCGAAGGGCTATACCGGCTCCGTCGTGGCCATCGAGCCGTCCACCGGCAAGATCCTGACGATGGTGAGCACGCCGAGCTACGACCCCAACGAGCTGGCGACGCACGACGGCGAGACGTCGACGCAGGCGTGGGAGCGACTGAGCAGCGATCCGGGCGAGCCCCTGGTCAACCGCGCGGTCTCCCAGACCTACCCGCCTGGTTCGACGTTCAAGGTGGTGGTCACCGCGGCGGCGCTGGCGGCCGGCTCCACCCCGGACACCCAGCTCACGGCGGCGCCGACCATCACGCTGCCCGACACGTCGACGACGCTCGAGAACTACAACGGCTCCACGTGCGGCGGCGGCGCCACCGCGTCGTTGCGCGAGGCGTTCGCGCGCTCCTGCAACACCGCCTTCGTGGAACTCGGTATCGACGCCGGCAGCCAGAACGTCAAGGACGCCGCGTCCGCGTTCGGCATCGGCGAGGCCAACCAGGCCGTGCCGATCCCCGTCGCCGACAGCACCGTCGGGGAGATCCCGGACGACGCCGCCCTCGGTCAGAGCAGCATCGGCCAGCGCGACGTCGCACTGACACCGCTGCAGAACGCCGAGATCGCGGCCACCATCGCGAACGGTGGCGTGCGTATGGCGCCGCACATGGTGGCCCAGCTGCAGGGTCCGGACCTGTCGACCCTCGACACCACCGAGCCCACGTCACTGGGCCAGTCGATCTCTCCCGAGGTCGCGTCCACACTCACCGATCTGATGGTCGGCTCGGAGAACAACTCCGGCGGCGAGGGCAAGATCGCGGGGGTGCAGATCGCGTCCAAGACCGGCACGGCCGAGCACGGCAGCGATCCGCGCAACACCCCTCCGCACGCCTGGTACATCGCGTTCGCGCCGGCACAGGACCCGAAGATCGCCATCGCGGTCATCGTCGAGAACGGTGGTGACCGCGCACTCGCCGCCACCGGTGGGTCCGTCGCGGCACCAGTGGCGAGAGCAGTGCTCGGCGCCGGATTGCAGGGGAGGTGAGCCCCGCATGAGTGGAGGCCTGGGTAACGGAGCAGTGGTCGCCGACCGCTATCGACTGCTCCGACTGATCGCGACCGGTGGAATGGGACAGGTCTGGGAAGCGACGGACAACCGGCTCGATCGCCGCGTCGCCGTCAAGATCCTCAAGCCGGAGTTCTCGGACGACCCGGAGTTCGTCGAACGGTTCCGCGTCGAGGCGCGCACGACCGCGCTGTTGAACCATCCCGGCATCGCCAACATCTACGACTACGGCGAGGTGCGGGACGCCAACGGGCAGTCGCTCGCGTATCTCGTCATGGAGCTCGTCATCGGCGAGCCCCTCAACACGGTGCTCACGCGCATGGGCCGGCTTCCGTTGGTCCACGCACTGGACATGCTCGAGCAGACCGGCCGCGCCCTGCAGGCCGCCCACCGCGCAGGCATCGTCCACCGCGACGTGAAGCCGGGCAACATCATGATCACGCCCGACGGGACGGTGAAGATCACCGACTTCGGCATCGCGAAGGCCGTGGACGCCTCGCCCGTCACGCGCACCGGCATGGTCATGGGCACCGCGCAGTACATCGCACCCGAACAGGCGCTGGGGCAGGACGCGACGTCCGCGTCCGACGTGTACTCGCTCGGCGTCGTGGGCTACGAGGCCATCAGCGGGACCCGTCCGTTCGTCGGCGACGGCGCACTCACGGTCGCGATGAAGCACGTACGGGACGCCGCTCCGCCGCTTCCCGGCGATCTGCCTCAGCCGGTGCGGGAACTCGTCGAGATCACCATGACCAAGGACCCGGCCGCTCGGTACGAGAACGGCGGCGAGTTCGCCGATGCCGTCGCCGCCGTACGCGCCGGCCGACGCCCGCCCGCCCCGGGTACGGCGTCCGGTACCGGTCGGGTCGTCCCGCCCGTCGGCGCCGCCGGTGGGCCGTCCAGTACCCGCATGATGACCACGTCCGCCACCGGCTACGCCGCCGCGGCAGCGGCCACACCGCGATCACCGGAACCCGATCGTGACCGCGGGTCCGGCATGACCCCCGGGCAGAAGGCCCTGGCCTGGGCCGCCGGTGGACTGCTCCTCCTCGCCGCCGTCGTCGCGTTCGGGCTCTTCGTCTTCACCGAGAGCAACGGCTCGACGCCCGTCGTCACCTCGACCACCACGGCGGCGCCCACCACGGAGCCGACCACCACCACGACGCGGCCGACGACCACCACCACCGAACCCACGACCACGACGACGACGACGACCACCACCACCACCACCACGACGGAACCGACGACGACCACGACCACCGAGCCCACGACCACCGAGCCCACGACGACCACCACGACCACGACCAACGGGGGCCTGTTCACCATCCCCGGTCTCGGCGGCGGGAACGGCAACGGCAACGGGGACGGCAACCCGTTCAACTACGCACCGGGAGGATCGCGATGACCACACCGCGCAAGCTCTCGTCCCGGTACGACCTCGGTGAGATCCTCGGTTTCGGTGGCATGTCGGAGGTCCACCTCGCGAAGGACGGTCGTCTCGATCGCGACGTGGCCATCAAGGTGCTGCGTCAGGATCTCGCACGCGATCCCACGTTCTACCTGCGGTTCCGCCG
Source organism: Rhodococcus sp. PvP016 (assembly GCF_017832185.1). Taxonomy (NCBI): domain Bacteria; kingdom Bacillati; phylum Actinomycetota; class Actinomycetes; order Mycobacteriales; family Nocardiaceae; genus Rhodococcus; species Rhodococcus sp. PvP016. The sequence goes on along the minus strand of NZ_JAFIBH010000001.1, from coordinate 835,686 downwards.
CGAGGCGCAGAACGCTGCGGCACTGAACCATCCGGCAATCGTCGCGGTGTACGACACGGGTGAGGCGGAGACCGAGACGGGTCCGCTGCCCTACATCGTCATGGAGTACGTCGACGGCGACACGCTGCGCGACATCGTCCGCGCCGAGGGCCCGATGGCTCCCAAGCGCGCGATGGAGGTCATCGCCGACGTCTGCGCCGCCCTCGACTTCAGCCACCGCAACGGCATCGTGCACCGCGACGTGAAACCGGCCAACGTGATGATCAACCGCGCCGGTGCCGTCAAGGTCATGGACTTCGGCATCGCTCGGGCCATCGCCGACAGTTCGTCTCCGATGACGCAGACCGCTGCCGTCATCGGCACCGCCCAGTACCTGTCGCCCGAGCAGGCTCGCGGCGAGCAGGTCGACGCGCGGTCCGACGTCTACTCGCTCGGATGCGTGCTGTTCGAGATCCTGACGGGTGAGCCGCCGTTCACGGGTGACTCCCCGGTCGCGGTCGCGTACCAACACGTGCGGGAGGATCCGCGACTGCCGTCGTCGGTGAATCCGGACATCCCACGTGAGCTGGACTCGATCATCCTCAAAGCGATGAGCAAGAACCCGGCCAATCGGTACCAGAGCGCCGCGGACATGCGGACCGATCTCATCCGCGTCCTCGGTGGCCAGCGGCCCAGTGCGCCGATGGTCATGAACGACGAGGATCGCACCACCATCCTCGGCTCGATGGACGCGCCGCGGCCCGGCGCCCGGCCGGCGTCCGACAACTCCGGCGAGCCTCGCCGGATCGCCCGCCACGCACACCCCGACGCGGACGACGAGGGAGACCGACCTCGCCGCAAGGGCCTGCGCGTCGCCGTCATGGCGATCGCCGCACTCGTGGTCGTCGGCATCGTCGGCGTCTTCCTGTGGAATCTCGGCCCCGGTGCGGAAGCCCGTTCGGTGACCGTCCCGGACGTGTCCGCGCAGACCGCCGACGCCGCCCGCACCACCCTCGAGAACGCGGGCTTCCGCGTCGACGTCCAGCAACGATCCGATGCGACGGTGCCCGAGGGGTCCGTCATCGGTACGCGACCCGTGTCCGGCACGACGGTCGACGAGAACAGCATGCTCGTTCTCGAGGTGTCCACCGGTCCGGAGCAGATCCAGGTCCCCCAGCTGGCAGGACTCACGCAGAGCGCCGCGGAACAGGCACTGGTGCAGGCCGGTCTCGCTCTCGACCCGTCGATCGGCCGGGCCGCGTCGTCCCGCGCGGACGTCGACAAGGTCATCGGTCAGGAGCCGGCTCGCGGATCGTCGATGGCGCAGGGCTCGTCGGTACGCATCACGCTCGGATCCGGACCGCGGCAGGTGCGGGTCCCCGACGTGGTCGGTCAGAACATCGACGTCGCTCAGCCGAACATCGCGGGTGCCGGTTTCCTCGTCGATCGCCAGAACGTCGACTCGACGCTCCCGGCCGGTCAGGTGATCGCGACGACGCCCGCGGGTGGCAGCAACGCCACGGACGGCGACACCGTGGTGGTGCGGGTGTCCAACGGATCGCAGTTCGAGATCCCGGACCTGACGGGCCAGACTCCGGTCCAGGCAGTGGAACTGCTCCGCGCCGCGGGGTGGCAGGGCAGCATCGCCGAGATCGATCAGGTCGACGTCCAGACGTCGGACCTCACGCAGGTCAACCGTGTTCAGCAGCAGGCGGTCGCGCCGGGGACGGCCATCGCGAAGACGGCGCGCATCAACGTGACCGTCGGCAAGTTCGGACTCTGACCCGACGCCGCGCGGCGCTCAGACGCGGGCGGCGCTCTCGAGCTCGGCCACCAGGCCCGGCTCGGGAGCCTCGCCGCAGACGGCGAGCCAGTTCGCCAGCATGCGGTGACCACCCTGCGTCATGACCGACTCGGGGTGGAACTGCACGCCGTGGATCGGCAACTCCCGGTGGCGCATCGCCATGACGATCCCGCTCTCGGTGCGCGCGGTCACCTCGAGGTCGTCCGGGATCGTGTTCTCCCGCACCGTCAACGAGTGGTACCGCGTCGCGGTGAACGGATCCGGCAGCCCTGCCAGCACGCCGCCTCCGGAATGGTGGACCACGCTGGTCTTGCCGTGCAGCAGTTCCGGCGCGCGTTCGACCACGCCGCCGAAGGAGGCACCGATGGCCTGGTGTCCGAGGCACACGCCCAGCAGAGGAGTTCCCGACGATGCGCAGGCCTGCACCATGTCCATGGTGACGCCGGCGCGCTGCGGCGTGCCGGGGCCGGGACTGAGCAGCACTCCGTCCACCTCCGCCACGGCGGCCTCGACATCGAGCACCGCGGGGTCGTCGTTCCGCAGCACTCGGGCCCGTGTCCCCAACTGGCCGAGGTACTGGACCAGGTTGAACACGAAGCTGTCGTAGTTGTCGACGACGAGGATGCGCATGTCACAAGACTAATGCCGCACGGGTGGGAGCTCGGCTGCAGGTTATCGTGGACGTGAGAAGTGAGCGTCCACACCGTGGCTCACACCCGCCCGCCTGTAGTCCGGTACGAGAGTTCGAGGTCATCCATGCCCAAGTCGAAGGTCCGCAAGAAGCCCGACTACACGATCGATCCGGCGTCGCGGACGCCCGTCAAGGTCAAGGCCGCTCCGTCGAGCACGCTGTATCTGTCGGTCATGTTCGGTTTCATGGTGCTCGGTCTGGTGTATCTCATCGTGTACTACCTCGCCCAGGACAGCATCGGCTGGATGTCGGATCTGGGGGCCTACAACCTACTGATCGGCTTCGGTTTCTGGATCGTCGGTCTCGTCATGACGATGAAATGGCGTTGACCAGGGCTTCCTTCGCCATGCGCGCCGGAATTACACGCGTGTTGTTCATCCACACTGTGGATAACTTCTGTGGATAACTTGTCCACAGGTGGCAGCGAGACACCGCAGTCCTGGTCCACGCCCCTCGCCGCTGTGGCCGCGCTGGGGGTGGGAGCAGCCGCACTCGCCGCCGCTGCCGTCGCCACGACAGGCGATCCGGCCGGCCGCGCACTCATCGGACTCGCTGCACTGGCAGCCCTGGCGCTGGCTGTGCTGGCCGCGGTCCAACGCCCGAAGTTGAGTGTCGACGGCGACGTACTGCGCATAAGAACTCTGCGCGGAGCCCGCGACTACGGGCGCGACGACGTGCTCTCCCTGCGTCTGGTCCCGTACCCGCGACTCGGTCGGCGGGTTCCGATGCTGGAGATGGACGTGACCGACGGCAACGACGAGCGACTTGTCATCTTCGGTCGCTGGGACCTGGGCGCCGATCCGCGCGCCGTGTTCGACACACTCGAGCTGCACGGGTGGGTCGACGCGGGCTGGTCCCAGCGGGACTAGCCCGCGACGAGGGTCGGAGCGAGCGTCGCGGCACGCAGACCGATCAGCGCCAGGGCGAGCAGGCCGACACCGGCGATGCCGAACCACCCCAGCCGACGGGACCGACGAGCGTCCGAACCGGTGACGAACAGCACCGCGGCCGTGGCGGCGGCACCGGCGGCGAGCCCGCCGAGGTGTCCCCACAACGAGATGCCGGGGATCGCGATGCTCAGCACCACGTTGAGCCCGATCACGACGAGCACCGGGGTGGGGCTGCGACGCAGCCGCACGAGGATCACGGCCTGTGCACCGAGAAGGCCGAACACGGCGCCGGATGCTCCGACTGTCGCCACCAGGGGGCTGGACAACCACATCACGGCCGCGGCGCCGCCCAGAAGCGCGACGACGTACACGGCGAGGTATCGCGAGCGCCCGAGCACCAGTTCGCAATCGCGCCCGATGACATACAGGGCGAACATGTTGACGGCGAGGTGCACGATGCCGGAGTGCAGGAAACCACTGCCCAGGATGCGGACGACATCGCCGTCGGCCACCAGGAGCGGGACGAGCTGCCAGCTGCGGAACAGCGAGCTCGACTGGTTCGCCAGGCCGCCCGACTGGGCGGCGGTGAGGGCGAACACGAGGATGTTCAGTGCCATCACCGCGTAGGTGACGACGGGGGTGGAGACGGTCCTGCTGACACCGCCGGCCATCGTGCGGGCACGCGGGATCGACCCTGCAGCCTGTGCCACGCAGTCGACACAGTGTTGACCCACCGCCGCAGGCCGCAGGCATTCCGGGCAGGCCGGTCGATCGCATCGGGTGCAGGACAGGCCCGTGGGCCGATCGGGGTGGCGCACACAGGTGGGGAGGGGCGGCACCGGAGCGCCGCCCCATCCTGGTCCTGTCATGTCACACCGATCTCGCGACGGGGGACCGTGTCGGTCGAATCAGGCAATGGTGACCGAGTTGATGACGACATCCTCGACGGGGCGATCGCCGCGGCCGGTCGCGGTCGAGCCGATCTCGTCGACGACCTTCTGCGACGCGGGATCGATGACCTCGCCGAAGATGGTGTGGCGACGGTTGAGGTGCGGCGTCGGGCCGACGGTGATGAAGAACTGCGAGCCGTTGGTGCCGGGGCCTGCGTTCGCCATGGCGAGCAGGTACGGACGATCGAACGACAGCTCGGGGTGGAACTCGTCACCGAACTTGTATCCGGGACCACCGGTGCCGGTGCCGGTGGGGTCACCACCCTGGAGCATGAAGCCCGCGATGACGCGGTGGAAGATCGCACCGTCGTAGAAGGGTCCCTCGGAGGTACCCGACGCGTTCTTCGTGCTGTAGTCCTTGGTGCCCTGCGCGAGACCGACGAAGTTCTCGACCGTCTTCGGCGCGTGGTTGCCGAAGAGGGCGATCACGATGTCGCCGTGATTCGTGTGCAGGGTCGCGGTCTGAGTCTGTAGAGGTGAGGTCACAACACCATCGTGCCACCCGGGGAATGTGCAAGGGTGAACGGATGACGTCAACACCCGACAGTGCCACCGCCAAGAAGGCGCTCGGCATCGCCCGTGACACCGCCCTCACGCTCGCGAAGGGCCCCGCAGCAACAGGTTTCGTCGTCACGCGCAAGGGGGTGTCGGTCCTCCGGTCACGACGCGCCCAGCAGCGTGCCGCTCGTCCCGCCCCCGTGCGCACGGCGGCGCCCGTTCGTCGCGGTCGGTTCGTGCCCGGCCGCCGCGCCGGCGTGATCGGACTGCTCGTCCTCCTCGGTGCCGGCGCTGTCGCGTTCTCCCGCTCGCGCCGCACCGAGCTACCCCCTCCCGCCGCCGAGCCGCCGAGCCTGGGCACGCCGAGGACCAACGGTCACCAGGCGCCCTGACTGCTCCGCCCGTCAGAGCATCCCCAGCACGAACCGCGCCACGTCCGCCAGGTCCACGGTTCGTGGGGCGGGTGGGCTCGGTACTCCGGCCACCACCTCGGCCACGGCCCGCGCCGACACACTTCCCGGCTCCAGGTAGTCGGCGTGGCCCACGGTGCCCGCGGTGTCCAGTGCCTCGGTCTCGGGTCGCTCGCTGGGATCGGGCCCGAACCGTCCCAGGTCGGCGACGGGGTCCCACGCCGCCTCGGCGACGTGCACCGGGCCCGGCGCGGCTGCGGCGGCGCGGTCGCTCCATCCGGGTGAACCCATCACCACCACGGCGTCGACGGGCGCGCCGGCCTCGATGGCCCGCGCCGCGACGACAGTGCCGTAGGAGTGCGCCACCAGCGTCACCTCCGGAGCGTCACCACCGTGTCGACGATCGCCCAGCGCCTCGAGAACACCGACGAGCGCGGGTGCCCCGGCCGCGGCCGGCGCAGTCGAGGCAACGCTGCGCCCGGGCTCGAACAGCTCCGTGTTCCATTGCGGCGCTTCGTATCCGAGCCACGACACGCCTGCAGTGACAGAGCCCGGTGACAGTGCACCCGCCTCGGTGACGAGTGCCGCCGTCTCGCCGTCGTGTCGCGCGATCGACTCCGCCACCGTGGTCCCGGCGCCCGGAACCACCACCGCCACCCGATCCGCACCGTCGAGGTCGCCGACGGACACCGCCGCCAGGGTGCGGCGCGCACCCGCCTCGTAGTGCACGAGACGGCGCTCGGGACGCGCGAGCACCTCGATCAGCGCGTCGACGGCCGCCAGGCGCCGCCGTGTCTCGGCGAGTCCCGCGTCCACGTTCGAGAACGCGCCCCCGAACGCGGCGTCGTCGAGTCGCGCGGACAGGTCCCGTTCGGCGACGACGAGGCGCTCACGGTCCTCGGCCATCCGCGCCCGGTTGGCCACGTCCAGCACCGCCGCGGCCCTCGTGGGCGCCGGCTCCGGCGACTCGTCTCCGCCCGCTCTGGTCAGGTCCTCCGCGACCGTGCGATCCAGTTCGACGAGGGCGCCCGCCCGATCCGTGGGATCCCATCGCGACAGGGCTGCACGGTCGTCACCCGCGCGGGCGAGGACGTCCGCGATCCGGCCGAGCACGTCCGCTCGCGTCGACAACTCCGCCGCCGTGCCCACGACGGCCGACCGAGCGGCGTCCGCGGCCGCTCCCTCCCACCCGGTCAGCCTCCCGACCACGGTCGTGCGATCGATCAGCACGCGCAGGCGAGTCCTCGCGGACACCACCCTCGTGTGCATGCTCCACATGTCCGGTGCTGTCCAGACCACCGACTCGCTCACGCCGACCCCCGTCGTTCCCGGACGGCACGTGGTGGCCGCCTCGAGCGGACAGTGGACCAGACGGGGACCGTGGCCGGACCTGCGTCGTCCACAGCCCGGGGATCGAGACGTCAGCGTCGCTCGGCGGGCACTCCGGTGTCCTCGATGACGGCCCTCGGCACCGGCGTCGACATTTGCTGGGCACCGCGGCTGCGCTTGGCCTTGTAGAGCTCGGCATCGGCGGCCCGGTAGATCTCCGACCACTTGCGCACGGTGGGCATGCAGACCAGTCCGACGCTCCACTCGGCCGAGTGCGCTGCCCGCAACCGCTCCAGAAGGGTCGCCGCCTCGCCCTCACCGGTTCCCGGCATGAACAACACGAACTCGTCGCCGCCGAGACGGCCGAGCACGTCGCCCTTGCGCAGTTGGCCGCGCCACGCTGCCGAGACCCGTTCGAGCAACACGTCGCCGGCGATGTGCCCGTAGATGTCGTTCACGGTCTTGAAGTTGTCGAGATCCAGAACCGCCATGCTCACCGGCAAGCCACGGGAGGCGAAGACCGGCAGCAGCTTCTCGACGCGGTCCTCGAGGCCCTGACGGTTCAGGAGTCCGGTCAGGGCGTCCCGTGACGCCGAGTGCCGCATCCGCCGCGAGTGGGAACCGAAGAACTCCGCGGCGGCCACGATGCCCAGGGCGGTGAGGACATAGGCGACCGTTGGCATGGTCGACGGCGACAGCGCGGCCGCCACGACCGATCCCACCGTCAGCACGCTCACCCACACCCAGCCACCGCGCTCGCTCCAGTACCCCGCGAGTTGCATGCCCAGGAACATCGCCGCCTGGCTCAGCAGCAGGTACGCCACCGGCCCGTCCGACGTGAGGAACATCGCGCACAGCGACGCTACGGCGCCGCCCGTCACGATGCCCAGCGTGCGAGGCGAGGTCGGACGAGGACCGAAGTGCAGGACGGCCGCGCCGGCGAGTTGCAGGCATGCCGCCAGGACCATGACGACGGTCCCGGTCGTGGTACCCGAGAAGGCCACCGCTCCCGCGATGAAGAGAACGGCCGTCGGACACAGGTAGAACACCATCGCGGTGCTCGCTTCTGTTCCTCGGCCGGGGTTCACGCGTCAAGTATCGACGATGAGGCGCGCAGCGGTGGACGAAGCATCGCCGGTGGGCATGGTGACATGTCCAGAGACGAGAACACCCTGCTCCGGAATGCGGAACAGGGTGTGGTCGTGACTGTGGAGCCTAGGAGATTCGAACTCCTGACATCTGCCTTGCAAAGGCAGCGCTCTACCAACTGAGCTAAGGCCCCGGATCGACATCGGGCAATCGATGCCACCGCGTACTCTCCACGCGGATCGCGCGAACGGTGACGGCAACGACGACCGACATCACGAGGGCGGGGAGAAGAATCCTCACGGACGTCCTTTCTCGCTCTCGTTCGTGGGCCTAGGAGGACTTGAACCTCCGACCTCTTCCTTATCAGGGAAGCGCTCTAACCGCCTGAGCTATAGGCCCGCACTCGGCCCGCAGAGCACGATGGAACGTGCTGTGCTGACCGAGGAACGAGATTACCGCACACACGGCGCGAGACCAAAACGCCGGTGTGCGGTGGGTCAGTCCCGGTCCGCCAGCGTCACTTCCAGGCCGCCGACGAGGTCGGAGCACAGGTTGTAGATGAATGTGCCGATGGTCGTCAGTGCGGTGAACAGCACCACATTGATGAGACCGATGACGGCGGCGTAACCGAAGATCTGGCCGGCCGACACCAACCCGGACTCGCCGGACGTGGCGACGATGTCGGAGAACGCGTTGTTCAGTCGATCCCACACGCCCATGCCGTCGAGCACCATGTACAGCAGCCCGACGGCCACCATCCAGACGAAGAACAGCGACACGGAGATCACGAGCGACAGTTTCAACATCGACCACGGGTCGATCTTGCGCACCTGGACGGTCGCGCGCAGCGGCTCACCGGACTCCGACGGCCGCGCCGTCATCATCGGAGTGGCGCGCTCGGCGCGCTGTTCCTCCTGTTGAGGATGACGGACCGTGGAGAGGTCCGGCATGTCGGCGGGCAGGTCGTTCCGCGCGATGTTGCGCGTCGGCCCGTCGATGACCGCAGCCTTGGCCGTGGCCTCGGCGGGACGCCCCTGGCGGGGACGGTCCTGACCGTCTGTCGGACGCGCGGCGGGCTGCACGGTCGTCCGCGCCTGACCCTGGTCCGGACGAGCCTGCTCGGGAGCGCGGCCCGCCGGTGCGGGTCGACTCTGCAGGTTCGTCTGCGGCTGACGCTGGGGCGGCTGCTGCTCCCGCACGGGAGCCTGCTGGGAGTCCGGTGTCCGAGCCGGACGGGGACCCTGATGGCCGGGGTCCTGTCGAGCGGCGTCCTGTCGGGCAGCGTCCTGCTGCACCCCGTCCTGGCGCGCGCCGTCCTGCTGGGCAGGCGGCCACGCCGCGGGCGGGCGAGGCGCCGGGGGTCCGCCGGCAGGCCGGGGAACCTGACGGTCGGACGTGGTGCTCGGCGCGGGGCGTCCGTTTCCGGTGGACCCGGGCTGTTCGGGAGTACTCATTGCGCTCATGACTCCTTCGATCCGTCGGCCTCGGCGATCCCGAGGTCCTCCGGCTCGTCCGCGTTGCGTGCAATGGCCAGCAGGTTATCGCCGTCGCCGAGGTTCATCAGCCGAACGCCCTTGGTCTGGCGGCCTGCCTTGCGAACCTGACGAGCCGCGGTGCGGATGACACCGCCGCTCGAGGTGATGGCGTAGAGCTCGTCGTCGTCCTCGACGATGAGCGCTCCCACCAGGGTGCCACGACGCGGGTCGTACTGAATGGTCAGCACGCCCTTGCCGCCGCGGCCCTGCGGGGGGTAGTCCTCCATCGCGGTGCGCTTCGCGTAGCCACCGGACGTGGCGACCAGCAGGTACGTGCCGTCCTTCACCACGTTCAGGGAGAGCAGTGCGTCCTCGCCGTTGAACCGCATTCCCTGGACACCCGAGGTGGCGCGGCCCATCGGGCGCAGCACCTCGTCGGTGGCCGAGAAGCGGATCGACTGGCCCTGAGCGGACACGAGCAGCAGGTCGTCCGCATTGGTGCACAGCACGGCTCCGACCAGCTCGTCGTCGCCACGCAGGTTGACGGCCACGATGCCGCCGGAACGGTTGGAGTCGAAGTCGGCCAGCTTGGACTTCTTCACCAGACCGGCCTTCGTCGCGAGCACCAGGTAGGGCGCGTCGTCGTAGGTCTTGATCTGGATGATCTGCGCGATGCGCTCGTCCGGCTGGAACGCCAACAGGTTGGCGACGTGCTGTCCGCGAGCCGTGCGGTTGGCCTCGGGGAGCTCGTACGCCTTGGCCCGGTAGACCCGACCCTTCGTGGTGAAGAACAGGATCCAGTCGTGCGTCGAGCAGACGAAGAACTTGCTGACGATGTCGTCCTGCTTGAGACCCGCGCCCTGCACACCCTTGCCACCGCGCTTCTGCGAGCGGTAGAGGTCGGTCCGCGTGCGCTTGGCGTACCCCGTCTCCGTGATGGTGACGACGACGTTCTCGCGCGCGATCAGGTCCTCGTCGCTGACGTCGCCGTCGGCCGCGATGATCCGGGTACGACGATCGTCGCCGAACTTGTCGACGATCTCCTTCAGCTCCGAGCGCACGATCTCACGCTGACGCTCCGGACGGTCCAGGATGTCCTGCAGGTCCGCGATCTCGATCTCGATCGAGGCGAGCTCGTCGACGATGCGCTGCCGTTCGAGGGCCGCGAGGCGACGCAGCTGCATCGCGAGGATGGCATCCGCCTGGATCTGATCGACGTCGAGCAGGTCCATCAGTCCCTGGCGTGCGACGTCGGCGTCGGCGGACCGACGGATCAGGGCGATGACCTCGTCGAGGGCGTCGAGCGCCTTCACCAGTCCGCGCAGGATGTGGGCCCGCTCCTCGGCCTTCCGCAACCGGTACCGCGTACGCCGGACGATGACGTCGAGCTGGTGGGTCACGTACAGCTTGATCATCTGGTCGATCCGCAGGGTGCGCGGAACGCCGTCGACGATCGACAGCATGTTGGCACCGAAGCTCGTCTGCAGCTGGCTGTGCTTGTAGAGGTTGTTCAGCACCACCTTCGCGACGGCGTCGCGACGCAGCTTGATGACGATGCGCATACCGACACGATCGGACGACTGGTCCTCGATGTCGGAGATGCCGGCGATGCGGCCGTCCTTGAGCTGCTCGGCGATCGAGGCGATCATGTTGTCCGGGTTCACCTGGAACGGCAGCTCGGTGACGACGATCTGCGTGCCGCCGCGCTCGCCCTCCTCGATGTCGACCACGCCGCGCATGCGGATCGACCCGCGACCGGTGCGGTACGCGTCCTCGATGCCCTGCGATCCGACGATGAGTCCGTGAGTGGGGAAGTCCGGTCCCTTGATCCGCTCGATCATCGCCTCGAGGGCGACCTCTTCGCTGGCCTCGTAGTTGTCCAACATCCAGTACACACCCTCGGCGAGCTCCCGAAGGTTGTGCGGCGGAACGTTGGTCGCCATGCCGACGGCAATACCGCCACTGCCGTTGGCGAGCAGGTTGGGGAACCGGGCGGGCAGCACCGTCGGCTCGAGGGTGCGACCGTCGTAGTTCGCGATGAAGTCGACGGTCTCCTCCTCGATGTCCGCGAGCATCTGCATCGCGAGAGGAGTGAGCCGACACTCGGTGTACCGCATGGCTGCCGGGCCGTCGTTGCCACGAGAACCGAAGTTGCCCTGACCGTCGACGAGCGGGTACCGCATGGACCACGGCTGCGCCATGCGCACGAGGGTGTCGTAGATCGAGCTGTCGCCGTGGGGGTGGTAGTTGCCCATGGTCTCGGCGACCGGTCGAGCGGACTTCACGTATCCACGATCGGGCCGATATCCGTTGTCGAACATGGCGTACAGCACGCGGCGGTGCACGGGCTTGAGACCGTCGCGCACCTCCGGAAGTGCTCGACCGACGATGACGCTCATCGCGTAGTCGATGTAGCTGTTCTGCATCTCCTGCTGGATGTCGACCAGCTCGATGCGGTCGGACGTCGGTCCGTCGCCGCCGGTGGGGGGCAGGGTGGTGTCTGTCATTGCATTCTCCTAGCGCGGCGCTCGGGGCGCGGAGCGCCTATACGTCGAGGAAACGAACGTCCTTGGCATTACGGGTGATGAAGCTGCGGCGTGCCTCGACGTCCTCACCCATGAGGATGGAGAAGAGCTCGTCGGCGGCGGCAGCGTCGTCCAGAGTCACCTGACGCAGCACGCGCACGCTCGGATCCATCGTGGTCTCCCACAGTTCCTTCGCGTTCATCTCGCCCAGGCCTTTGTAGCGCTGGATGCCGTCGTCCTTGTTGATCTTCTTGCCCGACGCCAGGCCGGCCTCGATCAGTCCGTCACGCTCCCGGTCGGAGTAGGCGAACTCCGGATCCGCACCGCGCTGCCACTTGAGCTTGTACAGCGGCGGCATGGCCAGGTAGACGTAGCCGTGCTCCACGAGAGGCCGCATGAAGCGGAACAGCAAGGTGAGCAACAGAGTCGAGATGTGCTGGCCGTCGACGTCGGCGTCGGCCATCAGCACGATCTTGTGGTAGCGCAGCTTCGCGATGTCGAACTCGTCGTGGATGCCGGTGCCGAACGCCGTGATGATCGACTGGACCTCGGTGTTCTTGAGGACGCGGTCGATGCGGGCCTTCTCGACGTTGATGATCTTGCCGCGCAACGGAAGAATGGCCTGATACATCGAATCGCGACCGGACTTGGCGGAGCCGCCGGCCGAGTCGCCCTCCACGATGTAGATCTCGCACTTCGACGGATCGTTGGAACGGCAGTCCGCGAGCTTGCCCGGCAGTCCACCGATGTCGGTGGCGCTCTTGCGCCGCACCAGATCTCGGGCACGACGAGCAGCCGTACGCGCCTGCATCGAGGCGACGGCCTTGGAGATGATGAGCTTGGCCTCGGCGGGGTTCGCCTCGAACCAGTGCGTGAGATGTTCGCCGGCGGCCTTCTGCACGAAGGACTTCACCTCGGTGTTGCCGAGCTTGGTCTTCGTCTGACCCTCGAACTGCGGCTCGCCGACCTTGACGGAGATGATGGCGGCGAGACCCTCACGGATGTCGTCTCCGGTGAGGATGCCGTCCTTCTCCTTGACGAGCTTCTTCTCGCTGGCGTACTTCTTCACGACGTTGGTCAGCGCAGAGCGGAAACCCTCCTCGTGCGTACCGCCCTCGTGCGTGTTGATCGTGTTGGCGAACGTGTGCACGGACTCCGCGTACGTCGAGTTCCACTGCATCGCGATCTCGAGTTCGTGGCCCGGGCCCTTGGCCGAGAATCCGATGACCGACGGATGCTGCGGCGTCTTCGCGCGGTTGATGTAGCGGACGTAGTCCTCGAGACCACCGGGGTAGTGGTAGGTCCGAGTCTTGATCTTGGCCGGTGCTCCCGACGGCTCCTCGGCGTCCGCCTTGGGCGTCTCCGCCAGCTCGCTCTCGGAGGCCTCGTCGGCGATGCGCTCGATGTCCGAGGCGCGCTCGTCGGTAAGGACGATGGTGAGTCCCTTGTTCAGGAACGCCATCTCCTGCAGGCGACGCGCGACCGTGTCGAACTTGAAGACGGTCTCCTCGAAGATGCTCGCGTCCGGCCAGAACGAGATCGCCGTACCCGTGCGCTTCGTCGGCTCACCCTTGATCAGCTCGCCGGGGACGGACCGTGTGTAGGTCTGCTCCCAGTGGAAGCCGTCGTTGTCGACCTGCGCGAGCAGAGTCGTCGACAGGGCGTTGACCACGGAGATACCGACGCCGTGCAGACCACCGGACACCGCGTAGGAGTCGGAGTCGAACTTGCCGCCGGCGTGCAGCTGCGTCATGACGACCTCGATGGTCGGGATGCCCGAGGAGTGCATGCCGACGGGGATACCGCGACCGTCGTCGACGACGCGCACGCCGCCGTCGGCGAGAAGCGTGACCTCCACCGTGGTGGCATGACCTGCCATCGCCTCGTCGACAGAGTTGTCGACGACCTCCCAGATCAGGTGGTGCAGGCCGCGCTCTCCGGTGGAGCCGATGTACATACCGGGTCGCTTGCGCACCGCCTCGAGTCCTTCGAGGACGGTGATCGACGACGCGTCGTATTCCTTCGGCTTGTCGCTCTTGCCTGCCTTGGGGTCAGCCACGGTCAGCTGTTCTCCTTCTCGACTACGCTCCCCCGACACTCACCTCGCTCGGTGAGGACGGCAGAGGACCTCGACCCGAAAAAATGCGCGCGGGGACACATGCCCCTCGCGCTCGGTGGTCTTTACCGGTCCATCGTACCGGTAAAGCGTGGGTCGCGGCTCACGTCGACACCCGAAACGGCCCCTCATTGCGTCGGAGACGGACTTTTCTCGTGTTCCGCGGCTCATTTCGTGGGTACGAGGGCTCCGCGCGTCAGAGATCGAGCGTCAGCCGCTCGCCCGCCGAGCGCGACACACAGATCAGCATGTGATCCTCGCGCTCGTCGTCGGCGAGGCGCCGGTCCCGGTGCTCGGGAGCGCCGGCCAGGACCTTGACCTTGCAGGTTCCGCAGAAGCCCTGGCGGCACGAGTACGGGACACCGGGGACCACCTCGCGGATCACGTCGAGTGCCGTCCGGTCCGCCGCGACGTCGAGAATCGTCCCGGACGACGCGAGCTCCACGCTGAACGGGGATCCGGCGACGACGGGCGGCGGCGAGAACCGCTCGTAGTGCAGACGGATCGCCCCGGTCGCCGGGACGCCCTCGCGTACCAGGGCCAACATCGGCGGCGGACCACAGCAGTAGACGGATCCACCGTCCGGCGCGTGGCGGAGAAGATCCGCCGCGGTGGGCAGCCCGTCGACGTCGTCGGTCCGGACGGTCACGCGCTCCTGGTCCCACGTCGACACCTCGTCGAGGAAGGGCATCGACTGCCGCGAGCGTCCGCTGTACACGAGATGCCAGTCCATGCCGAGGGCACGCGCCCGCCGCACCATCGGGATGATCGCGGTGATGCCGATGCCACCGGCCACGAACAACGCGGATCCGGACGCGTAGAACGGAAAAGCGTTGCGCGGACCGGTGACCGAGAGTTCGTCGCCCACCTCGAGGGTGTGCATCTCGGCCGAACCGCCGCCGCCGTCCGGCACCAGTCGCACCGCGATGGAGTACGCGTCCTTCTCGAGCGGGTCACCGCACAGCGAGTACTGACGGCGACGCCCCGAGGGCAGCACGAGGTCGAGATGGCTGCCCGGATGCCACGGCGACACGTCACCACCGTCGACTCGACGAAGTGTCAGTCCGACCACGTTCTCGTCCCGGCACAGCGTGAAACGCTCGGAGACCGCCATCGTGTGCGTCCGCGTCTGGACCGGCGCCGCACGCGCCTTGTACTTCGAGTGATCCAGGATGGCGAACAGCTTGTCCAGCCCGTCCGTGATCTGCGCCAGCGACTCGTCCATGCCGCCCTTGCCGAGCAGATCCTCGGGAATCGTCCGGGACGCGCGGTACTCGCGCACGGCCGCCATGGCCCGTGCGAACGTGCGATCGCCCATCAGACCGTGGCAGCCCTCGCCGCCGGGGAGGTGGCGAGGTACGCGACTGCCAACGAGGTGGATCCCTCCTTGGACGGGTGGTAGTCCTTCCGCAGGTACCGCACGGACGCCTTGCCGACGGCCTTGGCGGTGGGGAACAACCCGCGCTGCGTGACGGCCCTGATCTGCTTCAGCGTGTAGCTGCGCTGATCGTCCGTCAGCGTCGGATCGTTCTTCATGAGGAAGCGGAGACCGCGACCCCACATGACCACGACGGTCGGTGCGACGAGAAGGTAGGTACGCGTGCGGCGGAACCGTCGTGTGTCGAAGTACTGCAACACGTCGTAGGCCACGGCGCGGTGCTCCACCTCCTCGGCCCCGTGCCAGCGCACGAGGTCCAACATGCGGGGATCCACGTCCGCCTCGTCCAGGCCTCTCTCCGTCAGCACCCACATGCCGAGGAACGCCGTGAGGTGCTCGATGGCGGCGATGAGAGCCAGGCGCTCGACGAGGCTGTTCTTGGTGTTCGTCGGCCTCTTGTCGAGAGCGACCCGGAAGACGTACTCCATCTGCTTCACGTACGGCGCCGGATCCAGGCCCTGGTCGGCCAGGAACGTGTGGATGCCCGAGTGCGCCTGCGCGTGCATGGCCTCCTGGCCGATGAAGCCGATCACGTCGGCGCGCAGCTTCTCGTCGTGGATCAACGGCAGCGCCTCCTTGAACACGCGCACGAACCACTCCTCGCCCTCGGGCAGGAACAGGTGCATCACATTCATGAGGTGTGTGGCCAGGGGGTCACCGTCCATGTAGTGCATGCGCATGGACTCCCAGTCGAACGAGACGTTGCGCGCCTGCAGGACGACGGGTCCTGGATCGTCGTTCATCATCGGGTCCTTTCGTGGCTGATCATTCGATCATTCGCTGCAGAGCGCGAGTTCGGATCGGATCCACCGTGACGCTGTCCCCGATCACCACGTCCGGTCGTTTCCCCGTGAAACGCTACGCACCCTCGTGACATCGATCAATGGGGCCGGGGGGCTCACCCGTAGGTGTCACGAGGTCCGCGACCCGACACGTGACGGTCGCCCTTCTTCCAACTGGGCGCAGCGGGACCTGTGATGCGGAGCGACGTGACCACACCGTGGCCCACGGAGGCCGCGATCTTCGCGAGGATCTGCGATTGCATCAACCGCAGCTGCGTCGCCCACGCCGTGGACTCCGCCGACACCGCCAGCACGCCGTCCCGGACGGACACGGGCTCCGCGTGCGCCGCGATGTCCTCACCCACCACCTGGGTCCACCGACCGAGCACCGTGCCCTCGTCCACTTTCGCCGACCAACCACGCGACGCCGCGAGCGTCTTCGCGAGTGACCCGAGTGCTTGCGGATCACGGTCGTCGGGCCTCGAACCGGACCAGGTGCGCGACCGTCGCGGTCGGCGTTGCGTCGACGCACGACCCTGCCCCACCGCCTTGCCGTTGGCCTTGGCAGCCGCACGGGCGTTCTCGAGCGCGCGGCGCGCGATGTCCGCTCCGCGCAACGGGGGCTCGGCCGGATCGCTGCCGGACGGCGTCTCGTCCGTCATGACTCCTCCTCGACGTGGCTCGTGTCGGCGTCAGTATCGGACGTGACTCCGACAGGATCCGACCCGGACGCCTCGGTCAGTTCTGATCTGCGTGCACCCTCGGTCTCGTGGGCACGCACGTCCATGCGGCGCGCTCGCAACTCGGGCGGCACGTCCTCGGGCACTGCCGCCGTCACCAACACCTGCTCCGCCGTCACCGCAACCCCCGCCAGGGCGGTTCGCCGCGCACGATCGAGCTCGGCGAAGACGTCGTCGAGCAGGAGCACGGGATCCGAACCCTCGGACCGCAACAACTCGAAGGCGCCGAGCCGCAGGGACAGGGCGAAGGACCACGACTCACCGTGACTCGCGAACCCCTTGGCAGGATCGGTTCCGAGCACGAGGTCGAGATCGTCACGATGCGGACCGACGAGGGTGACTCCGCGTTCGATCTCCCGCGTCCGCATCACCGAGAGCTGTTGCAGGAACGCTGCTTCGAGAACCTCGACGTCGTCCGGCTCCTCCGTTCTGTCCAGAGCGAGCATCTCGGGCGGCATCGCGCCGGCGAGACTGCTCCGGTACGCGATGGCCGCAGGCCGCGACGACGGTGCGATCCTGCGGTAGGCGTCGACGACGAAGGGACCGACGTCGCGTACCGCGCGCAGCCGGTGCTCCACGATCTCGGCACCGAAGCCGGCGAGCTGGCCGTCCCACACGTCGAGCGTGGCCAGCGCGTTCGCGCCGTCGCTCGACGACGATCCCCGTCGCAGAACCCCGCTCGCACTCTTGAGGAGCGCGGATCGCTGCCGGAGAACGCGGTCGTAATCCGCACGGACAGCGGCCATTCGAGGAGACCGCGCGACGATCAGCTCGTCGAGATAGCGGCGCCGCTCGCTCGGATCGCCGCGCACCATCGCCAGATCCTCGGGTGCGAACAGCACAGTGTTGAGGATGCCCAGCACCTCCCGTGTCCGCCGCACCGGAGAGGTGTTGATGCGCGCGCGATTCGCCCGCCCGTCGTTGATCTCGACGTCGACGGTGAGCTCGCGACCGAGGTTGACGACGGACGCCCGCACGAGAGCGCGTTCCGCACCCGTCCGAATGAGCGGAGCATCGGCCGACACCCGGTGCGACGACAGCGTCGCGACGTACCCCAGTGCCTCGAGGATGTTGGTCTTCCCGTGGCCGTTGGGACCGACGAACACCGTCACCCCCGGTGCGAGATCCACCGAGAGTTGTTGCCAGGAACGAAAATCGACCAGGGTCGCCGAGCGGACGAACACTTACGCGCCGGTGCTCTCCGTGTTGGGGGCACGCTGCACCGCGTGTCCACCGAACTGGTTGCGCAGCGCGGACACCGCCTTCATGGCGGGCGAATCCACCTGCCGCGACGCAAATCTTGCGAACAGTGCCGCGGAGATGACGGGAGCCGGCACCGAGTGTCGGATCGCCTCCTCGACGGTCCAGCGTCCTTCGCCGGAATCCTGTGTGTAGCCGGAGATGTCGGTGAATCCCGGATCTTCCTGCAGTGCCTTCACCAGGAGATCGAGCAGCCACGACCGCACGACGGTGCCCTTGGTCCACGCGCGCACCACACCGGTGACGTCCTCGATCAGATCCTCTGCGGCGAGGAGCTCGTACCCCTCGGCGTAGGCGTGCATGAGGCCGTACTCGATACCGTTGTGCACCATCTTCGCGTAGTGACCCGCGCCCACCGGGCCGGCGTGGACGAAGCCGTCCGCCCGCTCGCCCTCGGGACGCAACGCATCGAACACGGGCATGGCGCGCTCGACGTCCGCAGCGGCACCGCCGACCATGAGGCCGTAACCGTTCTCGAGACCCCAGACACCGCCCGAGACGCCGGCATCGACGTAGCCGATACCCTTGGCGGACAACAGTTCCGCGTGCACCGCGTCATCGGTGAAGCGCGAATTGCCGCCGTCGATCACGAGGTCGCCCTCGGACAGCACGCCGGCCAGGGTGGTGACGGTGTCGCGCGTGACGGGGCCGGACGGCACCATCACCCAGACGATGCGGGGAGCGGGGAGCGCGGCGGCGAGAGCCTCGAGCGACTCGACGTCGGTGACCTCCGGCCGCGGATCGTAACCGGTGACCTCGATGTCGTGGCGCCGCAAGCGCTCACGCATGTTGAAGCCCATCTTGCCGAGACCGACCAACCCGATGTTCATGCGTGGCTTCCTTTCGATGGACCTGCGCCGGTGCCTCGCGAGCGACTCAGCCCGGAAGGCGTACCGGCATGAGCAGGTACGTGTACGCACTCCTCGGTGCGCTGAACGTCCCGGTCTCGTCCGGCTCGAGCTCGTCCTCACCCGCCGGGCGCAGCACTGCGGGCCGGCTCGGTGTGGTGAACCCGAAGGACACCCGCTCGGAGTGCAGCGAGTTGAGACCGTCGATGAGATACCCCGGATTGAACGCGATCACCAGGGGCTCGCCCTGGAAGTTCGCCTCGATCGACTCCTCGGCGCGGCCCGCATCGTCGCCGCCGGCGGACAGAGTGACCGTGTCGGCCGAGAACTCGAGGCGGACCTGCGCCCCACGCTCGGCGAGCAGAGCGACGCGCTTGATGGCCTCCAGAAGCGGTGCGATGGGCACGCTGGCGACCGCGGTGTGCTCGGACGGCAACAGCTGCCGGAACTTCGGGAACTCCGCGTCGAGCAGGCGGGTGGTGGTGCGGCGGCCGTCGCTGACGATGCCCAGGAGGCCGTCGTTACCGATGTGCGATGCGGAGCCCAGAGCGAGCTCGACACCGGACTCCGCGCCTCCACCAATGCTTTTCGCGGATTCGGACAGTGTCTTGGCGGGGATGAGCACCGCGGCGGCCGTACCGGGTGCGGCCGGAGTCCAGTCGAGTTCGCGCACGGCGAGACGGAACCGGTCGGTGGCGGCGAGCACCACGGAGTCGCCGTCGATCTCCATGCGGATACCGGTGAGCATCGGGAGCGTGTCGTCACGGCCCGCGGCGATGGCCACCTGGCTGATGGCCTCGGCGAACACGTCGACCGGAACGGTGCCCGTCTGCGACGGCAGTTCGGGGAGTTGCGGGTAGTCCTCCACCGGCATCGTCGGAAGCGAGAACTTGGCACTGCCGCACGTGATGAGCACCTTGGTCCCGTCCACCGACACGTCGACCGGCTTGTTCGGCAGCGAGCGTGTGATGTCGGCGAGCAGCTTGCCCGACACGAGCACCTGGCCTCCGCCGGCGACCTCCACGGGAACGCGTACCTGGGCCGACACCTCGTAGTCGAAGCCGGAGACCGTCAGCCCGGAGTCGTCGACCGACAGCAGCACACCGCCGAGGACGGGAACCGCAGGCCGGGACGGGAGTGATCGCGCCACCCAGGCCACCGAATCGGAGAAATCTTCTCGAGCAACTCGAAACTTCACACTGCCAAGCTCCATCGCCCGGTTGATCCTCTCGCTGACCTGCTCCACACGAGTCGGTGGGCAAACCACACCGTATGCCCTCGAGCGCGTGCTGAAAAGTCGGGGTTCGTCTCGATCAGAGGCCTCGGAGGCGGTTGTGAATGGATCCGTCCCCACCCTGTTTTCAAAGAGATGTTCCTAGGAAGAAATACAAGCAGTAGTCATAGGTCCTGTGGAATCTGTGGACCGACCCTGTCCGGTGCTGGTGGCACGGCGTGGCGGCTCGAGGATGAACCCGGGCATCACGACGGGCTCGGTGCGGGTCACATGTGGACGGACGGTGGACTCGGCGCGAACTACAGATTTCATCCCCGGGGTATCCACGTTATTCACACAGTTGTCCACAGGTGTGTATCGAGCAGAATCGGCCCAAATTTCCGGTCGAACTCGTCGCCGTTCGGGGCTCCGCACCGACGAGAACGGCCGCTCGAATCGCCGTGGGGGCGACTCGAACGGCCGTGGACACTCGGACGGGTCAGCGCTTGGAGCGCTGCTTGACGCGGGCAGTGAGCTCCTGCACCTGGTTGTACGTACGGTGCCGCTCGGCCATCTCCTTGCGGATCTTCTTGTCGGCATACATGACGGTGGTGTGGTCACGGCCGAACGTCTGACCGATCTTGGGCAACGACAGATCCGTCAGCTCGCGGCACAGATACATCGCGATCTGGCGCGCCTGTGCCAGCGCGCGAGCCTTGCCGGGGCCGCACAGTTCCTCGATCGAGGTGTCGAAGTACTCCGCGGTGACGGCCATGATCGTGGCCGCGGTGATCTCCAGTCCCGTCGAGTCCGGCATCAGATCCCGGAGAACGGCCTCGGCGAGCGCGGTGTCCAGGTTGTGCCCGTTGAGGGACGCGAAGGCCGTCACTCGGATGAGCGCACCCTCGAGCTCACGGATGTTCCTCTCGATCCGGCTCGCGATGAGTTCGAGCACCTCGTGGGGCACGTCCAGGCGGTCCATCTGCGCCTTCTTGCTCAGGATCGCGATACGCGTCTCGAGCTCGGGCGGCTGCACGTCGGTGATGAGGCCCCACTCGAAGCGGGTGCGCAGTCGCTCCTCGAGGGTCGCGAGCTGCTTGGGCGGCCGATCGGAGGAGACCACGATCTGCTTGTTCGCGTTGTGGAGGGTGTTGAAGGTGTGGAAGAACTCCTCCTGGATACCTTCCTTGCCCTCGATGAACTGGATGTCGTCGACCAGCAGGACGTCCGTCTCGCGGTAGCGGCGCTTGAACGCCACCTTGCGGTCGTCTCGCAGGCTGTTGATGAAGTCGTTCGTGAACTCCTCGGTGGACACGTACTTCACGCGCATGCCGGGAAACAGACGTTGGGCGTAGTGGCCGGCGGCGTGCAGCAGGTGCGTCTTTCCCAGTCCGGACGCACCCCACACGAACAGCGGGTTGTACGCCCGCGCAGGAGCCTCCGCGATGGCGACGGCGGCCGCGTGGGCGAACCGGTTCGAGGCGCCGATGACGAAGGTGTCGAACGTGTACTTCGCGTTGAGACTGGTGCTGCCCGTCGGAGTGGACGTCGAGCGCGGCGGCACCGTGTACGAGGTGGGCCACGAGTTCTGGACGCTGGTCAGAGCGTCCCGATCGTCGTCGACCTCCTCGTGATCGCCGTAGTCACTGCTCTCCGAGTCGGACGGCTCGCCCGCGGTGGACTCGGTGAGAAGCCGCCGGCGATACACGGGTGCGCTGTGTCCGGTGTCGGGGCGACGTTCGGTGTCGACGGGCGTGGGAACGTCCGAGAGATCGGCGTCGGCTCCGGGAGCGAGCCGGACACCGAGTCCCTCGACCGGGCGGTCGAGGTGGCGACCGAGGGCCGCGAGGATGGGTTCGCGCAGACCGCGCTCGACCGCTTCCTGGGCGATCGGCGACGGAACCGAGAGCAGAGCGAAACCTTGCGCGAGAGTGATGGGGCGGACGAGAGCGAGCCAGGCCTTCTGAGCGCGGGACAGGGACGACCCCGAATTCGACTCCGCCGTGAGCTCGGCGACGACACTCGGCCATACAGCAGCCAAGACGTCCGGATCGTCCTCCACGGTGCCTCCCCAGGGCCGTGGCATGACCGCGGCCGTCGATGATCCTGCGGTGCCTCGAAGGCCCCGCCGACGACACGAATATGCCACCCGACCTGTGTTTCCACATAATTATCCACAGCTGTGGACAAACGACACCGGTGTAGCTCGACGGCATCTCGCGCGGAGACGGGCCGGAGCGGCGGCGTTGTGACCTGCGACGATGCAGAGCCATGGTGAGAGATCCCCACCGACGGGGCGAGACGTCGTCACCCGCACAGCGAAGTCAGCAGGCCCGCCGGTGCACAACAAGACGAACGGTCCTCTCCTGTCCCCGGCGAGGTGGTCGTCGTGCTCGAGGCGTGTCATCGTGACAGGAGCCCTGTCCCCGGGGTAGCGCGGTTTGACCTCGTTCGACGCCGTCAGTACCCTCGAACGGTCACCCGCGACATGCGTGGATCGGTCCTGCCGTTCTCCTGCGCGAGTGGCCACCGAACTCGAGTTCGCCGAACTCGCGACCATCAGCACACCACCGGCAGTCCTCGGGACTGCCGATATCTCGAGGAGTACCACCGTGGCCAAGGGCAAGCGGACGTTCCAGCCGAACAACCGTCGTCGTGCACGCGTGCACGGTTTCCGTCTGCGCATGCGCACGCGTGCCGGTCGCGCGATCGTGTCGGCTCGTCGCGGCAAGGGCCGCGCGTCGCTGACCGCCTGATTTCCCGGTAACCGGAACGCTCGGGTGTTACCTGAGCAGCATCGGCTGCACCAGTCGTCGGATTTCCAGACGACGGTGCGCCGCGGCCGCCGCACAGGACGCCACGACATCGTCGTGCACCTGAGGTTCCGGGGAGACGAGAACGCTCTCGTCTCCTCCGGACACCCGCGTTTCGGGCTCGTGGTCAGTAAAGCAGTGGGGCCGGCGGTGACTCGACACAGAGTCGCACGCCGGCTTCGTCATATCTGCAGCTCGATGCTTCCTCTCGTCGAGTCGGATGTCGACGTGGTCGTGCGGGCACTGCCCGGCGCAGCGACCGCGGCGTCCTCCGAACTCGAACGCCAGCTGGCGTCGGGTCTGCGACGACTCGGAGCGATGCGCGCGATGAACTCCTCTCACCCGGTTCCCGCCGAGCGCCCCCGCGCCCTCGGCCGGTCCGAGACGTGATGACGGAGTCCGCGAATCCGGTCCCGGGTGATCCTGCGTCCGAGCGGAGCCTCCTGCGTCGGCTGGTGTCTCTCCCCGCCCGATCGGTCATTCTCCTCATCGAGGGATACAGGTCCTACATCTCCCCTCTTCGTCTTCCGACGTGTCGATTCACGCCGACGTGCAGTGAGTACGCCGTCGAGGCGCTCCGCACCCGTGGGTTCGTCGTCGGTGCCGTTCTGGCGGTCGTCCGCCTCCTGAAGTGCGCACCCTGGCACCCTGGTGGGTGGGATCCCGTTCCACCCCCGCGTCGTCTCCGGGGTGGTGCCGACGCGGTGCCCACCGACACCGACCACGCTTGCCCGCAGTCTCGTGACCCCGTGAGGGTGAACCAACAGAGGAGTACATAGAGCCGTGCTCGACTTCATCTACTACCCGGTATCCGGAATTCTCTGGGTCTGGCACAAAGTGTTCGGCGCCGTGCTCGGCGCGGACAGCGGTTTCGCCTGGGCTCTGTCCGTGGTGTTTCTCGTCTTCACACTGCGTCTGATCCTCTACAAGCCCTTCGTCAAGCAGGTGCGGACGACGCGCCAGATGCAGGAACTGCAGCCGCAGATCAAGGCTCTGCAGAAGAAGTACGGCAAGGACCGTCAGAAACTGGCCGTCGAGATGCAGAAGCTCCAGAAGGAGCACGGCTTCAACCCGATCATGGGCTGCCTCCCCGTGCTCGCACAGGCGCCGGTGTTCATCGGTCTGTTCCACGTGCTCCGGTCGTTCAACCGCACCGGCACCGGAATCGGGCAGCTGGGTCTGAGCCCGGAGGTCAACGCCGAGACTCCGAACTACTTCTTCAGCGTCGAGGACGTCCAGTCCTTCCTGTCGGCACGTCTGTTCGGTGCGCCCATCTCGGCGGCCATCACGTCACCCGAATCGCAGCTGCGCGCATTCGAGCCGTTCGGCGGCATCCCGTCGATCGGTCCGATCCTCGCCGTCTCGATCCCGCTGATGATCATCGCGAGCATCGCGACCCACCTGAACTCGCGCGCATCGGTGGCGCGTCAGAGTGAGGCAGCCGCGGCCAACCCGCAGTCCGCGATCATGAACAAGCTCGCCCTGTACGTGTTCCCGCTCGGCGTCCTCGTCGGTGGCCCGTTCCTCCCCGTGGCCATCCTGCTGTACTGGGTGAGCAACAACGTGTGGACCTACGCGCAGCAGCACCTCGTCTTCGGTCGCATCGACAAGGAAGAGGCGGCGAAGAAGGAAGCCGCTCTCGAGCGCCGGAACGAGAACGCTCCGAAGCCCGGTGCGCGCCCTGACGCTCTGAAGAAGAAGCCGGCGCCGGGAGCCAAGCCCACCCGTGCCGCCGCGGCAGAATCGACCACGGACACCGGTGGTGACACGGCATCATCGGAGTCGACCACGACACCGGGCACCGCGGCCACCAACGGCGCCACGACTCCTCGGAAGAAGAAGAGCCCTCCCGGCAAGGTGCGACCGAAGCAGCAGAAGCGTCGCTGATCCGGCCGTCGTGACCCTGCCGGTCCGCCCGCGGACCAGAACCACGTGAAGTGATACGAGTGCGAACGGAAATGGACGACAACGTGACCATCGATTCGAAGACGGACGAGCAGAGCACACCCGAGGTCGAAGCCCCGGCGGACGAGACCTCGGTGGCCGCTGCTCCCGTGACCGCGGAATCCGACGCAGAGGCGGACGAGCCCGAAGGTGACGCCGAGGACTACCTCGTCGAGGAAGGCGAGATCGCGGGTGACTACCTGGAGCAATTGCTCGACGTCCTCGACTTCGACGGCGATATCGACCTCGACGTGGAGGGTGACCGTGCAGTCGTCAGCATCGACGGCGGCAAGGATCTCAACAAGTTGGTCGGGCGCAAGGGTGAGGTTCTCGACGCCCTGCAGGAACTGACCCGCCTCGCCGTGCAGCAGTCGACGGGCGACCGCAGCAAGCTGATGTTGGATGTGGCCGGATGGCGTGCGGGCCGCCGGGAGGAGTTGACGCGACTGGGAACCGAGGCCGCCGAGCGCGTCGCGGCGTCCGGCGACAGCGAACCCCTGGAGCCGATGACCCCGTTCGAGCGGAAGATCGTGCACGACGCGGTGGCGACGGTCGCCGGCGTGACGAGCGAGAGTGACGGCGTCGAGCCGAACCGACACGTGGTGGTCGTCAAGGAGTGATCTGACGACAGAGTCGACAAGGGGCGCGGTCCATGGACCGCGCCCCTTTCTCGTGCCCGGGGTCGGACGATGTCCTGACGGGTGAGGAATGTCTGCGCTCGTCATTAGACTGCCCCCAGCCCGTGACGCCCGCCGTCAGCAGAATTACACGAGTGTGGTTCACGACCACCAAGGACGACGCGAGAGGATGTTTCACGTGGAACATGAGGAAGAGCCCGCGACGCAAGCGTGGGTCGACGATGCCATCGTTCGAGTGTTCGGTGACCGCGCCGACACGGCTCGGGCGTACTACGACTCCCTGAAGGGGGACGGTGTCGTTCGAGGACTGATCGGTCCGCGCGAGGTTCCTCGGCTGTGGGAGCGCCATCTCCTGAACTGCGCGGTGGTCGGAGAGCTCATCCCCGAGGGTGCCAGCGTGGTCGACGTAGGCAGTGGCGCCGGGCTGCCAGGGATCCCGCTCGCGATCGCACGGCCTGACCTGTCCGTGTTCCTCGTGGAGCCGCTCCTGCGCCGCACCGTGTACCTCGCGGAGATCGTGGAGCAGCTGGGTCTCGACGTGACCGTGGTGCGTGGACGTGCCGAGCAGCCGGGTGTCATCAAGGAAGCCGGCGGTTGTGACATCGTCACGTCGCGAGCGGTTGCTCCTCTGGAGAAGTTGGCTCGCTGGTCTCTGCCGCTCGTGCACGAGGGCGGCGTGATGCTTGCGTTGAAGGGCAGCACGGCGCAGGAGGAGATCGATCGCGACTCCGGCACGCTCACCCGTATCGGCGCAAAGAACTTCCAGGTGTTGCAGTGTGGTGAGGGCGTCGTCCCCACACCGACTATCGTTGTACGCGCGGAGCGCGCTGTGCGCGGCAACCGCGTCCCTAAGTTCTCCGCCGGCTCACGCTGACGTCTGCGTGGATCGATCGTTGTCGAAGGAGCAAGTCATGTCGGGTGAATCCGAAGCCGCTGTTTCACGTGAAACACCCGCCGTCGACGTTTCACGTGAAACACGATCGGCATCGGAGTCTTACGGCTACTCCCCCATCACATCGGACGACACTCCCATCGGTGCGGCCGCGCAGCGTGCGAGCCAGGTTCTGCACAAGAGTGGGGTCGCTCTACCGCGACCGCCGGTACGAAGAGTGCTGACGATCGCCAATCAGAAGGGCGGCGTCGGCAAGACGACGACTGCGGTGAACATCGCCGCGGCACTCGCAGTGCAGGGGCTGTCTGTTCTGGTCGTCGATCTGGATCCGCAGGGCAATGCGTCCACGGCCCTCGGCGCAGTCCACACGTCGGGGACCCCGTCCAGCTACGAGTTGCTCCTTGGCGAGATCACCGCCGTGGAGGCCATTCAACGCAGCCCGAAGAACGATCGCCTGATGTGCATTCCGGCGACGATCGATCTGGCGGGCGCCGAGATCGAGCTGGTCTCCATGGTGGCGCGCGAAGGTCGACTCAAGACTGCGTTGTCCAGCGCCGCGCTCGACGATCTGCAGATAGATTTCGTGCTCATCGACTGCCCGCCATCGCTCGGACTCCTGACTGTCAACGCGATGGTCGCGGCAACGGAAGTGCTCATCCCCATCCAGTGCGAGTACTACGCGCTGGAAGGTGTCGGCCAGCTGCTGCGCAACATCGAGTTGGTCCAGGCGCACCTCAATCCGCGCCTGCACGTGTCCACCGTGATCCTGACGATGTACGACGGCCGAACCAAGCTCGCCGATCAAGTGGCCGACGAGGTGCGCAAGCACTTCGGTGACGCCGTACTGAAGTCGGTGATACCTCGCAGCGTGAAGGTCTCCGAGGCTCCCGGTTACGGAATGACCGTGTTGGACTACGACCCGGGTTCACGTGGAGCCATGTCCTATCTCGACGCGGGGCGTGAGATGGCGGCGCGGAGCGCGAGCATGAATGCAGCGACGGAGGGAACGGCATGAGTTCGACCAAGAAGGGCGGTCTCGGCCGCGGTCTGGCTGCCCTCATTCCGACATCTCCCGGACAGAGCTCCGGCCTGGGGTCTGCGGCCGCGGACGTGGTCATCGGTGGCGAGTCCCGCACGGCGACGGCTCCGTCCCCCACCCCACCGGCCATCGTGGAGGACGACCTCTCACCCGCCGGTGCGGTCTATCGGGAGATCGCGCCCAGCAAGATCGAACCGAATCCGAAGCAGCCGCGTTCCGTGTTCGAGCAGGAAGCGCTCGACGAACTGGTGCACTCGATTCGCGAATTCGGTCTCATGCAACCGATCGTGGTGCGTCAGATCGGCGATGATCGCTACCAGTTGGTCATGGGTGAGCGCCGATGGCGGGCGAGCCAGGAAGCCGGACTCGATGCGATTCCGGCGATCGTGCGCGAGACAGCCGACGACACGCTCCTCCGCGACGCGCTCCTCGAGAACATCCACCGTGTCCAGCTGAACCCCCTCGAAGAGGCGGCTGCGTACCAGCAGCTCCTCGAGGAGTTCGACGTGACGCACGATCAGCTCGCTGCGCGGCTCGGTCGATCACGCCCCGTCATCACGAACATGATCAGACTCCTACGGCTCCCCATCCCCGTGCAGAGGCGCGTCGCGGCGGGCGTTCTGTCCGCCGGTCATGCTCGAGCACTGTTGTCGCTCGAGGCGGGAGCCGCGGCTCAGGAGGAGTTGGCGGCTCGCATCGTGGCCGAGGGCATGTCGGTGCGGGCCACCGAAGAGGCGGTGACTCTCGCGAATCGCGAGGACCCGGCTGCGCCGGCACCGGCGCCGAAACGCAAGCCCATCCAGATGCCGGGTCTGCAGGACGTCGCGGAACGGCTCTCCGAATCGTTCGACACCCGCGTCACCGTGAGCCTCGGCAAGCGCAAAGGCAAGATCGTGGTCGAGTTCGGCTCGGTGGACGACCTTCAGCGCATCGTGGAGATGATGGAACGCCAGAAGTCGTCATGATCGCGTCGAGTGTGGGTACAGCCACCCGCGCTCCTTTCGTCACTGTGACGTAACTGTGCCATCGAGTCCGAAAGCTGGTGCACTGCTCCAGCTTTCGTCTGCCGGACGCCGTGGTGTCCCCGGGACAGACGTATCGCTTATCCTGAGGGGGCACATACAGTCGCGGAGGCCTGTCGCCGCCGCGAGTCGGGGTACGGAGGCTGAGTCAACGCGTGTCGATCGTCGTCTCCACACTCACCCTCGGCGGATTCGATGCGCTGCCGGCACACGACCGCCAGTGCGTCTTCTGGACCATGGATCCCGCGGCCTCTTCCACGGCAACTCTCGTCGACACCGAGTTCGAGAAGGAAGCCTGGCTGTCGATGGTCATGCTCGAGTGGGGTCCGTGCGGGCAGGTCGCCACCGACGTCGCGGGCGCAGACGTACCGGCATCGTCTGATTCGGTGGGATGCGCCCTGTACGCACCCCCCGGCGCCGTACCCAGAGTCGCGCACTTCCCCACCGCACCGGTGAGTCCGGATGCGGTCTTGTTGACGTCGCTCTACTCACCGCTGTCGGCGGAGGACGGTGACGGGATCCGGGACACGCTCCTGCACGCTGTGGTGCGCGATCTCGTCAACCGTGGTGTGCGAGCGCTCGAGGCGTTCGGAGTCCGGCTCGAGGATTCCGAGGTCGAGGAGCGCCGGTCCTTCATCGACACTCCGCCGTGCGGGGAGGCGACCTGCATGATCGACGCGGACTTCCTCGAGAAGTACGGCTTCGAGGTCGTGGCCCCGCATCACCGGTTCCCGCGGCTCCGGTTGGAGCTCGATCGTGATCACGGGTGGAAGGAAGACGTCGAGGCTGCGCTCGAGCGGTTGTTGGAGGCTGCAGCACTCACCGTGGTGGAGGCCGATGCCCGCGTGCCCGTCGGGGCGCGCTGAGCGAGGCCCGACGGTGGCGTGTCAGGCGCCCTCGGCGACAGACAGTTCGTAGGCGAGCAGCTCGGCGAACGTGAACGTGCCCGTCGGCTGATCGTCCTGGCCGAGGAGATACAGGCGCTTCACCGCGACGAGGACGGCCTCCGCGATGATGTCGCGCATCCGCGGATCAGCGAGCACCTCGACGTCCTCGTGGCTGGTGAGGTAGCCCAGCTCGAGCTGCACGGTCGGCATGTTGGTCAGACGCAGCAGGTCCCACGTGCGGCCGTGACTGCGGCAGTCCTGCAGCGAGGTCCGTGCCACGATCTCACGCTGGATGTAGCTGGTGAGCACCTGACCG
The DNA here is from genome assembly GCF_017832185.1 of Rhodococcus sp. PvP016. Classification (NCBI taxonomy): domain Bacteria; kingdom Bacillati; phylum Actinomycetota; class Actinomycetes; order Mycobacteriales; family Nocardiaceae; genus Rhodococcus; species Rhodococcus sp. PvP016. The sequence continues at coordinate 806,098 of NZ_JAFIBH010000001.1, read as the reverse complement.
ATGAGCGATGCGGAGCCGTGTGAATTGCCGAAGTGGAAGCTGGCGACACCGTGCGCCACCGGCGACGGGTAGCTGCTGCAGCGCAGCGAGATCATGAGGTCGGCACCGATACCGTTGGCGGTCTCGGCACGCTCAGCTGTGCTGGGATCTGCGGACCGGGCACGCGACAGGTACGTCTCCATGCCGGTGGCCGCCATGCGCCCCTCGAGGCGTCCGGCCAGATCCCACAGGATCGCCTCCTCGGTCAGCGGACCGTCCGCGGTCTGGACGACCATGCCGGAGTTCGCGCCACCCAGGCCCGGGTCGATCACGATGCGCTTGCCCGTCAGCTGCGGGCCCGACCGACGGACGAGCTCCTCCTCGGAGATCGCGTGCGGCGATCCGCCGGTGACCCTGGTGCCGAGCAGGTCGAGCGCTCGCAGGGTGGCGGGTCCACAGATGCCGTCGGGCGACAGCCCGATCTCGCTCTGGAACGACGACAGGCCCTCGTGCGTCTCGCCGCCGAAATAGCCGTCGACGCGGCCGTTGTAGAACCCCAGGTCCTGCAGTCGACGCTGCAGCGTGGCGACGTCGTCGCCGTACAGCGGAGCGGAGAGCTGGTAGATCAGGGTGCGGGCGCCGAGTCGGAAGGACGCCTCCTTCACCGAGCGGTACGTGGCGGTGTCGACCTCACCGGTGACGAGGAGGCCGCGCTGCTGTTGGAACGCGCGGACGGCCTCGTCGAGAGCGGCGTCGAACAGGACGTCCGGCTCCGCCCAGGCTGTGTCGCCGTCCACAGCGGCAGAGGGAGGCAGAAACCCGAGACCCGAGAGGATGTCCCGGACCTCCGCGACGGCTGGACCTCGATCGCCGTGGCGGAGTGGCTTCATACTGTCGTCGACCCTTCTTCGTGACCGATCGCAACGGCGACCGGCGGTACACGTCCCCAGTAGGTGTTCCTGAAGGACGATTGTCTCAGAAGATCATGCTCCTCCCACAATCGTCCCGGCCCCGGAACGCACACACGCCCGGCGTGTCATGGACAGGCCGGGCGTGTGGTGGTGCGGGAAGTCAGGTCAGGCGAGAACGCCGTCCAGGTCGCGCAACAGCGCGGCCTTGCCCTTGGCTCCGACGATGGTCTTCACAGGCTCACCGTTCTGGAACAGGATCATGGTGGGGATCGACATCACCTTGAAGTCGCGCGCTGCCTGCGGATTCGCGTCGATGTCGAGCTTGGCGACGGTGATCTTGTCCGCGTGCTCCCCGGCGATCTCCTCGAGCACCGGTGCGACCATCTTGCACGGTCCGCACCACGTTGCCCAGAAGTCGACCAGGACGGGCTTCTCGCTCTGCAGGACCTCGGTGGCGAAGGTGTCGTCACTGATGGTGACGGTGTTCTTGTCGGTCATGTTCTCGTGCCTCTCGTGTGCCGGACGTAGCGGGATGGACGGTGCTCAGACACTCACGGCGTCGACGTCGCGGTCGGCGTTCTCGAGCGTGTTCTCGGTGATGTCGCCCTGGTCGGCGAGCCAGCGCTCGGCGTCGATGGACGCGGCGCAGCCCGTACCGGCCGCGGTGATGGCCTGCTGGTAGACGTGGTCCACCAGGTCGCCGGCCGCGAAGACACCGTCGATGGAGGTGGACGTGGTGGGCGCCTGAACCACCACGTAGCCCGCGTCGTCGAGATCGACCTGACCGCGGACGAGCTCGGAGCGGGGGTCGTGGCCGATGGCGACGAACACGCCGGTCACCGGGAGCACGCGCTCCTCACCGGATCCCGTGTCACGGATCTTCAGGCCGGTGACTCCCGACTCACCCTGCACCTCGACGACGTCGGCGTTGGTGACGAAGGTGATCTTGTCGTTCTCCTTGGCACGCTCGAGCATGATGCGCGACGCACGGAACTCCTCGCGGCGATGCACGATGGTGACCGAGCGCGCGAAGCGGGTGAGGAAGGTGGCCTCCTCCATGGCGGAGTCGCCACCACCGATGACGGCGATGTCCTGGTCACGGAAGAAGAAGCCGTCGCACGTGGCACAGGCGGACACGCCGCGGCCGAGCAACGTCTGCTCGCCGGGAACACCGAGGTAGCGCGCAGCGGCACCCATGGCCAGGATGATCGCGCGGGCGCGGTACTCGGTGCCGTCGACGCTCACGGTCTTGACGTCACCGGTCAGCGACAGTTCCTCGACGTCCTCGGTGCGGATGTCGGCGCCGAAACGCATGGCCTGCTCGCGCATCTGCTCCATGAGGTCGGGGCCCATGATGCCGTCACGGAAGCCGGGGAAGTTCTCCACCTCGGTCGTGGTCATCAGTGCGCCGCCGAACTGGGTGCCCTCGAACACCAGGGGCTTCAGCTCCGCGCGAGCGGCGTACACCGCAGCGGTGTAGCCGGCGGGACCGGACCCGACGATGATCAGGTCGTGGATGTCCGAAGTAGTCATCTTCGCCTTCCGAGATCGTGTGTGGAACCAGGGTCGGCGCTCCAGCGCTCGCCCTCTGATGCCCTCAACACTAGGTCAGGAGACGTTGTTCCCTCACTCGAGGCAGGCGGCCCGAGGCGGGCGGCACCGGCGTGTCAGCCGATCTCCGCGCGGGAGACGGTGTCCGGATCGTCCGGACCGCAGGAATCGCCCACGGCGATCGCGACGAGCGAACCGGGCGTGGTCCCGGCCGTGACGAGAAGGGTCGCCTCGGTGCCGTCGAGGGTGACCGGGCCGGATCCGACCACCGTGGCCGACGCCGGGATGCCGTTGGCCTCGAGGCAGCCGGCCAGCACGGCGGCATCGACGAAGCGGCCACGATCGACCGACCCGACGACGGACAACACCGTGCGATCGTCGAGTGGCCGGGCCGACGCGACCACCTGATCACCGCCACCGGCTGTCTCGATGGACGCGAGTGCCAGGCCTGCACCGGCCCCCACCAGCGCGACGATCGCCGCGGCCGCCGCGATGATCGGGATCCTGGTGCGTCGGCCCGAGCGTCGTGTCGCCAGCTCGTCCCGCGGTGCCCCGGTGAGTGCGCCCTGGACTCGCGCGGCGACGTCGGGCGGCATCGGAACGCCTGCGACCAGATCGCTGCCCCGTGCGCGGACCATGTCGACGACGGCGTCCAGGTCGGCGAGATACGCCGCTGCTTCGGGATCGGTCTCGACGCGCTCGCGGATGCGGGCCGCCTCGTCCTCCGGGAGCAGGCCCGCGTGCAGGTCGGCGAGGAGGTCGGGTGTGAGGGGATCGCGGTCGGTCACGGACATGTCACCGCCTCGTCTGTCGCCATGACAGGTTGGACGCCCGCGATGGGTCCTCGGTTCCCCTCACTCGTCCGAGTTCTGCACACGGACGGAGGCGAGCACGAGGGCGAGCTTCTGACGGCCCCGAGCGCAGCGGCTCTTGATCGTGCCGACGGGAACGCCGAGCGCCGAGGCGGCATCGGCGACGGAGTACCCCTCCATGTCGACGGCGACGATCGCGGCGCGTTGGTCGGGAGGGAGTGAGAACAGTGCCTTCTCGACGACGAGGGAGAGGTCGACGTCGGCGTAGCGGTCGAAGGGGTCACGTGGCTCGCGGGTCTCCTCCCCGAGCGGCACGGTGGGTCGGACGCGATTGCGACGGATGCGGTCGAGGCAGGCGTTGACGACGATCCGGTGCAGCCAGCTGCGGACGGCCGCGTCCGCGCGGAACGAGGCGGCGGTGCGGTGCGCGGACAGCAGCGCCTCCTGGAGGGAGTCCGCCGCGTCCTCCGCGGAGTAGCTGGCCCGCCGCGCCGTGAGCCACAGATGATCCTGGTGGCGTCGTACGAGCACGGCGAAAGCCGTCGCGTCCCCCGCGATGTGCGCCGCGAGCAGCTCACCGTCCGTGGCATCACCACCCGCGACTCCCCCGATTTGTCGCACCCGCGGAGGCTAGCCCAGAAACGAACCTTCCGAGCTGGTCACGAAATCTGTTGTGACAGCGCACGACACGCGGTGATCAGGATGCTGCGGAGACCCCGATGTCCGCGATGGTGCTCTGGTTGCCGCCACCGGCGGTGCTGAGATCCGTGATCCAGAACAGCACGTACTGGACGGGGCCGTCGGGTGTGACGGCGATGTCGGTGAGTCCGTTGCCGAGCGTCGCGGACCCGATCACCTGGGTCTCGTCCAGGCTCGGTGTCGCGCTGGTGGCCGAGCGGATCTCGACGACAGTGCCGGGCGACGGCGAGTTCACGTAGACGCTGGCGGGAGTGGTCTCCTGGTCGAGCGTCGCCATGATGCCGACGCCGGACTTGAGGGACGGGAACGGATTGAAGTACGAATCCGTCTCCCACACCGTCGCCGGGTCGTTGTCGGCCACGTTGTCGACGGTGCTCGGGTTGTCCGGGGTGCCTTGTGGCGAGAAGACGTCGACGGACGACAGCGCGACGGGCACGGTGGTCGGCGCGGGTGCCGCCTCACCGGGCGCAGCCGGAGCCGCCGCGGACGTGGTGAGCCCGAAATTCTGCTCGGTGAGAGGTTCGTCGGAACCGCCGCCGGCGAACAGGTTGGCGAGCCACCAGCCGACGAGGCCGAGCACCACCACCGTGAGCACGCCGAGGCCCACCAACGCGGCGACCATGACGTTGGAGCGGTCCGCGGGCGGCTCGTCGTCGGGGTCGGCGAGTGCGTGACCGGTCGATCCGGGCGGGCGCTGACCCAGTCGCAGTGCAGGGATCATCTCGGTCTTCTCGTTGACCACCGCGGCCTGGCCGAGGATGTGCTGCACGGTGGCGGCGGTCCGGATGCCGCTGTTCTGTTCGAGGGCACGCACGGCGACTGCGGAGATCTCGAACGGGACGTCGGGGCGGATCTCGCGGGGCTCGACTGCCGCCCCGGACGCCGTGCGATCGGCGATGCGCATCCCGCCGACGGTCGCGGGGCCCGACGGGTCGCCCAGGGGCCACCGCGCGGTGATCAGCGCGTAGAGCATCGCGCCCAGTCCGCGCACGTCGGAGCCGGGGTCGGCGTCACCGAAGGTGGCCGGGAACGCGAGAACGGCGTCACCCTTGATGCTGATGCGGACACGATCCGGGTGGTCGATGGACAGCGCGCCACCGCCGCGATGGGCGGCCTCGGCGGCAGCGGCCAGCGACTTGATGGCGTTGGCGGCGCCCAGGGGCGACGGCTCCGTGTCGGCCATCTCGCGCAGGGATCGACCGCGGGTCCACTCCGCGACGACGATGCCGCCCGAGCTGCCGCGGACGACGTCGAGAACACGGGCGAGTCCGGGCGAGTTGATCCGGCCCAGCCGCAGAGTCCGGGACAGCACGGCCTGCGGGCCGTCGGCGCGCTCGGGAGCATCGCCGGTAGACCGCTGATCAGCGTCGACGAACGTCAAGGCCACCTCGCGGTCGAGCTTGACGTCGTGCGCCTGCCAGAACGCGAGGCCGCGTGCGCCGCCGTGCGGTGCGAGAAGGCGGTAGCGGCCGCCGGCGACCGACGCGCCGGGAATGAGCTTCGGTCCGCGCAACGGCGTGCGGGGCGACTCGGCGACGGGGACGGCCGGGGGGAGCGTGGGCGATCCGACCGGCATGACGCCGGTGTCGACGAGGCCGGACTCGGTCTCGTCGGCCGTGCGTTCGGTCTCGGTGACGTCGCCCTGGCCGGACTCGATCGGATCTGTGGTGGACGCATCGGGCTGCCGGTCGGTGTCCTCGGACGACCCGGGGGTGGCATCGGAGTCCGCGACGCGACGGTCGTCGGTGGACACGCCACCGGGCTGAGCGGCGTCCTCGGCCTCGGACGGCGTACGCCCCCGTGCACCCTCGTCGTCGGTCACTGACACTCCTTCGTCACTACTGGTCGTGAGTGCGTCGGTGTACGCGGGGATGATCGTCGTCTCCGACTCGTCTCCGGTGTACATCGGCGCGCGGGAACCGCCGTGTGCTCGCGGGTCCACTCGCCTGTCAGGGTACGGGAGCCGACCCGCGCCGGTGGCCCGACCGAACCCCTCGGTCGGCCGACCCACCGGGGGCATGTCGGGGCCGCCGATCGTGGGGATCAACTCGGTCTCCGCGTACATCGGATCGGTGCCGACGTGCCCTGTCGTTACAGGTCCGGACGTCACGGCCGGGGCGCGGCCGAGGCGACGAGCCACCGCGACGGTGATGGATTCGATTTCCGGGATCCGTGCCCGGTACAGGCACAGGCCGGTGATCAGGAGCATGACCGCGCCGTCGAAAGCGACGCGGAGCAGTGCGCCCGGTCCGGTGAGCCGGTCGAGTCCGAGGGCCGTGTCGGCGGCGAACACCGCGAGCATGCCGATCGCGGTGGAGATCAGCGTCGCCGCGACAGTGCGGCGGACGCCCGCGAGTCTCAGTTCGCCGAGGCTGCGACGCAGCAGCATCCATCCGATGATCGCCCCGGTGATGTAGCCGAGACCGTTGGCCGCGCCGAGCAGCAGGACCACGGATCGATCCGACGTCGCCAGGAACGGCGTCAGGGCGGACAGCGCGATCTTGACACCGGTGATGCCGAGAACGATCCACGTGGGCGTCCACGCCTGCTCACGGGCATAGAAGACCCGCAGGTGAATCAGGACGAGCGAGTAGGGAACGAGGGTGAAGGCCGACCAGCTGACGGCTTCGCCGAGGCGCTCGGCGTCGGCCGCGCCGAAGTTGCCGTAGCCGTACAGAGCCTCGCCGACCTGTGGGCCGGCCACGGTGAGGAACCCGATGACCGGGATGAGAGCGAGCATGGTCATGCGGGTGGCCACGGACAGGTCGTCGACGACGGCCGGGGTGTCCTTGGCGGCGGCATTGCGGCTGAGCCGGGGCATGATCGCCGTCAGCACCGTCACGCCGAGCACTCCGTAGGGCAGCTGCAGCAGGATCCAGGCCTGGTTGTAGATGAGAGGGCCGGCGGGGTCGACGTGCGAGGAGATGCGGGTCGCGAACACCATGCCGGCCTGACTGATGACGACGTAGAGCACGATCGCGACGGCCATGCCGCCGAACTGACGCAGCCTGTCGTCGAGCCCCCACAGCGGGCGCAGATCGATCTTGTTGCGCCGCAGCGCGGGCACCAGACTCAGGGCCTGGACCACGACGCCGAGTGTGATGCCGACGCCCAGGACCAGCAGCTTCGGATCGCTGATGCGCACCGGATCGAGGGAGATCTCGCCCGGCACGACGAGGTAGAGAACCAGAACGCCGAGCACCACGAGGTTGTTGAGCACCGGTGCCCAGGCACCGGGCTTGAAGTTCTGCCGGGTGTTGAGGATCGCCGTGAACAGCGCGGAGAGGCCGTAGAACAGGATCGCGGGCAACAGCAGGAGGAGCAGGGCGGTGGTCAGTCCCGTGTTCACCTGGCCGTCCTCCGACAGGAAGACGTAGCGCGTGAGCAGTGGCGCCGCAGCCGTCGCCAGCACCGCGGCGAGGATCAGCATGGTCAGCGCAGCTGTGAAGAGCCTGCGCACGAATGCGCGGCCGCCGTCCGCGTCTTCGTTCTCCGCCCGCACCAGCACGGGCACGACGATGGCCGTCAGCACGGCACCGAGGACGAGCTCGGCGATCATGTTGGGGATGACACTCGCGACGGTGTACGACGTGGCGACGGTGGTGCCCAGCACCGTCACCAGCAGCAGTTGCTTGGCGAATCCGGTGATGCGGCTGATCAACGTCGCGAACGCGATCGCACCCGTCGCGGAGAGCAGGCGGGAGGAGCTGGAGCCGGACGCCGGTTGCGGTGCCGCCGCGGCCGGGGGGATGCGGGTCGGGGCGGCAGGACGGACCGGAGGCGCGACGCTCGTGGGCACCATCATCGGATCCTGAGCAGCGTCTGAGCTGCGCTGCTGCGCCGTATCGGAGCTGCGCTCCCAGGGCGCGCGAGGCGCCCGCGGTGCGGCGTCCCGTCGCCCGTGAGGAATGCTCCCCGTCATCGAGAATCCTTACTGTTCGTCGGCGGGATCCGGTTGGCCCCGGAACCGGTGCCACAACCGTCGGCCCGCGAGCAGCAGCAGGAGCGCACCGGCGCCTGCTGTGATGATCGCCAAAGCACGACCGTACGCATTGGACCGCACGTTGACGGTCGCAGCCTGCCCGAGTCGCGTCCCGTCGGTGGTGCTCAGGGAGAACTCCACCACCATCTTGCGCGAATCGCTCACTCGAGCGGGGATCTGCAGAGAACGACTTCCCCGTGGGGGGAGCTGCTGAGGGCCGATGCTCTCGATCTGCATCGCGTCGGGCGCGTCGACCGCCAGGTCGACGGTGATGCCGATGGGCAGGTCGTTCCGCGCGACCAGCAGCAGCGGGCTGGCCTCCGAGGCCAGGGTGAAGACACCCCCGGGTGCGAGGATCGTCACCGATCCGTACAGACGGTCCAGACCGGCGGTGACGTCGGTGACACGGCGGCGCGCGGCCTGATCCGACTCCTCGCGCCGAGCGCCCCGACGGTCCGACGTGGTCATCGCCCGCAGGAGATCCTCGCGCAGCGGAGCAACGTACAGCGCCGGCGAGATCGCGGCGCGGGAGTCGTCGATCAGCGCGGCCGCCAGCGCACCGATGCGGGTGTTCTGGGCAGCCACGGCGTCACGGACATCCGTCGGTGCTCCGTCCTCCACGGCCGCGTCCGGGTAGTCCACCTCGGCTGCGTCCAGCGGAGGCGGGACAGCCAGCAGGTCGGACAGGGAGCGCGGCGTCGCGAGTCCGCTGCGGAACAGGCCCGCGATGGTGCCGAGCACCGCGGATGCCTCGTCGCGGTCGGGCGTCCACGTCTGTGGCGGCGCGACGGTGAGCGATCGTGGGCCGTCCGTGGCAGCGACCGTGTCCGGGGCGCCGGCGTTCAGCGCGTCGAAGTGCAACGCGCCGAGAGCGTCCTGCAGTCGGGCCGTGCGCGAGTCCTCGGCGACGTCGTACACCTGCTCACGCGGTGTCACGGACGGGGTCGTCGGGTGCTCACCCACTGCGGACAGCGCGGTGGAGACCTCGGTGTCGTAGAGCGCGGCACGCAGCGGCGGAGTGTCCGCCTCGGTTGCGAGGGTCACCGTGTCGGGCGTGTTGGCGGTGCGCACGGCATCCTGCGCGAGCAGTGCGACCGTCCGACCCGACGCCGCGACCATGGCTGCCCCCGCATCGTCGAGAGCACCCGCGTCCGGCCACAGGACGTCACGGCGGGACGTGACTCCGAGGATCGAGTCGGCGACGTCTGCCGGAGTCGTGATCGCGGCGGAGGTCAGAGTCGGGTCGGCCACAGCGGCGACGGCCGCGAGATCGGTCTGGGCGAACGGCACCGCGGTGACACACATCGAGGACGCGAGGGTGCGGACGCGATCGAGCCACGACGCGGCGGCGACGGCACCGCTGCCCTCGGAGGCAGGGCCGGTGGGATCGGCCGGGTCGTCGACCACGAGGTAACCCCGCGTCATGCTCGAGACGGTGACCAGCAGGTCGGGATCGACGGCGAGACACGTCGAGGACGCGAGTGCGCCCTCGGTGTCGACGGTCGGTCCGGTCGCGAACTCCAGTGCCGACACCAGGCCCTCGAGCCGACCGCCGGCGGACAGCGAGGCGGCGAGGTCGTCGTCGTTCAGTCGCACCTCCTCGTCGACGGTGCCGGGCAGGCCCGCCGCGAGGTGCGGGCGGTCGGCCAGCGGCCAGAGCAGCGTCGTGGCGACGGGGCGTCCCGTGTCCGGTGGCAGCGGAACGGCATCGGGAGCGGCCGGATCGAGCACTGTGGTGTCCCGCGGCAGACCCGAGACGGGAAGCAGGAACGCGGCGTCGTCGAGCCGTGCCTCCTGTCCGTACTCGGGGTTGCCGTTGACGTTCACCATCATCGGATAGACACCCGGCCGATCCAGACCCAGCGACGGTCCGGTGGTCGAGCGCAGCGGCAGGGTCAGCTCGAACGGCAGCGTGTCGCCGCGTTGCAGCGCGGTGTCCGTTCCGTCGCCGGTGAGCGACTCGAAGGGCCCTACCGTGTCGAAGCGGTCCTGATCCTCGGTGAGCGAGGTCCGGAGTTCGTCGGCCGTGCGTACCGCGGGTGCTCGCTGCAGGCGGACCGAGATGTCGCTGACCGCGCGGTCCCCGACGTTCGTCACGGTTCCCGTGACGGTGACGACCGGCGCACTGCTGGTGGAAACGGTGGTCGGGGTGACCTCGTCGACCGAGATCGACAGGAACGTGCCGTCGACCGAGGTGTCCGGTGGCGCCAGCGTGGCCGAGGGCGACGGTGTGCTCCGCGTCGTGGTGGGGTCGCTGGACGGGGTGGACGGTTGCGCTCCCGCGGGGACGGCGGACCAGGCGAGCACGGCGAGGGTCGCCATGACCACGGCGAGGCGCCGGGCCGTCGGTGCGGACCGGGTCATTCGGCGGCGGGAAGGTCGGAGACCGGTCGAGATGGGGCGGGGAGGTCGGAGACCGGTCGAGATGGGGCGGGGAGGTCGGAGACCGGTCGGGGGTTCTGTGTCTCGGCGGTCTTCTCGCGCGCCATCGAGTCGATCATCTCGCCGGCTCGCTCGGCGAGCTTGCGCTCGTCGGCGTACGCCAGCCGGGAGTGCAGTTCGCTGAGCGGCACCCAGGCCACCTCGGTGACCTCGACGTCCTCGTCGGACAGTTCGCCGCCGAGTGACCGCAACAGGTAGTGGTGGACGGTCTTGTGGACGCGTCGCCCCTCGGTCACGAACCAGTAGTCGATGCTTCCCAGGGGCGCGAGGACGGACCCGGTGATGCCGGTCTCCTCCGCCACTTCACGCTCGGCGGTCTGTTCGGGCGTCTCGCCCTGCTCGATGTGACCCTTGGGAAGCGACCACAGCAGCCGGCCCCGTCGGTCGGTGCGACCGATGAGGGCGGCGCAGAGTGCGTCGCGGGGTCCGTCGAGTCCGTCGACGACCAGACCGCCGGCCGAGGTCTCCCGGACGGTGCGCAGCGTGGGTTTGTCGGCCCCTCGTGTTCCGGGGTCGGCGGCGGCACGAGGACGCCGTCGCACACCGCGACGTGTTCTCTTGGCTCGCTCGGCACCGGACACCCGATCGATACTAGTTCCGTCGGCACTGCTCCCGGTGGGACGCACCGCGAAGTGCGCGCCTCGGTAGGGTGTGACGTCGTGCCTCCCCCGCCTGCCACCGATCCGGACCGCCGCGCACGGCTCCTCGCGTCGGGTGCCGTGGCCCTGCGCGCGCACGACGACATCCTCGGTCCACTGGGGTCGCTGTTCGCTGCTGCGGGCCACGAGTTGTACCTCGTCGGCGGGAGCGTCCGGGACGCTCTCCTGGGCCGCTTGAGCAGTGACCTCGACTTCACGACGAACGCTCTGCCCGAGCACGTGCAGGCGCTGCTGGCGGGCTGGGCCGACCATCAGTGGGACACCGGCATCGACTTCGGCACCGTCAGTGCGGTGAAGCACGGACGGCAGATCGAGATCACGACGTTCCGGAGCGACAAGTACGACCGGGTGTCCCGGAATCCGATCGTGCAGTACGGCTCGACTCTCGAGGACGATCTGGTCCGGCGCGATTTCACGCTCAACGCCATGGCGGTGCGAATCGGGCCGGACGGGGCCGGCGAGTTCGTCGATCCCCTGGGTGGCCTGGACGCGCTGCTCGAGGGGGTCCTGGACACGCCGACCACCCCGGAGGCGTCCTTCGACGACGATCCGCTCCGGATGCTGCGCGCTGCGCGGTTCGTCGCCCAGCTCGGCTTCACGATGTTGCCGCGGGTCCGCGCGGCGATCGAGAACATGGCGGAGCAGATCGACCGGATCACGGTCGAACGCGTCACCGCCGAGTTGGACAAGCTGATTCTCGGCGAGTTCGCCGTCGACGGCATCGACGCCCTGTGCGAGACGGGCATCGCGGCACGCATCCTCCCGGAGGTGCCGGCGATGACGCTCGAGATCGACGAGCATCACCAGCACAAGGACGTCTATCAGCACTCCCTCACGGTCCTGCAGCAGGCGATCGACCTCGAGGACGGTGATCCGGACCTGGTCCTCCGATGGGCGGCGCTGCTCCACGACATCGGCAAGCCCGACACCAAACGCAACGAGCCCGGCGGCGGGGTGAGCTTCCACCACCACGAGGTGGTGGGCGCCAAGATGGTGCGCCGCCGCCTGCGCGCGCTGAAGTTCCCGAAGAAGCTGACCGACGACATCGCACAGCTCGTCTTCCTGCATCTGCGATTCCACGGCTACGGCAAGGGCCAGTGGACCGACTCGGCCGTGCGTCGTTACGTCACCGACGCCGGCGATCTGTTGCCCCGGCTGCACAAGCTGGTCCGCGCCGACTGCACCACCCGCAACAAGCGCCGCGCGGCGTCCCTGCAGGCCACATACGACGATCTCGAGCGTCGTATCGCGGCACTCGCGGAGCAGGAGGACCTGGCCAGGGTGCGTCCGGACCTGGACGGCAACGCCATCATGGAACTGCTCGGCATTCCGGCCGGCCCGCAGGTGGGAGAGGCGTGGAAGTTCCTGAAGGAGCTTCGCCTCGACCGGGGGCCGCTCAGTCGTGAGGACGCGGAGAAGGAGCTTCTGGCGTGGTGGGCCGCGAAGTCCTGACGCCGATCCGGAGCGCGATCGCCGCTGCCGCCGCGTAGGCGACGGCGCCGGTCACGACGCAGACGATCGCTGCGGACGTGTCGACCGCGGTCGACCCTGGCCCGATCACGAGGGCCGCGCCGGCCACGGCGCCGACGAACGCCACGTTGAACACGGTGTCCTGCACTCCGAAGACACGTCCGCGAGTGTCGTCGTCGATGTCCGTCTGCATGGCCGCGTCGGCAGTGAGCTTGACCGTCTGACCTGCGAACCCCAGGAGGAACGCCGCGAGGATCAGCAGGTCGGGCACCAGTCCGACGACGAGGGTGGCCTGGGTGAGCGTGGCCAGGACCAGCGCACCGACGACCGTGCGCGTGCGACCGAGTCGCGGCAGGAGGACGGGCGTAGCGAGAGCGGCGAGGAACATGCCCGCCGCGGCGGCACCCACCGTCAACCCGAAGCCCGCCACACCGCTCGGCAGGACGGACGAGCGGGCGCCCTCGCGCAGCACCAGCACCATGACGAGGGTGTCGATGCCGAAGGCGACACGGTGGGCACCCACTCCCACCAGCGCGGCGGCGACGGACGGGGTACGGCGCACCGCGACGAAGCCGGACACCCAGTCGGCAAGAACGCGGCTGGTCGGAGCGGACACCGAGGCGGTGCCTGGACCCAACCGTCCGGAAGCGAAGCCGCGCGCGAGGAGAGTCGCCGCGACGGCACCCACGGCGGACACGGCCGTCGCGAGGGCCGTCGCCCGATCCGACGGCCCGACGAGTCCGAGCACCAGGACCGCCACCGACGCACCGGCGGCGGAGACGACTGCGCCGACGGTCACCAGGGCGGCGTTGGTCGCGACGAGCGATCGCACCGGAACGACGTGCGGTAGCGACGCGGACAGGCCCGCGAGGACGAACCGGCTCACCCCGACGACGGCGAGGGCCGTGATCAGGACGGCCGTCGTCGAGGCGCCCGCGACGAGTTGTCCGGTGGCGCACAGGATGAGGAGCGACTTGACGATGCCTGCCCGGGCGAGCACGGTCGCTCGATCGACGCGGTCGAGAATCCGCGCGGCGAACGGGCCGATCAGCGAGTACGGCAACAGCAGCACCGCGAAGCCGGCGGCGATCGCAGCGGGATCACCGCCGCGCTGCGGGTCGAAGAGGATGGCGCCTCCGAGGGCGGCCTGGAACATGCCGTCCCCGAACTGGGAGGCGACACGCAGCGCGACCAGACGCGGTGCTCCGGGCTCGTGTCGGACGGATCGCAGCGCGTCGACGGCGCCGGTTCGCTCCGCTCGGGTCACGCGGGTGACACTAACCGCCGCCTCGGCGCGTCTTCTCTCGCACTGTCGAGGCTGCCGGTGCCATGATGAGGAGGTGGCACACGCAGAAGAACCGGAGGACCGGACCGCGTCGGCCGATCAGGTGGTGCGGCCGGGATCGCTGCTGGTCTCGTCCACGGAACTCGTCGAACCGACGTTCCGTCGCACCGTGGTCTACATCATCGAACACAACGACGCCGGCAGCCTGGGCGTCGTCATCAATCGGCCGAGCGAGACTGCGGTGCACACCGTGCTGCCGCAGTGGTCGGATCTCGCGGCGTCCCCGAAGGCGCTGTACGTGGGCGGACCCGTGAAGCGCGACTCCGCGCTGTGTCTGGCCACGCTGCGGTCCGGCGTGGACGTCGACGACGTGCGGGGCATTCGCCGAGTGGACGGCCGTGTCGTCATGGTCGATCTCGACTCCGACCCGGCCGCGATAGCCCCGCTGGTGGAGGGCATGCGCATCTTCGCCGGCTATTCGGGCTGGACGCTCGGACAGCTCGAAGGAGAGCTCGAGCGGGACGACTGGATGGTGGTGTCCGCGCTGCCGTCCGACGTCGTGGGCCCGCCGCGCGTCGATCTGTGGGCGCAGGTGTTGCGCCGTCAACCGCTGCCGCTGGCGATGCTGGCGACCCACCCGATCGACGTCGACCGGAACTGAAAGCCCGTTCTCGTCAGTGGGCGCCTGTGAACGTCCGGTGTCATTCCAGGAGTGATGCGGCCACTCGCAGATCGGCGACGAGTGCGTCGAACGCGGCATCGCGTTCATCGTCCGGCGCTCGGAGGACGGCCGACGGGTGTGCGGTCGCAACAGCTCTCGCCTCGCCCAACTCGAGGACGCGCCCCCGGTCGACACCGATCCGGAACGAGGTTCCCAGCATCGCCTGCGCCGCCGTCGCGCCGAGGAGGACCACGACGGACGGGTCGACGGCGCGGATCTCCGCCTCGAGCCACGGGTGACAGGCGACGACCTCCGAGCGCAGCGGCTTCTTGTGGATGCGCCGTGGGCCGCGGTCGGAACGTGTGAACGTGAAGTGCTTGACAGCGTTGGTGACGTAGGTCAGCTCCCGGTCGATGTCCGCCTGTGCCAGAGCACGATTCAGGAGCGCACCCGCTGGGCCGACGAAGGGCTGTGCCCGTCGATCCTCCTGATCCCCCGGTTGCTCGCCGATGAGCATCATGCGAGCAGACGGGGTGCCCGCTCCGAACACCGTGTTCTCCGCGGGCTCCCACAGGTCGCATCCTCGGCAACTGCGGGCGGCGTCGGCGAGAACGCGGAGATCGTCGGACTCGGGCACGAAGGTGCCGGCGCCGGGAAACTTCGGGGCCATGTCTTTGGTGGTACCCGTCACGGGCCAGGTCACACCTGTTTGGCACCCCCCACGGCCGGGGCATGCCACGGCGATGACCGACCAGTACACGTTCACCGATCCCGTCACCCAGTACCGGCAGGACGGGTACCCCGAGCAGCACCAGGATCCGCCGGGCCTCGCCGCGGAACTCGAGCCCAAGGCCGACCATGGTGAGGGCAGCTACCGCGGCACCGGTCGGCTGACCGGGCGCAAGGCACTGGTGACCGGTGCGGACAGCGGCATCGGCCGCGCCGTCGCCATCGCACTGGCCCGCGAGGGCGCCGACGTCGTCCTCAACTACCTGCCGTCGGAGGAGAAGGATGCGCAGGAGGTGGCCGACCTCGTGCGCACCGCCGGGCGGACGGCGGTGCTCGCTCCCGCCGACCTGACGGACGAGTCCGCGGCCCGCGGCATCGTGCGTACCACCGTCGAGAAGTTCGGTGGCATAGACCTTCTCGTGAACGTCGCCGGCAAGCAGCAGTACGTCGAGAAGCTCGAGGACCTGAGCCCCGAGCAGTTCGACGCCACGTTCAAGACCAACGTGTACGCGCTGTTCTGGATCATCCAGGAAGCGGTTCCGCACATGCCGGCAGGCTCGACCATCGTCAACACGAGCTCGATCCAGGCCTACACGCCGTCACCGGGGCTCGTGGACTACGCGACGACCAAGATGGCGATCAACACGATGAGCAAGGCGCTGGCGCAGCAACTCGCTCCTCGCGGAATCCGCGTCAACGTCGTTGCTCCCGGCCCGTTCTGGACGCCCCTGCAGGCATCCGGCGGACAGCCCACGTCGGCGCTGCCCGAGTTCGGCCAGGAGACGCCACTCGGTCGTGCGGGTCAGCCCGCCGAGTTGGCCGGTGCCTACGTGTACCTGTCCTCGGCCGAGTCCGGGTACGTCACCGGCGACACGCTGAACGTCAACGGCGGCATGCCGACGCCGTAGCCGCCCGATCGTGGACTTCTCGCCCCGCTTCCCGGGGTCCGGAGTCCACGATCACCGGGGCGCTCGGGGCCTACCCTGGTGTCATGACCGACTTCTCGTCCGACCAGGCCGCGTCGTTGCCCGATGCGGAGGTACTCGACCTCGTCGTCGCCCTCACGAGTGCTCGCCCGGCGCTGCGGGCGGTGTACGACGCCGCCGTGGCTCTGACTCCCGAGGCGTCGGTCGACCCCGACGTCGTGCCGCGCACGCCGTCGGTGACGGACATCCCGCAGGTTCCGATGGACCCGGGTTTCACCGACGCCGGAGTGCCCACCTTCGACGCGGTGCGTGAACGCATCGACGGGCGTTCGGGGCGCGCCGTGGGCTCCACCGAGTTGGACGCCGAGAGCGCGATCGGACGCACCGAGGCGGAGAAGTTCGCCGAGCGGGAGCGGGCCGGCAGGGCTCGCCTCGACGAGATCAGGAAGTCGATGCAGCAGCGTCCGTGATCGCCTCGCGCTCGTAGCGGCCCGCCAGGACGGCGCACACCACCAGTTGGATCTGGTGGAAGATCAGCAGGGGAAGCACGATCACTCCCACCGGTTGCCCGACGAAGAGCACCGACGCGATCGCGATGCCGCTGGCCAGGCTCTTCTTCGAGCCACAGAACACCACGACGATGCGGTCCTCGCGCCTCATGCGGAGCGCTCGGGCGATTCCGGCGGTCGCCGCGAGAACGACGGCGAGCAGTGCGCTGCACAGGGCCACCACCCCCACGATCTGCCACGGCGTGGTGGCTGCCCACACTCCGTCGACGCGGGATGCGCTGAACGCGGTGTAGACGATCAGCAGGATCGATCCACGGTCGACGAGCAGAGTGGTGGACCGGTGCCGCGCCACCCATCCTGCGAGCCATCGCCTCGCGAACTGTCCGGCCACGAACGGCAGTAGGAGCTGGAGCATGATGTCGACGATCGAGCCGGCGTCGATGCTCGCTCCGCCGGTCGTGCTCATCAGCAGGACCACCAGCAGCGGCGTGGCGAACACTCCGACGATGTTGGACAGCGAGGCGCTGACGACGGCACCGGCGACGTTGCCGCGGGCGATAGAGGTGAACGCGATCGACGACTGGATCGTGGACGGCACGAGGCAGAGGTAGAGCATGCCGGTGTAGAGGTCGTCGGTCAGCAGCCCCGGCGCGAGTACGCGGACGCCGAGCCCCAGGAGCGGGAACAGCAGGTAGGTGCAGGCCAGAACGACCCCGTGCAGTCGCCAGTGGCGGACTCCGTCCATGGCGTCACGGGGAGACAGTCTGATTCCGTACAGGAAGAACAGCAGGGCGATGCCGATCGCGGTGACCCACGACAGGACGTCGGCTGCGGTGCCGGAGACCGGGAAAACGGTGGCCGCGATGGCGGCAGCGAAGATCGCGAGGACGAAGCCGTCGAGCGCTCTGATGGTGCCGGTCAGGGAGAACGCCACGTCAGGACGGCTGGCACGCGTCCTTGAGGCTGCACGAGATGCAGCTGTGGCCGCATCCACCGGTCTCCTCGACCGGCACGGCGGCCGCGGCGCGGGTGCCCATGGCACCGCCGTACGCGGCGGTGACGAGCGCGGCAACTGTGGTCAGCACAGCGGCGACCACGCCGAAGATGCCGCCCGGCGCCAGGGTCGCCACTGCGCCGATCAGCAGGAACACGGCGGCGGCGGCCGTCGTCGGGCCGGCGACTCGGTTGGCGACGGTGAACGTCTCGTCCGAGCGCATGCTCGCTTCCGTTCGGACTCCGGCGACGGAGTTGCGCTTCAAGCGGCCGGTCAGACCGAGGAACGCCACCGCGCCCAGCGCCACGGCGCCGACGAGGAGTACGAGCAGAAGGATCACGGACACGACAATCACGAGCACCACTTTACGGCGTCGTGGCCGGGCGTCCGCGTGCGGATCGTCACGCTTTACGCTGGTCGGGTGAGTGAACACGGCGACACCTCCCCCGACACGACCCCCGGCCACCGCTACACGGCGGATCTGGCGGGTTCCCTCGAGTCGCGCTGGCAGGAGCGGTGGGCCGCCGAGGGGACGTTCGACGCACCCAATCCGGTGGGCGAGCTCAGCACCGGCGCTCCGGTTCCGACCGACAAATTGTTCGTGCAGGACATGTTCCCGTACCCGTCCGGCAGTGGTCTGCACGTCGGCCACCCGCTCGGTTACATCGCGACGGACGTGTTCGCCCGCTACCACCGCATGCAGGGCCGCAACGTGCTGCACACGCTGGGTTACGACGCCTTCGGCCTGCCCGCCGAGCAGTACGCGGTGCAGACGGGCACGCACCCGCGCACCACCACCGAGGCGAACATCGCCAACATGCGCCGGCAGCTCGGGCGGCTGGGACTCGGTCACGACACCCGCCGCTCACTCGCCACGACGGACGTCGACTTCTACCACTGGACGCAGTGGATCTTCCTGCAGATCTTCGATTCCTGGTACGACACCGAGGCCGGTAAGGCACGACGGATCGCCGAGCTCGAGGAGGAGTTCGCCTCCGGTGCTCGGACCCTGGACGACGGGCGTGCGTGGGCCGATCTCTCGGTCTCCGAGCGTCGCGACGTCATCGACGGTCATCGTCTGGTCTACCAGTCCAACTCGCTGGTCAACTGGTGCCCCGGTCTGGGCACCGTGCTGGCCAACGAGGAGGTCACCGCCGACGGTCGCAGCGACCGCGGCAACTTCCCGGTGTTCCGGAAGAACCTGCGCCAGTGGATGATGCGGATCACGGCGTACTCGGATCGGTTGATCGACGACCTGGATCTGCTGGACTGGCCGGACAAGGTCAAGACGATGCAGCGCAACTGGATCGGGCGCTCCCGCGGCGCCGAGGTGACGTTCGTCGCCGGTCTGCCGCACGGGTCCGGCACTGCCGACATCGACGTGTTCACCACACGGCCCGACACCCTGTTCGGTGCGACCTACGTCGTGCTGGCCCCGGAACACCCGCTGGTCGACGACATCACGGCTGCCGCCTGGCCGGTGGACACGGACGAGCGGTGGACGCACGGTGAGGGAACTCCCGTGCTCGCGGTCGGTGCGTACCGTCGTGCGATCGCAGCCAAGTCGGACCTCGAGCGCCAGGAGAACAAGGAGAAGACCGGTGTGTTCACCGGCGCCTTCGCAGTCAACCCCGTCAACGGCGCGTCGGTGCCGGTCTTCATCGCCGACTACGTGCTGACCGGCTACGGCACCGGTGCCATCATGGCCGTCCCGGGGCACGACCAGCGTGACTGGGAGTTCGCCACCAAGTTCGGACTGCCTGTGGTGCAGGTCATCTCGGGTGGCGCTGTCGACGAGTCCGCATGGACCGGCGACGGCGAGCTGGTCAACTCCGACTTCCTGGACGGCCTCACCGTCGAGGCGGCGAAGGCGCGCGTCATCGAGCACCTCGAGTCCGAGGGCCGCGGCAGGGGCACCATCCAGTACAAGCTGCGTGACTGGCTGTTCGCCCGTCAGCGGTACTGGGGCGAGCCCTTCCCGGTGGTGTACGACGCGGAGGGCAAGGCGCACCCACTGCCGGATTCGGCTCTGCCGGTCGAACTTCCGGAGGTGGAGGACTACGCACCCGTGTCGTTCGACCCCGACGACGCGAACAGCGAGCCGTCTCCCCCGTTGGCGAAGGCGACCGACTGGGTGAGCGTCGAGCTCGACCTGGGCGACGGGCTGCAGACGTACACGCGCGACACCAATGTCATGCCGCAGTGGGCCGGTAGCTCGTGGTACCAGCTGCGCTACATCGATCCCACCAATTCCGAGCAGATGTGCGCTCCGGAGAACGAGGCGTACTGGATGGGACCGCGCCCGGACGTTCACGGCGAGAACGACCCCGGCGGCCTCGACCTCTACGTCGGCGGCGTGGAACACGCTGTGCTGCACCTGCTGTACGCGCGGTTCTGGCACAAGGTGCTGTTCGACCTGGGCCACGTCAGCTCGAAGGAGCCGTACCGCCGCCTGTACAACCAGGGCTACATCCAGGCGTACGCGTTCACCGACGCGCGCGGCGTCTACGTCGCGGCCGACGAGGTGGAGGAGCGCGACGGCGGGTACTTCCACGACGGGCAGCCCGTCACTCGTGAGTACGGAAAGATGGGCAAGTCTCTGAAGAACTCCGTCTCTCCCGACGAGATCTTCACCGAGTACGGCGCGGACACCCTGCGCATGTACGAGATGTCGATGGGTCCGTTGGACACGTCCCGGCCGTGGGCGACCAAGGACGTGGTCGGTGCGCACCGCTTCCTGCAGCGCGTCTGGCGTCTGGTGGTCGACGAGGAGACCGGCGCCGTCCGGACCACCGATGCCACGCCGACCGATGCCACGCTGAAGGCTCTCAACCGGACCGTCGAGGGTGTCGATGCGGATTACGCTGCGCTGCGGGACAACACGGCGGGCGCGAAGCTCATCGAGTACACCAACCACCTCACGAAGGAGTACCCGCAGGGTGCGCCGCGGGACGCCGTCGAGCCGTTGGTGCTGATGTTGGCTCCGCTCGCACCGCACATCGCCGAGGAACTGTGGAACATGTTGGGCCACACCGAGTCGCTGGCTCACGGTCCCTTCCCCACGGTCGACGAGAAGTGGCTCGTGGACGACACGGTGGACTACCCGATCCAGGTCAACGGCAAGGTGCGCAGTCGCATCACGGTAGCGGCCGACGCGTCCCGCGAGGACGTGCAGGCGACGGCACTGGCCGACGAGAAGATCGTGGCCCTCCTTGACGGCAAGGATCCGAAGAAGGTCATCGTCGTGCCGGGCAGAATGGTGAACATCGTTCTCTAGCTCGGGAAAGTCCCCACCCCCTCCCCGCGAGTACGCCGACAGTGTCGTGATTCTGCTGGTCGCCACGACAGTATGGACGTACTCGCGGGGAGGGGCGGGGCAGAACTCACCACACCAGGTCGTCGGCGCCCTCGAGTTCGCGCCATTCGACGGGCCGGACGCCGGGAACCAGCGCGAGGCGATCCGCCGCCGTCAGCTCGGCCATCGCCAGGCCCGTCGCAGCGGCGATGTCGGCGACGGGCACCTGGTACGTGCGGTACGCCCCGAGCGGTGGGATGTCGCGGGCCAGGGCGCCGCGTTCGAGAATGGGTGCCAGCGACTCCGACTGGTCGAGCACGTAACCGGTCGCCGCGAGTACGTCGTCCTGCCACCAGGCCGCGATCTTGAAGAACCGGCGCGGTATCGCCACGCCGCGGTACACCGGATCTTCGTCGGCGAACACGCAGCCGCTGAAGACGGAGATCGTCTGCCCGTATGTCCGCGCATGCTCGAGCACGTAGTCCTCGAGGCCCAACCACAGTTCCTTGGACTGGTTCAGCGTGGCCGTCTGCGGTCCACACACCGTGTAGTGGAACGTGTCCTCGTTGGCCTGTTCGGCGATGTCGCGAGTACCCCACACCGGGTCGCGTCGTCGTACGAGGTGCCCGCGGTCGATGTCGTTGTTCGCGTACAGCTCCGGGCCCGCTTGCGCGGTCGCCGGCAGGCGCGGATCGAGGCGCCAGTCGTCTCCGCGGTCCACCTCCTGCAACGCGCCGCCGTCGATGTTCACCGCGGTCACGGCGGCGAGGCGCCGTTCGGTGTCCATCGACACCGAGAAGTGCGTGTAGGTCAGGACGGTCAGGTCCGGCCGGGTAGGGATCGGCAGCGGGGTGGTGGACAGGAAGTTCTCGTCGTATCCCATGCCGTCATTCAGCCACGGTGGGGTGACACGGGGGTGAACACCCACAAA
Organism: Rhodococcus sp. PvP016; assembly: GCF_017832185.1. Classification (NCBI taxonomy): domain Bacteria; kingdom Bacillati; phylum Actinomycetota; class Actinomycetes; order Mycobacteriales; family Nocardiaceae; genus Rhodococcus; species Rhodococcus sp. PvP016. The sequence continues at coordinate 784,263 of NZ_JAFIBH010000001.1, read as the reverse complement.
CCCCCCGCGAGTACGTCCGAAGTGTCGTGATCAGCAGCTGGATCACGACACTGTCGACGTACTCGCGGGGGGCGCGGGGGGCGCGGGGGCGTGGAGGGGTGAAGCAGAGTGCTCTAGAAGTCCACCTTCGCCCGCGACCGCACCTTCGTCACGATGGAGATGACGACCGCGATGACCATCAGCGTGTACAGGACGACGGTGATGCCACTGCCGACGAGGACGGAGACGTCCCCTTCGCTGACGGCGAGGGCTCGTCGCAGCGAATCCTCGGCGAGCGGTCCCAGGATCACGGCGATGAGCACCGGCGCCAACGGGATCCCGAAGCGGCGCAGCATGAATCCGATGATGCCGAGTCCGAGCATGGCGATGAGGTCCACGATCGAGGCGCTCACCGCGTAGACGCCCAGCGAGGCGAACACGGTGATGCCGGCGTACAGGTAGTTCTTGGGGATCTTGAGCAGCTGCGCCCACAGCGGAGCGAACGGCAGGTTCAGGATCAGCAGGACGACCATGCCGACGAAGAGGCTGGCGAGCAGTGCCCAGACGACCTCACCGTTGCGCTCGAACAGCAACGGTCCCGGTTGGATGCCGTACTGCTGGAACGCCGCGAGCAGGATCGCTGCCGTTGCCGACGTGGGGAGTCCGAGAGCGAGAAGCGCACCCATCGCGGTGCCGGCGGTGGAGTTGCCGGCAGCTTCCGGTCCGGCGACACCGCGGATCGCGCCCTTGCCGAACATCGGGTTCTTGCTGCGTCGGTCCAACCGGCGCTCGGTGCCGTAGGCCAGGAAGCTCGGCACCTCGGCGCCGCCGGCGGGGATGACGCCGAAGGGAACTCCGAATGCGGTGCCGCGCAACCATGCGGGCATCGCTTCGCGGAACTCTGCCTTGCTCAGGAAGGGCCGCCCCTTCGACGGGATGAGCGTGGTGTCGTCGGGCTTGCCGATCTTCGAGGCGATGAAGATGACCTCACCGAGGGCGAGCATCGCGACCGTGATGACCACCACGGAGATGCCGTCGAACAGTGCCGGTACCTCGAAGGTGAATCGCGATGCGCCGGAGGGTCCGTCGATGCCGATGACGGCGAGTGTCAGGCCGATCAGCAGTGCGCTCAGACCCTTGAGGACGGAGTCGGACACCACCGCGGACGTCGCGATGAACGCGAACACCGCCAGGGCGAAGTACTCTGCCGGGCCGAAGTTCGTGGCCAGGTCGGCGAGCGTCGGGGCGAAGAACACCACGAGGGTGGTGGCGATGATGCCGCCGATGAAGGCGCCGATGGCGGAGGTGGCCAAAGCTTGTGGGGCGCGGCCGTTCTTCGCCATGCGGTGCCCCTCGAACGTCCCCGCGATGGCCGTGCTGTTTCCGGGGGTGTTCATGAGGATGCCGGAGATCGAGTCACCGAACAGGCCACCGAAGTAGACGCCGGCGAACATGATGAGCGCCGAGGTGGGCTCGAGGGTGAACGTCACGGGTAGGAGCAGCGCAACGGCCATGGCCGATCCGAGGCCGGGAAGGACACCCACCGCGGTGCCGAGCAGGGCGCCGACGACGACCCACACGATGTTCATGGGCGTCAGCGCGGTGCCGAAGCCGTCGAGGAGATTGGAGAGTGCGTCCATCAGAACACCGCCGCGAGGATGCCGCCGGGCAGCGTGAGCCCGAGTCCACCGGAGAAGACCAGCTGGACGACGGACGACATGACGAGCGCCACACCGGCGTCGAAGACGTACCGGGTGCCGCCGAGTCCGATCGAGACGCCCCAGAACAGCAGCGCACCGGCGAGAACCCATCCCAGCGGATTCAGCAGGGCGATGAACAGGGCGATCGAGCCGACGGTGATGCCGACGGAGCGCCAGTTGGACACGGTCCCGGTGTTGGGCTCGCCGGCCTCGTCGACGCCGAGGTCGACCTCGTCCGGAGTGCGCAGCAGTTGAACCGCGACGAGCACGGCGATGACGAAGCACAGTCCCGCGATGATGGCCGGGAAGACCTGTGGGCCGGGCGATGTCGCAGTGTCCGGCACGTCCATGGTGACGGTGCCGTAGATCAGGAACAGGCCGAGGGCGACGAGGAGCCCCGACACCACCAGTCCGCTCCGGCCGTGGAGGAAACCACGATCGGTATCGGGCGGCGACTCCACCCGCGTGGTCGAAACACTCTCACTCATACCAGGCCCAACTCTCGGAGGATGTCGGTGATGCGGGTCTGTTCGACCTCGAGGAAGTCACCGAAGTCGTCCCCGGTGACGAAGGACGGCTTCCATCGGTTGCGCTCGATGGCGGTGTCCCACTGTTCGGTCTCCTGCATCTCGGTGACGATCTCGATCAGCGTCTGCCTGTCGGTGTCCGAGATGCCGGGAGGTGCGACGAATCCGCGCCAGTTGACCAGGTCGACGTCGTACCCGAGTTCCTTGAACGTCGGGGTGTCGATCCCCTCGACGGGCTCGGGTGCCGCCACCGCGAGGGCGCGGACGTTCCCCGATTCGATCTGGTCGCGGAAGTCGTTGTATCCGCTGACGGCGATGCCGACGGTGTTGGACAACAGCGAGGTCAGCACCTCACCACCGCCCGAGAACGCGATGTAGTTGATCGCTGCCGGATCGATGTCGACCTGCTGTGCCAGTTGGCCGGAGACGATGTGGTCGATGCCGCCGAGCGAACCGCCGCCGATGGGGAGACCGCCGGGGTTGGCTCGCCATGCGGCGATGAAGTCCTCGAGGTTCTGGTACGGCGAGTCTCGCGGTACGACGAAGACCTCGAAGTCCTCGGCCATCTTGGCGATGGGCACGGTGTCCTGCAGGGTGATGTCGGAATCGTTGATCGCGATACCACCGAGCATGACCGTGCCGGTCACCATGACCGTGGTCGACTGGCCCGTGAGATTCTCGAGCTGACTGAGCCCGATGGTTCCGCCGGCACCGGGCACGTTCACCACCTGCGCGTTGTTCACGATGCCGTCGGAACGGAGTGCTTGCTGCGACTCACGTGCCACCAGGTCCCATCCACCTCCCGCGGCGGCGGGAGCGATCAGGGTCAACTTGGCGCGGGCGTCGGATCCGCTGGCGCTGCCGGCCGCGTCGATGCCGGCGACAGCGACGACGGCGACGACGGCGAGCGTGCCGAGCGCGCGCTTGGCTGTGATCTTCATGGGCACGACAACTCAGGAGTGGTTTCGGTCACATCAGGAGGCTAGGTTCTGGATGTCCGAATAGTCCAGGGAATCCGAGTTGTGGCCATAGTGTGCACGGACGAATACCGCGAAACGTACGTCACCGCGACGGAATCTCGGTGAACCTGGAGTCTCCCCGATGCGAAAGGCACCGTCATGACCGTTGCAGTAGCGATGAATTCGACACCCGAAGGCCGTGAGGCGCTCGTACAGGGACAGGCGGAGGCGACGCTGAGGGGAACCGATCTCGTCGTCCTGTCGGTGATCGACGCCGATTCGGTCACCAGCGCCCACCGCGACGCAGCCGAGGCACAGGCACGTCAGGTGCTGGGAGAGAACTCGTTCACGGTGCGCGTCGAACCCGACGGCGGAGATCCGGCGGGGGCTCTGGTCGATCTGGTCTCGGATGTCGGTGCCACGCTGGTGATCATCGGATCACGTCGCCGCAGCGCGGTCGGGAAGTTCCTGACCGGCAGCACGGTTCAGCGTGTGCTGCTCGACAGCCCGGTCCCCGTGCTCGTGGTCAAGGCGAAGGAGCACTGAGTCACGCGCTCCCCTGATCCTCGGTCACCGTGTGCGCAGGACGATCTCGGTGGGATGAGCATCGGCGGGGGTGTCCACGGCCTGGCGGACGGCGCGGGCGACGGTCTCGACGGTGAGGTACTTCGAGGCGTCGTACTCCTCGCCCTCGCCCGCGACGATCGCGCGTTGCATGTCGGTGTCGATCCGCCCGGGGTGGACGGACGTCACGCGCAGGGTCGGCTCCTCGAGGCGCAGTGCGTCACCGAAGGCCCGCAGCGCGAACTTGCTCGCGGCGTAGGCACTCCATCCCGGGTTGGCCCTGATGCCGGCGCCCGAGTTGATCAACACGACGTGGCCGCCGGCTGCTCGGAGCGCGGGCAGCAGGAGGCGGGTGAGCTCGGCCACCGCGAAGACGTTGGCCTCGAACGTGTGTCGCCAGTCCGCGAGAGTCAGCGTCTCCACCGTGCCGAGATCGGCGACGCCCGCGTTGTGTACCAGGACGTCGAGGCTCGTGATGTTCGCGGCGGCCGCAGCGAGAGCGTCCGCATCGGTGAGGTCGACGGGCCACGGCCGTGCGCTGATCAGTTCGTCGGAGATGCCCGCGACGGAGTCGGCCGTCGATCCCCCGACCCAGACGTCGTGATCGGCGGACAACAGGCGAGCGATGCCCGCTCCCAGTCCGCGGGCGGCTCCGGTGACGAGTGCTGTGCGTGGCATACAGCGAGGCTATCCGGCGCCCTTCTGGATGTGCGTCCGCATGTCGGAGTAGGCCCTCGCGAAGGTCGCGACGTCGTCGTCGGTGAGGACGTCGAACATCGACGCCCGGACGGCTCCCACGTGGCCGGGGCTCGACGCCGCGAGCTTGTCCATACCGGCGTCGGTGAGTTCCGCGAGCATCCCCCGACGGTCGTCCTCGCACTCGACGCGGACGACCCAGCCGGCGTCGACGAGTCGGGTGATCGCTCGGGTGACGCCGCTTCGCGTGGTGGTCACCGCATCGGCCAGGTCGCGCATCCGCATCTGTCGGCCGGGTGCCTCCGAGAGCACGACGAGCAGCTCGAAGTCGGTGAAGGAGATCCCGGAATCGCGCGTGAGCTGCCGGTCGAGCGTCTGCATGAGCAGACGCGTCGCGTCGAGGTACGAGCGCCAGGCGCGCTGCTCGTCCTCGGTCAGCCACTGAGTCATGACACGAGTCTACCCAAGTAGTTGACAGCGCAATCATGTGCGGTACTGTCGCAGTAGTTGACAACGCAACGATTCGATCGAAGGCGGAGACGATGAGCATGACAGCCGAAGAGCAGCAGCGGTCGGACGAGTTCGAAGCCCGACGTGACCGTCTGCGCGGCCTGCACCTGCAGCCTGCGGAGTCTCGCCCGACGTCCTCGGCGCGCGGACTGCACCACACCGCCCTGATCAGCAGCGACGTCGAGCAGACCATCCTGTTCTACCAGGGTGTGCTCGAGTTCCCGCTCACCGAACTCATCGAGAACAGGGACTACCCCGGCTCGTCGCACTTCTTCTTCGACATCGGGAACAGCAACCTGCTCGCCTTCTTCGACTTCCCGGGTCTCGACGTCGGTCCGTACGGAGAAGTTCTCGGCGGACTGCATCATGTGGCCATCAGTGTGGAACCCGAGCGCTGGGAGCACCTGCGGACCAAGCTCACGGATGCGGGCGTCGAACTGACGGAGCACAGCGGCGTCTCGATCTACTTCCGCGATCCCGACGGTGCTCGCCTCGAACTGATCGCCGATCCTCTCGGCGAGATGTACGGCCACCACGTTCTCTGAGTCCGAATCTCACCCGAACCATCCGTTCTCTCGAAAGGTCTCGACCATGACGAAGCTCGCGATTCTCTACTACTCCTCCACCGGCCACGGAACGACGATGGCCGCCGAACTCGAGAAGGCCGCTCAGGCAGCCGGCGCCGAGGTGCGCGTGCGGCACATCGCCGAGACCCGCGACCCGGCCACCTTCGCCGAGAACCCGGCCTGGACGGCCAACTACGAGGCCACCAAGGACCTGCCGGCCGCTACCGGTGACGACATCGTGTGGGCCGACGGCGTCATCTTCGGCTCGCCGACCCGCTTCGGCAGCGTGGCCTCGCCGTTCCAGACCTTCTTCGACTCGCTCGGTGGCCTGTGGGCGCAGGGCAAGCTTGCCGACAAGGCCTATGCCGCGTTCACCTCGAGCCAGACCGCGCACGGTGGCCAGGAGACGACCATCGTCAACCTGTACACCTCGCTCATGCACTTCGGCGGCATCCTCGTTCCCCCCGGCTACACCGACGGACTGAAGTTCGTCGACGGCAACCCCTACGGTGTCGGCCACGTCACCGGACCCGACAACCAGAACGAGCTCGACGACGCGACCCGCGCCGCCCTCGGGCATCTCGCGACCCGCGTCGTCACCATCGCGGGCAAGCTCGCCCAGTAGTCTCACTTTCCATCCCGAGAAGGGACCCCCATGACGACCTCCACCGCACCCGCACTCGACGTCCGTCGCGCCGACGACCGGCCTGCCACGAACATCGGCTGGCTCGACTCGCACCATTCGTTCTCCTTCGGACATCACTACGATCCCGACAACACCCACCACGGGGTGCTGATGGTGAACAACGACGACATCGTGGACGCGGGTACCGGTTTCGACACGCACCCGCACCGAGACATGGAGATCGTCACGTGGGTCCTGCAGGGATCGCTCGTGCACCAGGACTCCATCGGGCACAACGGGCTCATCTACCCGGGCCTCGCGCAACGGATGAGCGCCGGCACCGGAATCCTGCACTCGGAGAAGAACGACTCGTGGCGTCTCGCGTCGACGGAGAACCCGTCGCAGAAGCATCAGGATCCGGTGCACTTCGTGCAGATGTGGGTCGTGCCCGACGAGGCCGGGATCACCCCCGGGTACGAGCAGCTCGAGATCGACGACGAACTGCTCTCGGGCGGGCTGGTTCCGGTCGCGTCGGGAATGGACGCCTACAAGGACCATTCGGCGATCCGCATCAAGAACAAGTACGCCGCGATGCACGTCGCACGGTTGCGTTCCGACACCCCGGCTCAGGACCTCCCGGATGCACCGTTCCTGCACGTCTTCGTCGCCCGCGGTGAGGCCTCGCTCGAGGGCGTGGGCCTGCTGCGCGAGGGTGACGCGGTCCGCATCAAGGGCGGTGGCGGACAGACACTGTCGACGACGTCCGCAGCCGAGGTCATCGTCTGGGAGATGCACGCCACCATCGGTCGCTGACCGTCACGGTTCGATCAGCCCTGGAGCCTGTTCGGCTCCAGGGCTGATCGCCGTCGTGAGTAGGTGAAGTAGAGCACCGACGTGGCCGCCAGCCAGACCGCGAAGAGGATCCACGTCTGGATGTGCAGGGTGCTGATGAGGTACAGGCACGCGCAGATCGACAGGATCGGGAGCACCGGGTACAGCGGAACCTTGAAGCCGCGCTCGATGTTCGGCTCGCGTCGGCGCAGGATGATCACTCCGGCGGAGACGACGATGAAGGCCACGAGCGTGCCCATCGACACCAGGTCTGCCAGGAAGTCCAGCGGCAGGAAACCCGCGAGCAGGGACACGAAGAACGCCACGATGATCGTGTTCTTCACCGGTGCGAGGCTGCGAGGACTGACCTGCGAGAACACTGCGGGGATCAGACCGTCGCGGCTCATCGCGAACAGGATTCGCGTCTGCCCGTAGAGGGTGACCAGCGTGACCGAGAAGATCGAGACGACGGCGCCCGCCGACAGCACGATCGACGGCCAGCTCGATCCCGTCACGTACTGCAGGATCTCGGCGAGACCGGCCTCCTGGCCCTCGAACTCGGTGTACTTCTGCGCGCCGATAGCCGACATCGTCACCAACAGGTAGATCAGCGTGACCACCACCAGCGCGCTGATGAGCGCGATGGGCAGCGTGCGCTTGGGGTTGTGCACCTCCTCGCCGGCCGTCGACACCGCGTCGAGTCCGATGAACGAGAAGAAGATCAGGCCGGACGCCGCGCCGACACCGGCGACTCCGAACGGGGCGAACGGCTCCAGATTCTCGAGACTGAATCCGGTGAAACCGACGATGGCGAACATCGCGAGGATGCCGATCTTGATGACGACCATGACGGCGTTCGCACGAGCGGACTCGCTCGTTCCGCGGATCAGCAACACGGCGCACAGCGCGACGAGCACGATGGCGGGCAGGTTGACGCCGAAGCCGGCGCCGTCCCCGGGTGCATGCGACAGCACATCCGGAATGCGTAGTCCGACAGTACGATCGAGCAGGTCGTTCAGATACTGGGACCACAGCACCGACACCGCGGCCGTCGACACGCCGTACTCGAGGATGAGGCAGGCGCCGACGAGGATCGCGACGAATTCGCCGATGGTGGTGTACGTGTAGGTGTAGGTCGACCCGGAGGCCGGGATCGACGACGCCAGCTCGGCGTAGCAGAGCGCCGTCAGGCCGGCCGTGACGGCGGCGATGACGAACGAGAAGATGACCGCGGGCCCCGCGACCGGGACGGCGGACGAGAAGATGAAGAAGATGCCGGTGCCCACGGTCGAGCCGACGCCGATGCACGTCAGCTGGAACGTGGTGATCGACCGCTTCAGGCGACCTTCGCCCGTCGCCTCCAGCGCCGCGATGTCGCTGATCGACTTGCGTCGCAGCAGTCCCGAACTGTTGCTCGGATCGCTCATGTTTCCTCCACTATCGGCGTGGTTCACCGAGCAAATCGGCTTCCACGGGGAACGACCAGAATCGGAACAGGGCTGTGTCGCACGATCTTCGACGCGGTGGAGCCGAGGAACACGCGAGCGAGGGGTCCGAGGCGGGACGAACCGAGCACCAGCAGGTCCTCGGGCCCCAGCTCGACCGAGTCCACCACGTGCTGCCAGTCCCCGCCGGAGCCCACCGCGCAAGTCGGGGACAGGGCCGGGTAGGCGGACGTGACGTCCGACGCCGCGGAGTGCAGCATCCCGGTGGCCTGCTCGCGCCACTGCGACGTCACCAGATCCTCCGCGTCGTAGCCGCCGAAGGGGGGAAACGTCGTCGAGCGTCGCGGTGCGAACGCCACCAGGCGCAGCGCGATGTTCCAGCGCACCGCGAGAGCCGCCGCGGAGTAGAGCGCATCGGTGGCCTCCGGGGTCCCGGTGTAGGCGCAGGAGATGCGGGAGACGGCGGCGGTGTGGCGGCGTGCGCCGCGCGGCGCCAGTGCCAGCGGGACAGCGGACGAGTGCAGCAACGTCTCGCTCGTGCTCCCGGGCGTGAAGCGATCGTCGGGACCGTCGGAGCTCCCCAGCACGACCAGGTCGGCATGGTGAGTGGCCGCCGCCGCGGTGAGTGCGGCCGACTCGGCGGCGTTCTCGGCGAAGAAGGCGGAGGGAGATCCCAGATCGGCCGGTGTGAGCAGGTCCGCCATCGCCGCGTCGGCCCGAGCTGCGGCATCGGTGCCGCGCTCCTCGAGCCAGCGCCGGTACTCCGCATCCACGTGCGCCATCGACGGGAAGGGCCACGTCCGCGGCAGTACGGTGCACGCGCGGACCGTCATCGCGCCGCCCGCGGCCCGAGCGGTGGTCGCCATGCGGGCGGCGAGACCCAGAGCATCGTGACCGAAATCGTCCGGCAGCCACCCGACCAGCGCGGACATCGACGCGGTCGACACACCCACCACCCCCGACCAGTTGCCCCGGCACGTTCGCCTCCGATGGCTCAGTATGCGACCGACGCGTCGCCCTCGCACCCCGACTCACCGGCGCGCCCTGCAGGATCGTGCCGTCCGACGGATGATGTCTCCCATGGCCGCCCCCGGATTCACCCCGACTCAGCTCGCAGCACGGGCCGCCTACCTCTTGCGCGGCAACGATCTGGGCACCATGACCAGCGCGGCTCCGCGCCTGTACCCGCACATGTGGAGCTGGGACGCCGCCTTCGTGTCGGTCGGGCTCGCCCCGTTGAGCGTCGAGCGGGCCGTCGTCGAGCTCGACACCCTGTTGTCGGCGCAGTGGTCGAACGGCATGATCCCGCACATCGTCTTCGCCAGCGGTGTCGACGGATACTTTCCCGGGCCCGCGCGCTGGCAGGTGAACGAACTGGCCGCGCACGCGCCCGTCGGCGTCCACACCTCGGGTATCACGCAGCCACCCGTGCACGCCATCGCCGTGCAGCGCATTCTCGATCACGCCCGTCGGCGCGGGCGGACCACGCGGCAGGTCGCCGGCGAGTTCCTCGATCGGCGATGGCCGGATCTGGTGCGGTGGCACCGCTGGCTGGCACACGCACGCGATCAGAACCACACGGGGCGCATCACGCTGTACCACGGGTGGGAATCGGGTATGGACAACTCACCGCGCTGGGATGCGGCGTACGCGAAGGTGATTCCGGGGGCGGTGCCGCCGTACATCCGCGAGGACACGTCCATCGTCACCGACTCGTCGCAGCGCCCGAGCAACATCGAGTACGACCGCTATCTCTGGTTGCTCGAGGAGATGAAGCTCGCGCGATACGACGATCTCGCGCTGAACAGCGCCATGAGCTTCGCGGTGGAGGACGTCTTCGTCAGCGCGATCTTCGCCGTCGCCTGCGACGTGCTGGCCACCATCGGCGAGGACCATTCCCGGCCTCATGCGGATGTGCGGGACCTGCGCGCCTGGGCCGACCGGTTCCGGAGCGGCGTCGTCGCCACCACCGACGCACGTTCCGGCGCGGCTCGGGATCGCGACGTGCGGTCCGGGGAGTGGATCAAGACCGACACGATGGCGATGTTCGCGCCGCTGCTGTGCGGTGGGTTGCCTCGTGACACCGAGCGGGCGCTGCTGCGCCTCTTCGAGGGTCCGCGCTTCTGCGGGCACCCGGACTTCAAGTACGCCGTCCCCCCGTCGACGTCACCGATCTCGCGGGACTTCCGACCTCGCGAGTACTGGCGGGGTCCGGTGTGGCCGGTGGTGACGTGGCTGTTCTCGTGGGCCTTCGCGCGACGCGGGTGGTCGGAGCGGTCGGCGATGTTGCGCGAGGAGGGGTTGCGCCAGGCGAGCGACGGCAGCTTCGCCGAGTACTACGAGCCGTTCACCGGAGAGCCGTTGGGAAGCATGCAGCAATCGTGGACCGCAGCCAGCGTGCTCGACTGGCTGGGCTGACCGCGGTCCACGACTGCAGGGAGAAAGAAGGTCAGACCTTCCACACCGCGACGACCGACGGGCGGGGCTGCGAGTCGCCACCGTCGGGCCAGTGCGAGGCGGGGGCGTCGGCACTGGCGTCGTCCTCCTCGCCCGGGTGCTGCACGCTCACGACGACACGCTGCTCCTGCACGATCGGACCGCAGGTCTCGGCACCCTTCGGCACGGTGAGGAACTGCTTCGTCTGGCCGCGGCGGTCACCGTCGAGAACCACCGAGAACAGGCCGTCGTTGGAGTCGAGGGCGTTGCCGTCCGTCGACACCCATAGGTTGCCGTCCGCGTCGAACGCGAGGTTGTCCGGGCACGAGATCGGGCTGACCTGCGACTTGTCGAAGCCGCCGAAGTAGGTGTCGGCGGCTGCCGGATCGCCACAGACGAGCAGAAGGTTCCACGTGAAACTGGTCCCGGCGTGGTCGTCGTCGAGCTCGAGAACCTGGCCGTTCTTGTTCTTGTCCCGCGGATTCGCCTCGTCGGCGGCGGCCTTGCCCTCGGTGCCGCGGTTCGAGTTGTTGGTCAGCGCGACGTACACCTTGCCGGTGACGGGGTTCGGCTCGAAGTCCTCCGGTCGGTCCATCTTGGTGGCGCCGACCTTGTCCCCGGCGAGGCGCGTGAAGACGGCGACCTCCTCGGCGGACATGCCGTCGACCAGGGACTCGCCGCGGCCGTCCTCGCCGGTACGCAGCAACGGGATCCACTCGCCCTTGCCGGCGAACTGTCCCGTGGTCGGGAGCTTTCCCGAGCCGTCGATCTGGTCGGGCGCGTCACCGGAGAGCTTTGCGACGTAGAGGGTTCCGGCGTCGAGAAGCGTCACGTTGGAGCGCAGCGCCGCAGCGCCGGTGCCCTGCATCATCTTTCGGCTGGAGACGAACTTGTACATGTAGTCGAAACGCTCGTCGTCACCGCTGTAGGCGACCACGGTGCCGTCGTCCGTCACGTGGATGGTCGCGGCCTCGTGCTTGAACCGGCCGAGTGCCGTGTGCTTGATCGGTGCTGCGGTGGGATCCCACGGGTTCACCTCGACGACCCAGCCGAAGCGATTCACCTCGTTCGGCTCCTGCGCCAGATCGAAGCGCTTGTCGAATCGCTCCCACTTACGCTCGGACGCAGCACCTTCCACGCCGTAGCGCGCCAGACGCTCGGCGACCACGGGGTCGGTCACACTCTCGGCGTTGGCGAAGTACTGGTTGATGTTCTCCTCGCCGGACAACACGGTGCCCCACGGGGTGACGCCACCGGAGCAGTTGTTGAACGTGCCGAAGACCTTGGTCCCGGTGGGATCGGCGGAGGTCTTGAGGAAGTCGCTGCCGGCCGCGGGACCGGTGAGGACGAACTCGGTCGATCCGGTGATGCGACGGTTGTAGCGGCCCATCTGCGGGGTGAGCTTGCCCGAGCCGTTCTCACCGGCCACCTGGACAACCGACAGACCGTGGGCGGCAAGGCCGATGGCGACCTGCTCCGCGGTGGGGTTCTCCGCGTCGTACCCCGTGAAGAGGAACGGTTCCGTCGTGTACTCGTGGTTGACCACCAGCAGGTACTCGGTGGACGACCCGTCGATCGGCAGCAGTCCGGCGAAGTCGTTGTTGAATCCGAACTGCTTCTCCTGGGCCGCCGAGGTCTGGTTGTCGAAGTCGAAGGCAGGCGCACCCTCGACCACCGGGTCGCCCCACCGGATGACGACGGCCTGCTCGTACCCCTCCGGGACGACGACCGCGTCCTCGGTGTTGGGTGCGACGGCGGTGAAGTCGAGTCCACGCGGCTCCGGGGTCGGGGTGGCCGACGCGGTGGTGGCCGTTCCCGAGTCCTCCGTGCCGCAGGCGGCGAGAGCGCTGGTGGCGCCGACGGCCAGCACGGCCATCGCACTGCCGCGCAGGATGCCGCGGCGCGTCATCGCCGTCTTGACGATGTCGCCGAAGTACTCGCTCGACGACGTGTTGGGCACCTCGTGGAAGCAGGCGTCGCCGCACTTGTACTTGCACGTCAGCGACGACCGCGAGGAGCTGCCGTCGTGTCGATGGGCTGCATGCTTGTCGGAGACGATCAGGGGAAGCGGAATCGTGGTCACCGGTCGACCGTAGAAGTGCCGGGCAAAAGGCAAAGGGAAGGTAAGCAACCCCCCGGGTGCAGGAAGGTGAACGGTGGGCGAACGTGTGTCGTCGGGGCCCGCTCCGGGTAGTCCGAGGTCGACGCGGAGACACCGCGACGAAGGAGGCACGACATGCCGATGCTCTCGGTGGGAGTCGAGAACGACGCCCCGATCGACCTGCACTACCAGGACCGGGGCGAGGGTACGCCGGTGGTGTTGATCCACGGCTGGCCGCTCAACGAGCGGTCGTGGGAGCCCCAGATCGTCGCACTGCTCGACGCGGGCCACCGCGTCGTGACCTACGACCGGCGTGGATTCGGCAGCTCGTCGCAGCCCGAGTCCGGTTACGACTACGACACGTTCGCCGCGGACCTGTCGGTGCTGTTGGAGACGCTCGACCTGCGGGACGTGACGCTGGTGGGCTTCTCCATGGGCGGCGGCGAGGTGGTGCGCTACCTCGCGAAGTACGGCAGCGACCGGATCGCGAGAGCGGTACTCGCCGGCGCGGTCCCTCCGTACCTCTACAAGTCCGAGGACAATCCCGACGGTGGCCTCGACGACGAGACGATCGCGGGCTTCGAGAACGGTGTCGAGGAGGACCGCAACGCCTTCCTCGACGGCTTCGCCACCAACTTCTTCAGCGCGAACGGCGAGCTGGCGGTCTCGGAGGAGGATCGTCAGTACGCGGTGGACATGGCGGCCGAGGCGTCGACACCGGCGATTCTCGGGTGCATCGAGGCGTTCGCGCGCACCGACTTCCGTGAGGACATGCCGAAGATCGACGTCCCCACCCTCGTCATCCACGGTGACGCGGACGCCATCGTCCCGTTCGAGGTGAGCGGCAAGCGGTCACACGAGGCGATCGCGAACAGCACCCTGGTGCTCGTCGAGGGTGGCCCGCACGGGTTCAACACCTCGCACCCGGACCGGTTCAACCAGGAACTGCTCGCGTTCCTGGGCTGACACGCACTCGCGAGGTGAGCACGACAGCCCACCTCGCGAGAGTCGGTCAGGCCGCGCCGAGGAGCCCGTGGGGGTCGAGCACGAACTTCGTGGCCTCACCGGAATCGAAGTCGGCGTAGCCCTGCGGAGCCTGCTCGAGCGAGATGGCGCGTGCGTTGACAGCCTTCGCGATCTGCACGCGATCGTGCAGGATCGCCATCATCAGGCCGCGGTGGTACTGCATCGTCGGGCACTGACCGGTGGCGAACGACAACGATTTCGCCCAGCCGGTGCCGAGGCTCAGGGACAGCGCGCCGACCTTGGCGGCCTCGTCGGACGCTCCGGGATCGCCGGTGACGTACAGCCCCGGAATGCCGAGCGAACCGCCCGCGGTGGTGATGTCCATGAGCGAGTTCAGTACTGTCGCAGGCGCTTCCGTGGCAGAGCCGTCACCGTGGCCACGAGCCTCGAACCCGACGGCGTCGACACCGCAGTCCACCTCCGGCACCCCGAGCAGCTGTTCGATCTGATCCTTGGGATCGCCCTTGCTGACATCGACCGTCTCGCAGCCAAAACTGCGGGCCTGCGCCAGCCGGCTCTCGTTGAGATCACCGACGATGACGACCGCGGCGCCGAGCAGTTGGGCGCTGGCCGCAGCGGCGAGCCCGACCGGACCGGCACCGGCGATGTAGACCGTGGAGCCCACACCGACCCCGGCGGTGACGCAGCCGTGGAAGCCCGTCGGGAAGATGTCGGACAGCATCGTCAGGTCGAGGATCTTCTCCATGGCCTGGTCGCGGTTCGGGAACTTCAGCAGGTTCCAGTCCGCGTACGGCACCATGACGTACTCGGCCTGGCCACCGACCCAGCCACCCATGTCGACGTAGCCGTAGGCCGCGCCGGGGCGATCGGGGTTGACGTTCAGGCAGATTCCGGTCTTGCGCTCCTTGCAGTTCTTGCATCGGCCGCACGCGATGTTGAACGGCACCGAACACAGGTCACCGGTCTTGATGAACTCCACGTCGCGGCCCACCTCGATGACCTCTCCCGTGATCTCGTGCCCGAGCACCAGACCCTCGGGCGCCGTCGTGCGGCCGCGAACCATGTGCTGATCGCTGCCACAGATGTTGGTGGACACCACCTTCAGGATCACTCCGTGCGGGCACTCGCGCCCCACGCTGGCAGGATTGACTCCCGGCCCGTCCTGCAACGTGAAGCTGGGGAAGTCGATGTCGACGACCTCCACCTTCCCGGCTCCGGCGTAGGCGACGGCTCTGTTGTCGGCCATGTGTTCTGCTCCCGTTCGAGGTAGAGCGCCCACATTCTCGAGTGCGAATGTCGGCATCTCTCCCGACCGTACGCGGTTCGAGTGTGCCGGGTCACAGTTGTGCGATCACCTCGTCACAGCACCTCGGACAGGAACCTCTGCAGTCGCTCGGTCTGCGGGTCGTCGAACAGCGCTGCGGGCGGGCCCACCTCGACGGCGCTGCCGTGGTCCATGAACAGCACGCGGTCGGACACCGAGCGGGCGAAGCCCATCTCGTGCGTGACGACGACCATGGTCATACCACCGGTCGCGAGGTCCGCCATGAGGGCGAGCACGCCCTTGACGAGTTCCGGGTCGAGGGCGGACGTGGCCTCGTCGAAGAACATCACCTGCGGTTCCATGGCGAGCGCACGGGCGATGGCCACGCGCTGCTGCTGACCGCCGGAGAGGTTGCCGGGCCGCGAGCCCGCCTTCTCCTTCAGCCCGACCTTGTCGAGCTGGGCGAGCGCGGCGGCGTGCGCGTCGTCCTTGCTCAGTCCCTTCAACTTCCACGGACCGAGCGCGACGTTGTCGAGGACGGTGCGGTGGGGGAACAGGTTGAACTGCTGGAACACCATGCCGATGCGCTGGCGCAGCGCGTCGGGATCGTCCTTCAGCACCGAGCGGCCGTCGAGCAGGATGTCGCCCTGCTCGGGCTCGTGCAGCCGGTTGAGCACGCGCAGGAGCGTGGACTTGCCCGAACCGGACGGTCCGATGACCGTCGTGGTGGCTCCTGCGGCGACGTCGATGTCGACGCCCCGCAGAACCTTGTTGGTGCCGAAGGACAGGTGCAGGTCACGGCCGGCGAGTGAGACGCCGGTCAACGGCTCGGTAGAGGGTGCGGTGGTCATGTGTCAGCCTCTTTCCACGACGATGGCCTGCTCGACCGGGTCGAGTGTCTGCTCGGCCTTGCCGACGCGCAGACGCTTGTCGATGTAGTTGACCAGGTGGGTCAGCGGGACGGTCATCGCGAGGTAGACGAGTCCGGCAGCCACCAGGGGTGACAGGTTTCCGGTCTGCGCGTTGAGGTCTCGGCCGACGGCGAACAGTTCGCGCTGCGTCGCCAGCAGACCCAGGAAGTAGATCAGCGACGAGTCCTTGATCAGCGAGATGAACTGGTTGACGAGTGCGGGAAGCACGCGCCGCACACCCTGCGGCACCACGACCAGGCGCATCGAGCGTCGATAGCTGAAGCCGAGAGCACGCGCTGCCTCGATCTGACCCTTCTCGACGCTCTGGATGCCGGAGCGGAAGATCTCGCCGATGTACGCCGCCGCGAGCAGCGACAACGCCACCGCACCGAGCCAGTACGGGTTGTTGCCGGTGAGTCCACTGACGACGGGTCCGATGCCGAGACCGATCACGAGGATGATCACGACGGCGGGCAGTCCGCGGAAGATGTCGGTGTAGACGCGTGCCGGCCAGCGCAGCCAGCGGGTGCGGGACAGGCCTGCCAGTGCGAGCAGCATGCCGAGAACCGTGCCGATGATGCCCGATGCCAGCGCCAGGATCAGCGTGTTCGGCAGGCCGGTCTTCAGCAGGTCCGGCAACGCCTGCTTGTACAGGTTCCAGTCGAAGAACGTGTCGCCGAGCTGCTCGAACGTCGACTTCGGTGCGACGGCCTGCGCAGCCGGGGCAGTCGCGTCGTTCTCGGCGGCGATGGCCGCGAAGTCGGGGAGCTCGGGCTGCGGCGCTGCCTTGCTACCGGGCTTGAATCCCTCCGGGAGTTCGCGCGGCACCCAGTCGGAGTACAGCTGCGCCCAGGTCCCGTCCTCGATGATCGCGTCGAGGCCGGAGTTCAACGCGTCGATCAGCGGCTGGTTGTCGCGCGCGACGGCCCACCCCACGAAGTTGTTGAGGCTGAAGGTGTTCTGCGTGATCGCCGTGCCGTCCTCCGGCTTCACCAGGCCCTCGGCCTGCTGCGACGGTGCGACCCAGGCGTCGATCTGCCCGGTGCGGAGATTCGCGTACGCGGTGTTGTAGTCGGGGAACTTCACCGGGTCCAGGCCCAGGGTGTTGACGACGTAGTCGTCCTGCACCGTTCCCTGCACGACGCCGATACGGGTGTCCGGTCCCAGGTTCTCGAAGGCGGTGATCGGACCGCCGGCCTTCGCGACCAGGGAGAAGTAGCCGAAGTCGTAGCCGTTGGTGAAGCCGACCGTGTTGCGCCGCTCGTCGGTGGTGGTGATGGACGAGGAGCCGACGTCGAAGCGTCGGCCGGCGACCTGCGCGAGCAGACCCGAGAACTCGGTGCCCGAGAAGTTGATCTGCAGGCCGAGCTTCGCGGCGACGGCCTTCAGCAACTCGTTGTCGTAGCCGGTGTAGGTGCCGGAGCCGTCGACGCAGATGCTGGGCGGCGCGTCGGAGAGCGTGCCGACGGTGAGCTGGCCGGGCGTGATCAGTCCGAGCTGCGAGGTGTCGATGCGGTCGAGGGGCGTGACCGACGGCGTCGTGTACCGATCCTCGGTCGCGGCGGCCGCCGCGGCGTCGAAGTTGGTCGGCGTGGACGACGCACTGTCCACACCGGGAGGTGAGCACAGTTCGGTCGGTGCCGCGGCAGCGGACGAGGAGCCGTTCGACGAGCCGCCGTCCGAGGTGCCGCAGGACGCGAGGAGGACGGCGAGCAGAAGTGTGGAGACGAGGACGACGAATTTCCGTCCCACGCGGTGCGCAAGCATGAGATGAACACTAGGGCTCACGTGCCGGGATCACCGAAACGGCGAACGCGCAATGGTTGTGCTCAGTGATCTGCTGCCGGTGATCGCCGTGGGGACCGCTCCGACCAGGGGTCTAGTCTCCGTCGGGGCGCACGTCACCGACTATCCAGGACGCCTGGAGGGTGTGCGCCGGGGGACGGAAGGTGTTCGTATGTACTCCAGTCTCAAGTACCCGCTGACGGGCGCTCCGGATGCCGGCAACACGGCGTGGGTCCTGGCCAGCGCCGCGATGGTGCTGTTGATGACTCCGGGGCTCGCCTTCTTCTACGGCGGCATGGTGCGCGTGAAGAGCGTGCTGAACATGATGATGATGAGCCTCTCGGCCATCGGAGTCGTGTGGGTGCTGTGGGTCCTGTTCGGGTACTCGATGGTGTTCGGCGACGACAGCGCCGGTGGGTGGATCGGGGACCCGACGCAGTTCGCCGGCCTCACCTCGTTGATCGGCGGCAGCTTCGGAGCCGGGGGCGGCCCGGTCGAGATCCCGCTGGTGGGTACCGTCCCGGCGCTCGCCTTCGTCGCCTTCCAGGCAGGCTTCGCGATGGTCACCGTGGCGCTCGTGTCCGGCGCCGTCGCCGACCGGATGCGGTTCATGCCGTGGGTGATCTTCGCCGGTCTCTGGGCGACACTCGTCTACTTCCCCGTCGCGCACTGGGTGTTCGCGTTCGACGGTGTCACCGCGGAGACCGGAGGCTGGATCGCCAATCAGCTGAAGGCCATCGACTTCGCCGGCGGCACCGCGGTGGAGATCAATGCAGGCGCGGCCGGACTGGCGCTCGCCCTCGTCGTCGGTAAGCGTCGTGGGTGGCCCCGCGAGGCGATGCGGCCGCACAACCTGCCCGCCGTCATGGTGGGTGCCGGGCTGCTGTGGTTCGGGTGGTTCGGCTTCAACGCCGGCTCGTCGCTGGCTGCCGACGGAATCGCCGCGGTCGCGTTGGTCAACACGATGGGCGCGGGCGCGATGTCGATGGTCGCGTGGTTGGTGGTCGAGAAGATCCGCGACGGGAAGGCCACGTCGTTCGGCGCGGCGTCGGGCGTCGTCGCCGGCCTGGTGGCGATCACGCCGTCGTGCACGGCCGTCACCCCGATCGGCGCTCTGGGCGTCGGCGCTGCCGCCGGTGTCGCCTGTGCCCTGGCGATCGGTCTCAAATACCGCTTCCGGTACGACGATTCGCTCGACGTGGTCGGAGTGCACCTGGTGGGCGGCATCGTCGGCACGCTGATGATCGGCCTCCTCGCGAGCAGCGACATGCCGCCCGGTGTCGACGGCCTGTTCTACGGCGGCGGCGTCGCGCAGCTGGGTCGACAGTTGGTCGCGGTCGTCGTCGTTCTCGCCTACGCGTTCCTGGTCACCGCGGCCATCGCCACGGCGCTGAAGCTGACCATCGGGATCAGAGCGGATCCGCAGCACGAGACGGACGGCATCGACGAACACGAGCATGCCGAGTCCGCGTACGAGTTCGCCTCCTCGCACGGCGGACACGGCAGCTCGGGCCTGTTCGGGAAACAGTCCGGCTGACAGTCAGCCCTGGTGCGACCGCGCCCAGGAGATCGCGCCGGTCAGCTCGGTGAGCTCGTAGTCGGGGCCGTTCACAGCCACGGTGAAGAGGGTGGCTCCGGCGTCGACGAAGGCCTGTGCGTCGTCGGCGCCGGGCCAGGCCACCGACCGCTCGATCTGCGACACGTCGCGGCCGACGGTCTCACCGTGCCCGGCGAGCACCTCGGACTTGTGCTTCAGCGCGTCGAGATCGGCGAAGCTGTGCCAGACGTCGGCGTAGCGGGCGACCATCTTGAGCGTCTTCTTCTCACCACCGCCGCCGATGAGGATCGGGATGTGCCGCGTCGGCGCCGGGTTGCCGACGGCCAGTCGCGCGGTGATGCGGGCCAGGCTCTCGTCGAGCAGGGCCAGACGCGAGCCGGCGGTGCCGAAGTCGTAGCCGAAGTTGTCGTAGTCCTTCTGGTTCCAGCCGGCACCGATGCCGAGGATCAGGCGTCCGCCGCTGATGTGGTCCACCGTGCGGGCCATGTCCGCGAGGAGATCGGGGTTGCGGTATCCGCCGCCGGTGACGAGGGCGCCGATCTCGACGTTCGACGTCTGCTCGGCCCAGGCGCCCAGCATCGTCCAGCACTCGAAGTGGGCTCCGTCGAGGTCGCCGTACAACGGGTAGAAGTGGTCCCAGTTGAAGACGATGTCCACACCCGCGTCCTCGGACCGCAGAACCGCGTCGCGGATGAGGCCGTAGTCGGGGGCGTGCTGGGGCTGAAGCTGAACTCCGATGCGAACGGACATGTGTGATCCTTCGGTGAGTGCGCCGGGCTGTCGCTTCCATGGTGCCCGGCCTGTCAACCGACGCGCGCCCCGCAGGAGTGCATCGCCGCACGGAGGACGAAACCCGCCTCGGCGCCGATGATCTCCGACACCAGGGTGAGGTAGCGGTCGACGAACGCACCGCCGTGTGCCGGTTCGCAGTGGTCGTCCGGATCGCCGGGTTCGAGATGATGCGCGATCTCGTGCAGCACCACCATCTCCCGCAGAGCCCAGGCGCGTCCCCGCACGTGGAGTGGGACGGCGATGGTGGCGGTGTCGACCTCGTAGTGCGCGGCGCCCGCACCCGAGCGGGCCCGGACCCGTACCGGAACGGCCGCCCGTGGCCATTCCGCACGTACCCGGGAGAGGGTGAGGACACCGTCGACGTAGCTCTGGACCGAGTCGAGCGAGGCGAAGCGCCGCTCGATCGGCAGGGTGACCGTGGACCCGAGGATCTCGACTGTGCGCAGGCCCCGTTCGTCCGCGCGGTCGAACATGGTGCGGACCTGATGCTCGGCGTCGTAGACGCGGGAGCGCTGGCTGTCGCGAGTCACCGTTCGAGTTGTCCTCGAGAGCCGCCGATCTCGCTCTGATTGCCCAGGCGTGCACGTCGACCGGCGTGGTCGCCCGCTCGCCGGGCCTCCGACGAGTACGAGCGACCCGAGCTGCCGCGCCAGGTACCTCGAGCGGTGGAGGCGGACCGGTAGAAGTCGCGCAGCTCGATCTCCTTGTCCCGCAACACCAGTGCGGTGCCGGCCTCGGGAGCTTCCGTGGCGACCGCCTCGGCCTCGGCCTCCTTCTTGACGGCGGCCAGACGCTCGCCGACCCGGTGCGCGAACGCGGTCTGGAACTCGATCCTGGCCGTGACGCCGGCGAGCGGTGCCCGCTCGACCGTGCGGTAACGCCGGCGTCCTCGGACGACGGTGACCTCACGGTCCACGGTGGCGTCCCGGTACGCACCCGACGAGATGTACGTGTCGCTCGCGCGCACCATCTGCACGAGCAGGCTCGCGTACAGGGCCTCGCACGTGTCGATGTCGCTCTCGAACCCGTACGCGAAGACCTGCGTGGACGACTGCGCGACGTCGCACTGCACGTCGTTCGCGCGGGCGATGGCCACGAACAGCAGGACGTAGGTGCGCAGGCCCTTCTTGCCGTGCTCCCCGATGTGGACGACGCGCTGCATCGGCGTCGCCCGCTTCTCGCGCGAGGCGGTGTGCGAGCGCGCCACGGCCAGATCGACCGAGGCGGCGGTCGCGAGACGCTGCGCCGCCTCCATGAACGCCTCGGCCTCGTGGGGATTGTCCGTGGACTCGGCCTGACGCAGAAGCCCACCGATGCGGGCCACCATCCTGTCTGAACTCACGGGCCGAGAGTACGCCCGGACCAGCCGTGAGCCTGGCCCACCGAGCGCCTGTGGGGACGGCCGTCCACAGGCGCTCGCCGGGTCTTGCGGACGGCCGAGTCGACGAGTACCGGTCAGAGCTCGGAGTTCTCCACCAGTGCCGCGAAGGCGTCGATGCGCCGCCGGACCGCCGAGGCTCCGATGACATCCGCACGGCTGCGGGCCGACGCCAGAGCACGGGCCGCGAGCCGTCCGGTGCGGGCGTGCTCGATGCGGAGACCGAGGTACGCGTCCTCGGCGCTCCATCCCTCGAAGCCGCGGGCGACGTGCAGGCGCCGCGCGGCGTGCAGATGACGACCCGCTCGCTCGACGTGACCGGTGGCCAGGGACATGTCGGCCAGGTGGTGGTGCACCACGCCGAAGACGCTCGGGGCCACCGACACGGTCTGCTCCGCGTAGGGCAGCAACCGCTCGTACACGTCGGTGCACACCAGTGTGTTGCCCACCGTGGCACCGGCACGGGCGATGAAGGTCATGGCGATCATCCAGAGCATGTCCGGGGCGATCGCCGCGAGCCGTTGCTCGTCGTACCAGTCCATCAGCTCGCGCGCCTCGTCCATCCGTCCGACGTCGGCGAGCGAGGACGCCACGACCGGGCGGAACGCCGGAATCGAATCGAACATGGTGGCCATCTCGTCGCGCCGGTCCGCGAAGTGCCGGAGGTCTCCGCGCATCGTCCGAAGAGTGAGGATGGAGGTGTGCTCGCGTCCGTACGTGTGGCCGCCGAGGGCGGCGTCCGGTGTCTGGCAGATTCGGGGCAGCATGGTCTCCGCGCGCACGAGACGCCCCGCGGACACGTCCACGCCGAATCTGGAACACACCATGGCCCAGGTCATCTCGGGATCGTCCGCGAGATCGGCGCGCGTGACCGCGGCCAGTGTCGACGCGGCGCCACCGAGATCGCCGAATGCTTGCTGGGTCCTCGCCAGGATGGTGGCGGCGGACGGATCGCGATGCCGCCGAGACGATGTCGACTCCAGCTCGACGAGGCGTGTCATCGCCTCCTGGCGCAGATCCCAACACTGGGGCACCAGAAGGCACCACAGCATCGCGCGCAGCGCCGACTCGAGGGCATTGCGGTCTCCCACCGAATGCGCCAGCGTCACAGCCTGTTCGAGAAGGTCGCGGCGTTCCTTCCAGTCCTCGGTCCAGCTCAGCTCCATGGCCAGCAGTACCAGGACCTTCGCTGTGTCAGCGCTGTTCGCTCGGCCGGAGTCCTCGAGTACGTGCAGAGCGTCGTGCAGGCTGTCGAGACGTTCCGGCAGTGGGTCGAACATCTGGAACAGGCCCGCGCCACTGATCGTGTCCGCCAGTGTCGCGTCGACCTGGAGATCGACGTCGCCCAGGCGCCGCGCCATGGCGATCGCATCGAAGAGGGTGGCCCGGTAGGACCGGTCGATACACTTGCGCTGAGCCCTGCCGAGATCGATCAACAGTCGGCACCGCTCTCGGGAATCGCCGTGCGGCACCATCTTCCGCAGAGCGGTCCGGTACCCCACCACGGCGTCCTCGTATGCGGACACCGCGTAGGCGGCATCGCCGGCGCGCCGTGCGTAGAGCGCTGTCTCGGAGCGGTCGGAGTCCAACGCCCGGCCGAAGTGATAGGCGATCCGCGCGAGTTCGTCGGCCGTCGTGTCGGCGCCGAGGGCGACCAGTGCTCGAGCGACGTCGGAATGCATCTGCGCCCGACGGGCCCCGGGTATCGCGTCGTAGAGCGTCGACTGAACGAGACCGTGTCTCATCACCAACTCGTCGTCCGTGTCCCCGAAGACCAGGAACCGGACGGCGAGCAGTTCGTCCAGGCTCTCGGCGAATCGGAGGTCGGACTCGATCGACGACGCCGCCCGCAACAGCGCACGCGAGACGGTCACCCCGGTCACCGCGCACAGTTCGAGGAGAGTCACGGCGTCGCGGCCGAGTTCGCGACTCGCGAGACGCACCGCGTCCGCGACCGTGAACGGGAGCGAGCCGCCGGGTTCGCGCTCATGTGCCGCGATGACGGCCGCGACCAGCAGGGCGGAGCCGCCGGTCCGTGCCACGATGGCTTCGGGGTCGAGGGGCGAGTTCTGCTCGCGGAGTAGATCGTGCACCGCGGCCAGAGACAGTCCCTCCAGGGTGATCTCACGGAACCCCGCCGACAAGCGCGCGACGTCGAGGGTCGCCTGGACGTCCGGGGACACGAGGTTCTCGTCCCGCACGGTGGCGAGGATGCACAGTCGATCGTTCTGCGTCGACCGCGCGACATGGCGAACCAGGGCGGCCGTGGCGCCGGAGGCCCACTGCAGGTCGTCGATCACGAGCAGGGTCGGGGCCTGTCGAGCGGGCCCGACGAGCCACCGCTGCACCGCGTCGGATGCCCCCGTGCGGTCGTCGTCAATGTGCGAGGGGATGAGGTCCCCGAGTCGACGCGCGGCCCCGGGAACGATGCCGAGGATGTCGGCGCCGTTGGTCCGCAGCCACTGACGCGCTCCGATGACGCCACGCGAGTCGAGGTCGCGGGTGACCGCCTCCACGAACGGTTCGTACGGAATGGCCGAGTGCTCGCTGCAGCGACCGGACACCACGTCCATCCCGGCCGCTCGCGCACGCCGCATGACGGCGCGGGCGAGTGACGTCTTCCCCGCGCCCGGTGGACCCGAGACCAGGAGGAACCGCCCCTGACCGGCAGCGGCCGCCTCCAGGTCCTCGACGATGCGGGTCATCTCGGCGTCGCGCCCGACGAAGGCGGATCCCACCGGCGGCTCTTCGCGCTGCGGTGAGGTGGTCTCGGTGTCGTCCTCCAACAACTCCAGGTACAGCGCCTGGGTCTCGCGTGAGGGGCTCACCCCGAGCTGGTCCGCCAGCACCGCTCGGCATCGCGCCGCCGCCCCGAGAGCCTGTCCTCGATCGCCCAGTGCCACGTACGCACGCATGGCGATGCGGTACGCACTCTCGCGCAGGGAGTCGGCGGCCAGCAGGGACTCCGCCGAGGACACGGCGTTCTCGAACGCACCGAGATCCATCGACGCGATGGCGTCCGTCTCGAGGGCCGTGAGCCGCAGGTCGTCGAACTCCCGGCGGACGTCGTCCGCCCACGCGCCGTTGGCTCCGACGAGCACGGGTTCGGCGAGCAGACGCAACGCCGTCCGGGCATCGCGGGCCCGGTCCGCGGGTGATCCCTCCGTGCGACGGCACGCGTCCCGGATCTCCTCGAGATCGACCGTGGTGTCCGGCGGAAGAGTCAGACGCACCATGCCGGTACGGGACACGATCGACGTACCCGCGATGTCCGCGGCGTCGAGAACGTCCCGCACCTTGGAGATCACCCCGCGCAGTACCGAGTTCCAGGTACGCGGACGCTTCTCCGGCCACAGCAGGTCCGCCAACTCGTCGTGTGAGACCTCTCGATGGCGATTGACCGTCAGATACGACAGCAGTTCGACGCAGCGCGGCCCACCGATGATGCGAGGATCGACCACTTTGGAACCACGCTCGACGGTGACGGCACCGACGAGTCGGATGGAAGCGGGTGAGTCACTCGTCACCTGACAAGTCTAGTCAGCTGTGCGTATCGACGCCGCACGCAGGCACTTTTGCACTTCTTGTGCACGCGTCGGGCACGGTGAGTGCAGGAGAAACCGGCCGACCCGGCCGGCGCACGACCCTCAGGAGCGACCCATGCCCCGGACTTCCGTCACGGCCTGTCTGGTGGCGGGTTCTGTCGCCTCGCCGCTGTGTCCGCAGCGGCGCCACAGACTGGGGTCCGGCCCGTCCTGCGGTACCGCGGACGTCGCGTCCGACGGAATGTTCACCTACTCGCGCACGGCGTCGGTGGACCGGTGGGAGGACGACCCGTCGTCGTTCGGCTCCGACCGCTTCACCATCGTCGTCACCGACGGAGACCACGAGGTGGGGGAGATCGTGATCCGCCCGGTGTTGTCCACGAGTGCGTCGGAACCGATCACGGGCGTCGGCGTGGTCACCACCGACGGCACCGTCGTGACCTACGAGCACGTCGCGGTGGCGTCCGCGCGGCACCGAACGCTCACGCAATCGTCTCCACCGCGGGGGCCGCGCGTGACGGGTGCGCATCATCGACACGCCGTCGTCCGTTTCGGTACCGACACCTGCGATCAGACGTTCCAGGTGTTCGTGTCCGACGGTGTCCGCGGCACCACGTCGTACCTGCTCGGCGTCTCCGACGGCCCGCTCGTCCGGTGAGACGCCGACGGGGTCGCCGCGGCCGAGTGATCGACCGTGACGACCCCGTCGGGACGTTCGCGAGTGGCTACTGCTCGTCGGACCCGATGATGAACGCCTCGAGCTGCTGACGAGCGATGTCGTCGGCGAGCTGCTTCGGCGGGCTCTTCATGAGGTACGCGGACGCGGGCACGACGGGTCCGCCGATTCCGCGGTCCTGAGCGATCTTCGCGGCGCGCACGGCGTCGATGATGACGCCGGCGGAGTTCGGGGAGTCCCAGACCTCGAGCTTGTACTCGAGGTTCAGCGGGACGTCACCGAAGGCGCGACCCTCGAGGCGGACGTAGGCCCACTTGCGGTCGTCGAGCCAGCCGACGTGATCGGACGGGCCGATGTGCACGTCCTTCGCGTTGAACTCACGCTGCAGGTTGGACGTGACGGCCTGCGTCTTCGAGATCTTCTTCGACTCGAGGCGCGTGCGCTCGAGCATGTTGAGGAAGTCCATGTTGCCGCCGACGTTCAGCTGCATCGTGCGATCGAGCTGGACGCCGCGATCCTCGAACAGCTTGGCCATGACGCGGTGGGTGATGGTGGCACCGACCTGGCTCTTGATGTCGTCGCCGACGATGGGCACACCGGCGTCGGTGAACTTCTGTGCCCAGACCGGATCGGACGCGATGAAGACGGGCAGCGCGTTGACGAACGCGACCTTCGCGTCGATGCAGGCCTGCGCGTAGAACTTGTCGGCCTCTTCGGATCCGACGGGCAGGTAGGAGACGAGTACGTCGACCTTCGCGTCACGCAGTGCCTGCGCCACGTCGACCGGCTCCGCGTCGGAGATCTCGATGGTCTCCGAGTAGTACTTGCCGATGCCGTCGAGTGTCGGGCCGCGCTGGACGCTGACGTCGCTCGGGGGCACGTCGGCGATCTTGATGGTGTTGTTCTCGCTGTTGAAGATGGCTTCCGACAGATCGAAGCCGACCTTCTTGGCGTCCACGTCGAACGCGGCGACGAACTCGACGTCGCGGACGTGGTACTTGCCGAACTTCACGTGCATGAGGCCGGGAACGGTGGTGTTCTCGTCGGCGTCCTTGTAGTACTGCACGCCCTGAACCAGGGACGACGCGCAGTTACCCACGCCCACAATGGCCACGCGCACCGCAGTGCTGTTGTCACTCATGGTCGGGTTCTCCTTCTTTTCCGTATCGGGTGGCCGGAGCCGAAGAGCTCTCCGGGTGTGCCACGGCCGAGGTGTCGGTCGTGGGTGCGGGCGGTGGACTCTCCGAAGTGATCGCCATTGCCTCGGCAGCGATCAATTCGTTGAGCCACCGCACTTCGCGCTCGCTCGACTCGAGGCCGAGCTGATGCAATCCGCGCGTGTACCTGTCCAACGACCCACTTGCTCGGCCGATGGCGTCGCGGAGCCCCTCACGGCGCTCCTCGACCTGGCGACGCCGACCTTCGAGTATCCGCATCCGCGCCTCAGCGGGGGTGCGCCCGAAAAAGGCCAGGTGTACGCCGAATCCATCATCTGTGTAGTTCTGCGGACCCGTGTCCGCGACCAGCTCGGTGAACCGAGCTCGGCCGGCCGGCGTGAGTTCGTAGACGCGACGTGCCCGACGCTTGACGGCGCCCTGGACTCCGGGGTTCTCGACGATGAGCCCGTCCGCCTGCATACGACGCAAGGTGGGGTAGAGCGAACCGTACGAGAAGGCCCGGAAGGCACCGAGAAGTCCGGTGAGTCGCTTACGAAGCTCGTAGCCGTGCATGGGTGTCTCCAGGAGCAGGCCGAGGATCGCCAGTTCGAGCATGTGCGGTCCCCTTCCTCCTCCGACCCGAGTCCGCGCCGAGATGACGCTCGCTCACTATAACCGCCACATGTATCGGGCCGATATATGGGGGTACATGTAACTGTCGACAACATGAACACGGACCCCGCCAGGGGCGGAGAGGGCTGTCGAAGGACAGCTGGTCCGCCTCCCCGGGGTGGTGGTCGCGACCACCTCGTCCACAGCGCACGCGCATCCGCGGCGAGGGCGAGACAGGTGGCGTGGCACCACCCCGCCTCGGCGGCGCACGTACTCTGGTCCCCGTGAGATCACAGCGGCAGGTGGTGGACTACGCGTTGCAGCGCAAGTCGCTGCTCGCCGAGGTCTACTCCGGACGAACGGCGATGGCCCAGGTCTGCGACGCAGATCCCTACCTCCTCCGAGCGGCCAAATTCCACGGTCGGCCGTCCACCGTGGCATGCCCGATCTGCCGGAAGGAGCAGCTCACGCTGGTCTCCTGGGTGTTCGGGGAGAAGCTCGGGACGATGAACGGCTCGGCCCGGACCGCGGACGAGCTCACCCGCCTCGCCGGCACGCAGGAGGAGTTCTCCGTGCACGTCGTCGAGGTCTGCCGCACCTGCAGTTGGAACCACCTGGTGCAGTCCTACGTCCTGGGAGCCGTCCCGGCGCCCAAGAGCCCCCGCACACGCTCCGCCTCCCGCCGACGCACGGCCAGTGAGTGACGGACACAGGTCGTCGGCGGTACCGTCCGTCGGTGGTCCCCCGCGCAACCGAGTCGAACGAGCCCGACGCACACGTGACCGTCGCCACCTGGTCACACGTGCGTCCTGACAGTGGAGTACGTGAGTGAGTTCCCCCTACGACAGTTCCCGTGACGATCGCGGGCGTCCGTCCGGCCGCCACGGTCGACCCGACGGGCCCGGGGAACCACCGCGTCACGATCGCCCGAGCCACGAGCCGGTCCGCGATCCCCAGCAGTGGCCGTCGGGCCCGCCCCCACCGCGTGCGCCTCGCCGGGACGGCCCCGGTGGCCCCCCACCGAGCTGGCCGCCGGCCGACCACCCGCGGCGCCCGGCCTACGGTCCACCGTCCTACGACGATCGCGGACCGGACACCACCCAGATTCCCCCGACCGCGCCCCCGCCGCGGTCGCAGGCGTTCTCGCAGCCGCGCCCGTACTCGGACGATCCACGGGCGACCGACGTTCCACCCTCTCGGCCCGCGACGTCCCACTCGCGTGGCGACGCCGACGGTGACCGGGACCGGTTCGGTGGAGGACCCACCGAACCGCCATCAGGAGGTACTGCCACGAAGACGAAGAAGAAGTCGAAGTGGAAGGTCCTGCGGCGCACGCTGTACGGCTTGATCGCGCTGGGCATGGTCGTTCCGGTCCTGGTGTTCATGGTCGCGTACGTCGTCGAGGACGTTCCGCGGCCCGGTGACATCAAGACCAACCAGGTCGCCACCGTCCTGGCATCGGACGGAACGTCTGTCCTCGGCACGGTCGTCCCTCCCGAGGGCAACCGCACCGACGTGGAGATCGGACAGATCCCCGAGCACGTCCGCAACGCGGTGTTGTCGGCCGAGGATCGCGACTTCTACTCCAACCCCGGCTTCTCGGTCACCGGCTTCGCACGCGCCGCTCGGGACAACGTGCTCGGGCGCGACAGCGCCGGTGGTGGATCCACCATCACGCAGCAGTACGTGAAGAACGCGCTCGTGGGGTCCGAGCGGACGCTCACCCGCAAGATGCGCGAGCTGGTCATCTCCTCGAAGATGGCGCGTCAGTGGACCAAGGACGACATCCTCGCCGCGTACCTCAACACCATCTATTTCGGCCGCGGCGCGTACGGCATCGCGGCGGCGTCGAAGGCGTACTTCGACAAGCCCGTCGAGCAGTTGAGCGCCGAGGAGGGTGCCGTGCTCGCGGCGACCATCCAGCAGCCCTCCGGACTCGATCCGGAGAACAACCCGACGGGTGCGCAGAGTCGCTGGAACTACGTCCTCGACGGCATGGTCACGATGGGTGCGCTCGATCAGACCCAGCGCCAGGCGATGCAGTACCCGCAGTGGCGACCGCTCGCCTCGGTGGACAGCGGCGACGCCGCCGACGCCGGTCCGAACGGACTGATCAAGAATCAGGTGCTCAAGGAGCTCACCGCGTCGGGCATCAGTGAGCAGGACCTGAACACCGCCGGACTGCAGATCACCACGACGATCGATCCGCAGGATCAGCAGGCCGCCATCGACGCCGTGAACTCCAACATGGAGGGCGAACCCTCCGAGCTGCGCACGGCGTCGGTGTCGATCGACCCCCGCACCGGTGCGGTGCGCTCGTACTACGGAGGTGTCGACGGCCGCGGCTTCGACTTCGCGCAGTCCGGCCTGCAGACCGGCTCGTCGTTCAAGGTCTTCGGCCTGGCGGCGGCACTGGATCAGGGCATACCGCTGTCCCAGATGTACGACAGCTCGCCGCTGACGGTCAACGGCATCTCCATCGGCAACGTCGAGGGTGAGTCCTGTGGCACGTGCACCATCGCCGAGGCGCTCAAGCGGTCGCTCAACACGAGCTTCTACCGGTTGCAGCTCAGCCTCGACGGCGGCCCCCAGGCGGTGGCCGACATGGCGCATCGCCTCGGTATCCCGACCGAGGTCGAGGGCATCGGCGAGACCCTGACCGAGCCGAACGGCGCCGGTCCCAACAACGGCATCGTGCTCGGGCAGTACCAGTCCCGTGTCATCGACATGGCCAGCGCCTACGCGACGCTCGCCGCGTCGGGGACGTACCACGCACCGCACTTCGTGCAGAAGGTCGTGACGGCCGACGGCACCGTGTTGCTCGATCGCGGAGCGGACCCCGGCGAGCAGCGGGTCGATCCCGCCGTCGCGGACAACGTCACGGCAGCCATGCGTCCCATCGCGGGCTACTCCAACGGCCACAACCTGGCCGAGGGACGCGCCTCCGCCGCGAAGACCGGCACCGCGCAGCTCGGTGACACCGGCGAGAACAAGGACGCCTGGATGGTCGGGTACACGCCGTCTCTGGCGACGGCCGTGTGGGTCGGTACCGAGCAGGGCCTCCCGCTGGAGAACAGCTACGGGGGACCCATCTACGGCTCGGGACTTCCGTCGGACATCTGGAAGGACACGCTCGACGCGTCCCTCGAGGGCTCGCCCGTCGAGTCGTTCCCCGCACCGGGTGCGATCGCCGGCCAGGCCGGTGTGCCGCAGTACTCGGCACCCGCGCCGACTCGGACGGCGGCACCGCCCACGTCCTCCTCCGCAGCGCCGGAGCCCACGACGCCGGAGCCCGTCGCGCCGCCGGTGGTCGTCCCGTCGCAGGTCGAGATCCTGCCGGGCATCACCATTCCGGTTCCCGGTCTGGCCCCGGCACCGGCGGAGCCCTCCGCCGTCACCCCGCCCGACGACGGGGCGGCTCCGGAGCCGGCCACGCCGCCCGGCGGCTAGGGGTGGCGGGCAGGCCGGAGGCCGGTCGGGATTCGGCGGGCAGGCCGGAGGCTGGTCGGGACTCGTCCGACGAGTTGTTGGCGAGTCCGGGTGAGTTGGCGACGGATCGACGCTCCGCTCGTCGTCGCGATCGGCCGAGTCTGACCGATCCCATGGTCGCGGAGTTGTCGACGGTGGTGGGCGGCCCCGTCGGCAAGCACGCGCTGGTGGGGCGACAGCGCCACATCACGCCACTGCGGGTGATCTTCGCGTTCACGGTCGTGTTTCTCGCGCTGGGCTGGTTCGGCAAGGCCGCGTGCATCCAGCAGGCCCCGAACGGCCCCGGCGGCGAGCTGGGACTCGACTGGAGCGGGAGCCGTCAGTACGTCGCGATGTGTTACTCCGACGTGGTCCCCCTCTACGGTGCGGAGCGACTCGATCAGGGCGCGTTCCCGTACAAGAAGTCGTGGGAGGAACCGGGTTCCGACGGTTCCACGATCACTCGGTACATGGAGTATCCGGTGGTGGCGGGGCTGTACCAGTACGTGTCCATGCAGGTGGCCCACGCGTGGTCCGCGGTCCCGTGGTTGCCGCAGGCGCTCGCGGTCGCGCTGTATTTCAACGTGGTGGCATTCGGTTCCGCCCTCGCCTGGATCGTGACGATCTGGGCGACCACGATGTTGGCGGGACGCCGGGTGTGGGACGCCGCGCTGGCCGCGTGTTCCCCTCTGGTGATCGTGCACGTCTTCACCAATTTCGACGCCCTCGCAACGGCATTCGCCTCCGGCGGGCTGCTCGCGTGGGCCCGGCGCAGGCCGGTGCTGGCCGGTGTCCTGCTCGGCATCGGGGGCGCGACGAAGCTCTACCCACTGTTCCTGCTCGGTCCGCTCCTCGTGTTGTGCATCCGCACGGGGAACATCAGGGACTGGTCGCGGACCACGGCGGCGGCGCTCTCGGCATGGGTTCTGGTCAATCTGCCCATCGCACTGCTGTTTCCGCGTGGGTGGTCGGAGTTCTTCCGGTTGAACTCCGACCGCGGCGCCGATCCGGATTCGCTCTACAACGTGGCCCGGTCGTTCACCGGCTGGGCCGGATTCGACGGTCCGCTCGGTCCTGGCGAGAAGCCGGTGATCCTCAATCTCGTGACGGCGCTGCTCTTCGTGGTCGTGTGCCTCGCCATCGGCTGGGTGGCGCTGACGGCCCCTCGGCGTCCTCGCCTGATGCAGCTGTGTTTTCTCGTGGTCGCCGGTTTCCTGCTGACGAACAAGGTGTGGAGTCCGCAATACTCCCTGTGGCTGGTGCCGCTCGCGGTGCTCGCACTCCCGCACCGGCGAATCCTGTTGGCGTGGATGACCATCGACGCGCTCGTCTGGGTTCCGCGGATGATGTACTACCTGGGCGTGGCCGACAAGGGTCTGCCCGAGCAGTACTTCACGGCGACCGTCCTGGTGCGCGATCTCACCGTCGTCGGATTGTGTGTCCTGGTGGTGCGGCAGATCTACCGGCCGGTGGACGATCTGGTGCGCCGCAGCGGCGACGACGATCCGGCCGGTGGTGTGCTCGACGGTGCACCCGACGCGTACCCGTCGTGGGTGCCGGCGATGGTGCGTCCGCGGCCCGTCGAGGTTCCGATCGCGGATGCGGCGCCACCGCCTAGGGCACCACGGTCACCGGCCACCGACCGAGCTTGACCAGCCGGACGGCGACGGAGCCGAAGATGCGGTGCCCGGCGGACTCGGA
Source organism: Rhodococcus sp. PvP016 (assembly GCF_017832185.1). NCBI lineage: Bacteria > Bacillati > Actinomycetota > Actinomycetes > Mycobacteriales > Nocardiaceae > Rhodococcus > Rhodococcus sp. PvP016. Next base: position 751,490 of record NZ_JAFIBH010000001.1, on the reverse strand, counting down.
CGTGCCCACGACGATCGCGTCGGCACGCAGTTCGTCGCCGACGGCGGCGAGTCCCATCGCCGGGTCGCCGCGAAACGTCCGGAACTCCCAGTTCACGTGCTGGTGCTCGCCGAAGCGCACCACGTGGTCGCGGATCTCGGTGAGCAATTGGTCCGCGACCTGGCTTCCCGAGTCGTAGACCACCCCACTCGCCTGGGCGAAGGCACCGGCCGCCAGTGTCTGCACGTAGACCAGCACGAGCCTGGAGTGCTGCCGGCGCGCCAGTCCGGCGGCGTACGCGGCCGCCCGCCAGGACGAGTCGGAGCCGTCGAGGCCCACGATGATCAGCTTGGGGCCGTCCACTCCGTACTCGAAGACGGAGGGATCGTTCGACGAGGTCACGACTTGAGCCTACGACTCCTCGTCAGGAGAGGTACGGACGGAGCTGCGGCAACGCCTCGCCCGCGTGCTTGGCGTTGATGCCGTCGCCGATCGCCTGCAGCTTCCACTCGCTCCCGGCTCGGTACACCTTGGCCATGACCAGTCCGGTGAACGGCATGCCGCCCTGCAGAGTGAAGCGAGCCAGCTCGGTGTTGATCGTGTTGTCGACCAGGCGGGTGAACGCGTTCGCCACCTGCTCGAACGTCTGCCCGCGGTAGGAGGTCACGATGAAGACGATCGAGCTGACGTGGGCGGGAACCCGCGTCAGGTCCACCGTGATCACCTCGTCGTCGCCCTCACCCTCGCCGGTGAGATTGTCGCCCTGGTGGACGATCGACCCGTCCTTCGACCGCAGCTGGCCGAAGTACACGACGTCGGCGTGCTTGTCGCCGGAGAACATCAGCGCCGAGGCGTCGAGATCGACGTCCGCGCTGCGCCCGCCTCCGAAGAAGCCGGCCTTCTTGATGGGATCCCAGCCGAGGCCCATCCGGATGGTGGTCAGGGCGACGCCGCCGTCCTTCTTCAGTGTCACCTTCTGACCCTTGGTGAGGCTGACGGGCCGAGCCTTCGTCAGGCTCACCTCGGCGGGGGCCGCGGGCGTGGTGGATGCCGGGGGCGCAGGGGGTGCTGGAGGTGCCGCGGGCGCCGCCGGCGGCGTGGGGGCCGGCGGAGGTGTGGGTGCAGCAGGCGCGGGCGCCGCTGCGGGAGCGTCGTCCACCGAGACGCCGTGATCGCCGACCAGGGCGGCGAACCCGCCCGCGTAACCCTGGCCCACCGCACGGACCTTCCAGCCGTCGCCGCGCCGGTACAGCTCGAGCGCGATGACGATGGACTCCGTCGTGAGGCCGTCCACGGTGTACGAGTAGAGCGTCGCGCCGGTACCGCCGTCGATCACGTGCGCGGTGGGGGCCGAGACGCGTCCGAAGCTGCTCGACGTGTCGTCGAGCGTGACGACGACACGGATCTGGGTGATGTCGGCCGGGACCGCGGCGAGGGTCACGGCGACCTCCTGCGGGCCACCCTGGCCGGGAACCAGCTGCACACCGGGGCCGGAGGGCTGGTTGAAGAAGACGAAGTCGGCGTCCGAGCGGACCTTGCCGCTGTCGGTGACGAGCAGGGCGGAGATGTCCGCCGGTGCGGTCAGTTCGAGACCGATGCGAACGGTGGCGGTGGACAGAGGAGCATTCTGTCCCTTGGTCAACGGCTGTGCAGCCACGTCTCGTCCTCTTCCGGGGTGGTCGGGTACGTCCGAATTCAGCGTACGTGTGTCGGCGGGGCAGCGGCGGCGCCCGGCGTGCCGGCCGTCGCCCGGAACCAGCGCAGGATCTCCTCGCTCGCAGCACCGCCGGACCGCTCGGTGACCACCAGTCCGGGTGCGTCCCACTGCAGCAGTTCCAGTTCACCGTGCCGCGGACGGATGGCGGCGGTCGCGGCGCGGAGCATCTCCGCGTCGAGGGCGCCGTCCCCGGCGGCGAGCACCGGGGCGTCGGCCTCCAGCGTTCCCGCGGTCACGCACCGTCGGCGAACCTCGGCGACGGCATGCGACTTGCACACCGCGTCGGGCATCGCGTACACCTTCCGGCCCTGCCGGGACACGCCCCAGCCGCGCTCGGTGCACCAGTGTGCGAACTCGTCGACGAACCCCTCGGGCATCGTCTCCACGTTCACCACGAGGTAGCAGAACAGATCGTCCGCCGTCCGCTGCTTGAGCACCCACGAATCATCGCCCCGCCGTGTCATCTCCGCGGTCACCTCCGCGAGCGGCACCGCAGACCCGGCGACGGCGTCCTCGACGGCGCAGCGCCAGTCGAGATCCGGCTCACCGTCGACGAGGATGGTGGCCCCGTTGGTCGTGATCGCATGCCGCCAGGGTGCTCCCGGCAGGGTGATGCGTCGGAACTGCTCGACGGTGCGCGTCGTGGTCGGCACCACCACCGCCTCGGACGCGAGGGTGGTGAGCAGGTCCGCGGCGCGTGCGGTCATGTACGACAGCGGCGCGCCCTCGTAGTACTCGACGCAGCGCACGTCGTCGTCCTGTCCGTCCGTGCGACCCTCCGCCAACGCGGCCGCGCTGTAGATCATCGTGCGGTCGAGATCGGTCGCGACGAGTGCGGTTCTCGCCTCGGTCACGAGACGTCCCGGACCAGGCCCATGCAGGAGTAGGCCAGATCGGGAACGACGTCCACGGGCACTCCCCTCGCGTCGGCGAGCATCCGGATGTGGCGGTGCTCCGGCGCCTGCGCGTCGCGCACGAGGATGCGCCACGGGACCCGGCGGAGCAGCACGCGAGTGGTCTCTCCGACTCCGGGTTTGACGAAGTTGACCGTGCTGATGCCGTACTCCTCCCGTACGCGCTCGACCGACGCCCAGCCACTCCACGTCGGAGTCCGGTCGGCGGACCGCACCGTCGACAACCCCTCCGCCACGGCGTCCGCGACGTCGTCGAATCTGGCGGACACGGTGTCCAACAACAGATTCGACACGTCCACCGCGGCGAGATCGGCGTAGAACTTGGCGCCGTGGAACTCGCCGGGCCCGATGAGGGTGTCGTTCAGCACTGTACGGGAGATCAGGCCGGACACCGTCGAGTTGAGGCATGCGGACGCGATGAGGAAGTCGTCGCGGGTGCCGTAGGTGGTCACACAGTGCCCGGGGTCCGCCAGTACCGCGAGCCGATCGTCGAAGCGGGGGCCTCCCGCTCGCTGCACAGCGTCGAGGGCGGCTGTCAGCTCCCGGGTGATCGCGCCCTTGCCGGTCCAGCCGTCCACGAAGACGATGTCGGCCGGGTCGTGGTGACCGGCGAGGTGATGCAGTGCGGCGGAGTCGATTCCACGGTCGCGCACGATGGACACCGCGTAGTGCGGCCACGTCAGACCGCGCACGTCCCGCGCCCAGCGGCGCATCAGGATGCCGATCGGGGTGCCGGCGCGGGCGAGAGAGGCGAGCACCAGGTTCTCCCCGCGCTCGGCGATCACCAGATCGGTGACGACGCCGACCGCGGTGGCGAGGCGCGTCGCGCTCTCCTCGAGGACGGTGGCGAACAGGTCGCGATAGGCGGCATCGGGCTGATACTCGACGGGCAGACTCTCGGCGTAGTGCGCTGCACCCGACTGGATCTGCTTCTCTCGGGACGCGGTGTCCGCCTCCAGCGAGACGTGCGAGAGATCCTTCAGGAGCCAGGACACCTCGTCCGCCGCGTAGGAACCGAATGCCGGGCCGTGCAGCGGTACCGTCATCGAGACCCCGTCCGCAGCGAGTGCGGATCCGACGCCACCACGGCGACGGTGACATCGATGCCGGTGCGGGTGAGGGCGTCCACGAGACCGTCGGGACCCGTCAACGCCTCGGTGTCCGCGGGCGGATCCACGACGAGAAGAACGGGGCTCGGCGCCGCCTCGTCCGGTACCCGAGCGTTGTAGAGATGACGTCGGCCACCGGCCGCGGGTTCCGGTGCGACGAACGAGAAGCCGCGCCGCAGCGGGTAACCCGGCTCGTCGAGCACATGAGCGGGTGAGCGGGTGGTGGTCTGGAACAGCGTCGGCGTTCCGCGGTCCGACAGTGCGCGGGCGATGCGGAGCGGGAGGTACATCAGTTCCTCGTGCCCGATCACGACGGTGGTACCCGCGCCGAGGTGCGGTCGCAGCAGATCGGCCGACTCCTCGACCGCGGCGTCGAAGGCGCCGACGTCCTCGGCCCGGAAACCGTGGCGACCGCCGTCCGGAACTCCGGCCGGCCAGGGCACGTCGACCCGAGTGACGGTCCCTCGGTGTGGAGCATCCACCGGCGCAGGTGCGGCGGGTAACGCCTCCACGACGGCGATGATGTCGTCCGGCAGGTGCACGGTGCCCGTCGCGAGCGACACCGAGTCGATGACCACACCGAGTTCGGCTGCGACACGGTCGGTCTCGCGGCGCTGATCCGCCGAGCGCATGTCGACGAGCGAGGCGATCACGTAGCGCGCCCGCGGTGCGAGAGCGTGCACCGCGCGAATGGCTCCGAGCGCCGTCGTTCCCGTGGAGATCTCGTCGTCGACCAGAACCATGGGGAGGTAGGGCGGCAGGTCGCGGTCCGGATCGGTGGGCAGGAGGCGATGGTCCGTCGCGTGCGAGTGGCCCTCCTCGAACTCACCGTGCACGCCGAATCCCTCGACGGGTCGACGGGTCGAGTGGATGTAGGACCGGGCGCCGAGACGCGTCGCCACGCAGTGGCCGAGTCCCGTGGCGGTCTCGGCGAATCCGAGTACCACCACGCCGTCGTCGTGTCCGGCGAGCACGTCTGCGCACAGGGAGCCCAGGAGTTCACCTGCGCGGATGACCTCGGCCGGATCCTGCGGGATGTGCTTGCCCAGCACGGTCGACACGAGCAGGTGTGCCCGGCGCGGGTTGCGCCGCAGCCCCGGCTGCACGAGGTCGCCCACCCGCCGGCCCACCGACGAGGTGCCGTGCTCGAGGACGAGCCCCAGTTCGGCTGTCGCCCAGGGCAGTCGGCGGTCCGTCGCGCGACTCATCGTGCAGTGCCGGTCACGGACGCGGGACGCCTGGCCAGTGCCTGCATCACGTCGACGAACGACACACCCTCGGCAGTGACGCCGAAGACGGCGGCCCGGCGCAGCGTCTGCTCGGCCCACGGCCGGTGCGGGCCGAGTTCGTTCATCTTGTTCCCGTAGCCCGAGGCGAGCACGCCGCCTCCGGCGGAGGACGACGCGATGGCCTGTGCATCCTGATACTCCTCGTGGGTGACCACCGACAGCGAGTGCACGGCGGCGACGTGGGACGGATGGATGACGGTCTTGCCGTGCAGCCCGTTGGCACGGTCGAGTGCGACCTCGCGGAGCAGACCGTCGATGTCGCGGCTGACCAGCTGTTGGCGGAAGCGGACGGCATCGTGCTCGGCGAACGGCGTGGCCCGCAGCATCGGGCGGAAGAGCCGTTCGTGGTCGGCGAAGTACTCCCAGACCGGGCCGGTGACGACGAACCCCGTTCCGTCACTGCGACCGAGGTGGTTGACGATGGCGCCGATGGTGTCCGCGACCACGCGGACGTCGTAGATCGTCAGGTCGCGGTCGCGTCGGATCCCGAAGGCGCCGCTCATGTCGGTGGCACCGACGCGCACCGCCAGGACGCTGTCGCGGTGTCGGCCGAGCACGTCACGGGCACCGGCCAACTCGTCGTCGCGGGTCTCCCGGTAGACCATCTCGCGGGATTCCATCACGGGCATGACCACCAGGTGTCTGCCCGCGGCGGCCGACCGTGCGGCCACCTCCTCGAGAAACTTCTCGCCGCTCTCCGGCCGGAACTTGGGGAGGACGAAGCCGTGCAGGACGTCGAAGCCGGTGGTGAGACGGTCGCAGACGTGGTGCATGTCCTCCGCCGTGCGGACGCGGACGAAGACGGCGGTCTCGGGCGGATCGACGGCCAGTGCGTCCAGCGCGGCGACGACGTGTCCGCGCGCCGCTTCGAGGTCGCCGTCGGCGACGGCGTCCTCGAGATCGAGCACGACGGACCGGGAGCCCTCGGCGGCGCGCTTGCGCACGGTCTCCACCAGGTTCGCCCTGGTGGCCGGCACGTAGAGCGTGGCGCCCAGGGCGAGCGCCCGTGTCGTGAGGTCGCTCTCCGCGGTCACGGCGACGGGCGGGCGGTGGAACAGGTACTCGAGTGTGGCGGGTTCCAAGTGAGAGAAGTGCTGCACTGCAACCCCTTTCGTATCAGGTCCGACTCTGTCGTCCGCGGATGCGGTCGACCACACCGGAGATGAAGTCCTCGACGGAATCGAGTTCGCGCAGGTACGCCCAGTAGTCGGGTCGGCCCGTTCCGAGTGCCTCGGCGGCCCTCTCGATCCGTGCGAGCTGAGCATCCAACACCGAGCCCCATTCGGCAACCAGTCCCCGGTCGACGGCAAGCAGCTGCGCGTCGCGCAACCGGAACCGGACGCGGCGATCCACGGCACCGGGGTCGTCCCGCACCTCGCGCAGGCGCGCCAGGCGTCCGGTCACGGCCTCGATGTCCGCCTCCGCGTCGGCCAGATGCTGCCGTGCGGCGGTGATCCGGTCGAGTGCCTCCTCCGGATCCCCTCGCTCGCGTGCGGTCGCCGCGTCGTCGATGTCGCGGGTCGCCTCGGCCATGTGGGTCTCGCAGTTCTCCCGAGCTCGGGAGAGATCGTCCGAGCTGGCGGCCACGAAGTCGCGCAGCAGGGCGGAGTAGGCGGGCGCGATGTACTCGGCCTTGGTGCCGACCGCCTGGAGCCGAGTGCGGACCGAGGCCAGGGCGGTGGACGCGGATCCGGCACGGCCGGGTGCCTCGGCGAGAGCCCGGCGGAGATCGTCAGTGGCGGAGCGCACCTGCGCCGCGCGGCCGGTGACCGCGGTGCCGCTGCCACCGGATTCCGCAGCCGCGAGACCGTCCAGTGCACGGTGCACCGCGGCGACGGCGTCACGCACCGAGCGGTAGGAGTGATGCGGTTCCGATCCGGTGACGGTCGCGAGCACCGAGGTCGCCGCGGTGCGCGCGTCGTTCGCCAGTCGCGGGACCGCGGCGTACTCGCTCGTCGCGTGTTCGAGCCGTGCCCGATGCGCCTCGTAGAACTGGTCGACCGCGGCGCTGGCGGCGGAGAGATGGGCGATGGCGGTGGCGAAGGCGTCGTACGCCTCCTCGCTCGCGTCGGACTCGGGGCGCTCGGTGGCCGCCAGATACGAGGCACCCGCTGCGAAGCACTGCTCCTCCACCGGCCGCCAGCGCGCTCGCAGACTGTCGTCCGACCTGCCCAGTCGTTCGAGCGCATCGACTCCTGCGGACGCGATCGACTGACGCTTGTCCATGTCGAGGAAGGTCCGGACCGTGTCGGCCCGGATGGCGGCGACCGCCTCGGTGCGCGCCCGGCCGCGGCTCAGGCGCCCGGGCCAGCGGTGTGTCACCCGCCCGATGGTACTGGCGGCGCCGTTCTCGGACGTGCCGGCGATCTCGAGTCGCACCGGCTCGAGGGAACGCTGGTGCGATGCCGCTCGTTGAGGGTATGAACGCGACGTGGGCAGCACGTGCCGACACGCAACCGGTAGCACGCAACCGAAAGGACTCGAGCCATGGGCGTCAGCCTGACCAAGGGTGGCAATGTCTCCCTCACGAAAGCAGCACCGAACCTCACGGCCGTCTCGGTGGGCCTCGGATGGGACATCCGCACGACCACCGGCACCGACTTCGACCTCGACGCCAGCGCGATCGCGCTCGGTACGGACAAGAAGGTGGTCAGCGACCAGCACTTCGTGTTCTTCAACAACCTGAAGAGCCCCGACGGGTCGATCGAGCACACCGGTGACAACACCACCGGTGAGGGCGAGGGCGACGACGAGCTCATCAACGTCGAGCTCTCCGCCGTGCCGCCGAACATCGACACCATCAACTTCCCCGTCTCGATCTACGAGGCCGACGCGCGCTCGCAGTCGTTCGGCCAGGTCCGCAACGCGTACATCCGCGTCGTCGACAAGTCCAACGGCACCGAACTCGCCCGCTACGACCTCAGCGAGGACGCCTCGACGGAGACCGCCATGGTCTTCGGCGAGCTCTACCGCAACGGTGCGGAGTGGAAGTTCCGCGCCGTGGGCCAGGGCTACGCCTCCGGTCTGGCCGGCATCGCCCGGGACTTCGGAGTGAACGTCTGACACGTGTGAAGGAGTAATGTCCCGCTCGACGGGGCATTCGGTCCGAGTACCGGAGAGTGTTGCGCGTCGTCCTCGTCGGACGGCGCTGCGACACTCTCCGTTGCATGTCGGGGCAACGACGCCCCACAGCCGGAGCCCGCAGGGATCGACATCAGAGAAAGGCCACCACCCGTGGTTCTACGCATCTTCGGATGGTCGTTCGCGATCACCGCGCTCGCCATCGTGGTGGCCTTCATCTACGGGAGCTGGCAGGCCGTCGCTCTCGTCGTGATCCTCGGCATCCTCGAGGTGTCGTTGTCCTTCGACAACGCGGTCATCAACGCCACGGTCCTGCGCAGGATGAGCGAGTTCTGGCAGAAGATCTTCCTCACCATCGGCATCGTCATTGCCGTCTTCGGTATGCGGCTGGTCTTCCCGCTCGTCATCGTCTGGGCCGCGTCGGGCCTGGGCCCGGTGGCGGCGCTCCGTCTCGCGCTCAACCCGCCCGCGGACGATGCCGCCTACTTCCCCGACGGCAGCCCGTCGTACGAGACGCTGATCACCGACGCGCATCCGCAGATCGCCGCGTTCGGTGGCATGTTCCTGCTCATGCTGTTCCTCGGCTTCATCTTCGAGGAGCGCGAGCACACCTGGCTCTCGTGGATCGAGAAGCCGCTGGCCAAGGCCGGCAAGCTCGACATGATGTCCGTGATCGTCGCCGGCATCCTGCTGGTTCTCGCGGCCGAGTTCATGGCGGAGGACGACAAGATCTCCACGGTCATGGTGTCCGGCGTACTGGGCATGGTCACCTACATCGCGGTGAACGGTCTCGGCAATCTGTTCCACGTCCCGGGTGAAGACGAGGAGGAAGAGACCTCCGGCGGGCCGTCGGACCTCGCGAAGGCCACCGGCAAGGCCGGCTTCTTCCTGTTCCTCTACCTCGAGGTCCTCGACGCGTCCTTCAGCTTCGACGGCGTCATCGGCGCGTTCGCCATCACCGCCGACCCCATCATCATCGCGCTGGGTCTCGGCTTCATCGGTGCGATGTTCGTGCGGTCGCTCACGGTCTTCCTGGTGCGCAAGGGCACGCTCGACGACTACGTGTACCTCGAGCACGGCGCCCACTGGGCCATCGGCGCACTGTCGATCATCCTGCTCGTCTCGATCGGCGTGCACATCAACGAGATCGTCACCGGTCTCGTCGGTGTGGTCCTCATCGGACTGTCGTTCCTGTCCAGCGTCCGCCGTAACCGGCGCCTCGCGGCCGAGGGCCATGCCGACGACGCCAAGGTGCACATCCAGGAGTGACGGGCGTCGGCGGGCCTCAGAGCTCGTCGATGTCGATCAGGCCGTCCTGCAGGGCTCGCGCGACCAGGGAAGCCTTGGTCGGTGCGGGTCGGCCAACGGCTGCGTACTTCTGACGGATCCGCGTCAGGTGGGTGTTCACCGTTCCGAGCGAGAGGAACATGCTGGCCGCGACGGCCGGCTTGGAATCGCAACGGAACCAGCTGATGAGGACCTCGATCTCGCGAACCGTGAGGTTGGGGCGCTGGTAGGTGGTGCTGTCGGTGTGGCCATGGGTGCGATCGGTGGCCGAGCCGTCCTGATCCGGACGGCGCCATGTCGTGGTCGTCACTGGTGTGCCTTTGTTTCTCGTGTCCCTGGTTTCGGTCGAACTGCCGGTTTCTTCAGCAGTCTGTCACCGAACAGTCGGTTTTGTCATCGTCCCCCGGAGAATGACTCGTCACGAACTCTGCCGGACGAGTGCACACATTCTGTAAAAGGCGCAGGTCGACGGTTTACTCAGCCGTCGATGCGGGTGCGTAGAACGTCTCGGGCCGCCGGCCACTCGTCGTCGGTCATCGAGAACAGCGCCGTGGTGCGCCACGTTCCGTCGACGCGGCGACGATGCTTGCGCAGCAGTCCCTCGAACTGTGCGCCCAGCTTGCCGATCGCCGCGCGGGACTGCTCGTTCAGCGCGTCGGTGTGCCACTCCACCCGCACCACGTCGGCGGAGCCGAAGGCGTGCTCGAGCAGAAGGAACTTCGACTCGGGATTGATCCTGGTTCCCTGGGCCGAGCGCGAGAGCCAGGTGTATCCGATGGCGACGCTCCGATTCGAGGCGTCGATCTGGTAGTAGGACGTCGTGCCGACCGCAATGCCGGTACGCGCGTCCCGCTGCAGGAACGCCCGCCGCGACGTGTCCGCCAGTGCGGCGTCGATGTACGCGCGGGCGGTCGTATCGTCGGACACGACGGAGCCGGTCCAGCGGAAGATCGCGGGGTCGTCCGCGGCGGCCGCGAGCTCGCCCACGTGATCGGGCGTGAGCGGCTCGAGGTGCACGTGCTCGCCGAGCAGGGGGCCGGGATCGAACGGCGTGCTCACACGGGTACCTCCGCTTCGGCGTCGGTCCGGCGGCGCGGGGACCGGGTGGGACGGGCGTCGAGAGTGCGGCGACGTGACCGTGCGAACAGGACGACGAGAACGACCAGCAGCACGGCGCGCACCCACACCCCGAACACCACGACGTTCTCCTCGGTGGTCGCGTCGCTGCCACTCGACAACGCGGCGAAGTACCGGAAGACGCCGACACCGAGTACGACGTCGGTGATGAGGTAGGCCGTCACCACGTGCCAGGGAACGTGCAACAGGACGAAGAACGGTACGAGCCACAGCGTGTACTGCGGTGAGTGCACCTTGTGGAACAGAAGGAACGCCACGAGCATCACCGCGCTGGTCTGCACCCAGGGGTAGGTGCCCTCCGCGAGACGTCGGCGCCAGCCGAACCACAGCGCGGCGGCGAACGCCACCAGCACCAGCAACGGCGAGAGAACCGAGACCAGGCTCTGGTACGCCTGGTCGTTGGCGGCGCTCATGTCCGGCGTCGCCGATGGCACGTCGTAGAGGATCCGCAGACCCCAGTACCAGATCGAGTTGGTCGTGATGTCGGCCTGCCGCATGCCCTGGAAGGCGAACGACGCCCGCCATCCGTCGTAGCCGAGGATCGCGAAGGGCAGGTTCACGACGGCCACCACGGCAGCGGCGACGGCGATCACCCCGGCCGCCCCGCGCACGTCGAGTCGGCGCGGCGACCGGCGTGCGGACACGGGGGATTCCGCCCCGCCCACTCCCCCCGCCAGGACGTACAGCGCGAGCGGGAGAACGAAGGCGCCCGGATAGAGCTTGAGGCAGAAGCCCACCGCCAGGAGTGCCGACGCCAGGTACGCCCGACGTCGGAGCGGCATGCGGGTGGACATCACGTACACGGCGCCGACGGCCGTCGCCACCACGGGGAGTTCCCAGTTGTGGAACGCGTACAGAACCAGCGCCGGGCCGGCCGACCAGAGCAGCGCGACGCGGCCGCCGAGGCGTCCGAGCATCCAGGCGGTCACCGCGCCGAACGGTGCGAGCAGGAGCGCCGAGTAGAGGAGGAACTGGGCGTCGGTGTGGCTCGCCAGACCGCCGACCCACATGAGGAGTCCGCTGAGCACCGGGTACTCGACGGTTCCGCCGGTGAGCGTGCCGTCGGCGGAGATACCGCCGGTCAGGTACGGGAACAGGTGCTGATCGATGCCGCGGTCGAGCCACAGGAACTGGATGTCGGAGTAGCAGACGGACGAGTCCTTGATGCGGTCGAACGCCAGACTGCGTCCGGTCTCGTCGAAGGGCGCCCCCGCGCACCGCGCCTTGTTGAGGTAGCCGAGCACCATCGTGATCACCGAGATCGCGGTCACGGTGGCCGCGGTGGCCACCCCGGCGCGGCCGGAGATGGTCGCGCGGCCGGTGGTCATGAGGACAAGAGTAGGTGCCCCGGCCCTCGCGCCGTGCTGTCCGCACCGTCGATCCGCCGATTTCGTGGTGAGCCGCGGTCCAGGTACCCTGGACCGGTTGCTGACGCAACGACCCTCCTGTCACGGATCGTCCGTGACCGTTTCACAGTCCATAGGAGGTGATGAGGTCTTATGCGTCATTACGAACTGATGGTCATCCTCGACCCCAATCTCGACGAGCGCACGGTCGCCCCGTCGCTGGATACGTTCCTGAACGTCATCCGCAAGGACGGCGGCAAGGTCGACAAGGTCGACGTGTGGGGAAAGCGCCGTCTCGCCTACGAGATCGAGAAGCACGCCGAAGGCATCTACGCGGTGATCGACATCAACGCGGAGCCCGCCACGGTGTCGGAGCTCGATCGCCAGCTCGGCCTGAACGAATCGGTGCTGCGCACCAAGGTTCTGCGCCGCGGCAAGTGATCCCTCGTGTCACCGTCTCGCCCTAGGCTGACGGCAACCGAGAAGATCATGCGCTGACAAGGCACGAGAAAGAGGAATCATGGCAGGCGAAACCGTCATCACCGTCGTCGGGAACCTGACGGCCGATCCCGAACTCCGATTCACCCCCGCAGGTGCAGCGGTCGCGAACTTCACCGTCGCGTCCACGCCCCGCACGTTCGATCGTCAGTCCAACGAATGGAAGGACGGCGACGCACTCTTCATGCGCTGCAACATCTGGCGCGAGGCTGCGGAGAACGTCGCGGAGTCGCTCACCCGTGGAGCGCGAGTCGTCGTGACGGGCCGGTTGCGGCAGCGTTCCTACGAGACGCGTGAAGGCGAGAAGCGCACTGTCGTCGAACTCGAGGTCGACGAGGTCGGTCCCTCCCTGCGGTACGCGACGGCCAAGGTCAACAAGGTCAGTCGTGGCAGCGGCGGAGGCGGCGGCAACAGCGGCGGCGGGTTCGGTGGTTCCTCCGGTGGATCGGGTGGCTCGTCGAGCCGTTCGTCCGGTGGCAGCTCGGGCGGTGACGATCCGTGGGGCAGCGCCCCGCAGGCATCGGGATCGTTCGGTGGCTCCCGTGGCGGCGGCGACGACGAACCGCCGTTCTGATCCGGTACGCACCACACATGCAGTGAATCAAGATTCGGAGATTGTCCATGCCTAAACCGCCGTTGCGCGACAAGGTGATCAAGAAGAAGGTCTGTGCCTTCTGCAAGGAAAAGAACACGTCCATCGACTACAAGGACACGACGTTGCTGCGTAAGTACGTCAGCGACCGCGGCAAGATCCGCGCTCGTCGTGTCACCGGCAACTGCGTCCAGCACCAGCGGGACATCGCCATCGCAGTCAAGAACTCGCGTGAGGTAGCACTGCTGCCCTACGCCGCGACTGCGCGATAAGGGGAAAGGTAACCATGAAGCTCATCCTCACCGCTGATGTCGACAACCTCGGCGCACCCGGAGACACCGTCGAGGTCAAGGACGGCTACGGACGTAACTTCCTGCTGCCCCGTGGGCTGGCCATTGCGGCCACCCGTGGAGCACAGAAGCAGGTCGAGGGCATCCGTCGTGCCCAGGAAGCTCGCGCCGTGCGCGGGCTGGACCATGCCAACGAGCTCAAGCAGGCCATCGAGGGCCTCACGTCCGTGACGCTGTCGGTGCGAACCGGCGGCTCGGGCAAGCTCTTCGGTGCGGTCACCGCAGCCGACGTCGCCGCTGCCGTCAAGAGCGCCGGTGGCCCGGTGCTCGACAAGCGCAGCATCGAGCTGCCGAAGTCGCACGTGAAGTCCACCGGAACGCACCGCATCACCGTGGCGCTGCACCCCGATGTGACGGCGTCGTTCGACCTCGAGGTCACTGCCTCGTAATCATCACCGACACGCAGTACAGAATGCCCCGGCCGATTCTCGGCCGGGGCATTCTGCGTTTGCGTTCATTTTTTTCCTGCCTGCCTCGGCCGCCTTCCGGCACGGGCGAGGTGGTGATTCTGTGCGCGGTGAGTGTTTCCGGGCGGGTCCACTGGCACCGTCCCCACACCTCGGCGCAGACGCGGCTCGAGCACCGTCCGACGCCGACGGTGTGCCGAAACCCTTACGTACTCTTCGAGATGTCCGACCAACGATGCGTCCCGGGGAGAGACCGGGCGTTCTGCACCGACGAAACCGCACAGACCCACACCATCCGTGTCCGCCTGGAGGCTTCACCGTGACTGCACAACTCGATCGCTCGTCCCCCGCCGAACCACCCGTACCCGACGCGAACCCCACACCACGCGACCGACTGACGAGCATCGCCCGGTACGACGTGCCCGCGTCCCTCGTGGTGTTCCTGGTGGCGGTGCCGCTCTCCATCGGTATCGCCGTGGCCTCCGGCGCTCCCGTCATGGCGGGCCTCATCGCGGCCGTCATCGGCGGCATCCTCGCCGGTGCGCTGGGCGGGTCCCCGCTGCAGGTGAGTGGGCCGGCCGCCGGCCTGACCGTGGTGGTGGCCGAGTTGGTGAACCAGTTCGGCTGGCGCATCACGTGTCTCATCACGGTGTTCGCCGGGGTGCTGCAGGTGGCACTGGGTCTGAGCCGGATCGCCCGCCAGGCGCTCGCCATCTCGCCGGTGGTGGTGCACGCGATGCTGGCCGGTATCGGTATCACCATCGCGCTGCAGCAGATCCACGTGTTGCTCGGCGGTGAGAGCCGGAGTTCCGCCGTCGCCAACATCACGTCCCTGCCCTCGTCGATCCTGAACGCCGAGGCGGCGCCGGTCGCCATCGGCGGCGTGGTCGTCGCACTGATGCTGCTGTGGCCGCGCATCACCGGCCCACTCGGCAAGGTTCCCGGCCCGCTGGTGGCCGTGGTCGCGGGAACCTGTCTCTCCCTGGCCTTCTCGATGAACGTCGAACGAATCGATCTGCCCGGCAACCTGATCGAGGCAGTCGAGTTGCCCGCGTTTCCGGAGGGTCAGTGGGCGGCGTTCGCGACCGGTGTGCTGACCGTCGCGTTGATCGCGAGCGTCGAGAGTCTGCTCTCCGCCGTGGCCATCGACAAGATGCACTCGGGCAGACGCACCAATTTCGACCGCGAACTCATGGGTCAGGGCGCCGCCAACATGGTGTCCGGTGTCGCCGGCGGACTGCCCGTCACCGGTGTCATCGTGCGCAGCGCCACCAATGTCCGATCCGGCGCCCGATCCCCCGCCTCGGCTGTGCTGCACGGTGTCTGGGTTCTCATCTTCTCGGTTCTGTTCATCGGCGTGGTCGAGCTGGTCCCCTACGCCGCACTGGCAGGTCTGCTCGTCATGATCGGTGTGCAACTGGTCAAGCTCGCGGACATCCGATCGGCGAAAAGGACCGGCGACGTGGTGGTGTACGCGGCGACGGTCGTCGGTGTCGTCACCCTCAATCTACTCGAGGGTGTGCTGATCGGGCTCGCGATCTCGGTCCTGCTGGTGTTGCGCCGCGTGCTGTGGGCACGGGTGCGGGCCGAGCAGCTCACCGAGGATTCCTGGCGCGTCGTGGTGGAGGGATCGCTCAGCTTCCTGTCGCTCCCTCGTCTCACGCGGGTGCTGCAGTCCGTTCCTGCCGGCCGATCCGTGACGATCGAGCTGACCGTCGACTTCCTCGACCACGCGGTGTACGACGCGTTGCACGAGTGGACGAAGCAGTACGAGGCGACGGGCGGCACCGTCGTCGTCGACGAGGTCGGCGCCGTGGACATGGCATCTGCCACGGCCGGACCACCGACACGCATGCCCCACATGCTTTCCGCGCGCACGTTCATGCCGTGGTCGCAGTGGCAGACCGTCGACAGCCACTCCGGACCGTTCACCGCCGACGCCGTCACTCCGGCGGCGCTCCGGCCGGTCCTGGCCGGTGTCGAGGAGTACCACCGTCGCAGCGCGTCGTCCATGCGCCCGCATCTCGAGAAGTTGAGCGAGTTCCAGGACCCGGACACGTTCTTCCTGAGTTGTGTCGACTCGCGCGTGCTGCCGAACACGATCACCAGCGCCGGACCCGGAGACCTCTTCACCGTTCGCAACATGGGCAACCTGATACCGGTCGGCGACCCGGACACCTCGCTCGAGGCCGCTCTGGAGTACGGCGTGAACACGCTCGCCATCAGTTCCGTCGTGGTCTGCGGCCACTCCGGTTGTGGAGCGATGCGAGGGCTGCTCGCGGACGCTCACGACGCCGACGGGGTGGTGGGTGAGTGGCTCTCGCACGGCCGGGCGAGCCTCAGTGCGTTCCGGAGTGGCCACCCCGTCGCGCGGGATGCCGCGGAGCTGGGGTTCTCCAAGATCGATCAGCTCGCCATGGTGAACGTGGCAGTACAGCTGCAGACCCTGTCGCGTCACGCCGTGGTGGGCAAGGCGGTCGCCGAGGGGAGGCTGAAGGTCGTCGGACTCTTCTTCGACATTCCCACGGCGCGGGTCGTACTCGTCGACGCGGCGTCGGTCACCGAGCTCGATCAGGAGCTCGTCCAGAACTGACCAGGGTCTCCACGGGCGCCGCGACGCACTGCGTCGCGGCGCCCCGTCGCCTGTCCCGCGGCTGTTATCCGGACCGGATCAGAATCACTCGGCGGTTTCACCGGCGGATACCGACATGTGACCCAGGTCATGTTGATAACTCCAGCTGCGGAGACCTGACACGCCCGACATGTCAAGTCGGCAGGACACGCCGAGTGTGGATTCATCCACAGAGAGGAAATTTGCGAAATCGCTCTGACGTGCATCGATGGGCTGTGTGATCTTGTTGCTGCACAGGTTCTGCACAGGTGGTCAACACGACTCGCCAGCGTTGTCCACACCCCGTCCACAGATTGCTCAACAGGCCCGTTTGGTGCTGGCGGACCGAGCACCTAACGTCCCTCCGGCACACCATCGACGGGCCTCGTCGACCGCTGGACAGCCGCTCGCGTACGTGCGAGCAGACGGTGTCCGGACCGTGTCGGAGGCCGGGGGTACAACGTGGTGAGCACGTCCTCGGCCGACACGGTCGAGGACGGACGAGATCTCCGGGGGCGAGCTTCGGTCGAGCGAGAGGGCGGCGAACATCTGTGGCAGTCGTGGACGATCGGGGAACGAACGACTACCAGGGGCCGTCCGAGGCGCCCGGTGAGGACTTCGGTCGTCAGCCCC
The DNA here is from genome assembly GCF_017832185.1 of Rhodococcus sp. PvP016. Lineage (NCBI taxonomy): Bacteria > Bacillati > Actinomycetota > Actinomycetes > Mycobacteriales > Nocardiaceae > Rhodococcus > Rhodococcus sp. PvP016. The sequence goes on along the minus strand of NZ_JAFIBH010000001.1, from coordinate 734,540 downwards.
CTCAGGACATGGCTGCCGAGCAGTCGGTACTGGGCGGCATGCTGCTCAGCAAGGACGCCATCGCGGACGTCCTGGAGGTTCTGCGGCCCGGCGACTTCTACCGCCCGGCGCACCAGATGGTCTACGACGCCATCCTCGATCTGTACGGCCGCGGCGACCCCGCCGACCCGGTCACCGTCTCCGCCGAGCTCGAGCGGCGCGGCGAGCTCAAGCGCATCGGCGGCCCGCCCTACCTCGTCACGCTGACGCAGACGGTCCCCACGGCGGCCAACGCGTCGTTCTACGCCGAGATCGTCGTCGAGAAGGCGATCCTGCGTCGCCTCGTCGAGGCCGGCACGCGCATCGTCCAGTTCGGCTACGCGGGCGCGGACGGTCAGGACGTGTCCGAGGTCGTCGACCGGGCTCAGGCCGAGGTGTACGAGGTCACCGAACGGCGTACCGCGGAGGACTTCGTCCAGCTCGAGGAACTGCTGCAGCCCACGATGGACGAGATCGACTCCATCGCCAGCCGTGGCGGCATGTCCAACGGTGTCCCAACCGGCTTCACCGAGCTCGACGAGGTGACCAACGGTCTGCACCCGGGCCAGATGATCATCGTCGCGGCGAGGCCTGGTGTGGGCAAGGCGCTCGCCCTCGACACGCCGTTGGCGACGCCCACTGGGTGGACGACGATGGGTGAAGTCGAGGTCGGGGACCATCTCATCGATGCGTCCGGATCTGCGACTCGGGTCGTCGCTGCGACCGACGTGATGGTCGGTCGGCCGTGCTACGAGGTCGAGTTCTCCGACGGCACGGTCATCGTGGCCGACGCGGAGCATCAGTGGCTCACGGATACCCGCGCATCGCGGAAGTCGGCGCAGGCCGCGGCTGCTCGATACAACAGGACCAAGAACCAAGGAACGTTCGCCGAGGTACGAACCACCGAGCAGATCGCCGGTTCGGTCAGGTGCGCGACCAAGGACGCTCGTCTGAATCACTCGGTGACCAACGCGAATCCGATCCAGCGTCCGGACGCGGTCCTTGCCGTCCCTCCCTACACGCTGGGCGCGTGGTTGGGGGACGGCACCAGCGCTTGCGCGCAGATCACCTCCGACGATCCCGAGATCATTGCTCGGATCGAAGGTGAGGGGTTGGTGGCCGTTCGATCCGCAGCTGCTGAGTTGCGATACTCGATTCAGCTTCCCGCACCCGAACCTGTACCGGCCAAGTTCTGTACGGTGTGCGGAAAACGCTTCGTGCCGTTCTCTTCTCAGGTGCGTACCTGCGGCCGTTCATGCGGTGGCCGGGCTCGTTTCCAGGATGACGTGGTGGATCAGCCGCTGTGCCCTCTCTGCGGTGAGCTGTGCACCGGACTTCGGATGTGCCAGAAGTGCCGAAACGCCACGGGGACGGTGCAAGCTCGCCTCCGAACACTCGGTGTGTTGAACAACAAGCACATTCCCATGGAGTACCTCAGGTCGTCGGAGTCGCAGCGGCGAGCTGTACTCGCCGGCCTGCTGGACACTGACGGGACCGTCACGGCAGGCGGATCCGCGCAGTTCAGTGTCACCAGTGAGCGACTGGCACTCGACGTCGAGGAACTCATCGTCAGTCTGGGGTACCGAGTACATCGATCGACGAAGAGGGTGGCAGGACGCACCGAGGCGTCGTCGACGGCGTTCACACTCACCTTCTCGACCGATGATGTGGTCTTCGGTCTGCATCGAAAGCAGTTGCTGCACAAAGAGCGTCGTGCCTCGTCGAATGTGTCCAGGTCTTCGAGTCGCTTCATCGTCGACGTTCGTCGCGTCGACTCGGTGCCGGTCAGATGTGTCGAGGTCGATAACACGGACCACCTCTATCTCGCCGGTCGTTCGATGGTGCCGACACACAACTCCACTCTCGGAATGGATTTCATGCGCTCGTGCTCCATCAAGCACGGCATGGCCAGCGTCATGTTCTCGCTCGAGATGAGCCGCACCGAGATCGTCATGCGTCTCCTCTCCGCCGAGGCCAAGATCAAGCTCGGCGACATGCGCTCGGGAAAGATGACGGACGACGACTGGACCCGCCTCGCCCGCAGGATGAGCGAGATCAGCGAGGCACCACTCTTCGTCGACGACTCCCCCAACCTCACCATGATGGAGATCCGCGCCAAGGCGCGTCGACTCAAGCAGCGACACGATCTCAAGCTCATCGTCATCGACTATCTGCAGCTCATGTCGTCCGGCAAGAAGGTGGAGTCGCGTCAGCAGGAGGTCTCGGACTTCTCGCGATCACTAAAGCTGCTGGCCAAGGAGCTGATGGTGCCCGTGGTGGCGATCTGTCAGCTCAACCGTGGTCCCGAGCAGCGCACCGACAAGAAGCCGATGGTCTCCGACCTTCGTGAGTCCGGCTCGCTCGAGCAGGACGCCGACATGGTCATCCTGCTCTACCGTCCCGATGCCACCGAGCGGGACGATCCGCGCGGCGGCGAAGCCGACCTGATCCTCGGCAAGCACCGCAACGGACCCACGGCCACCATCACGGTGGCGCACCAGCTGCATCTGTCGCGCTTCGTCGACATGGCGCGCGGCTAGTCCGCCGAGGTCGGCTAGGAGATCGAGGCCGGCTACGAGATCGAGGCCGAGAAGGACACGTCGACGTCATCGACGACCTTCATGGATCCGAGCAGCTGGGAGTAGGGCTTCACGCCGAAGTCCGTCTGCCTCACCACCGCGTCGAAGGCGACGTGCGTCGTCCCGTCGGAGGTGGAGACCGCCAGGTCGACGGTGTGCTCGCGTGTCACGCCGTGGATAGTCAGCGTGCCGTCGAGACGGTAGCCGTCCTTCGTCGACTCGACGGTGGTCGCGTCGTAGCGGATCTCGGGATGATCCGACGCGTCCAGCGTGCCGAGGGCGTTGGATCGCGCGAGCATTTTCTCGGGGCCGAACATCGGTGTGACACCACCCTCACCGCTGACGACCTCCATGGAGTCGACGCGCACCCGAACCGAGACGGCCGTCGGCGCGCCCTCCGACTCGTCGACGGTGACGCTCCAGTCGCGGAACGCGATGGTCAGCCGGTGCCCCATCTTCGACGCTCGACCGGTCACCCCGGTGTGGACGTTCAGCGTGCCGTCCGCCGCGGTCAGGGTCCTGCTCGAGATGGTCATCACCCGACTGTATCCGCGCTGCTGGGGCGGAATGCGTGGCCGTGACAACACATGGCTTCTCGGACCACGTCGCGCATCCCCGCCACGGGCCGCTGCCGATGATCCTGCTGGCCGTCACGGTCGTCACCGGTGCGATCGACGCGCTCAGCCTGCTGGCTCTCGGTCGAGTGTTCGTGGCCAACATGACGGGCAATGTCGTGTTCATCGGTTTCGCACTGGGCGGGGCACCCGGTTTCTCGTTGTGGGGCTCGGTGCTCGCCCTGGTCGGATTCCTGGTGGGCGCAATCGTCGGTGGAACACTGATCGCGCGAGCCGGTGGTCGACGAGATCATCTGCTGCGCAACGCACTCGGGGTCGAGTTCGTCCTCGCGCTCGCGTCGCTGATCGCCGCGATCCTCATGGTGGACGGTCCCGGCCGCGGATACCTCATCGTCGTGCTGCTCGCGCTGGGCCTGGGGCTGCAGAATGCGGCGGTGCGGCATCTCGCCGTCCCGGACATGACCACGACCGTGCTGACGATGGCCCTCACCGGCATCGGGTCCGATCTCCGGAAACGGGACGGCGCGGCTGTACTGCGTCGGCTCTCCTCCGTCGTCGCCATGTTCCTCGGTGCGATCCTGGGCACCGTGGTGGTGTTGCATTCGGGTGTGGTGGCAACGCTGGTGCTCGTGGCCGCGATGTTCGCGGCGATCCTTGTGGTCGTGTGGGCGGTGGGGCGCCGCGAGCGGCCATGGCAGGTCGCCGCCTGATGTCGGTCAGTCGAGGCTGACCGCGACCACCGTGTTCCTGCCGCGTCGCTTCGCGTCGTACAGCGCATGATCCGCGGACACGAGCAGCGGCGAGACGGACTGCGGGGCGTAGCTGGACCAGGCCAACCCGATGCTGACCGTCGCCGTGCGCGACGAGAGTACGTGCAGCCGTTCGTGATCGCGGCGGATGGAGTCGGCGATGGACGCGGCGTCCTCCTGATCCGCATGTGGGAGGAGGATCGCGAACTCCTCACCGCCCATGCGCCCGGCGATCGCGTCGTCCGGCAGGGCGCCCCGGATGCAGGCGGCGCTGCGGACCAGCGCGATGTCGCCCACGGCGTGACCGAGAGTGTCGTTGATGGACTTGAAGTGGTCGAGGTCGAGCATGAGCAGCGCGACCGGCCGCGAGTCGGTGATCAGGGTGTCGAGGCGCTGCTGGCTCCGCCGCAGGAAAGCGGCGCGGGAGAGGACGCCGGTGAGACTGTCGTACTCGAGGGCCTCGCGGAGCTTGTTCTGCACAGCCATCCGGTCCAGCGACACGGCGGCGACCAGCAGCGGTCCGAGTGCGACCAACGCCACGGAGAGCACCGCGGAGGCGCCGTCCTGCCCGTCGGCGCCCAGCAGTCCACCGGTCTGCAGTTCCCCGCGTCCGAGAAAGAGGAGCGTCCACGCGGACCACAGCGCGGTGAGCAGCGCGGTGCCGAAGATGGGGATGCGCGTTGCGCACCAGAGCAACGCGGGCAGCGGCAGTGCGAGCAGCAACGGGCCCTGGACGATGAGTCCGGCCAACATCAGCAGGACCGTCAGCGCGATCGGTGCCGTCTCCCCCGTGATCAGGCCTCGGAGTGAGGCGGGGCGGCTGCGGCGGCGCGGCGTCGAGGCGCGGAAGGAGAGCAGGACGGGGACGATCAGAAGGTAGCTCGTGAGTTCGGATCCGAACCAGCTCAGAGCCTCGACGGCGGGTGCGTGCGGTCCCAGGCGGCTGCTCGAGAGGGTGGCGACCGTCGTCGACAGGAGGGCGGCAACGACGATGCCGATGCACATTCTCGCGAAGTCCGCGGATCCCGCGAACGTCATCGGCTCGGGGTGCCGCCGCCGGATCACGAGTGTTCCGCCGAGGATGCCGACGATGTTCGCGACGTTGAATGCGATCGTCGCGTAGACATCGGTACCCGAGACGAGGTCCGCGGTGACGAGGGTGAGCAGCGCTGCGACGGCCGCCGGCGCGGTGAAGGTTCGGGGCCAGCGAACGAAGACACTCAACGCCACCGCGTTGGCCACCCACACCGAGGCAAGAAGTCCCGGTGGCCTGGAATGAATGCCGATGATGGCAGCGACGAAGACGGCGGCGGACAGCATGGCGACATCGGTCGCCGCGCGCGCGGCCGGACTGCGCATGTCCGGCTCGGGTGTCGCAGGCAAGGTCGTCCTTCGCATGGACGGGAACCCCCTGTGACATCTCAGTCGTCCCCAACGGTTTCGTTGTTATCGAGTGCAGTATCTACTACCGCAACCGCACGTGGCGACCGATGCGGCAGACTGCTCCCTCGCGCTGAGGCGCCGCGCTCGCCCACGTCTCCGGTTCCGGTACGGGGACCGATATTCAGTCCACTGCCGGTCGGTGGACTGGACTTCGGCAGTAGGCGGGCGGACAGACTCGACGTCATGAACACCCGCGACCTCGCACTCCGGACCGCCCTGCTCGTGGGTGGCCTCACGCTCTACGGCACATCGATGGCCATGATGATCACCGGTGGTCTCGGGCTCAACCCGTGGGACGTGTTTCACCAGGGGCTGGCCGCACGGCTCCCGATCAGTTTCGGGGCGATCACGGCGGTGACCGGCGTGATGGTGTTGTTGCTGTGGATCCCGTTGCGTCAGCGGCCGGGCACCGGAACCGTCGCGAACATCGTCATCATCGCGGTGAGCGTCGACCTCGTGTCGGGCTGGCTGCCCGATGTCTCCTCGATCCCGTCACGCACAGCGATGCTCACCGGAGGTGTCGTCCTCAACGGTCTTGCCACGGCGGCCTACATCTCGGCCGGCCTGGGCGCGGGTCCGCGCGACGGCCTGATGACAGGACTCGTCGCGCGGACCGGACTGTCCGTGCGTCTGGTGCGCACGGTCATCGAACTCGCGGTGCTGGGAACCGGATGGCTCCTCGGCGGCACGGCCGGTGTGGGGACGGTGCTGTACGCGCTCGCGATCGGGCCGCTGGTGCACTTCTTCCTCGGCGTGATGCCCCAGAAGTTCACGGCTCAGAAGTTCACGGCGCCGGCAGCCGGGGATCACTCCTCGGTGGAGAGCTCCGAACCGGCCGACAGGATCCCGACCGAGACACCGTAGGGAAGGAAGCGGACCTTGCGATTCGGATCCACGTTGTCCCGGTGGGCACGCAGGGCATCGAGTTCGGTGGCGAAGACCTGGTCGACGCTCGCGGACCCGTCGGAGTCGACGGAGTAGACGGCCCACACCCCGTCGCCCTTCTGACCCGTGGTCTCCGGCTCCGGGGTGGACTTGGGAGCGGCGGGCGTGAACATGCCGACCCACGGAGCGCCTCCGCCCGACTGATCGGCCATTTTCATGGCCTGGCCCAGCATGTCCCGCAGACCCTCTCCCGCTTCGCGAGCGACGCGCTCGAAGTCCTCGGGATCGAAACCGAACTGTCCTTTGCCGCTCATGGTGTACCTCGCAGAGTGTGGTGTGACGGGCTTTACTCCCTCAACGACCGGTGAGCTTCATCCGTTCCCGGGTCAGTACGGCGCGGACGGGTACACCATGACGGCAAGTACTACTCGACGAAGGGACATCACCGCATGACGAAGCTTCTCTACGTGGTCACCGGATCCGATCACTGGACGCTCAAGGACGGGACCGCGCACCCTACCGGGTACTGGGCGGAGGAGCTCGTCGAGTCGCATCGGACCTTCACCGAGGCCGGCTGGGACATCGTCGTCGCGACGCCCGGCGGTGTGACCCCGACCGTCGACGAGGGATCGCTGGCCGTCGAGGCGAACGGCGGCGACGAGGCCAAGGTTGCCGATCTGAAGTCGTACCTGGAGTCGGTGAAGGACGTTCTCGCGTCACCCGCGCGCCTGGAGGACCAGACGGCGTCGTCGTTCGACGCGGTCTTCGTCCCCGGTGGCCACGGCCCGATGGAGGACCTCGCGGTGTCGGACGATTTCGGCGCCCTGGTCACCGAGTTCCTCGACTCGGGCAAGATCGTGTCGGCCGTGTGCCACGCACCCGCTGCGCTGCTCTCGGCGAAGCGTGACGACGGCAGCTGGCCCTTCTCCGGTTACCAGCTCACGGGCTTCACCAACCAGGAGGAGGAGCAGGCCGGACTGGCCGACAAGGCGCCCTGGCTGCTCGAGACCCGTCTGCGCGACGGTGGAGCGAGCTTCTCGGCGGCGGACGCCTGGTCGCCGCACGTCATCGTCGACCGCACCGTCTACACCGGCCAGAACCCGGCATCGACCAAGGCGTTGGCGGATCGGCTCGTCGCTGCTCTGAGCTGACGGCACCCGCCTGACCCTCACTGGTCCCCGCTGATCCCCCCGCGAGTACGTACATACTGTCGCGATTCCGCGCCGGTTCACGACACTTCGGACGTACTCGCCGGGGGCGGGCTCGCCGGGAGCGGGCGCCGGGAGCGGGCGGGCCGGGAGCGGGCGGGGCAGGAGGGGTCAGGCAATGGCAGCCGCAGCCCGCTCGGCGAGGTCGAGCAGCGGTTGCGGGAAGACCCCGAGCACCACGGTGGCGACGACCGAGACGGCGACGGCCACGGTCGCGCCCGTTCCGTGGGTGATCGTCGCCGAGGGTCCCTCCGGTTCGGTGAAGAACAGCACCACGATGACGCGGATGTAGAACGACGCGGCGATGGCGCTGCTGACGACGCCGACGATCACCAAGGCGGCACCGCCGTCCTCGAGCGCGGCCTGGAAGACGGCGAACTTGCTCGTGAAGCCGCTCGTCAACGGGATGCCCGCGAAGGCGAGCAGGAACAGCGCGAAGGCCGCTGCGGTCAGGGGCGATGATCGTCCGAGGCCCGCCCACCGGGACAGTTCGGTGACCTCGCCGCCCTGATCCCGTACGAGGGACACCACGGCGAAGGCGCCGAGTGTGCTGAAGGCGTAGGCGGCGAGGTAGAACAGCGTGGCGGACACCCCGGCAGCTCCCGCGGAGACACCCGTGAGGATGAAGCCCGCGTGGGCGATCGACGAGTACGCCAGCATGCGCGTGACGTCGGTCTGAGTCACCGCGATCACGGCTCCGACGAGCATGGTGACGATGGCGACGGCCCACAGCATCGGCCGCCACGCGTCCTGGAGATCGGGCACGCCCACGACGAGAATGCGCAGCAGCGCGCCGAACGCCGCCACCTTCGTGGCCGACGCCATGAACGCGGTCACGGGAGTGGGTGCGCCCTGGTACACGTCGGGAATCCACGAATGGAACGGCACCGCACCAACTTTGAACAGCAGGCCGACGGCCACGAGCCCGACCCCCAGTACGCCGAGAATCTGGTCTCCGTCGGCCGCATCGGCGATGTCGTCGAGTCGGACGCTGCCCGCGTAGCCGTAGAGCAGCGCCGTGCCGAACAGGAAGAAGGCCGACGAGAACGCCCCGAGGAGAAAGTACTTGAGCGACGCCTCCTGGGACAGCAGACGACGACGGCGTGCGAGACCGCACAGCAGGTACAGCGGGAGCGAGAGCACCTCGAGCGCGACGAACATGCTCAGCAGATCGTTCGAGGCGGGCAACACCATCATGCCGCCGACTGCGAACAAGGTGAGCGGGTAGATCTCCGTCCGCGTGACCCGTGCGGTGACGGCACGGGCTTCGGCGACCGTGCCCGGCACCGTCGATGCGGCGGGCGTGAAGGCGTCGACCGCAGCCACTTCGGGATGGTCGGACGAGCGATGCGCCATCAGTGCCACCGACGCTGCGGACACGGCGACGATGACCCCCTGCAGGAACAGTGTGGGCCCGTCCACGGCCACCGACCCCACCGCAGCGACGGTGCTGGTTCCGGCCAGCGCGACGACGGCGACGAACGCTGCCGCGAGTGCGCCGAGGGCGAGCACGAGATGGGTGACGCGGCGCCGATCGGCGGGAACGAACGCCTCGACGAGGACGCCGATCACCGCGGCCGCCAACACGATGATCATGGGCGACAGGAGGCTGTACTCGAGGGACGGGGTGTCGATGGTCATGGTGCGGCCACTCCTGTCTCGAGTTGCTCGACCGACGTGCGTTCGACGGCCGGCGTGAGGACGTCCAGCGCGGGTCTCGGGTACACGCCGAGGGTGATGACGAGCACGAGAAGCGGAGCGACGACGGCGATCTCGCGCGGCACCAGATCGCGGATCCGTTCCGAGCCGACGGCGACGGGCCCGGTCATCACCCGTTGATACAGCCACAGCACGTAGATCGCCGAGAGCACCAGTGCCGACGCCGCGATCACCGCCGCGACGCCGTAGCGCGGGAAGGTCCCGACGAGTACCAGGAACTCGCTGACGAACGGTGCGAGTCCGGGAAGCGACAGCGTGGCCAGTCCGGCGACGAGGAACGTGCCGGCGAGCACCGGTGCCACCTTCTGCACACCCCCGTGGTCGGCGATGAGCGCGCTCCCGCGCCGGGTGACGAGGAACCCTGCGACGAGGAACAGTGCGGCCGTGGCGATCCCGTGATTCACCATGTAGAGCGCGGACCCGGCCTGCGACTGGCTCGTCATGGCGAAGATGCCGAGGATGATGAAACCGAAGTGCGAGATGGAGGTGTACGCGATGAGGCGCATGATGTCGGTCGCGCCGATCGCCAGCACCGCGCCGTAGACGATTCCGACGACGGCGAGCGTGATCACCATCGGCGCGAAGGTCGCCGACGACTCCGGGAACAGCTGCAGGCAGTACCGCAGCATCCCGAAGGTGCCCACCTTGTCGACGACGGCCATCATCAGCACCGCGGTGGCCGGGGTGCTCTCGGTCGCCGCGCCGGGCAACCAGGTGTGCAGCGGCCACAGCGGCGCCTTGACGGCGAACGCCACGAGGAAGCCCAGGAACAACGCGTTCAGCACGCCGGGCGAGGCGCCGAGTTCGCCGGCCGCCGCGGCGTCCGCGACGGCGCGTAGGTCGAACGTGCCCGCCGAGAAGGGACTCGCGTCGGACGCGGTGACGACGTACAGGCCGATGACGGCCGCCAGCATGACCAGCCCGCCCGCGAGGTTGTAGAGCAGGAACGTCACCGCGGCGGAACGCGCTCGTCCGGCATCACGGCCGAAGCCGCCGATGAGGAAGTACATCGGCACGAGCATGGCCTCGAAGAAGAGGTAGAACAGCAGGATGTCGAGGGAGACGAACGAGACCATGACCATCGACTCGACGACGAGGATCAACGCGACATACGTGTGGGTGCGGCGGGAGCGGGGCGCGGACGGGGTGTCGTTCCACCCGGCCAGCAGGAGGATCGGGACCAGGACCGCGGTCAGCAGTACGAGAGTCAGTGCGATGCCGTCGATCCCGAGTGTGTAGCCCGCACCGAAGCTCGGGATCCACGCGTGCTCCTCCACGAACTGGTATCCCGGCGCACCCGGCTCGAATCCGATCGCACACAGCACGGCGAGAAGCAGCACGATGCACGATGTCGCGAGTCCCACCGCGCGGGCGGCCGGGGAACGGCGGGGCGGCACGGCGATCACTGCCAGCGCTCCGATCAGCGGCACGAGCCAGAGCGCGGTCAGCACGGGAAGGTCGGTCATCGCGTCACTCCCAGTGCCACGGTCAGGGCGACGACCACCAGGACGGCCCCGGCGAACATCGAGAGGGCGTACGACCGGACGAACCCGTTCTGCCACCGGCGTAGTCGCGTGGACGACACCCGGACCGCGGTGGCGACGGCACGCACCACGCCCTCGATGCCGGCGCGGTCGGCGGTGACCACCGCGGCCGTCGCTCGCTGACCCGGCCGCATGAAGACGGCCTCGTTCACCGCGTCCCCGTACAGGTCTCGGCGGGCGGCCGCGGTGAGGACCGACCCCGTGGGTGCGGTCACCGGGATCGCCGATCGGCCGTACATGCGCACGGCCACGCCCACTCCCGAGGCGACGGTCACCAGCACCACGAGGGTGACGGCCCATACGGGTACGAGATGTGCGGGTTCGTGTTCACCGACGACCGGGGCGAGCCATCCCTCCAGCCGGGTGCCGATCGCGAAAAGCGCACCGGCACCGACGGATCCGACGGCCAGCACGATCATCGGGCCGGTCATGCTCGCGGGCGCTTCGTGCGGGTGGACTCCGCTCCGCCAGCGCCGCTCGCCGAAGAACGTGAGGATCATGACCCGCGTCATGTAGAAGGCGGTCAGTCCCGCGCCGACCAGGGTGGCCGCGCCGAGCGCCGCACCCTTCACACCGCCGGCGTCGATCGCGGCCTCGATGATGCCGTCCTTCGAGAAGAAGCCCGAGAACGGTGGGACACCGATGATGGCGAGGTAGGCCAGCCCGAACGTGACGTAGGTGATCGGCAGGACGGTGCGCAGTCCGCCGTACCGCCGCATGTCGGTCTCGTCGTTCGTCGCGTGCATCACGGACCCGGCGCCGAGGAACAGGCCGGCCTTGAAGAATCCGTGCGTGAGCAGGTGCAGGATCGCGACGGCGTAGCCGGCGGGGCCGAGTCCCGCGGCGAGAACCATGTAGCCGATCTGGCTCATCGTCGATGCGGCCAAGGCCTTCTTGATGTCGTCCTTCGCGCAGCCGATGACGGCTCCGAAGAGCAGCGTCACGGCGCCGACCAGCACGACGACGTTCTGGGCCGCCGGGGACGCCTCGAAGACGGGCCCGGACCGGACGATGAGGTACACACCGGCAGTGACCATCGTCGCGGCGTGGATGAGCGCCGAGACGGGCGTCGGACCCTCCATCGCGTCTCCCAGCCACGACTGCAGTGGCACCTGCGCCGACTTGCCGCACGCGGCGAGCAGGAGCACGAGTCCGAGGGCGGTCGCGGTGCCACCGCCCATGCCGTCGACCCCGGCGAACACGTCGTCGTACGAGACGGATCCGACGGACGAGATCATGATCATCAGCGCGACGGCCAGTCCGATGTCGCCGACACGATTGACGACGAACGCCTTGCGCGCGGCAGAGGCGGCCGACGGCCGAGTCGACCAGAACCCGATCAACAGGTACGACGCGAGGCCCACGCCCTCCCATCCGACGTACAGGCCGAGGAAGTTGTCGGCCATGACCAGGAGCAGCATGGCGGCCACGAACAGGTTGAGGTACGCGAAGAAGCGGCGGCGCGCGGGATCGTCCCGCATGTACCCGATCGAGTACACGTGGATCAGAGTTCCGACGCCGGTGATGAGCAGGACGAAGCACACCGACAGTTGGTCGAGGCGGAGACCGAACTCGATCTGCAGCGACTCGACCGGAACGTAGGTGAAGACCGTCTGCGAGAGCGCGCGGTCCTCCTCCGCCCGTCCGGCCATGTCGACGAAGGCGGCGACGGCCAGCGCGAACGACGCGAGCATCGCCGCGCAGGCGAGCAGATGGCCCCACGCATCGCCCCGGCGTCCACCCAGCAGCAGTACGACGGCTCCGGCGAGGGGAATGAGCGGCAGCAGAACCAGAGTCGTCGCCATGTCAGTACTTCAACAGACTGTCGTCGTCGACCGAGACCGATCGACGGGAGCGGAAGATCGCCATGATGACGGCCAGGCCCACCACCACCTCGGCGGCGGCGACGACCATCGTGAAGAACGCGAAGACCTGGCCGTCCAGGCCGCCGTGCATCCGCGAGAACGTCACGAAGGCCAGGTTCGCGGCGTTGAGCATCAGCTCGATGCACATGAAGACGACGATGGCGTTGCGGCGCAGCAGGACACCGGCGGCACCGATGGTGAACAGGGCCGCGGACAGGTACAGGTAGTACTCCGGGTTCATCGGCTCGGCCCGTCGCGGAACTGCCGACTGACCGACGACTCGGCGTCGCTGCCGTCGGGGAGACGAGCGGGCCGGTCCACACCGTTGTGGCGTGCGTAGACACCCGGGCTCGGCAACGGTGTCACTCGGTCTCCGAAGCGGAACCTGTCCTGCGACAACTCCTTCTGAGTTCTGGTGCGGCCGATGGCGTCCCGGTGGGTCAGCACCATGGCACCGATCGTGGCGGTGATGAGAAGCGCTCCGGTGAGTTCGAAGGCCCACACATAGCGCACGAACACCAGCTCGGCGAGCCCCTCGACGTTCGCCGGCGACTGCGCGGTGAAACCGCGGAAGTCGCTCAGCGCGGCGTTGCCGAGCCCCCCGATCAGCAGGACACCGAAACCGAGACCCACGATTATTGCCGCGATGCGTTGTCCCCGTAGCGATTCGACGAGCGAGTCGGACGAGTCCACTCCCACGAGCATGAGCACGAAGAGGAAGAGCATCATCACGGCGCCGGTGTAGACCACGATCTGGACGACACCGAGGAAGACGGCACCCTGGACGATGTAGAAGATCGCGAGCACCACCATCGTCGATGCCAGGAACAGCGCCGAGTACACGGCTTTCGCCGACGCCACGACGCCCAGCGCGCCGATGAGAGCGAGCGGGGCGAGGATCCAGAAAGCGATGGCCTCGGAGGTCGAGACGATCATCGGTCCGCCTCCCGCCGGGTGGTGACGGCCCCGCGGTAGTAGTCCTCGTCGGTGGCGCCGTCGGCCATGGCGTGCGGGGGCGCGTCCATCCCCTCGGCGAGCGAGGCCAACAGATCGGTCTTCTCGTAGATCAGATCGGCGCGGTTGTCGTCGGCCATCTCGTACTCGTTGGTCATGGTCAGGGCGCGGGTGGGGCACGCCTCGATGCACAGGCCGCAGCCGATGCACCGCAGGTAGTTGATCTGGTAGACGCGCCCGTACCGTTCACCGGGCGAGTACCGCTCGGTCTCCGTGTTGTCCGCACCCTCGACGTAGATGGCGTCGGCGGGGCACGCCCATGCGCACAGTTCGCAGCCGATGCACTTCTCCAGGCCGTCCGCGTAGCGATTGAGCTGGTGACGGCCGTGGTACCGCGTCGCCGTCGGCACCTTCTCCTCCGGATACGACTCCGTCTCCGGCTTCTTGAACATGGTGGCGAACGTGACGCCGAAACCCTTGACAGGGCCGGGAAGACCGGGGGTCGGCCGCATGGAACGGGGTGCCTCAGGCATCGGTCGTCTCCTTCGCGATGGGTCGAGGGCTGGCCGGACCGGGTGAGCGGTCCGGCATCGGAGGCACGGGGAACCCGCCGGCCGAGGCATCGACCCCGTGCTGGTCCGCCGTCGTACCGGAGTGGGTCCGCTCCAGGCGACCACGGCGCAGCGTGCGGGCGAGCACGGCGATCAGGGCGGCGGTGTACAGCAGTGACACCACCACGGTGACCGGCCGGACGTGCGGGGAGTCGAGGAGGAGGACGCGCACGGCGGCGATGACCATGATCCACAGCAGCGCAGCGGGAATGAGCACCTTCCACCCGAAGTTCATGAACTGGTCGTAGCGCAGGCGCGGCAGGGTGCTGCGGAGCCAGACGAAGACGAACAGGAATCCCCACACCTTGATCGTGAACCAGAGCACGGGCCACCAGCCCTGATTCGCACCGTCCCACAGGCTGATCGGGAAGGGGGCGCGCCAGCCACCGAGGAACAGCGTGGTCGCGAGCGCCGAGACGGTGACCATGTTGACGTACTCCGCGAGCATGAACATCGCGAACCGGAGGGACGAGTACTCGGTGTGGAATCCACCGACCAGTTCGCCCTCGGCCTCGGGAAGGTCGAACGGAGCGCGGTTGGTCTCGCCCACCATGGACGTCACGTACACGAGGAACGACGGCAGCAGCATCACGACGAACCACAGGCGCTCCTGCGAGGCGACGATGCCGGACGTCGACATGGTGCCCGCGTAGAGGAACACCGCCGCGAAGCTCAGCCCCATGGCCACCTCGTAGGAGATCACCTGTGCGGTCGAGCGAAGCGCTCCCAGAAGCGGATACGTGGAACCGGACGACCACCCGGCCAGGACGATGCCGTACACACCGATCGAGGTCACCGCCAGGATGTAGAGCACCGCGACGGGCATGTCGGTGAGCTGGAGCGGCGTGATGTGCCCGAACACGGACACGGTGGGGCCGAACGGGATGACGGCGAACGCCATGAAGGCGGGGACGACCGAGATGATCGGTGCCAGCAGGTAGATCGGACGGTCCACGCCCTTCGGGACGATCCCCTCCTTCAGGGCGAGCTTCACACCGTCGGCGAGGCTCTGCAGGATGCCCCAGGGCCCGACCCTGTTGGGGCCGATGCGCATCTGCATCCAGGCCATGACCTTGCGCTCGGCGTAGATCGCGATCAGCGGTGTCAGCACGAGGAAGCCGAAGACGGCGAGCGCCTTGGCGACGACCAGCCACAGTGGGTCGATCCCGAAGACGGAGAGGTCGGTCATGACGGTGCTCCTGCCGAGAGACGAACGACGGCACCGGGCGCGACGCGGAGGGTCGCACTCACTCGGGACGGTGCCGAGTTCCACGGCAGCCACACCACGTGGTCCGGCATCGCGGTGACGCGGAGCGGCAGCGTGATCGACCCGGAGTCGGTGGAGACGGTCAGGGGCTCACCGTCGGACACCTCGGCGTCGGCGGCGGTCGCGGGCGACAGCCGGGCGACGGGGCTCCGCGCCGTGCCGGCGAGATCGGTCTCCCCGTCCTGCATCCGTCCGGCATCGAGCAGCATCCGCCAGCCGGCGAGTACGGCGGTGCCTGCGCCGAGGGCGGTCGGTGACGCGCTGCCGCGGTCTCGGACATCGGGTGATCCGGGTGCCGACCCGGCCGCGTCGAGTTCGCGGCGTGCCGCGTCGGCGTCCGGCAGTCCGAGGCGGTGACCCATCTCGGTGGCGATCGCGTCGAGGACCCGCAGGTCGGCCATCATGGACGGCGTCGGGAGTGCTGCTCCGAACGTGCGCCGGCGGCCCTCCCAGGTGGTGAACGAGCCGACCTTCTGCGCGACGGCGGCGACCGGGAACACGACGTCGGCCCGGTCGGTCACCTCGCTGCTGCGCAGGTCCAGGGCGATGACGAAGGGGGCTCTGTCGAGCGCGGCGCGGGCCGCGTCGGGATCGGGGAGATCGTCGAGTTCGACACCGGCCACGACGAGCGCGCGAAGGTCGGCGCCGAGGATGCCGACCGTGTCTCGGCCCGGTGTCGCCGGCAGATCGTCGACACCCCACGCCGCGGCCACCGCGTGCCGAGCCGCGGAGTCGTCCACCCGGCGACCACCGTGCAGGAGGGTGGGGAACGCACCCGAGTCGAGGGCGCCGCGGTCGCCGGCACGGCGGGGGATCCATGCGACGCGGGCGCCGGTGGTGTCGGCGGTGCGCGCGACCGCGGCGAGGGTGCCGGGGCTCGACGCCGCGCGCTCGCCGACGAGGATGACCGCGCCCGGCACGCGCAGCTGCTCGAGCACGTCCGGGTCCGCCAGCCCCGCCGCCTCCGTCCCCGGCACCGTGGGACGCACGTCGGCTCTCAGCTTCGTGGTGCCGGGCGACGCGAAGGGCGCCAGTGTCAGTACGCGAGTGTGTCCCCCGCGCACTGCCTTCCGCAGGCGGAGGAAGACGATGGGGCTCTCCTCCTCCGGTTCGAAGGACACGAGGACGACGGTCGGTGCTGCCTCGAGTGCGGCGTACGTGACGTCGATTCCGCGGCCGGCCACGCGAGCGGCCAGGAAGTCGGTCTCCTCCTCGGACGTCGGGCGGGCTCGGAAGTCGATGTCGTTCGTGCCGAGAGCGATCCGCGCGAACTTGCTGTAGGCGTATGCGTCCTCGACGGTGAGACGGCCACCGGTGAGCACCCCGGCGTGTCCGCGGGCCGCCGTCAGGCCGCGAGCGGCCACCGCCAGCGCCTCCGACCACGATGCGGGCTCGAGGGTGGCTCCGCGTCGGACCAGTGGGGTGTCGAGGCGATCGGGCAGCGTGCCGTACGCGAATGCCCAGCGGCCCTTGTCGCAGTTCCATTCCTCGTTGACCTCGGGATCGTCGCCGGCCAACCGACGCAACACCTTTCCGCGGCGATGGTCCGTACGCTGGGCGCACCCACTGGCACAGTGTTCGCAGACGCTGGGAGTGGACACGAGGTCGAAGGGCCGCGCCCGGAATCGGTAGGCGGTGTTGGTGAGTGCCCCCACCGGGCAGATCTGCACGGTGTTGCCGGAGAAGTACGACTCGAACGGCTCGGCGCCGTAGATGCCGACCTGTTGCAGTGCACCGCGTTCGAGCAGATCGATGAACGGGTCGCCGGCGATCTGCTCGGAGAAGCGTGTGCACCGGGCGCAGAGGACGCACCGCTCCCGGTCCAGCAGCACCTCGGTCGACAGGGGGATCGGCTTGGGATACGTACGTTTGGTCTCCGTGAACCGCGACTCGGTACGGCCGGTGGACATGGCCTGGTTCTGCAGCGGGCACTCGCCACCCTTGTCGCACACCGGGCAGTCCAGCGGATGGTTGATCAGCAGCAGTTCCATCACTCCGCGCTGCGCCTTCTCGGCGATCTCCGAGCTGTGCTGCGTCCGGATCACCATGCCGTCGGACACCGTGGTGGTGCACGACGCCAGGGGCTTGCGTTGACCCTCGACGTCGACCAGGCACTGCCGGCACGCGCCGACCGGGTCGAGCAACGGGTGGTCGCAGAACCGCGGGATCTGCACACCGAGCATCTCGGCCGCCCGGATCACCAGGGTGCCTTTAGGGACCGACATCGGGACGCCGTCGAGGGTGATGTCCACCGTCGTGTCGGCGCGCGCGCCGTCGTTCTGCACCGCGGTCATGTCAGTTGTCCTGCCATCAGGGTGGAGAGGTGCGGATCGAAGGGGCATCCACCGTGCTCCACGTGCGCCACGTACTCGTCCCGGAAGTGGGCGATCGACGAGACGATGGGGCTGGCCGCACCGTCCCCCAACGCGCAGAACGACTTTCCCAGGATGCTGTCGGCGACGTCGAGCAGCTTCTGCAGGTCACCCTCCGATCCGGTGCCGTTCTCGAGGCGCGCGAGTATCTGCACCAGCCAGTAGGTTCCCTCGCGGCACGGGGTGCATTTCCCGCACGATTCGTGCGCGTAGAACTCGCTCCAGCGACGGACCGCGCGGACCACGCACGTCGTCTCGTCGAAGATCTGGAGTGCTTTCGTGCCGAGCATCGATCCCGCGGCACTCACGCCCTCGTAGTCCAGCGGGACGTCGAGGTGCTCGGCCGTGAAGATCGGGGTGGAGGATCCGCCCGGTGTCCAGAACTTCAGCGTGTGCCCGGCGCGCACACCGCCCGCGTGCTCGAGCAACTCGCGCAACGTGATACCGAGCGGCGCCTCGTACTGTCCGGGGTGGGTGACGTGGCCGGAGAGGGAGTACAGCGTGAAGCCGGGTGACTTCTCGTTGCCCATCGAGCGGAACCACTGCGTTCCGCGCGCCAGGACCGTCGGCACACTCGCGATGGACTCGACGTTGTTGACGACGGTAGGGCTCGCGTAGAGGCCTGCCACGGCGGGGAACGGTGGCCGCAGCCGGGGTTGGCCGCGACGCCCCTCGAGCGAGTCGAGCAGCGCGGTCTCCTCGCCGCAGATGTAGGCGCCCGCCCCCGCGTGGACGACGAGTTCCAGATCGAACCCGGAGCCCTGGATGTCCGTGCCCAGATACCCCGCGGCGTAGGCCTCGGCGACCGCGGCCTGCAGCCGCCGCAGCACCGGCACCACCTCACCGCGGAGGTAGACGAAGGCGTGCGACGAGCGGATGGCGTACGCCGCGATGACGATCCCCTCGACCAGCGCGTGTGGTGTGGCCATCAGCAGCGGCATGTCCTTGCACGTGCCCGGCTCGGACTCGTCGGCGTTCACCACGAGGTAGTGCGGCACGCTCTGGTCCGCGGGTGTCGGGCCGTCCTGGGGGATGAAGCTCCACTTCGTGCCGGTGGGGAAGCCGGCGCCGCCGCGGCCACGCAGGCCGGAGTCCTTGACCGTGCCGATGACCTCGTCGGGTGTCATCGCCAGGGCTGCGGCGAGACCGTCGTATCCGCCGTGGCGGCGGTAGGTGTCCAGAGTCCAGGACTCGGGCTCGTCCCAGTAGCGGCTCAGAACCGGGGTGAGCGTCACGGCCGGGCCTCCTTCGCTGCAGCGCCGTCGGTGTGCGGCACGTCGGCGGAGGGTGCGGGGGCAGGCTTGTCCGGGGTGGAGTCCGTCGGCGGCTCGGCTGTCGCCGCCGCGTCGGGTTCCGCGTGATCGGGGGCGCGCATGCCCTTCTCCCGCGCGACACGCAGGCCTGCCAGCGTCGCCTCGCCGGCGGTCGGGGCGTCGAGCGCGCCGGGTCGGGTGTCGGGAAAGCCCGCCAGGATGCGCGAGGTCTCGCGGAAGGTGCACAGCGTCGCACCGCGCGTCGGGGTGACCGGGCGCCCGGCGCGGAGTTCGTCGACCAGCGTGCGCGCCGACTCGGGCGTCTGGTTGTCGAAGAACTCCCAGTTCACCATCACCACCGGTGCGTAGTCGCAGGCGGCGTTGCACTCGATGTGTTCCAGGGTCACGGTGCCGTCCGTGACGCCGTCGAGGTGGTCGACGAGGGCCTCGTGGACGGCGTCCCCGCCCATCACGGCGCAGAGGGTGTTGGTGCACACGCCGACGAGGTAGTCGCCTGTCGGCTCGCGGCGGTACATCGAGTAGAACGTCGCCACTGCCGCGACCTCGGCACCCGTGAGGTCGAGTGTGTGCGAACAGAAGTCGATCGCAGCGGGGGTGAGGTACCCGTCCTCGGCCTGGAGCAGATGCAGGATCGGGATGATCGCGGACCGGGCCCGCGGGTAGCGGGCGACGATGGTGGCGGCGTCCGCCTCGAGGCGGGCCAGCACGTCCTCGGGGTAGGTACGCCGGGCGCCGGGTCGCACGAGTTGGACGCGTTCCTCCGGACGAGGTCCGAAGGGTATCGCCACCGGTTCCCGTGTGCTCATCTGTCCACCCCACCCATCACGGGATCGATGCTCGCCACGGACGCGATCACGTCGGACACCATGCCGCCCTCGCACATCGCCGCGACAGCCTGCAGATTGGTGAAGGACGGATCCCGGAAGTGCACCCGGTAGGGCCGGGACCCGCCGTCGGAGACCATGTGCACACCCAGCTCGCCGCGGGGCGACTCCACCGCGACGTACACCTGTCCCTCGGGCACGCGGATGCCCTCGGTGACGAGCTTGAAATGGTGGATCAGCGATTCCATCGATCCGTCCATGATCTTCTGCACGTGCTCGTGGGAATTGCCCAGTCCGTCGGGGCCCGAGACCAGGTCCGCCGGCCACGCGATCTTCCTGTCCGACACCATCACGGGCCCCGGCGCCAGTCGGTCGAGGCACTGTTCGACGATCTTCAGCGACTCGCTCATCTCGTCGACACGGATGAGATACCGGGCGTAGCAGTCACTCTCCTGCTCGGTGATCACGTCGAACTCGTAGGTCTCGTACCCGCAGTAGGGCTCTGCGCGACGGAGATCGTGAGGCAACCCCGTGGCACGCAGCACCGGACCGGTGATTCCGAGCGCCATGCACCCGGTGAGGTCGAGATACCCGATGCCGCGGGTGCGCCCCTTCCAGATGGGGTTGTCGTCCAGCATCGCGCTCATGTCGCGCAGGCGGATCGGCAACAGGTGCAGCAGGTCCCGGATCTTCGGCACGGTGTCGGCCGGCAGATCCATCGCCAGCCCGCCCGGCCGGACGAACGCGTGATTCATGCGCAGGCCCGTGATGGTCTCGAAGATGTCGAGGATCAGTTCACGTTCCCGGAATCCGAAGAGCATCGCGGTGACCGCGCCGAGTTCCATGCCGCCGGTGGCCAGGGCCACCAGGTGCGAGGAGATGCGGTTGAGCTCCATCAGCAACACCCGGATCACGGTCGCGCGTTCCGGCACGTCGTCGGTGATGCCGAGCAGCTTCTCCACGCCGAGGCAGTACGCCGTCTCGTTGAAGAAGGGTGACAGGTAGTCCATCCGCGTCACGTAGGTGACGCCCTGCGTCCAGTTCCGGTACTCGAGGTTCTTCTCGATACCGGTGTGCAGGTAGCCGATTCCGCACCGCGCCTCGGTGACGGTCTCCCCCTCGATCTCGAGGATGAGGCGGAGGACCCCGTGTGTCGAGGGGTGCTGCGGTCCCATGTTGACGACGATGCGCTCCTCACCGGCAGTGCCGGCCAGGTCGACGATCTCGTCCCAGTCCTGACCCGACGCGGTGTAGACGGTCGGCGTGGTGTGGTCCTTCTCGAGTGTCATCAGTTGTACGACCTGCGCTGATCGGGGGGCGCGATCCGCGCGCCCTTGAACTCCACCGGGATGCCGCCCAGCGGGTAGTCCTTGCGTTGCGGGTGCCCCACCCAGTCGTCGGGCATCTCGATGCGGGTCAGGGACGGGTGCCCGTCGAACTCGATACCGAAGAAGTCGTACGTCTCGCGCTCGTGCCAGTCGGTGGTGGGGTAGATGCCGCACAGCGACGGAATGTGCGGGTCGGACTCCGGCACAGACACTTCGAGACGCACCCGACGACCGTGCGTGATCGACTGCAGATGGTAGACGGCGTGCAGCTCGCGCCCGGTCTCGCCGGGCTGGTGGACACCACTGACGCCGAGACACAGTTCGAAGCGGAGTGCCTGGTCGTCGCGTAGCGCGGACGCGACAGCGGGCAGGTGCGTACGCGCGATGTGCAGAGTCAGCTCTCCGCGGTGGAGCACGGCACGCTCGACGGCGTCGTCCCAGCGTTCGCCCCGAGCCGCGAGCGCCGACTCCAGTGCGTCCGCCACGACGTCGTGGTTCCCACCGAACGGCCGACTCGCGTTGTCGTGTCGGGGTTTCGGCGGCGCCAGTCGGCCGTATCCCGACGTGTCGCCCGAACCGCGTACCCCGAACATGCCCCGCGCTCTCATCGGAGCAGCGTCTTCGCATCGATGACGGACGGGGAACTCAGCGCGGCCTTCTCGGTCTCGGCGATGGCCCTCTCGCGGTCGACACCCAGCGGCATCGCCTGGATCGACGCGTGCAACTGCAGGATGGCGTTGATCAGCATCTCGGGCCGCGGCGGACAGCCGGGCAGATAGATGTCGACCGGTACCACGTGGTCGACGCCCTGCACGATGGCGTAGTTGTTGAACATTCCTCCCGAGGACGCGCAGACACCCATCGCCAGAACCCATTTCGGCTCGGCCATCTGGTCGTACACCTGCCGGAGCACCGGCGCCATCTTCTGGCTCACCCGGCCTGCGACGATCATGAGATCGGCCTGGCGGGGCGAGGCGCGAAAGGCCTCCATACCGAATCGGGCGAGATCGAACCGGCCGGACGTCGTCGACATCATCTCGATCGCACAGCACGCCAGTCCGAAGGTCGCGGGCCACAGAGACCCCTTGCGGGCGAAGCCGGCGAGGCCTTCGACAGTGGTCAGCAGGAAGCCGCTCGGCAGCTTCTCTTCCAATCCCATGCGATCACTTCTTCCACGGCGAGTGGATCAGTCCCAGCTGAGACCTCCACGACGCCACTCGTATGCGTAGGCGACGGAAACGTTGACGATGAACAGGGCCATCGCGGCGAGACCGAACACACCCAGTGCCTCGAAGTGGACAGCCCACGGGTACAGGAACACGATCTCGATGTCGAAGATGATGAAAAGCATTGCGGTGAGGTAGAACTTGACCGGAAAACGACCGCCGCCGATGTGCTGCGGGGTGGGCTCGACACCACATTCGTACGCGTCGAGCTTGGCGCGGTTGTATCGCTTCGGTCCCACTTCCGATGCCACGAGGACCGAGAACAGCGCGAAGGCGACCGCGATCGCGCCGAGAACGAGGACCGGCACATATGCGTTCATGCCACTCGAACTCCTGCCCGTGTCGTGGGTTCCGACCGGAACCGCCCTACGCCTCGAGGTGATCTGTGCCACACAGTAGGACTTTTTCGTCGCGATGGGTCCGGTTTGGTGACTCGGGGTCACAATCGTCGCGAATCGGTGATCCGCCGGTGTTGCGGATCGGAGATCCGGCGGGGCCTCAGGCAGGGTTGCGGAGCAGTCCCACCACGGCGCGGCCGAGTTCGAGCGGGTCGATCGGGTGCGACACCGACGCGTCGGCACGCGACCACGTGGCCAACCACGCGTCGTCGGGGCGGCCGGTGAGCACGAGAAGTGGTGGACACGGGTCGATCTCGTCGCGCAGTTGCTTCGCGAGGCCCATCCCGCCGACGGGTGCGCTCTCGCCGTCGAGGATCACCAGATCGACACCGCCGCGGTCCAGGTGCTCGATCACGACGGGCGCCGTCGCCACGTCGAGATACTCGATCTCGGGCAGGTCTGGGTGTGGGCGGCGGCCCAGCGCCTGGTGGACGAGCGCGCGCGTGGAGGAGTGGCTGCTGTAGATCAGCACCGACAACGTTGCGTCCGCCACGGGTGGGACGTTACCCAGTGCGCTTCGCGCCCGTGCGCCTTTTGCGTATGCCTGGATGCGCAAAAGGCGCACAGGCGCGGAGCGCATCTACGACCGGTACAGCGACTCCTCGTATGCCGGCCCGTAGTACGCCCGCAGTTCCTCGAGCGATTCCGGCGAGTCGGGGATCAGCGTCTTGGAGATCTCGGCGACCGTCGGCAGCACCGACGGATTCCAGGTGTCCGGCTCCCAGAGCCGGGACCGCAGGAACGCCTTGGCGCAGTGATGGAAGACCTGCTCGATGTCGACGACGAGCGCGAGGATCGGGCGGTGCCCCTTGACCACGAGGTCGTCGAAGAACGGCGCGTCGGAGATCAGCCGTGCGCGGCCGTTGATGCGCAGCGTGTCCCCGCGTCCTGGGACCAGGAAGTCGAGCCCCACGAACGGGTTGCTCAACACGTTGCGGTACCCGTCCATCCGCTTGTTGCCGGGCCGCTCCGCCAGCGCGATGGTGGCGTCGTCGAGGACGTGTACCAGCGAGCCGGGCGGGTCTCCCTTCGGCGACACGTCGCACCGTCCGGTCTCGTCCGCCGTGGCCACCAGGCAGAACGGCGACGCCGCGAGGAAGTCGCGATCGAGAGGATGCAGCCGGGGGCGATCTTTGTGAGCGGCGCGGAAGCTCGGCGTGCCGAACATCGCCGTCAGCGTCTCGCCGTCGGTCACCTGTGTCCACGTCACGACGCGTCCTCCACCGGGAGTGCCGGAAGATTCTGCTCGATCTGTTCTCGCGTCGGCTCGAGCCACGGCGGCAGCTTCAGCGAGCGCCCGAGTTCGAGCAGTGGCTCGTCGACGTCGAAGCCCGGCGCCTCGGTCGCTATCTCGAACAGCACGCCGCCCGGCTCCCGGAAGTAGATCGACTGGAAGTACTGCCGGTCCAGGATCTCGGTGACGTGCGCTCCGCTGTCGATCAGCTCGGTGCGCCAGGCGGTGAGCGTCTCGTGGTCGGGCGCACGGAAGGCGACGTGATGGACGGTGCCGCCTGCCTGCAGACCACGGTCGCTGCGATCGGTGACGACGTCGACCAGCGCGCCCGCGCCGCCCGCGGCCATGGCGAAGCGCGCGCTCGCGGTACCGTCCGCGGCGACGGTCATGCTCATCCGGTCGGTGAGCAGCTCGGCTGTCGCGTCGAGTGTCGTCTCGGTGAGGGTGACCGAGTGCAGTCCGCGCACCGCGTGTTCGGTGGGTACCGACGCCACGCCGTCCCAGCCCGATCGGGTGTCCCCGTCGGAGGCGATCAGGTCGAGGACCATGCCGTCGTGGTCGTACAGGCGCAGGACCTCGTCGTCGCCGCGGGTCACCGGCGCCTCGACGCGCACGTTCAGCTCCCGGAGCCGGTCGTGCCAGAAGGACAGCGACGAGCCCGGAACGCTGAACGCCGTCGACGTCGCGAGACCGGTTCCCTGTCGTCCGCGCTCGACGTCCTTCCACGGGAAGAAGGTGATGAGCGACGACGGGTTGCCGCGGTGGTCCCCGTAGTACAGGTGGTAGGTGCCGGGGTCGTCGAAGTTGACGGTCTGCTTCACCAACCGCAGGCCGAGAACGCGCGTGTAGAACTCCACGTTCCGGCCGGGGTCCGACGCGATGGCGGTGACGTGGTGAAGACCGAGAGGAGCGAGAGTCGTCATGGGACCATCGTCCTCCGTGTGCGCCGATATCTCCGTGAAAGGGATGCAGTGACCGAAACGAACGATGCCTGGCCGGAACTCGTCGTGGACTCGTGGCAGGACACCCGCGACACCGTGCACATGTGGACGCAGATCGTCGGCAAGGTGCGCATGGCTCTGGCGCCACCGCTCAACCACTGGTGGGGAGTGACGTCTTACGTCGATGCGTCCGGACTCACCACCTCGCTCATGCCGTACCGCGACGGCGGAGTCGAGATCCGCTTCGACTTCCTCCGACACCGGTTGACCATCGAGACCACGTGGGGCGACGCACGCGAGATGGAGTTGCGGCCGCGCACGGTCGCGGACTTCCACGACGAGTTCTTCGCCCACCTCGAATCGCTCGGGGTCCACGTCTCGATCATGGGCTCCCCTGTCGAGGTCGACCCCGCCATCCCGTTCTCCGAGGACACCCTTCATGCCAGCTACGACGCCGAGGCGATGACGCGATACTGGCGCTCGCTGGTGTCGGCACATCGGGTGTTCTCCGCGTTCCGCGGCGGGTTCCGCGGGAAGTCCAGTCCGTCCCACTTCTTCTGGGGGGCCTTCGACCTGGCGGTCACCCGGTTCTCGGGTCGCCCTGCGGCGCAGCATCCGGGCGGGGTTCCCAACTGCCCCGACTGGGTGATGCACGAGGCCTACAACGAGGAGGTGTCGAGCGCGGGGTACTGGCCCGGCGGCGCGTCGGAGGGCATCTTCTACTCGTACGCCTACCCGCAACCCGACGGCTTCGACACCGCGGCCGTCGAGCCGGCGCAGGCGTACTTCGATCGCGATCTCGGCGAGTTCGTGCTCCCCTACTCGGCGGTGCGGGAGGCCGTGGACGGCGACGCCCTGCTGCGAGAGTTCCTCGAGAGCACTGCACGTATCGCCGCGGACCTCGCGGAGTGGCCCGACGGTCAGGGCAGGATCGAGTCCACGTAGCCGCCGTCGACGCGCAGTGCGCCGCCCGTGGTGGCCGACGCGAAAGATGAACTGAGGTAGACCACCATGTTGGCGATCTCCTCGGGCTCGATGAGTCGCTGGATCAGGCTCTGCGGGCGGTACTTCACCATGAACTCGTGCTGCGCCTCGTCCCACGGCAACTCGTCGCCCACCAGATCGCGGACGAAGGTCTCGACACCGCCCGTGTGCGTCGGTCCGGCGATGACGGAGTTGACGGTCACGCCCGAGCCGGCCGCCTCCTTCGCGAAGCCGCGCGACACCGCGAGCAGCGCGGTCTTGGACATGCCGTAGTGGATCATCTCGGCCGGAATCACGACGGCCGAGTCGCTGGCGATGGACAGGATCCGTCCCCAACCCCGGTCCTTCATGCCCGGGAGGTAGGCGCGGATCAGACGCACGGCGGCGAGGACGTTGACCTCGAAGTAGCGGCGCCACTCGTCGTCGTCGATCTCCAGAGCCGGTGTGGCGCCGAAGATTCCGAGATTGTTCACCAGGACGTCGACATCGGGGTGTGCCTGCACCAGGGCGTGTGTGCCGTCCTCCGTGCTGACGTCCGCCGGGGCCGCGACGACCGTCGCGTCGGGTACCTCCGCGGTGAGGCGGTCGAGTGCCGCACCGACGGACGTGTCGGACCGGCCGTTGATCAGCACGGTCGCTCCCGCTCGGGCGAGGCCGACGGCGATGGCGTAGCCGATGCCCTGCGTGGAACCCGTGACGAGCGCTGTCCGGCCGCTCAGATCGATCTGCATGTGTCCTCCTGGTGTCAGGAACGGGTCAGCAGCATCGGCAGGTGGTCTATTCCTGCCTCCAGATAGTTCGGCCCGGTGCGCACGAAGCCGAAGCGCCCGTACCACTCCTCCAGGTAGGCCTGGGCGGAGATCGCGACGTCGGTGCCCGCGAACTCGATCGCCGCCCGCACCAGGTCGGCCGCCAGCCCGCGTCCGCGCGCCGCCGACGCCGTGGCGACGCGGCCGATGTGGGCCGGCACCTCGTCCTGCAGCACCCGCAGTGTCGCGAGCACGTCGCCGTTCGGCTCCTCCGACCAGAACAACGTGGTCGTGGGTTCGAGATCGCGCCCGTCGATCTCCTGCTCGCCGACGATGCCCTGCTCGTGGATGAACACCTCGGTGCGCAACTGCAGGATGCGGTACAGCGCAACGGGATCGACGTCTCGAACGGTGGCGTGGTGGATGCTTGTCACCGCACCACTATCCCAGGGCCGCGAACCCCACCGGATCCGAGAGCAGGGTCGCGACGGTGGACAGGAACTTCGAGCCCTGTTCGCCGTCGACGAGCCGGTGGTCGAACGACAAGCTGAGCGTCGTGACGTGCCGCAGGGCGATCTCCCCGCGGTACTCCCACGGCTGCCGCCGGACGGCCCCGAAGCACAGGATGGCGGCTTCGCCGGGCGTGAGGATCGGTGTGCCCGAATCGATGCCGAACACGCCGATGTTGGTGATCGTGATGGTCCCGTCGGCCAGCTCCGCCGGGCCGGTCTTCCCCTCCTTGGCGACGGCGGTGAGCGCGGACAGCGACGAGCACAGGTCGCGGAATCCGAGGGTCTGCGCGTTCTTGATGTTGGGAACCATCAGCCCGCGCGGTGTCGCCGCGGCGATACCGAGGTTCACGTACTTCTTGGTGACGATCTCGTTCGCCGCCTCGTCCCACGACGAGTTGAGACTCGGGTGCTCCCGGACGGCGATGAGCAGCGCCTTCGCGACGAGAGCGAGCGGCGTCACGCGGACGCCGGCCAGCAGTGGGCTCGCCTTCAGCTCGTCGAGCAACTCCATCATCGGCGTGACGTCGACGGTGACGAACTCGGTGACGTGCGGCGCGGTGAACGCACTGCGCACCATGGCCTCGGCAGTGTGCTTGCGGACGCCCTTGATCGGCGTGCGCTCCTCGTCCGCGTGCGGCGCGGAGGAGACGGCCAGGTCGTCGCGGGTCACGTTGCCGTGCGGCCCCGTCGGGGCCACGGTCGCGAGATCGATACCGCGTTCGCGCGCTTCCTTGCGTACCGGCGGGGCGGCCAGGGGCCGACGACTCGACGTCTCCTCCGCGACGCCGTAGCCGACGAGGACGGGCGTCCGCGTCGGCGCGGCCTCTGCCTTCTCGGTCTCCACCGTCTCGACCGCCGGCTCGGGACGCGCGTCGGCTGCCGCCTCGTCGGCGGTGTCGGTCGAGGCCGGACCGGTCGGGTCGGCCGTCGCCGGACCCGCCACCTCGATGTCGAGGAACGGTGCGCCCACGTCGATGGTGGTGCCCTCCTCGGCGTGCCGCGCCACGACCACCCCGGCGTAGGGAGACGGTAGTTCGACGGACGCCTTCGCGGTCTCGACCTCGGCGATGGTCTGGTTGAGCGTGATGGTGTCGCCGACGTCGACCGACCAGGTGAGCAGCTCGGCATCGGCGAGCCCCTCGCCGAGGTCCGGCAGCAGGAATGTCTTGACCGTGGACATGGCGGATGCTCCTCGTGAGTGCACTCGTGAACGCTGTGTGTCAGGTCACACAATCACCGCACCGCACAGTGCGCAAGAGACGGCCGAGTGAGTGAGCACGATGACCAACGGCAGCGGTCGAGCGAGGCAGTCGGTCGTGCACCGTGCGTCAGCGCAGTGCGGTCACGATCTCGCGCGCGGTGTTCTCGTGACTCGCCGCCGTGGGGTGCAGGGGCACCACCGCGTCGGGGGACGTCGGCACCGCGCCGACCATCCAGCTGTCGGCCGCACACACGTCGTGGTCGCGGGTGGTCGGTGCGAGGTCGACGAACGTGGCGTCGTGCGCGGCGGCGGCGCGACTCATCACCGAGTTGAGCTGATCGATGCGGGCCTGCAGGTAGGTCGCGTCCGCGGGCCGCACGGGTTGCGAGTCGAGGCAGCCGCCGGGCCGGATGCCGGTGGGATACCCGACCATCACCACCCTCGCGGCCGGCGCCCGGCGGGCGATCTCGTCGAGGATCGTGTCGTACGTCGTGGCAAATGCCTCGATACGGTCGCTGTAGGCGTCCGGACGATCGGAGCACGACGGCGTCAGGGGGGCCGGGACCAGGCTGATGCACCCCGCCGCGAGTTGAACCAGCTGGATGTCGTTGCCGCCGATGCCCAGGGTGACGAGCGTGGTGTCCGGACCGAGCGCGTCGAACTGCGGTGCGGCGACTCCGCCGCCGAGCCCGGTCTGCGGTCCCGCGAGGTTCTCGCTCTCCGCAGCGCCGCACGTCACGTCGCGCACCGTGTCGATGCCGAGTTCGCGAGCGACGAGCGTGGGGTAGTTCACCGCGGACCGGCCGCAGATGCCGGAGGGTGTCTGTGGTGCGATACCGCTTCCGGCGGAGAACGAATCCCCCAGCGCGACATAGGCACCGGGTGCAGTCGCGGCGGCCGCGGGAGTCGCGGACAGAGTGCTCGCGGCGGCGGCTGCCATCACTGCGACGACGACTCGGCGTGTCGACATGCGCGCAGTCCTAGTCGGCGTCGTTCGTCGCTTCCGACTCCGCGACGTCGGGCGCGTTCTCCCGCGTCGCCATACCGCCGGCACCACCGTGATCGGCGGGTCCGGGACGGCCGCCCTTGGGCTCGTCGGTGGAGTCGTTCGTCGTCGTCTTGTCGGCCATGGACTCAGCGTAAACGGCCGTGGCGCCGCCGGACGTCGACAGGTCGGGACCGGGTACGCGCATCCCCACCGCCGCCAGTTCGAGCGCCGCGAGCGAGCGGACCACGGCGGGGTCGCCCGCGCGCCACGCACCGGCGGGATCGGGATGGATGTGTGTCAGTTCCGTCAGCGGTCGCCGGGCGAGTGCACGCAGCGCGAAGAGGTCGAGGTCGGCACCGGACCGGAGAAGCGCCGCCGCGGCGGTGGCCTGCCGGGCGAAGCGGATCCGCCGCGGGAGCCACAGGAGCAGCAGCGCGACGATGGGGAGCAGGGCGACGGTGACACCGAGGAACGTCGCCAGCGCCTCGACCGCGGCGACCTGCGCCTCACCCGCGCCGCGCAGTGCGGCCCCGGCGTCGCCGGCCCGGTCGAACGGTGTGCGGACGTCGTCACCGATGAGTGGGACGGAGGACACCCGTTCGCCCGCGGACCGCAGGTTGTTCTCCAGTCCGCTTCCGGCGTCGGCGATCTCGCGTCCGGGCGCCGCCAATGCCATCACCGCGTCGTGCAGCGCCAGGCCTACCCGGACCCACACCACGGTCCACACCGCGACCACCACGTCGGCGACCACCTGGCGAGTCCGGCGGGCGGGCAGCTCCGAGTAGAGAGTCATCACACCGACTCCGACCAGACGCCCGTCGCGAGGAAGTGGTCGATGCAGGCGCGGTGTGCGTCGGGGTGCATGCCGCGGCTCGTCACCCAGGCGTCGTCGTAGTAGGTGCCCTCGTAGCGCTCTCCCCCGTCGCACAGCAGCGTGACGATGCTGCCCTGCTCTCCGCGAGCCTTCATGTCCGCTGCCAACCGGAACGCACCGACGAGGTTGGTGCCGGTCGATCCACCGGCGTGCAGACCCGTCACCTCGTCGAGCATGCGGACGGCCGCCACCGAGGCGGCGTCGGGAATCTGCATCATGTGCTCGATGACGGCGGGGACGAAGGACGGCTCGACGCGGGGCCGACCGATTCCCTCGATGCGCGATCCGCTGCCGACGGCGTCGCGGGTGTCGTCGCGCCACGCCTCGAAGAACGCGGATCCCTCGGGGTCGACGACACACACCCGGGTGGGCACGCGGCGGTAGCGGCAGTACCGGCCGATGGTCGCGCTGGTGCCACCGGTGCCGGCGCCGACCACCACCCAGGTGGGGACCGGGAACCGTTCGAGGGCCATCTGATCGAAGATGGAGGCGGCGATGCTGTTGTTGCCGCGCCAGTCGGTGACCACCGAGGCGTTGGTGAACTGGTCGAGATACAGCCAGTCCTTCTGCGCGCCCAGTTCTTCCGCGACGTCGTACACGGCGCCCGAGTGCTCGACGAGGCGGCAGATGCCGCCGTAGCGCTCGATCAGCGCGATCTTCGTCGGGCTGGTGGTGGCCGGCATGACCGCGACGAACTCGAGGCCGATGAGCCGGGCGAAGTATGCCTCCGACACGGCGGTCGACCCGGACGACGCCTCGACGAGCGTGGTGCGGGGCCCGATGTCGCCGTTGGCCAGGCCGAAGAGGAACAGTGACCGCGCCAGCCGATGCTTGAGCGATCCGGTGGGGTGGACCGACTCGTCCTTGAGGTAGAGATCGATGCCCCACTCGGCCGGCAGTGGGAAGGGATGCAGGTGCGTGTCCGCGCTGCGGTTCGCGTCGGCCTCGACGATGCGCAGCGCGTTCTCCACCCAGGAACGGTCCTCGATTCTCATGACGGCCATTCTGTCCGACGCGCGGACCCGCTCGGTGGTTGACTGCGGTGGTCAGGGGGAACTCGACCTGTCGAGCCCACACCTTCACGAGAGGCACCTGTGACGACCGCATACATCAATGCCATCTCGACCGCCGTTCCCGAGCACGACGTCCACGACGATTTCGTCGCCTACGCCGACAGCACCTTCACGCTGCGGCGCAAACAATTGTTGTTCCGCAGAATGGCCGACCGGGCGCAGATCTCCCACCGGTGGTCCGCGTTCCCGTCCATCGCCAGTTTCTACGGGGACGATCCCAACGCCGTCGACACACAGGCACGGATGCAGGAGTTCGAGCGCGCCGCTCCCGGACTCGCCGTTCGTGCCGTCGACGGGCTCGGCCTCGGCGACGCGGCAGCCGACATCACCCATCTCATCGTCCTGACGTGCACCGGGTTCTACACTCCGGGAATCGATTTCGAGATCATGAAGCAGTGCGGCGTACCCACCACGGCGGAACGCACCCAGGTCGGTTTCATGGGTTGCTTCGCCGGCATCAACGGTCTCAAGCTCGCCCACCACATCGTGCGCTCCGAGCCTGCCGCGAAGGTGCTCGTGGTCAGCGTCGAACTGTGCTCGCTGCACATGCAGCAGACCGACGATCTCGAGACGATGCTGTCGTTCCTGGTGTTCGGCGACGGCGCTGCGGCCGTGCTGGTCACCGCCGAGTCCACCGGCCTGGCCATGGACTCCTTCCAGGCACTCATGATCGAGGACTCCCGCGACCTCATCACCTGGCGCATCGGCGGCATGGGGTTCGACATGGTGTTGTCCGGCAAGGTGCCGGGCTCGTTGTCACGCGCGCTGGACGAGACCACGATGAAGACGGTGCTCTCGGGAGCGGAGACGTCGTCGATCGACCTGTGGGCCGTGCATCCCGGTGGTCGCTCGATCCTCGACGCGGTGGAGGGCGCGCTGCACCTCGACGCGGACGCTCTGACGTCCTCGCGCCACGTGCTCGAGAACTACGGCAACATGTCGTCGGCCACCGTGCTGTTCGTGCTCGCCGACATGCTCGAACGGGGTGACACCGGATCGGGATGCGCGATGGCGTTCGGCCCCGGACTCACCGCCGAGACCATGCTGTTCCACGCGGCCTGATCAATCCCGCCCGTTCGATCGACCCAGCAGTCGCGTCGCGTCCTCGCGTAGTTCGATCTTGCGGATCTTGCCCGTGACGGTCATGGGGAAGGCATCCATGACACGCAGGTAGCGCGGAATCTTGTATCGCGCGATGCGGCCGTCGCAGTAGGCCCGGAGGTCGTCGACGGTCATGGCCGCGGCGCCCTCACGCAGACGGACGCAGGCCATCAGTTCCTCGCCGTACTTGTCGTCGGGCACACCGATCACCTGGGCGTCCAGGATGTCGGGGTGCGAGTACAGGAATTCCTCGATCTCACGGGGGTAGATGTTCTCGCCGCCGCGGATCACCATGTCCTTGATGCGCCCGGTGATGGCGACGTAGCCGTCGTCGTCCATGGTGCCGATGTCGCCGGTGTGCATCCAGTGCTCGGAATCGAGTGCCTCGGCGGTCTTCTCGGGGTCGTCCCAGTATCCGAGCATGACCGAGTAACCGCGTGTGCACAGTTCGCCGGGCTCTCCGCGGGGAACCGTCTCCCCGCTCACCGGCTCGACGATCTTCACCTCGAGATGCGGTCCGACGCGTCCGACCGTGGACACGCGCTGCTCGATCGTGTCGTCGGAGCGGGTCTGCAGTGACACCGGAGACGTCTCGGTCATCCCGTAACAGATGGACACCTCCGCCATTCCCATGACGTCGATGACCTGCTTCATCACCTCGGTGGGACAGGGTGATCCGGCCATGATGCCGGTTCGCAGCGAACGGAGATCGTGCTGCGCCAGGTCGGGGACGGCCAGTTCCGCGATGAACATGGTGGGGACTCCGTAGAGCGAGGTGCACCGCTCGGCGGAGACCGCGGCCAGCGTCGCTGCCGGATCGAACGACGGTCCCGGGATCACCATGGTCGAGCCGTGCGAGGTGCAGGCGAGGTTTCCCATCACCATCCCGAAGCAGTGATAGAACGGCACGGGAATGCAGACACTGTCCGCCTCCGTGTAATGGCACAGCTCGCCGACGAAGTAGCCGTTGTTCAGGATGTTGCGGTGGCTCAGCGTGGCGCCCTTGGGGAATCCCGTGGTGCCGGAGGTGTACTGGATGTTGATGGCGTCGTCGGGGCCGAGTTCGGCACTGCGCCGGTCGAGTTCGTCGATGTCGACGGACGCACCACCGGCGACGAGATCGGTCCAGTCGTCGGTACCGATGTACACGACGTGGGCCAGATCGGTGCACTCGCCGCGTACGGCGTCGATCATCGAGGCGTAGTCCGAGGTGCCGTGCGCCCGGACCGCCACCAGCATGGTGGCGCCGGACTGGCCCAGCACGTACTGCAGCTCGTGCGCACGATAGGCAGGGTTGATGGTCACCAGCACCGCGCCGATCTTCGCGGTGGCGTACTGGACGATGGTCCACTCCGGGCAGTTCGGTGCCCAGATCCCCACGCGATCCCCGCGACGGATTCCGCGAGCGAGCAGCCCGCGAGCGAGATCGTGGACGTCGGAACGCAACTCGTCGTACGTCCAGCGGCGACCGGACGCGACGTCCACGAGGGCGTCCGACGACCCCACCCGCGCGGCGGTGCGATCGAAGTTCTGTCCGATCGTCTCGTCGAGCAGCGGTGTGTCGGTCGGGCCGGACGAGTAGGAAGTCTGCGGTGACAAAGTCGCTCCTCGAGGCTCGGGTACCTCCGCGACGCTAATCCATGGGATGGCCGCCTGTCTGCGGTTTCCCCGATTTCGGTTAATCGCGATTCATCGAAGTGGTCGTCCCGTTCGGTGTTCGCCGGGGGCCCCTATGCTTCGTCGATGCCGCTGCAACGACGACTGACCACTCGCGACGCCGTCGTCATCGGCGTGGGATCGATGGTGGGCGCCGGAGTGTTCTCCGCCTTCGGCCCGGCCGCGGCGGCCGCGGGTGGCGGGCTGCTGGTCGGGCTCGCCGTCGCCGCCGTCGTGGCGTTCTGCAACGCCACCTCGACTGCCCAGCTCGCCGCAGTGCACCCCACGTCCGGCGGCGCCTACGCCTACGGGCGCGCGCGACTCGGTGACAGATGGGGCTTCCTTGCGGGCTGGAGCTTCGTGGTCGGCAAGACCGCGAGTTGCGCCGCGATGGCCCTGACGTTCGGCGCGTACGCGTGGCCCGAGCATGCGCGGGCGCTCGCGGTGATCGCGGTGCTGGCGCTGGCAGCCGTCAACTGCCTGGGTATCACCCGCACCGCATCGGTCACGCGCGTGCTCGTGGCGGTCGTGCTGGTCGTGCTCGTCGCGGCACTGATCGTCGGTGCGACCGGATCGTCCACCGTGTCGGGCGCCGGGTTCTCGGCGAGCTCGGGTCCGGCGGGCGTTCTGCAGTCCGCGGGAATCCTGTTCTTCGCCTTCGCGGGGTACGCGCGCATCGCGACGCTCGGCGAGGAGGTGCGGGACCCGGCGCGCACCATCCCGCGCGCCGTGATCGGCGCCCTCGCGTGCGCGGTGGTGATCTACGCGGCCGTCGCAGTGATGCTGCTGCACGTCCTCGGGGCGGATGCACTCGCGCGGTCGACGGCTCCGGTGGCCGCGGCGATGGACGCCGTCGGGGCACACTGGGCGGGCCCGGTGGTGCGCGTCGGGGCGTCGGCCGCGGCTCTCGGGGCCTTGCTGGGACTGATCGCGGGCGTCGGCCGCACCACGATGGCGATGGCGCGGGAGGGGGACATGCCGCGGTACCTCGCACGCGTCGACGATGTCCGCTCGGTTCCGCGCGCAGCGGAGATCACCGTGGCAGCCGTGGTGGTGGTCGTGGTTCTCATGTTCGACGTCCGGAACGCGATCGGATTCTCGTCGTTCGGAGTTCTCGTCTATTACGCCGTGGCCAATGCGGCGGCATTCACGCAGACCGGTTCCGATCGCCGGTGGCCGCGGGCACTGCAGATCCTCGGGCTCTGCGGCTGCGTCCTCCTCGCGGTCACACTGCCCGCGGCGGCGGTGGTGGTCGGAATCGCGGTCCTGTCGGCAGGGTCGGCGGGACGGTGGATGCTGCAGCGCCGGCGCGCACTGCAGCCCTGACATCACTGGGCGGAGTTGTACGCCTCTTCGACATCGGCCGGAATGCGTCCGCGGCTCGAGACCGTGTACCCGTTCTGATTCGCCCACTCGCGAATGGCCTTGGTCTGCAGCGGATCTCGCGGAGACGAACCGACCTGCGTCGCGGTTCCGGTCGCTTTCTTCGCCGTGGCATTCTTGCCACGCGACGACACCTTGGTGGCGTGCTCGGTCCAGTAATCGAGCTGCTTGCGAAACTCCTTGGCATTCTTCACGCCGAGATCGATCTCGTACTCCACACCGTCGACCGAGAAACCGATGGTCTCCCCTTTACCCGATTTGATGGGAGCGCCGTCGATATCGTCGACCAATTCCACGAAGACCTGTTTCGCCATGACGCTGTGGTTCCTTTCGATGATGAGTTCCCCGACCGAACCGAACATGGATTCACCGAGCCGTCGTCGACTCGTCGTCCCGACCACCATGGCGGTTCTTCCGTCAGAGTTTATCCATCCCGACGCCCGATTAGCGAGTCACCGCCAATTCCGGTTCGATGTCGTGCACTCGCGCCGGCTCTCGATACCGCGCGGTCCGGTCGTTCGAGGTCACGCGGCTCGGGAAATATTCTCCGCCGGGCAGGCGTTTGCACTTCAGAAGTCTTCTTTTTCTCGAAAGGGTGAACGCTCGTGGCCGTACCACTGTCCGTACTCGATCTCGCACAGGTCGGCGAGGGTGAAACTCCTCGAAGCAGTTTCGATGCCAGTGTCGCGTTGGCCCGCCTCGCGGAGGAGAGTGGATATCGGCGAGTCTGGTACGCGGAGCACCACAACATGCCCTCCATCGCGTCCTCGGCGACGTCGGTCCTCATCGCACACGTGGCTGCGCACACCTCGTCCATTCGTCTCGGATCGGGCGGCGTGATGTTGCCGAACCATTCTCCGCTGACCATTGCCGAGCAATTCGGAACGCTGGCCACGCTCCATCCGGACCGTATCGATCTCGGTCTCGGCAGGGCACCGGGATCCGATCAGACCACCATGCGTGCGCTGCGCCGTGACCCGTCGTCGGCCGATTCCTTCCCGCAGGATGTTCTCGAACTCCAGGGCTACCTGTCGGGATCGAGTCGGGTTCCGGGAGTGCAGGCAGTGCCGGGCGCGGGAACCGATGTGCCGCTCTACATTCTGGGGTCCTCGCTCTTCGGTGCTCAGCTCGCCGCGCATCTCGGCCTTCCGTATGCCAATGCGTCGCACTTCTCCCCCGACTCGCTCGAAGAGGCCGTGGCCGTCTATCGGGACACGTTCCAGCCGTCCGCACAGCTCGCGGAGCCGTACGTCATCGCCGCCGTCAACGCGACGGTCGCACCGACGTCCGCTCGCGCGCACGAGCTGTTCACGGCCGGTCTGCGTCGCCGGGTGGTGCAGATGGTGGGACGTGGCCGTTCCTTCTCCGAGGAGGAGGTCGACATGATCATGGACTCGCCCGCGGGCCGACAGATTCAGGGAATGGTGAAGTACTCGGCCGTCGGAACGCCGGCGGAGGCGTCGGACTACATTGATCGTTTCGCCGCGCACGCGCAGGCGGACGAGGTCATCGTGGCCAGCGGCATCGACGACACCGACGAGCGACTGCTCTCCTACCGCCTTCTCGCCGAGCAGCACCTGCACGCCACCGCGGCCTGACGCCGCACGACCGACACCGCCCGCGCGATGACTTTTCCGCTCGGGCGGTGTCAGTAGTGGTGAGTGGCCCTGATGCCGGGGCCGACGACACCACACCAGGAGACACCATGTCCGGCATGATCTTCGTCAACACCTTCGTCCAGGACGTCGCCGCGAGCCGCGCGTTCTTCACGTCGCTGGGATTCTCTTTCAACGACACCTTCAGCGACGAGAACACCGCGTGTCTGATCATCAACGAGCAGGCCGTCGTGATGCTGTTGGCAGTCCCACGCTTCAAGGACTTCATCCGCGACGACGTCGCGGACCTCTCCACCGCGCGCGAGATGCTGCTGGCGGTGTCGGCCGACAGCAAGGAGGCCGTCGACGCCATGGCCGACGCGGCGCTCGCCGCGGGAGGCAGTGACTGGATGGATCCGCAGGACCACGGCTTCATGTACGGGCGGTCGTTCCGCGACCTCGACGGTCACGTGTGGGAAGTGACCTGGATGGACCCGGCCGTCGCTTCGGGCGAGGCCACGCCTCCCGACATGTGAGCCGCGGCAGGTGACCCGGGCTCAGCCCGGGTACACCGGAGGCAGGCCGAACCGATCGAACAGCGTGAGATCGAAGAAGCACGCCACATGCGCGACGCGGGAGTCGATGATCTCGAGGACGTGCAACTGGAACGGGCGGTGCACCCCGTCCTCGCCGAGCATGTAGAGGCCGAAGGCCGGTTGCCCGTTGG
This sequence comes from Rhodococcus sp. PvP016, assembly GCF_017832185.1. NCBI lineage: Bacteria > Bacillati > Actinomycetota > Actinomycetes > Mycobacteriales > Nocardiaceae > Rhodococcus > Rhodococcus sp. PvP016. The sequence goes on along the minus strand of NZ_JAFIBH010000001.1, from coordinate 696,683 downwards.
CGGTGGTCGCCACCATCCGCATCGACTCGGGGCCGGTCGCGGGGCACTTCGTCGAGATGAGGGCGCCGATGTCGGCCGGGCCCCGGTACCACCCGGTGAACGGCGGCATCTCCCAGACGGCCTCTGCGGCGAAGAGTTTCACGATGCCGTCGATGTCGTACGTCTCGAATCCCTCGACGTAGCGTCGCAACAACTCTCGCGTCTCCGGTGACTCCGGCTCGGACACGGAGTTCTCGTCGGGCATGATCGCCTCGATCTGGCCACGCGCACGTTGCAGCAGGCTGTTGACCGCAGCGGTGGAGGTGCCGAGAAGCTCGGCCACCTCGGACGCCTTCCACTGCAACACCTCTCGGAGTACGAGGACGGCTCGCTGTCGGGCGGACAGATGCTGCAACGCGGCCACGAACGCGAGTCGCACCGATTCACGCGAGCCGATCAGCGATGCCGGGTCGTCGTCCACCGGATCGCCGAACGGCGGCGCCGGCTCGAGCCACGCGATCTCGTGGCGCTCGACCAGCTCGTCCGACGGATCGGACGACGGGGTACCCAGCCCCGACGGCATCGGTCGGCGCTTGCGGCCCTCGAGCGAGGTGAGGCAGGTGTTCGTCGCGATGCGGTAGAGCCACGTGCGCAGCGACGAGTCACCCTTGAAGTTCGCGTACCCCTTCCACCCTCGGACGAGGGTGTCCTGCACCAGATCCTCCGCGTCGTGGATGGATCCGGTCATGCGGTAACAGTGCGCGAGGAGCTCGCGGCGGTACGGTTCCGCGAGAGTCATGAAGTCGTTGCCGAGCTCCTGCGTCGCAGTCATGCGAGGAGGATAGTCCTCGCAGGGACGACTCGCCGAGGAAAATTTCGGGGCTTCGTGATGAGTTTCCCCGGCGCACGCGGTCGACAGTCACATGACCACACACCTCACCCGCGCCACCACCACCGCGCCGTCCCGCGGAGCCGTTCGAGCAGGATGGATCATCAGCGCACTGGTGGTCGTCTTCATGCTGTTCGACGCCGTGATCCACCTGCTGAACCTCGACGTCGTGAAGGACGCGTCCGCCGAACTCGGCCTTCCTGTCGACATGGCCCCGAAGATCGGCGTCATCTGCCTCGTGATCGTGATCCTGTACGTGATCCCGCGGATGGCACCGCTGGGTGCCGTCCTGCTGACCGGCTACCTCGGCGGAGCGGTGATCACGAACTGGCGCACCGACCAGCCGCTCGTCAGCACCGTGTTCTTCGCGATCTACGTCGGCATCGCCGCGTGGCTCGGACTCTGGCTGCGTGATGGCCGAGTCCGAGCCCTGCTCGCAGCCTGAGTCACACCACCGAGGATCGGAAGGACCGGAGCCGCAGGCTGTTGGTGACGACGAAGACCGACGACAGTGCCATCGCGGCGCCGGCCAGCATGGGGTCGAGCAGGCCGGCGGCCGCGAGCGGGATCGCCGCGACGTTGTAGGCGAAGGCCCAGAAGAGATTGACCTTGATGGTGCGCAGGGTAGCGCGCGAGAGGCGCACCGCGTCGACCGCGACGCGCAGATCTCCCCGCACCAGCGTGAGGTCGCCGGCCTCGATCGCGACGTCGGTGCCCGTGCCCATCGAGAGTCCGAGGTCCGACGTCGCCAGTGCCGCAGCATCGTTGACGCCGTCGCCGACCATGGCGACGACTTTGCCCGACGCTTGCAGCTCGCGGATCGCGTCCACCTTCTGCTCCGGGAGCACACCGGCGATGACGGTGTCGATACCGACCGAGGCGGCCACCGTGCGGGCTGCCGACTCGTTGTCGCCGGTGAGCATGATCGGGTCGAGACCCAGTTCGCGGAGCTCCGAGACCGCCTGTGCGGACGTCTCCTTCACGGTGTCGGAGACCGCGATGACGGCGCGGGCCTCGTCGTCCCACCCGACGACCACCGCGGTGGCCCCGGTGGCCTCGGCGTCCTCGAAGGCCGTCTGCAGAGCACTGGGCAGCGCACCGCCCACCAGACCGGGACGTCCGACGACCACGCGGTGGCCGTCGACCGTCGCGGTGACACCGCGCCCCGCCGTGGTGGTGAAGTCGGTGGCGGCGACGGGCTCTCCGTGCGCGGACCGGTATGCGTCGACGATCGCGCGGGCGACCGGGTGCTCGGAACCGGACTCCGCGGCCGCGGCGAATCGCAGCGCGTCGTCCGGGGCGTCGCCCGCGACGGACTGCACGCTCATGACTCCGCTGGTGATGGTGCCGGTCTTGTCCAGCACGATCGTGTTCACGCGGCGGGTGCGTTCGAGCACCTCGGGTCCCTTGATGAGGACGCCGAGTTGGGCGCCGCGTCCGGTGCCCACCATCAGCGCGGTGGGAGTGGCCAGGCCCAGTGCGCACGGGCACGCGATGATGAGAACCGCGACGGACGCTGTGAACGCGGCGGACCAGCTGCCGCTGACGAGTACCCAGCCCAGCAGGGTGGCCAGGGCGAGACCGATGACGACGGGGACGAAGACGCCCGAGACGCGGTCGGCCAGGCGCTGCGCCTCGGCCTTGCCGTTCTGCGCGTCCTCCACGATGCGGGCCATGCGCGCGAGTTGCGTGTCCGCGCCCACGCGGTCGGCGACGACTGTGAGCGCGCCGCCCACGTTGACGGTTCCGCCCGTGACCGTGTCGCCCGGACCGACCTCCACGGGGATGGACTCGCCGGAGATCATCGACGCGTCGACGGCGGACGTGCCGCTCTCGACGGTGCCGTCTGCGGCGATCTTCTCGCCCGGTCTGACGACGATGTGGTCTCCGACCACGAGCTCGTCGGCGGGCACGCTGACCTCGCTGCCGTCACGCACCACGGTCGCGTTCCTGGAGCCGACCTCGAGCAACGCCCGCAGGGCGGCGCCGGCGCTGCGCTTGGACCGCGCTTCCAGATACCGACCCGCGAGCAGGAACGTCGTGACGCCGGCCGCCGCCTCGAGATAGATGTTCGCGCTGCCGTCGCCACGCGAGACGGTGAACTCGAAGGCGTGGTGCATGCCGGGCATGCCCGCACGCCCGAAGAACAGCGCGTACAGCGACCAGCCGAAGGCGGCCAGCGTGCCCACCGACACGAGAGTGTCCATGGTGGTCGCACCGTGCCGCGCGGTGGTGAAGGCGGCGCGGTGGAACGGCAGCCCGCCCCACACGACGACGGGCGCGGCGAGGGTGAGCGAGAGCCACTGCCAGTTGTCGAACTGCAGCGGCGGGATCATCGCCATGGCGATGACGGGAACGGACAGCAGCGTCGACACGAGCAGGCGTGTGCGCAGCGGATCGGGCTCGGCTGTGGCGGCATCGGACTCGGCTGCGGGAGGGCCGGCCGGTCGGTGGGGTTCGTGCACGGTCGCGCTGTAGCCGGCTTTCTCGACGGTGCCGATGAGATCCCCGGTCTCGACGGTCGCGTCCGCAGCGATGCTCGCCTTCTCGGTGGCGTAGTTGACCGTCGCGGTCACACCGTCGAGGCGGTTGAGCTTCTTCTCGATGCGGTTGGCGCACGACGCACAGGTCATGCCGCCGATGTCGAGCTGGATGTTCGCGGCCTTCTCCCCGGTTGTCACGGCTGTGCCAGCTCGTACCCGGCCTCGTCCACCGCGGCTGCGAGGGCAGAGTCGTCGACGGGTGTGTCGGACTCGACATCGACGCGTCCGGACTCGAGATCGACGCGCACCGAGGTGACTCCCTGCAGGGCGCTCACCTCCTCCGTCACTGCTGCGACGCAGTGCTGGCAGGTCATTCCGACGACGGTGACAGTCTTCGTGGTCATGAGAACTACCATACCCCCCTACGGTATGCAGTCAACCCCGTGTCGCCCGGCGTTCGGCGGCTCGACACCTCCTGTGGTTAGGGTGGACGAGCCCGGTACACACAGGGTGACCGAGCTCCGATCCGGGAGCACTGGGAAGCGAGAACTCATGGAGCCAGTCGAGCAGACCTGGCGCACCGCCGAGCATCCACGGCCGGACCATTTCCTCCTGCACATCAGTGACACGCACCTGGTCGGCGCGGGCGAGTTGTACGACGCGGTCGACAGCGAGGCGCGGCTGCGGCAGATCTTCGCGGAGCTCGAGGCCACGGGTGCCCGGCCGGAGGCTCTGGTCTTCACGGGTGATCTCGCGGACAAGGGCGAGCCCGACGCGTACGACTCGTTGCGCGCGCTGGTCGATCCGGTCGCCGCCGCCCTGGGGTCCGAGGTGATCTGGGCGATGGGCAACCACGACGACCGGGCAGCATTCCGTCGCGGCCTGCTCGACGAACGCGGATCGACCGAGCCCGTGGACAGGGTCTACGACATCGGCGGGCTGCGCGTCATCACGTTGGACTCGACCGTCCCCGGCCACCACTACGGCCAGATATCTCCGGACCAGTTGCGCTGGCTCGCAGCAGAACTGGCGATGCCGGCGCCCGACGGCACCGTGCTCGCGCTGCACCATCCGCCGGTTCCCTGCGTGCAGGATCTCGCGGTGTTGGTGGAACTCCGTGACCAGGACTCGCTCGCTGAGGTGCTCGCGGGCAGCGACGTGCGGGCGATCCTCGCGGGCCACCTGCACTACTCCACGTCCGCCACCTTCGCCGGAATCCCGGTGTCGGTGGCGTCGGCCACCTGTTACACCCAGGACCTCAACGTCCCGGTGGGTGCGCAACGCGGGCGAGACGGGGCGCAGGCCTACAACCTGGTGCATCTGTATCAGGACACGGTGGTCCACTCGGTGGTGCCCATCGGCACAGGCGACACCGTCGGCACCTACGTGTCGGCCGACGAGGCCGCCCAGCGCCTGCACGACGCCGGCGTCGTCATCGCCGACGCTCCTCAGAAGGCGATCAGTCGGCTGGTGTGACGGCCTGTTCCCAGGGCGCCGGCACCGGGAAGTAGGTGCTCAGGAACGTCGTGACCGCCGCTGCTCGCTCGTCGGCGTCGATCTCCGGGAAGCTGCCGTCGTTGAGGCAGAAGAAGTCCATCGACCGCTTCGCGAGCAGGCGGTCCATGTCCCGCAGTCCACTGCGCATCGTCGTGTCGACGTACTTGACCGAGGCCTGCGTCTGCACCACGGCACGGCCGGTGAGCAGTGCGTAGTAGTGGTAGAGCGAGTTGGTCACCGAGATGTTGGAGCTGGCGCGGAACCGGCTGGCGGCCGTGGCCGCGAACTCGTCGGGGAACTCCTTCTCGAGCTCGAACATCACACTGCGCCGGAGCGGCACGGGAGCGTGCTCGAGGTGGCGCGTGGTGATGCGACCGAACCGGTCGTGGAGCAGGCGTCGGTTGACCCGTGCGGCGTTCTCGAATCCGCTGCGCTGCTCGTCGTTGGCGCCCAGTCCGATTCGGGTGCCTGCCTCGACGAACATGCTGATGCCGCCGGGTGAGAAGAACATCTGCGGACCGACGGGGCGGCCGAAGAACATGTCGTCGTTCGAGTACAGGAAGTGCTCGGCGAGACCGTCGATGTGGTGGAGCTGGCATTCCACGGCCTGCGAGTTGTAGGTGGGCAGCACGGAGGTGTCGGTGAAGAACTCCTCGCTGCGCACGAACGTGACGTCGGGATGGTCGTCGAGCCACCCCGGCTTCGGTGAGTCGGTGACGACGAAGATGCGCCGGATCCACGGCGCGTACAGGTGTACCGAGCGCAGGGCGTACTTGAGTTCGTCGATCTGGCGGAAACGGGCCTCGTGGTCGTCACCCTCGCCCACGACCACCTCACGCAGCATCGCCGCGCGTTCCGCCTGCCATTCCGCGTCGGTGCCGTCGACCCAGGAGAAGATCAGGTCGATGTCGAAGTCGATGTCCGACGCGTGGTCGGCGAACATGTTCTCGATGGTCGGCCAGTGTCGGCCGAAGCGCTCGACCGTGCCACGAACCGCCTCGTCCTGGCGGATGGTGCGTCGGGTCAGCGAGTTCTCGACGGGAAGGACGATGGTGTCGTCCGAGAACTCCCACAGTTCGATCTGGATGCCCTTGCCGGATCCGTAGAAGAGCCCGCTCGGGCGGTGCGCACGCGGGCGGAACAACCGGAAGATCCGCGCCTGTGTGGCCGACGCCAGGAGTCCGTCCGCGATGAGCAACGCCGGGGACCCCTTGACGTCCATCGGCTTGGAGTAGAACGGCTCGTCCGCGCAGGCCGCGACCAGCGCATCGCGCAACGTCGGCCTGTCGTGCCTGTCGATGGCGATGACGGGGCGCTCGTCGTTGCCGCGGACGAGCAGGTACTCGATCGCGGTCGCGTCCAGCACGTCGCGAACGAACAGCAGGTCCTCCACCATCGCCTCGTGCGGCGTCGTGGTTGTGATGGACAGTGCGAACTTGTCCTTGACCCACACGATGTCGGAGCGCTCGGTCAACCGGTGTCGGGACGCGGTGGACGCGACGCGCGCCCGCTCGATCTCGTCGCTGTCGGGCGGGACGAGGTAGACATCGGGCGTCTCGACGTTCTGCAGGGCTGGCGGCTGTGTGATGGTGGACCTTCCCGACGTGCTGGTGGGCGAACCTGTACGGCGCTGTGACCTGCTCATTCTAAGTGATGCCGAGGGTGTGTCCGGACCACGGGAGTCATCGGCCGCGGAGCTGGCCGAGTGCGTCCTGCACGTGCGTCAGGTGCCGACTCATCGCCTCGGACGCTGCCTCGCCGGACCCGGAGTCGATGGCGTCGACGATGCTCTCGTGCTCGACGTTGGACCGGTGCCGACGGTCGGGCAGCAGGTTCACCATCTCGGACTGTTGCGACAGGGCCTCGCGGATCTCGGTGATGACGGCGGCGAAGACGTCGTTGCCGCTCGCGGTCGCGATGAGCAGATGGAACTCCGCGTCGAGACGGACCCACTCCTTGGGATCGTTCTCGGCGACCATCCGATTCAACAGGCTGCGGATCGCGTCCATCTGCTCCGGCGTCCGCCGTTCGGCAGCGAGCGCCGCGGCAGGAATCTCGATGTGCGGGCGGGCCTCGCGCAGCGATTCGACGGAATGGTTGCCGAAGACTCTGTCGGTCTCGACGGTCTTCGCCAGGACGAAGGTGCCCTTGCCGGTGTGCGTCTCGGTGAGTCCCAGAGCCGTGGTCGAGCGCAGTGCCTCACGGACCACCGACCGGCTCACACCGAAGCGCGTCGCGAGAGCTGCCTCGGAGGGGAGCCTGGTCCCGACCTCCAGTTCGCCGCTCTCGATCGCCGAACGCAGCTCGCGCAGGACGGCCTCGGCCGCCCCCACGCGCGTCACCGTGGCCTGTTTGCTGGCCCAACTGTCCGACAGGGTCATGGCGTCACTGTGAACGAGGAATGGTGGTCAGGCAAATCGGATGTGCACAGGACGATATTCAGGGTTCTAGTCTCAGTGCTAGACAGCCAGAGAGAGCCCGATGGAACGGTGATCGGGTGCAGTCCGACACACATCCGTGCACTCGGTCGACTGCCGGATCTACGGTCGAGGGGAACGAAGGAGTTCACATGGCCCACAGCATCGTCACCGTCACAGGCGCGGCCGGCAGCATCGGCTACGCGGCACTGTTCCGCATCGCATCGGGTGCGATGCTCGGTCCGGACACGTCCGTCACGCTGCGGCTTCTCGAGATCCCGCCGGCACTGCGCGCAGCCGAGGGCACGGCCATGGAACTGCACGACAGTGCGTTCCCCCTGCTGCGATCGGTGGAGATCCACGACGATCCGGTCGACGCCTTCGACGGCACGAACGGCGCTGCTGATCGGCGCTCGTCCTCGTACCGCGGGGATGGAGCGCGCCGACCTGCTCGAGGCCAACGGGTCGATCTTCGGGCCGCAGGGCGCCGCTCTCGAGGCGGGCGCCGCGTCCGACATCCGGGTGGTCGTCGTGGGCAATCCCGCCAACACCAACGCGGCCATCGCCGCAGCGCACGCACCCAGCATCCCCGCAGATCGGTTCACCGCGCTGACCCGGCTCGATCACAACCGCGCCGTCGCGCAGCTGTCCGCGCGTGCGGACGTCCCGGTGGGTGAGATCTCGCGGGTCAGCATCTGGGGCAACCATTCCGCCACGCAGTACCCGGACATCTTCCATGCGCGAGTCGGTGACCGGTCGGGCGCCGAGTTCGCCGCGGACACGGCCTGGCTCGAGGACGTCTTCGTGCCGACGGTGGCGCGCCGAGGTACCGCGATCATCGAGGCGCGCGGTGCGTCGTCCGCTGCCTCCGCAGCGAACGCCACCATCGATCATGTGCGTGACTGGGTCCTGGGCACTCCCGCCGACGACTGGACGTCCGTCGCGCTGCCGTCGACGGGCGCGTACGGCGTGCCCGAGGGACTGGTGTCCTCGTTCCCCGTGCGGTCCTCCGGCGGTGCCTGGCAGATCGTGGAGGGTCTCGAGATCGGCGAGTTCTCTCGGCGCCGTATCGACGCATCCGTCGCGGAACTGCAGGCCGAGCGCGAGGCCGTCACGAGACTCGGGATGCTGCCGAGCTGAGCTCGCGTTTCTCGTCACGACGTCGAGGCTGTCGTGGCCACACCGTGTAGGTGATCGCGGCGACGACGTCGACAGCGAGCACGACGAGGGGCGCGGGCATGAAGGCCGTCAGCGCCTCGGTTCGCTCGGGAGACCCGACCAGCGCGACGAGGCCGGCGAGCAGCCCGACGGTGACGGCCACGGCGATCAGGGTCCTGACCACGTCTGCCCAGCAGGCTCGCGCGTAAGCGGCGCCGTGGAGACGAACCGGCGCCGGTCCGCCGCGGAAGTGGTGGGCGACTCGCACGTCTGCCCAGCGAATCATGCGGTGTCCGTAGGCGATCGAGAAGCCGATGTAGGCAGCGGCCAGCGCGTGATGCCATGTGGCGGTACTGCCCGATCGCAGGTCGATGACGGTTGCGCAGAGCAGGACGAGATCGACGACCGGGGCACAGGCGAGAACCACGGCACCCGCACGCGGGCGCCGTGCGCCGTACCGGAGCGTGAGTCCGGCGGCGATGGCCACCCAGAATCCGATCTCGCACGCGACGATGACTGGCAGAACCATGAGCGCTCCTTGTTAGTACGATTGTGTTCACAACAAAGTAGCACGACTGTGTACATTCAGGGTGTGCCGAAACTGATCGACCACGACCAGCGGCGCCGCGACGTCGCCGACGCCGCCTGGCGCATCATCGGTCGAGACGGCCTGCTCGATCTGTCGGTGCGCAACGTGGCCGAGGAGGCCGGGCTGGCGACGGCCTCCCTCCGTCGCTCCTTTCCCACTCAGGACGACCTGCGAGCGTTCTGTCTCGAACACGCAGCCGAACGCGTCGTCGAACGCCTGGAGCGCATCGACCCGCAGCTGTCACCCCGCGAGTACTGCGAGGCGAGCCTGCGAGAGTTGTTGCCGCTCACCGACGAGAGTCGCCTCGAGATGGAGGTGCAGATGTCGCTGGGCGCTCTCGCCTTCACGAACGCCGCGATGCGCGTCGCCTACGACCGGGCGCACCAGTACCTGGCCGCAGGGTGCGGGCGACTGGTGAACCTACTCGCCGAGAACGACACCGACTACGCGGCACTGTCGGACCGGGTACCCGACGCGGCGCGTCGACTGCATGCATTCCTGGACGGACTCGCGCTGCACCTGGTCCACGCGCCACACGACGAGAACCGCGCGTGGGCGGAGGCGGAGCTGGCGGCACATCTCGACTCGCTGCGCGCACCGTAGGCTCCACATCCATGCCCGCCACCTGCCCGTGCGGCACTCCCCTCCCGATGTCCGAGTGCTGTGGACCGTTGCTCGAGGGACGGATCGGTGCGCCGACGGCAGAGCGTCTGATGCGCTCGCGCTACACCGCCTTCACCGTGCTCGACGCCCAGTATCTGCTGCGCACATGGCATCCCGATACCCGACCGTCGACGCTCGACCTCGACGACCGCCGCCGGTGGGCCGGCCTCGAGATCCTGGGCACCACCGGAGGTGGCCTGCTGCACACCACGGGCACGGTCGAGTTCGTAGCTCACTTCCGTGACGCGGGTGCCCGGCACTCGGGTTCGCAGCGGGAGAACAGCACGTTCTCCCGCGTCGACGGAGCCTGGGTCTACGTCGACGCGGTCTGACGCCGCGACTCGATGCCGTCGACGAACTCGGACGTGATGCGCGCGATGTCCCACGGATGCGACAGCGGCGACCAGTGTCCTGCATCGAGATCGGTACGCGACAGGTCGGCCACCCAGCGCGGGGTGTCCTCGTAGTGGAACGGGCGCACGGCTGCGTCACGGGTGTTGACGATCAGATGCACGGGCACGGTGACGTAGCGACGCCGTGGAGAGGTGAAGCGCGGCAGCAGATTCGCTCGATAGATGCGCAGGCCGTTCCATGCGTCGTCGAGAAGTGTCGGTGACTCCTCCACCATCGCTGCGGGAACGTCGGAGAACTCACCGATGAACTGTGTCCAGCCCTTGCGCTTCATGCGGTACATCCGCAACCGCGCCAACGGCGGCACGTGGAAGGTGACCGTGTACCAGGACGCTCGCGTCTGGGCGAACACCTGTGCCAGGTTGCGCGGTGTGGGCCTGCGGAGCCGTGATCGAGCCCAGAGCGCGAGATGGTCCAGGTTGGGGCCGGACACCGACGTGTAGGACGAGATGCGGAGCGGGGCATCGGCTTCGGCGACGAGCTCCCAGGCCTCCACCGCGCCCCAGTCGTGACCGAGCACGTGGACGGGGGTGTCGGGACTGACCGCGTCGATCACCGCTCGCAGATCGGAGGCCATCGCGTCGAGCCGGTACCCGCGGGTCTGTGCGGGGACCGTGGAGTCACCGGCGCCGCGCGAGTCGTACGTGACGACGCGGTAGCGGTCGGCGAGCGGTCCGACGACGTGGTTCCAGAGTGTGTGATTGTCCGGCCACCCGTGCACCAGCACGAGAGTGGGGCCGTCGGACACGCCGGCGGTGTACACGGCGAGCTCGACGTCTCCGTTCCGCACGGTGGAGCGCTCGGACTCGAACGGGCGGGTGACGGTCATGGACGCTCCGGAATCGGTGGACGCGGGGTGTGGCGGGGCATCAGACGTCGAGCGTGAGGTGGTCGGAGTCTGCCCGAGACACGCACGGCAGCATGTGGTGCTGCTGCTCGGTGGGACTCAGTCGAGTCTCGCGGTGCTCGGGCGTCCCCGCGAGAACACGCACCTTGCAGGTGCCGCAGAACCCTTGGCGGCAGGAGTACGCGACGGTCGGGTCCTCGTCCACGATGACGGACAGTGCGGACCTGTCGGCCGGAACTGTCAGCGTACGACCGCTTCTCGCGAGTGTGACGGTGAACGGCCGGCCCCCCACCACGGGTGGGGCCCCGAAACGTTCGAAGTGCAGGGCCGTCGCGCCGCATCCCGCGAACGATGTGCGCACGGTGTTCAGCATCGGCGTCGGTCCGCAGCAGTACACCGCGCCGCCGCGGGCGGCAAAACCCAGAAGGTCCGTGGCAGTGGGCAGTCCGTCGTCGACGTCGGTGCGGACGACGACGCGCGGTGAATTCCAGCTCTCGATCTCGTCGAGGAAGGGCATGCTCTCGCGGGAGCGTCCGCAGTAGACGAAGGTCCAGTCCAGGCCAAGGTCGCGAGCGGCGCGGACCATCGGAAGGATCGGGGTGATGCCGATGCCGCCGGCGACGAAGTGCACCGAGCTTTCCCGAGCGAACAGGAAGGCGTTGCGGGGGCCGCGCACCGTCACTGTGTCGCCGGCGCGCAGGGCGTGCATCCGCTCCGAGACGGTGCCGATGCGGCGCACGGCGATGCGGTACCGCGTCGTGTCGGCAGGGTCGCCGCACAGCGAGTACTGCCGTCGGAGCGGTCCCGACGTCGTGTCGCCCTCCAGGTGCACGTCGATGTGGCAGCCCGGCTGCCAGGCCGGAAGGGACGATCCGCCCGCGTCGACGAGATCGATCTGCGCGACGTCGCCGTCGCTGGTGACCGGCGTCACACTCGCGACCGTCAGTGTGGCCGCGGTGTCCGGCGGACGGAGGGCCACTCGAGGGTCGTAGGGGACACGCGACATCGCACCGAGGTAGTTACCGACGACCAGGCCGATCAGGCCGAGGGCCCGGTCGCCACGCGGTCGTCCGCGGAGGTCGCGTGGTGCGTCGATCATCGCGACGCTGCCCGTGCCGCGGGCGAGGAGGCCAGATAGGCGACGGCCTGCGCCGTCGATCCCTCCTGGCTGGGGTGATAGCTGCGACGGAAGTAGCGCGAGAGCCGCAGGCCGAGATCGATCGGCCCGGGAACGGTGCCCTTCTTCGCCGCGCGGCGCCAGGCGAGCGGCGTGGGACGGCGCCGGGACGCCGGTCCGTCGGCGAGAAGCGGATCGTTCTGCATGAGGAAGCGGGTTCCGCGGATCCACAGGTAGACCAACAGCGGTGCCGCGAGAGCCTGGGTGCGAAGGCGGCGGACCTCGCGGCGATCGAAGTAGCGCATCGTCTCGTAGGCGACCGAGCGGTGCTCGACCTCCTCGGACCCGTGCCATCGCAGCAGGTCGAGCATGGTCGGATGGACGTCGGCGCGGTCCAGACCCTCGGCGTTCAGCACCCAGTCGCCGAGAAACGCGGTGATGTGCTCGATCGCCGCGATGATCGCCAGGCGCTCGACGAGGTAGTTCTTCTCACGGCTACTGGTGATGGGTCGGGGCCCGATGACCTTGCCGAAGACCCAGTTCATCTGGTCGGTGAACGGCGTCGGATCCAGTCCGCTGCGCTGCAGGTGCTCGAGGACACCGGAATGAGCCGACGAGTGCATGGCCTCCTGGCCGATGAACCCGATGACGTCCTCGCGGAGCTTCTCGTCCTCGATGAACGGGAGTGCCTGGCGGAACGTCTCGACGAACCACTCCTCTCCGGCGGGGAGCAGCAGGTGCAGCACGTTGAGCGCGTGTGTGGAGAACGGCTCACCCGGGATCCAGTGCATCGGCAGGTCGTCCCAGTCGAAGTGCACGTCGCGCGCCTGCAACACGAGATTGTCGGCATCGGCGGTCATGTCGGGTCCTTCCGGTGTGGCTTCGTTCACACAAATCTTAGTATGACAACTGGTAACAGTAAAGCACCTCGGGTAAGCGAGAACACATGTGACGTGACGCGAACGACCTTGCCGGGGTCACACGCTGCGCGGAACCTGGACAGAAGGTCGAACACGCAGGGCACCCGACGCCGTCACGGCGCACCGGGGTCCGTGACGCAGGCAGGACACGAGACGATGGCGGACAATTCCCAGAGGGCGGAGCGCGGAACCGACGACACTCGGCGGCCCCTGGCGCGCACGCCGCGCAATCCGCTCGTTCGAGGCGTCGACCGCGCGGAGGCTCGACTGCACCGTCTTCTCGTGACGGTGTTCCTGCTCGCCGTCCCGTTCGTCGCCGTGATGGGCGTCAGCCTCTACCACGATCAGCAGGCTGCGGCGGCCGACGCCGTGACGTCGTCCTCGTCCGTGCTCGCCACGACCACCGCGGACGCCGTGGCGTCGGTGTCGTCGGACGAGTTCGCGGCAATCACTCCCACCGTGTCGGCTCCCGCGACCTGGTCATCCGACGGCGTGAAGCATGTCGGGTCGGTTCCTGTTGCGGCGCAGAGCCCGTCGGGTACCGAGGTGACCATCACCGTCGACGCGGACGGTCGTCGCATCGCACCCCCGCCCACCGGGGTCGACGTCGTGGTGGTCAGCATCTTCGGCGCTGCAGCACTTCTCGCGCTCGTGGCGATCCTGCTCGTCATCGTGCACAGCGTCTTCGCGCGTGTCTACGACCGTCGCCGGGATCGGGAGTGGGACGACGCGATCGCGCGATTCCTCTCCTGAGGGGCGCGTGGAGAAGGTAGTCGCTACCTGACCAGAGCGTCGCGAATCGCGACGCCGAGTTCTGCTCTCGGTGACTCGGGGAACGTGTGATGCGTGGCGCCGCCGAGGATTCGGGCAGTGATCGACGGCCACTTCTTCTGGATGCGATCTCGCACCGCAGCACTGTCGTGTATTCGGCTCGACCCGGCGAGAATGACCGTGGTGGTCGCCTCGAGCGAGTGCAGCGCCGCGGAACGGGGCCGTCTCGGAACGATGGGCCGACGCCGAGGGTGGTGAGCTGTTCCGAGTTCGGACAGTCGGGACAGGTCGGCGTCGAGAACTGCGCCGCCTGTCTCCCACGCCGTGAAGCGTCTCTGTCGATCTTCCGACGGTCGCAGCAGGAGCGGTAACGCATGTGCCAGGTAGGCGGCGCGCATGCCGGCGAAGCACGAATTCGGATCGAGCAGGACGAGGCGGTCGACGTCGGCCGGCCGACGGAGAGCGAACGCCAGAGCGATCATCGCGCCGTACGAGTGTGCGAGAACCGACGGTCGCCGCAGCGCCGACCCGGCGAACACGTCGTCCAACCACACCATGAGGTCGTCGACGTTCCTCGCGGGTTCACCCGCCGGGACCGACCGACCCACGTCGCCGAGAATGTCCACCGCGAACACTCGGTGGTGACGACTCAGCTCGGTCACCTGGCCGGTCCAGGCCATGGAGGTCGCCCCGGATCCGGGGAGCAGTACGACAGGGCGACCGTCGCTGGGACCCGCGGCGGTGACATGGGTGTCCCCGAACCGTGTCGGCACCATCGTGGTGGTCGTTCCCGCCGGCCATGTCCCGAGTACACGGTCGTAGGCCGCAGTGAACTCGCGCCCCTCGGGCGATCGACGGAACGTCTGCATCGGGTCGGTCATACGGCACCTCGTTGTCTCGATGATCGAGTAATACGATAGGTGACATACTGGTGCCGTGGACGAAGTCGACGCAACACCTCCGGTGGACACGGACGTCATGGACCTGGTGCACGGCCTGCGTGCGCTCGTCGTCGAGCTCGACCTGCTGGGTGCGGGATTCGCGGACAAGCACCGTATGCACAGCACCGACGTGCGGGCATTGATCGTTCTTCTCGATGCTGCTCGTGCCGGTCGAACGGCTACTCCGTCCTGGCTGCGGACGCAGCTGGGCATCACCTCGGCGACCGCGACGGCACTCGTGGACAGGCTCGAACTCGCAGGCCATGTCGAACGGCAGTCGGTGGTCGGTGATCGCCGCAAGGTGGCCCTGAGGGTCACCGACAAGGCGCAGCGACTGGGCTCGGAGTTCTTCGGCCCGCTGATCCTCAGGGCGGCCACGCAACTCGCCGAGTTGTCGGACGACGACCGAGCAACCATCCGGCGGTATCAGTCCGCGATGCTGGCCGCCATCAGATCCGGTGTGCCGGGCTCGTGAGACCGGTGTAGCGACCGACTACCGGTTCTGTATCCGATTGGCCGCGGCGACAAGGGCTTTGGCGGTCGACTCGGTGGGATCCGAGCCCGTCCCCATGGCCCACGCGGTGCGGTGATCCTGCTGGCCGCGGATGTAGGTGACGTATCCCGTCTCGGTGATCTGCTGGTGGAACGACAGGATCTCGAGGTTGACGCCGGCGTCGTAGAGCATCGACGTCATGGCCTCGGCGGGTCCGTGGCAGACGATCGACGAGCTGCGGATGGTGTCGCCGATGGCGAGCGTGGCCGTGAACTCGAACCTGCCCGCACCCTTCGGCGCGCACTCTGCGGAACCGAGCCGGATGGGGCCGGACGTGGGCGAGTAGGTGTGGACGAACTCCGCGAAGGACATGCCGTCAGCCTCCGCGCGCAACCCGTGCGGCAGAGCCGACGAGGCGTGAATGGCAGCGGAACTGTGCGAGAAGTGTTCGGTGAGAGAATGTGCGCTGGTGCTCATGTCGCTGGGGTCTTTCCGGTGAGAGGAAGGACCGACGGGCGCTCGTTCGACCCGCAGCGGGGGGTCGGTCCGAGATCAGACCCCGCTGCGGTGAACTACGAGAATGCGCGACATGACCCCAGAGTAGCCGCGTCGCGGCGTCACAGGCAAGGGTTCGGTTCTCGATCGCTCTCTGTTCGGTTCTAGGACACGCGCTAGAGAAGGGCAGAGAACGCTACCGTCGTTGCTACCGTCACGCCATGGACCCCGTTCGCAACCCGTACGCCCCCGGCGCCGGCCAACGGCCGCCCGAGCTCGCCGGCAGGTCGAAGCAACTGGACGCGTTCGACGTGGTGCTCGAGCGCATCGCGCGCGGTCGGCCCGAACGCAGTGTCGTGCTCACCGGGTTGCGCGGCGTCGGAAAGACGGTGCTGCTGAACCACCTGCGATCGGCCGCAATCTCGCGGAAGTGGGGGACCGGGAAGATCGAGGCCCGCCCCGACCAGGATCTGCGGCGACCCCTGTCTTCGGCGCTGCACATGGCAGTGCGGGAGATCGCGGTGGCGCATCGCGATCCCGAACGTGTGGACCAGTTCCTCGGCGTGCTGAAGTCCTTCGCGCTTCGTGCGTCCGCCGACAAGGGCATGCGGGACAAGTGGCAGCCCGGCATCGACGCGCCCGCCCTCAAGGGGCGCGCGGACACCGGCGACATCGAGATCGATCTGGTCGAACTGCTGCTCGACGCCGCGTCGCTGGCTCGGGACGTCGGCGTCGGTATCGCCATCTTCATCGACGAGATGCAGGACCTCGCGGCGGAGGACATCTCCGCGATCTGCGGCGCGTGCCACGAACTGAGCCAGGATGCGGCGCCGCTGATCGTCGTCGGCGCCGGCCTGCCCCACCTCCCGGCGGTGCTGTCCGCGTCGAAGAGCTACTCGGAGCGCCTGTTCAGCTACCACCGGATCGACCGGCTGGACCGCGCCTCGGCGGATCGTGCTCTCATCGCCCCGGCCGAGCGTGAAGACGTCGAGTACACGAGCGAGGCACTCGACGCGCTCTACGAGGCCGCGGACGGGTACCCCTACTTCGTTCAGGCGTACGGCAAGGCCACGTGGGACCTGGCCGCGGACAGTCCCATCACAGTCGACGACGTGCGGGTCGCGGCGCCGACTGCCGAGGACGAGCTGGCCGTCGGATTCTTCGGATCCCGTTACGAGAGAGCCACTCCCGCCGAACGTGAGTACATGCGAGCGATGGCCGACCTGTCCGGCGACGACGGCCCCGTCTCCACGTCGAAGATCGCCGTGGAGCTCGGCCGCAAACCGGCGTCGCTGTCCCCCGCGCGCGACGGGCTGATCAAGAAGGGACTGATCTACTCCGCCGAACGCGGGTCGATCGGCTTCACCGTCCCCCACTTCGGGCGGTACCTGAGAGCGCAGGCCGACTAGCGCGTCGGCCTGCGCACCGGTTCCAGAACCGGCTACGAGGCTGCAGGAACGCGCAGGATGAGTGCGTCGCCCTGTCCGCCGCCGCCGCACAGTGCAGCGGCGCCGACTCCGCCGCCGCGTCGCTGCAGCTCGAGTGCGAGGTGCAGGGCGATGCGGGCGCCGGACGCGCCGAGGGGGTGACCGATGGCGATGGCGCCGCCGTTGACGTTGACCTTCTCGGGATCGATGCCCAGTTCGCGGGTGGAGACGATGCCGACGGCGGCGAACGCCTCGTTGATCTCGACGAGGTCGAGGTCGGTCGGAGCGATGCCCTCCTTGGCGCACGCGGTGGTGATGGCGTTGGCGGGCTGGGACTGCAGTGAGGAGTCGGGTCCGGCGACGACGCCGTGAGCACCGATCTCGGCGAGCCACGTCAGTCCGAGTTCCTCGGCCTTGGCGCGGCTCATGACGACGACGGCAGCGGCGCCGTCGGAGATCTGCGAGGCGGAGCCTGCGGTGATGGTGCCGTTCTTGTCGAACGACGGGCGGAGCTTGGCGAGGCTCTCGGTGGTGGTGTCGGCGCGAATGCCCTCGTCGCTGGTGACGACGACGGGGTCGCCCTTGCGCTGCGGGATGCTGACGGGGACGACCTCGTCGTCGAAGACGCCGTTCTTCCAGGCTGCGGCGGCACGCTGGTGCGACGCGGCGGCGAAGGCGTCCTGCTCCTCGCGGGTGACGAAGCGGGTGTCGGCGTTGCGGTCCTCGGTGAGGGCACCCATGGCCTGGTCGGTGAAGATGTCGTACAGGCCGTCGTAGGCCATGTGGTCCTTCATGGTGACGTCGCCGTACTTGAATCCGCTGCGGCTCTTCTCGAGCATGTGCGGGGCGAGGGACATCGATTCCTGGCCACCGGCCACGACGATGTCGAACTCTCCGGCGCGGATCATCTGGTCGGCGAGGGCGATGGCGTCGACACCGGACAGGCACACCTTGTTGATGGTCAGAGCGGGGACGCTGAGGGGGATACCGCCGGCGTGGGCGGCCTGGCGTGCGGGAATCTGGCCCGCACCGGCCGTGAGGACCTGGCCCATGACGACGTACTGGACCTGGTCGCCGCTGATGCCGGCCTTCTCGAGGGCGCCGGCTATGGCGATGCCGCCGAGGTCCGAGCCGGAGAGGGTCGACAGCGATCCGAGCAGGCGGCCGATGGGAGTGCGGGCACCGGCCACGATGACGGACGTGGTGCCGGAAGATGCGGTCATGCTGTTTCCTCACTGGTGGGGGCAGATGTGATGGTGGACGAGGCGGGGTCGATCCCCAGAGCGGTCAGAGCCATGGTGGACAAACGGTGTCGGAGCAGCGACGCGGGCACGCGGCCCATCGACTGCGGAGTGGAGTTGAGCAGACCGAACGCCGCGTGTGCCTGGACGCGAGCGTCGTCCTCGGAGCAGTCCGAGTCCAGCTCCCGCAGGGTGCGGACCCAGATCTCGACGTAGCGGCGCTGCAGCGAGCGCACCGATCGCTGGGCATCGGTCGGCAGGTTCGCGAGATCGCGGAACTGGATCTCGATGAGGCGCGGCGAGGTCATGGCGAAATCGAGGTGGAACGCGACCAGTTCGTGCAGCGTCGGCAGCGGTGCCGACCCTCGCGCCAGGACCTCTTCCCCTCCGGCGTGGAGGTACTCGGAGATTCCCACCAGCAGTTCGACGAGGACGGCTTCCTTGTTGGGGAAGTGGCGATACACGGCGGGACCGCTGATACCCACCGCGGCGCCGAGGTCCTCGAGGCGCAGACCGTGATATCCACGCTCCGCGACGAGGACGGCGGCGGCGTCGACCAGTGCGCTGCGGCGCTCGGCCTTCATGCGCGAACGTTCGGTGGACGCGGAGCCCGCCGCGATACGGTTCACCACTCGGGCCTCCCACCTGTCGTCGGTCGCGAGCAGCCAGTTTACCGTATTCGGTTAGTGGCCATTCACTTGGTGACCGCACTCTCTTCGCGGTGTTCCCGCGATGCTCGCCGGTCGGCGGCGGTACATTCATTCCGTCCATGTCGGTCGGGGTCACGAGAGAGGCAGCATGGTCTCGATGTCCTCGCCGACCCGTTTTCTCGTGGTCGGTGCGCTCGCGATCGCGGTGTACGCGGCGCTTCCGCCCGGCGTGGTGTCCAACGCGCTGTACTGCGTCGTCGCCGTGGGTGCGGTGGCGTCCATTCCGGTCGGAATCCGCACACACCGCAAGGTGAGCACCCATTCATGGTGGATCGTCGCGACGGCCCTGTCGTTCTGGGTCGTCGGCGACATCGCGATCGCGGTGATGGAGTATTCGGGTGGGGGCGTACCGCTCCCGTCGGTGGCGGACGCCGCCTACGTCCTCGGGTACCTGCTCATCGTCGTGGCCCTCCTGTCGGTTCGCAGCTCGGGAACCCCGATGCTGAGTCCGGCGGACGGCCTCGAAGCCGCGATCATGACCGCGGGGGTGGGTCTCGCGTCCTGGGTCGTGGTGTCGGGTCCCCGCGGCGAGCGTGTGCCCGACGCCGGCACCTGGCTCGGCATCTTCTACACCGAGGTCGACGTCTTTTTGCTGGTGCTGCTCGTCTTCGTCGTCCTGAAGCGACGGGCGGGCTCCACCACCCATTGGCTCCTCGGTGCGGCCACGGCGCTGATGGTGGTCGCCGACTACACCTCGTACGTGGTGGTCGCGGACGGTCCCGCCGTGAGCACGATCCTCAACGTCTGCTGGCTCGCGTCCTATGTGCTCTTCGGTGCGGCGGCGTTGCGACACGACGAGCGTCCGCGTGTCAGCACCATCAGCCGTGCGCAGACGGGGATGGCTCGACTGATCCTGCTGACCTCGGCCGTGGCGATGACGCCGGTCGTCATGAGCATCGAACTGATGCGAGGTACTCCGGTCACTCGCTGGGGGCCCGCGGTGGTGATCGCCGCCTCGATCATCGTCGTCCTCGGCGCCGTGCGGATGACCTCGTTCCTCACACTGCTGCAACGACAGTCGCGGGCACTGCGCGTCGCGGCCGACACCGATTCCGTCACGGGACTGGCGAACCGTGGCCGGCTCGGGCGTCGGCTGCACGAGATCCTCGGTCCGGAGGGCCGCGACGGCGTGGCCCTGGTGCTGGTGGATCTCAACCGCTTCTCCGACATCAACCAGACCTTCGGCTACGCGGTGGGGGATCACGTGCTCGCGGAGATCGGCCGCCGACTCGTCGACACGGTGGACTCGTCGGCGACGGTGGGGCGTCTCGGGGGTGACGAGTTCGCCCTCGTCCTGCCGGGCCCCGTCGACAGGCACGACGCCGTGGCGGTCGCCATCGCGGCGCAGCGTGCAGTCGGCGCCCCGCTCGAGGTGCGGGACATGAAGTTGACGCTGGAAAGCAGTGTGGGTGTGGCGCTGTCGTCGGACACGCCGCATCCGCGATCCGAGGAGCTGGTGCAACGGGCGTACGCCGCCGTGGTGGCCGCGAAGTCCCGGCAACCGCGACTGGCCGTCTACGACCACACGATGGACATCGACAGGATCGATCAGCTCCGCAGGATGGGCGAGTTGGAGGACGCCATCACGGGCGGCGAGCTCGAGGTGTTCTTCCAGCCCCGCCTCGACCTGCGCACCGGAGCTGTGTCGGGAATGGAAGCCCTTCTGCGGTGGCGACATCCGCGCGAAGGGCTGCTGCTGCCGGCCGCATTCCTGCCGAGTGCGGAGCAGACCGGCATGCTTCCGGCCGTCACCTCGTTCGTCATCGACACGTCGATGGCCGCGTGCCGACGCTGGCGTCTGGCGGGATTGGACATCGACGTGGCCGTCAACCTCTCCGTCCGGGATCTCGTGGACTCCTCCCTGGCGTCGAAAGTGCGAACGGCTCTGGACGACCACGGGCTTCCCGGACACGCCGTCGTCTTCGAGGTCACCGAGTCGTCCGCGATGACCGACCCCGAACGATCCATCGACACTCTCGAAGCGCTTCGCGCCCAAGGGGTCTCGCTCTCGATCGATGACTTCGGCACGGGGTACAGCTCCCTGACGTATCTGGCGTCGCTTCCGGTGCAGCAGCTGAAGATGGACCGTTCCTTCGTCACCTCGCTCGCGTCGGACTCCGCCAACCTCGCGATCGTCCGATCCACCATCGCTCTCGCGCACAGCATGGGTCTGCACATCGTGGCCGAGGGCGTCGAGGACCAACACACCCTCGACGTGCTGCGCGGACTCGGATGCGACGCGGTGCAGGGCTTCCACATCGCGCGGCCGGTTCCCGCGGGCGACGTCGTGAGCACCGTGAAGGCCGTGAACTCCGCAGTGGGCGCCACTCGTACTGCTGTGTGACCCAGCGCACCGGCGACAGCGGGTTCTTTGTAACCTGAGGCTCGAGTCGACTCGCACCACCCCTCGACCGTCGACCGGCGAAAGGACAGTCCGTGCGCGCAGTGCAGGTGACCACCCTCGAAGGCCCCGAAGCCCTCACCCTCACCGATCTCGACGAGCCCACTGGCGACGGCGTGGTGATCGACGTGCGTGCGGCCGGCGTGGCTTTCCCCGACGCCCTCCTCAGTCGTGGGCTCTACCAGTACAAGCCGGACCTGCCGTTCGTGCCCGGAGGCGAGGTCGCCGGTGTCGTGCGGTCCGCGCCCGAGGGTTCGGGATTCGCGCCCGGTGACCGGGTGGCGGCACTGACCGGATTCGGGGGCGGCATGGCCGAGGTGGCGGTGACGACCCCCGATCTCGTCTTCGCGCTGCCCGACGCCGTCTCGTTCGAGGCGGGAGCGGGACTGCTGTTCAACGATCTGACGGTGCACTTCGCGCTCCGCGAGCGAGGACGTCTGGCGGAGGGCGAGACCGTCCTGGTCCACGGTGCCGGTGGCGGCATCGGTACATCGACGTTGCGCCTCGCTCCGGTACTGGGAGCGTCACGCACCATCGCCGTGGTGAGCAGCGAGGCCAAGGCCGAGGTCGCTCGCGCCGCGGGTGCCACCGATGTGGTGATGCTGCAGGGTCCGAACGGCGAGGGCTGGAAGGACGCGGTCAAGGAACTCACCGGTGGCCGCGGAGTCGACATCGTCATCGACCCCGTCGGCGGAGATCGCTTCACCGACAGCATCCGGTCGCTCGCGCCCGCGGGCCGTCTCGTGGTCATCGGCTTCACCGGTGGCGACATCCCGACGGTCAAGGTCAACCGACTGTTGCTGAGCAACGTCGAGGTCGTCGGCGCCGGGTGGGGTGCGTGGTGGATGAGCCGGCCCGGCTACACGACGACTCAGTGGGCCGAGCTCGAGCCGCTGTTCGCCTCGGGCGCGCTGGTGGCGCCGGAGCCTGTGGTGTACCCGCTCGAGAAGGCCGGCGAGGCCATCGCGTCTCTCGAGAACCGCACCGCCACAGGCAAAGTCGTGGTGAGCCTGCAGTGAGCGATGCCTATCGGGACGGTCTCGCGGTCCGCCGCGAGGTGATGGGCGAGTCCTTCGTCGCGGCCGCCCTCGAGAACAGCACGGGCACCGACTCGGAGGCGTTGCAACGCCACGTCACCGAGCACGTGTGGGACGCAGTGTGGAACAGGCCGGGCCTCGATCGGCGGAGTCGGAGCCTGCTGAACATCGGCATGCTCATCGCCCTGCGGGCCGAGCAGGAGCTCGGCGGGCACATCCGCGGCGCCCTCACCAACGGTCTGACCCGTGAGGAGATCGTGGAGTCCGTGGTCCATGCCAGTGGTTACTGCGGCGCGCCGGCGGCGCTCGCGGCGATGCGGGTGGTGCAGCGAGTGCTCGACGAGGAGCTGGGTCCGCTCGAGTAAGGTCGGGACATGCGTATCGGTGCACACGTCCGCAACTCGGAGAACCCGCTCGGCGAGGCCGAGGATCTCGACGTCGACCTGCTGCAACTGTTCCTCACGGACCCGCAGAAGTGGAACAAGCCCGTGGTCGGCTCGGGCCTCGAGGCGGTCCGGGACAGTGCGGTCGACATCGTCGTCCACTCGTCCTACGTCATCAACGTCGCGAGCCTGAACAACCGCATCCGCATCCCGTCCCGCAAGGCCGTCGCGCAGCAGGCCGAGGTGGCCGCGGAGGTCGGTGCCCTCGGGTTGGTGGTCCACGGTGGACACGTCCGCGACGGTGAGGATCCCGCCGAGGGAGTGGCCAACTGGCGCAAGCTCTTCGAACGGCAGGCCGAGTCCGGCGGATTCGCGGTTCCGATCTGGATCGAGAACACCGCCGGCGGCGACTTCGCCATGGCGCGGCGCTTCGACGCCATCGCTCGCCTCTGGGACGCCGTCGGGGAGTTCGGAGCAGGGTTCTGCCTCGACACGTGCCACGCCTGGGCCGGCGGCGAGGACCTCGTGGACGCCGTGGAGCGAGCCAAGGCGATCACCGGGCGCATCGACCTGGTGCACCTGAACAATTCTCGTGACGAGTTCGATTCGGCCCGCGACCGTCACGCCAATCTCGAGAGCGGCGAGATCGAGGCCGAGGTGCTTGCCGCCGTCGCCGCCGCGGCGGACGCTCCGGTGATGCTGGAGACGCCCGCCGACGGCATGAAGGACGACGTCGCGTACCTCCGCTCGCTCTGAGTCAGATCGCGTCGGCGGGTACCGGCTTCTCTGACCGGACGCTCGCGAGAGCGAGCAGTGCGATGGTCGCGCCACCGGTCATCGCGATGGCCATGGCCGGGCCGTCGTTGCCGAGGACGCCCACCAGGGGCGCGATGAGCGCGCCGATGCCGAACTGCGCGGCACCCAGCAGAGCGGCAGCGGTGCCGGCCGCCTCACCGTGCCGTGACAGAGCGAGCGCCGGGGAGTTGGGCATGACGAAACCTGCCGACGCCAGCACGAACAGCACGGGCACCATGAATCCGACGATGCCGCCTGCTCCGGTGGTGGTGGTGACGATCAGGGCGGCGCCGGACGCGGCCATCGCGACCAGTGCCACAGTGACGATCCGCTGCGGGGTGAAGCGCTGCAGCGCCAGGACGTTGAGTTGCGACGCGCTGATCAGTGCGACGGCGCCGATGCCGAACACCAGCGCGAACTGCTGCTCGCCGAGTCCGTAGCCGTCCTGCAGTACGAACGAGCTGCCGGAGATGTACGCGAACAGCGCGGACATACCGAGGCCGGCCACGAGAACGAGGACCACGAATCGGCGGTCGCCGAGCAACGATCCGTAGGTCCGCAGAACGGGCAGGATCTCGTTGGGTCGGCGACGCTCCTCGGGGAGCGTCTCCTTCAGCAGGAACATCGCCACGAGCATGAGAGCGGCACCCACGACCGCGAGCCCGGCGAAAACGCCGCGCCACGATCCGTGGATGAGGACGAGGCTGCCGAGGCTGGGTGCCACGATCGGCGCGACACCCATGACCAGGACCAGGCGTGACATCACGGTGGCTGCGGCCCGGCCGTCGAAGAGGTCGCGGACGATGGCGATCGCGATGACCATGGCGGCGGCGGCACCGAAGCCCTGCAGGGCTCGGGTCACACCCAGGATGCCGACGGTCGGCGCGATCATGCACAGGAGCGACGCGACGATGTGGATCATGGTTCCGGCGATGAGGGGCCGCCGACGTCCCAAGGAGTCCGAGAGCGGCCCGATCACCAGCTGTCCCACGGCCAGTCCGATGAGGGTGCCGGTGA
Organism: Rhodococcus sp. PvP016; assembly: GCF_017832185.1. Classification (NCBI taxonomy): domain Bacteria; kingdom Bacillati; phylum Actinomycetota; class Actinomycetes; order Mycobacteriales; family Nocardiaceae; genus Rhodococcus; species Rhodococcus sp. PvP016. The sequence goes on along the minus strand of NZ_JAFIBH010000001.1, from coordinate 672,002 downwards.
GGGTGAACTGCACCGCGGAATCCGTGGACCCGAGGTCCTCCGTGATCGCGGGCAGCGCCGGGAGGTAGACGTCGATCGTGAGCGGCCCGAGCGCGACGAGGGCGCCGAGAACCAGGATGGTGCGAAGCCTGGAGGGTGCGGCCGGCTGGTCGGAGGTACCGACTGCCGTGCCGGGAGTCGCCGAGGTGGTGCGGGAGTCTGTCGTCACCCGGGGTGCAGCACCGCGCGGCCGCGATGTGTTCCCGATCCGTGTGACGGTCAGGTGAACTGTCGGCGATGCGTGAGGTGCGGGACGGTCGGGACGGGAGACTCCCCGCGGTCCAGCGCTGCCACCAGAAGGTCGGCCCACTGCATCAGGCCCGAGATGTCGATGTCGTGGGGTGCTTCGGCGTACGTCCCGATACGGTCACGTCCCTGCGTCAACAGAGAGGTGGCTCCCACGCGATTCCCTCGCAGCAGGTGGGTCAGACCGACGGCGAGCTGGGCCAGGCCCTGCCACAGTGCACGTTCTTCGGGCGTGCTGATCTTCCATGTGCCTTCGAGAATCTCGTGCGCGTGAAAGGGCATGCCGTCGTCGAGGAGTTGCTGGGCATGGACGAGGGACTCGGTCGGCGGAAGCTGGACGTCGTCCGGAATGCGCTCGACGCCCTCGGACCCGCGGGGCAGGGGACGTCCGAGCCCGTCGCGGGGCCGACCGTTCTGCGGCCGGCCCTCGGGGTTGCGCTCTCGTCTCGGCGTGACCACCGAGACGACGCTACTCGCCGACCTTGTCCGACAATGCGGTCAGACGGTCGAGCTCGTCGGCGGTCAGCGAGAAGGCCGGGGCGTCGGTAAGGGACGTGAGCTGCTCGAGGCGGCTCGCACTGGCGATGGGTGCCACGATGCCGTTGCGGGAGAGCAGCCACGCCAACGCCACGGTCGGGATCGCGGAGCCGTGAGCGTCCGCGATGTCGGCGAGCGCCCCGACGACCTCGAGGCCGGCGTCACTGAAGTAGCCGGACGTCATCGCTGCACGGGGTGTGCCCTCGATGTCGGCACGCGTGCGGTACTTGCCCGTCAGGAAGCCCGAGGCGAGCGCGAAGTACGGGAAGACGCCCAGCTGGTTCTTCTCGGCGACCTCCATCAGCTCCGGCTCGTAGCTGCGGCGATGCACCAGGTTGTAGTGCGGCTGCAGGGCCACGGGGGCGTCGAACCCTTCGCGCTGGGCGATGTCGATCCACTGGCGCGCGCGCTCCGCCGTGTAGTTGGAGATACCGACGTACCGCACCTTGCCGGCCTTCACGAGTGCGTCGAAGGCGGCCACCGTCTCCTCGAGCGGGGTGTCCGCGTCGTCGAAGTGTGCGTAGTAGAGGTCGATGCGATCGGTCTGCAGACGCTGCAACGACGCGTCGGCCGCGGCAGCGACCGTGCCCGCGGCCAGACCTTTGAACTGCGGGTGCTGGCTCACCTTGGTGGCCAGGACGACGTCGTCGCGCCGGCCCGTCGAGGTGAACCACGTCCCGATCACCGTCTCCGACTCGCCGCCCGAGTTGCCGGGTGCGAAGGCCGAGTACGAGTCCGCGGTGTCGATCAGCGAACCACCGGCTCCGAGGAAGGACTCGATGATGCGGTGCGAATCCTGCTCGTCGCTCGTCCACCCGAAGGTGTTGGCACCGAGTGCGAGCGGGAAGACGTCCAGGTCCGAGGTTCCGATACGAGTCATGTTCGGTGCAACACCTACGCGACCGCGCTATTTCCGTCCGGCACCGAGTGAGTGGCGCCCATCAGGACAGCGCCGCCGTGCTGACGCCGATTCCGCCCGTGGTGTCGGCCCCGTAGCGAGCGATCTCCGCGTCGAGGTCCAGGGGCGCGACGGTGGAACGGCCGCGCAGAACTGCGTCGTCGATGCGGTCCGCGGGAACGAGCCAGGCGATCTCGAACTCGATGCCGTCGGGATCCTGGCCGTAGAGACTCTTGGACGTCGAGTGATCGGATGCTCCGACCAGCGCTCCCGCGGCGGCCAGCTTCTCCCGCAGGTCGACGAGGTCGGACAGCGTCTGCACCTCCCAGGCCAGGTGGTAGAGCCCGACGGTGCTGCGGCCGGCCGGGGATGCGCCCGCTTCGTCGCCGATGGAGAACAGCCCGAGATCGTGGTCGTTCGTGCTGTCCGGCGCCTGCACGAACACGGCGCGATCGCCCATGGACATGACGACGCGGAAACCGAGCACGTCGGAGTAGAAGCGTGCGCTGCGCTGGGCGTCGCGCACGTAGAGCACGGCGTGGTTCAGGCGGGAGATGGCCATGAGAGGTCCCTTCGGATCGGGGCGGTGTTGTTAGCTTGAAGCTTCAACTTCACACTGTACCCCGGTTGTTCCCGCAGCTGTGTGGACACAGCCTGCGTGAAGCGAACACCCGCTCCTGCGTGCGGGAGGTCGTGTGCGCTCACGGGTACCTGTGCGCACACACCTTCCAGCGTCCGTCAGTGGTGGCGGTGGTCGGTGACCACGGTGCGCGGGCCGAACTTCGGGCGCACGGCCGTTCCGCTGACCTCGAGCAGGCGCACCGCGCGATAGCGGTGCGGCCGGATCGGCGCCAGGTACTCGAGCATCTCGTCGTCCGTCATCGGCGCCCCCGTCAACGTCCATCCGATCACCGACGCGAGGTGGTAGTCGCCGACGGACAGAGCGTCCGCATCCCCCAGCGCCCGTTGCATCACCTCGGCCGCGGTCCACACGCCGATTCCGGGAACGTGGCGCAACCGGCGCTCGGCATCCTCCCTCGTCATGGACACGATCGGTTCGAGCTTGTCGGCCAGGGCGGCGCTCCGCACGATCGTCTTGGAGCGCTTCGGATCCACGTTCGCCCGGTGGAACTCCCAGGACGGCACCCGTCGCCAGACCTCGGCGGGCGGCGGTACTCGCATCCCCGCGGGCGCCGGTCCTGGTGCCGGCTCGCCGAACTTCGAGAGCAGGTAGCGCCATGCCGCGAAGGCGGCGACCCCGTGCACCTTCTGCTCCAGAACGGCCGGGACAAGCGCTTCCATGACCTGCCCGGTGCGGCCGATGCGCAGATGGGGAAACCGACGATGAGCCTCTGCGAGGATGCGGTGCTCGGGCGCGAATCCATCGGCGTGATCTTCCATGCCCACGAGCCCCGGGAGAGTGTCGAGGAACTCCGCGGTGCCGGCGCCCCAGGCCTCGCAGGTCACCTCGAACCTGCCCACCTGGCGGAGGCGATACGTCACCGGTCCCGTGCGAAACCGTGAGGTGCGCCAGATCGACCCGTCGGCCTCCACCCGATGGGCCGGATCGCCGGCTCCGCGGCGGTGTGGCGACAACGAATATCGCAGGGCGAGTGGACGATCCGAGGTGAGCGTGATCTCCACCGCGCCGCTGCGAGGAGTATGACCGGGGTCGAGCACGGGAAACGAGCTAGCCGACACGGACGAGGGTGCGACCGGTGGTGGCCCCGTCGCGCAGGGAGTCGAGCACTCCCGCCACCTCGTCGAGAGTCACCTCGGTGGTGACCTCGGCGAGCCGACTCGGGCGCAGGGAACCGGCCAGGTCGTTCCACAGGATGCGGCGGGCCTCGATGGGCAACTGCACCGAGTCGATGCCCAGCAGAGCCACTCCCCGGAGAATGAAGGGCAACACCGTGGTCGAGAGCCCGGCTCCCCCGGTGAGCCCGCTGGCGGCGACCGCGCCGCCGTACCTCGTGGTGCTCAGGACGTGCGCGAGGGTCTTCCCGCCGACACAGTCGACCGCGGCGGCCCACTGCGCCTTGCCGAGGGGACGCGGCGCCGCGTCGGGGTCCTCGGGGAGGCGGCCGATGATCGACGCCGCGCCGAGTGTGGTCAGCAGGTCGTGCGCCGACTCCTTGCCGGTGGAGGCGACCACCTCGAAACCGGCCTGCGACAACAGGTCCACGCTGACGCTGCCGACCCCACCGCTCGCTCCGGTGACCAGCACCGGACCGTCGGACGGGGTGAGGCCGCGGGCCAGCAGGGCCTGCACGCTCAGGGCGGCGGTGAAGCCCGCGGTGCCGATGGTGGCGGCGTCTGCCGTCGACAGTCCGTCCGCGAGCGGCACGACCCACTCGGCCGGAACGCGCGCGTACTCGGCGTAGCCGCCGTGACGTCCGGTACCGATCTCGTAGCCGTGTGCCACGACGCGGTCGCCGACCGACACTGCGCCGGACGTCGAGGAGACCACCACACCGGCGAGGTCGATGCCGGGGACGATGGGGTACTCCCGCACCACCCCGCCCTTCGGGGTGACGGCCAGCGCGTCCTTGTAGTTGGCGCCCGAGTACTCGACGCGGACGACCACCTCGCCCTCCGGCAGGAACGACAGGTCGACCGTCTCGGACGTCAGATCCACACCGTCGTCGGTCTGCCGGGCGACCAGGGCGCGGAAGTTCTCCGGGATCTCGGTGGCGGATCGATCGTCGGTCGGCGAGGTCACGTGGCGTCTCCCTGTGTCGGTCCAGATCGAGGTCTGGGCTGATGGTTCGCGTTCGAGAGTAGGCCGAGGCGTCGACAGGGTGTGCGCTCGGCGCGGGACCGCGGATTTGTCGGTCCTCGGCCGTACTGTCTCGAGGGTGATCATCGTGAGTACCGACGGTTCGTGCCTGAAGAACCCCGGCGGGGCCATCGGCTGGGCCTGGGTCGACCACACCGGTCCGTCCGCCTCCGGCGGCGAAGCTTCCGGCACTAATCAGATCGCCGAGCTCAGGGCGTTGTACGAGGCCGTGGCCGCGCATCCGGGTCCCGAGCCGATGCTCATCGAGTCGGACAGTCAGTACGCCATCAAGTGCGCGTCGGAGTGGCTCGCCGGGTGGAAGCGCAAGGGCTGGCGCACGTCCACGGGCGGGCCGGTGCGCAATCTGGAACTGGTCCGGGCGATCGATCGCGCCATCACCGAGCGCGAGGGTCCGGTGCGGTTCCGCTGGGTCCGCGGACACGTGGGCAACCAGTTCAACGAAATGGCCGACGAGCTGGCCGGAATAGCCGCGCGGGCGATTCGAGACGGTTCGCTGACGCCGTGCGAGCCGGTGGGAACGCAGGAGCCGGTCACCCTCTTCTAGGGCACCGACTCACTCCTGGCGAGCGGTCTGCTTGTCGTCCTTGTCGCCGGCGGTGACGTCGCGCGGACTCGGAGCGGGCAGATCCTTGCCCTCGTCCACAGCTGCCTCACTGCGATCGAGGGTCGGCGCCGGCTCGGCCTCGGCGTGGTTGTCGAACTCGCGCACGGCTTCGTCGCGTTCGCCCTGGCTCTGCGCGGTGTCGGCGCCGGTACCCTTGGATTCCTCGCGCGGGTCGATGGACGCGGTGTCGACGGGCTCGTTCACGGAATCACTCATGAGCACCGGTGTGCCCGGTCCGACTCGTGATCAACCCTTCCGCACCCGTCACGGCGTCGGAGCAGGCGTCAGGGTCACCGAGAACTGGTTCTCGATGTTGTTCGTGAACTCCTCCTGGCACTGCTGCACCCGGTCCGCGTTGCCCCCGGCCTCGCTGAGGCAGGTCGCGAGGTCGCGTCCACCGATCTCGTTGAACACCCAGACACTCAGGGCGATGAACACCGCGCCACCGATGATGCCGAGCACACCCAGCACCAGGCCGGTCGTGGCGACGCCGCCGTTCGTGGCCTCGCGGCGCTTGACTCGGCCGCGGCCGAGCACCCCGAGCACCACGGCGATGATGCCCAGGAAGATGCCGAATCCGAAGGTCCAGAAGGCCAGGATCGACAGGATGCCGAGGATCAGCGCCGCTATTCCCACGCCGTTCTTCGGGCTTACCGGGGGCTGGCCGTAACCACCGTCGTAGCCGCCGGGTGGTGGGTACTGCCCACCACCCGGACCGGGCTGCTGGCCGTACTGAGGCTGTTGCCCGTACTGAGGCTGCTGGCCGTACGGCGGTTGCCCGCCGTACTCGGGCTGCTGGCCGTACTCGGGCGTGGGACCGCTCACTGGTCTCTCCTGACGGGCGACTCGGCTGATGCCTCGCACTGTAGCGCCGGACGGCACCCTCGGCGCGTGTGCGTGATCGCACCGTTACCGCAGGTGTCCGATGGGGTATCTCAGCAGGATGAGTACGTGGTCCGTCAGCGACGGCACAGTCCTGCACTACACCGACCAGGGAACGGGGCGGCCGCTCGTGATGCTGCACGGGTGGGGATTCAGCGGCCGCTTCTTCGACGGCAGTGTCGATCGGCTCGCCGAGCACGCCCGCGTGATCACCGTCGATCTGCGCGCTCACGCCGATTCGGAGGATCCGGGCCACGGCTACCGGGTGTCGAGGTTGGCCAAGGACGTCCGCGATCTGCTCGTGGGGCTGGAGCTGACGGACGTCACCGTCCTGGGGTGGTCACTGGGTTGTCCGGTGATCTGGAGCTACCAGGAGCTGTTCGGCACCGACCTGCTGGCGCAGGCGATCTACGTCGCCCAGACCCCGCGGCAGTACCGGACACCCGAGTGGACCCTGGCGCACACCAGCATCTTCGACGACGCGTCGTTGGCTGCCGTGCAGGGCCGCGTGACGTACGACCGCGAGAACTTCGACCGGGAACAACTCGACGAGATCACCGCCACCGACCTCCCCGCCGAGCGCGTCGAGGTCCTCCTCGCGGAGATGGCCAAGATGTCCTCGCAGGCGCGCAACGCGGTGATGGCGGACCACACCCACCACGACTGGCGTGATCTGCTGCCGGTACTCGAGCTGCCGTCGCTGGTCATGGTGGGCAAGCACGACAAGGCGTTTCCGTGGGAAGCGGCACAGTACGTGGGCGACACGATTCCCGGCGCGCGCACCGTCGTGTTCGAGAACAGCAGTCACGCACTGTTTCTCGACGAGCCACGGAAGTTCGAGGACGAGGTGCTCGGCTTCCTCGCCGAGCGCTCCTGACCTCGGTGGTTTGCGGACAGCGGTTCGCGGACACCCGGCAGACATGAGCCAAGACCTGTACACCGCCACTGTCACCGCGACCGACGGATCGATCTCCTCGAGCGACGACGTGCTCTCCCTCGATGTCCACGAGCCCGCCGACCTCGGCGGTCCCGGTGGGGCGACCAACCCCGAACAGTTGATGGCCGCTGCACTGAGTTCGTGCCTGCTCGAGTCGCTGCGCATCGCCGTCGGTACCGCGGGCGGATCGCTCGACGGTGCATCGGTGGAGGGACAGGTGACGCTGTCCTCCGCGGACGGCGCGGGTTATGACGCGGCCTACCGCCTCGGCGTGACGCTGCCGGGTGTCGACAACCCTGGCGACGTGCTGGAGCAGGCTCGGTCGATCTGCCCGTTCCTGAAGACCGTCACCGGCGTGGACGTGACGCTCAGCGAGTGAGCGCCGCATCCTGATCGTTTCCCGCGGGTGTATCGACTCGCCGTAGTGGTTGCAGGCGCTGCGGGAGCATGGAACGCCTGCGGGAATCTTCCGCAGTCCCGCCGTGTCCGCCTCCAGCGAACGCCCTCATCTGCGGGAACACCGGGGCCCACCGCCAAGTTGAGCTGATCACGCTGAACTTTGGAGGACCCCATGAGCGAATCGACTCGCTTGCCCGTTCTGTTCCTGACCGACCCCGTCGTACTGCCCGGCATGGTCGTGCCGGTGGAGCTGGACGACGCCGCGCGCGCCACGGTGGATGCCGCGCGGAGCAGTGCCGACGGCAGGGTGCTCATCGCGCCTCGCCTGGACGACCGCTACCCGGCCTACGGTGTCGTGGCCACCATCGTGCAGATGGGCCGACTCGCCACGGGTGAGCCTGCGGCGGTGCTCAAGGCCGAGAAGCGTGCGCACATCGGGTCCGGCGTGAGCGGCCCCGGCGCAGCCCTGTGGGTGGAGGCCGAGCTCGTGTCGGAACCCGAGCCCACCGAGGAGGTGCGCGCTCAGGCGGCCGAGTACAAGAAGCTGGTCCTCGCGATGCTGCAGCGTCGCGACGCCTGGCAGGTGATCGACACCGTGAACCGGATGACGGATCCGTCCGCGCTCGCGGACACCGCCGGATACGCCTCGTGGCTCACTGACGTCCAGAAGCGTCAGCTGCTCGAGACACCCGACGTGGCGACCCGTCTCACCGTTCTCACCGGCTGGATCACCGACCACCTCGCCGAGGTGGAGGTCACCGACAAGATCGCGGGCGATGTCCGCGACGGTATGGAGAAGACGCAGAAGGAGTTCCTGCTGCGCCAGCAACTCGCTGCCATCCGCAAGGAGCTGGGCGAGGGCGAGCCCGACGGTGCCGACGACTACCGCGGACGCGTCGAGTCCGCAGATCTGCCCGACTCGGTTCGTGAGGCAGCGCTGCGCGAGGTGGGCCGACTGGAGCGCTCGAGCGACCAGAGTCCCGAAAGTGGTTGGATCCGAACGTGGTTGGACACCGTCCTGGAACTGCCATGGGCGGTGACGACCGACGACAGCACGGACATCGTGGCGGCGCGCGCCGTTCTCGACGCCGACCACCACGGACTCGACGACGTGAAGGATCGCATCACCGAGTACCTGGCCGTCCGGTCGAGGCGCGCCTCTCGCGGTATGACGGTGGTGGGCGGACGCGGATCCGGTGCCGTCATGGTGCTGGCCGGCCCTCCCGGCGTGGGCAAGACCTCGCTGGGCGAGTCGGTGGCGAAGGCGTTGGGCCGCAAATTCGTTCGCGTCGCCCTCGGTGGCGTGCGCGACGAGGCCGAGATCCGCGGGCACCGGCGTACGTACGTCGGCGCCCTGCCGGGCCGGATCGTGCGTGCGATCGCCGAGGCAGGCTCGATGAATCCCGTCGTCCTGCTGGACGAGATCGACAAGATCGGGTCGGACTTCCGCGGTGATCCCGCGGCGGCACTGCTCGAGGTGCTCGATCCGGCTCAGAACCACACGTTCCGGGACCACTACCTGGACCTCGATCTGGACCTGTCGGACGTGGTGTTCCTGGCGACCGCCAACGTGATCGACCAGATTCCGACCGCGCTGCTGGACCGCATGGAACTGGTGACCATCGACGGCTACACCGAGGACGACAAGGTCGTCATCGCGCGAAACCATCTGCTTCCGCGGCAGGTCGACCGCGCTGCACTGACCGACGCCGAGGTGACCGTCACCGACGCTGCGCTCCGCAGGATCGCCGCCGACTACACCCGTGAGCCCGGCGTCCGTCAGTTCGAGCGACTGCTGGCGAAGGCGTTGCGCAAGGTGGCGACCGAACTGGCGCAGGACGAGCGGCCCATCACGGTGGACGAGCCCGATCTGGTCACCTACCTCGGACGGCCCCGCTTCACCCCCGAGGCGCACGAACGCACCGAGGTCCCCGGTGTCGCGACGGGCCTGGCCGTGACCGGTCTGGGCGGCGACGTCCTGTTCATCGAGGCGAGCTCGACGGGTGACACCGCCGGCCTCACCCTCACCGGTCAGCTCGGCGACGTCATGAAGGAGTCGGCGCAGATCGCGCTCTCCTATGTGCGGTCGCACGCGGCGGAACTCGGGGTGGACCCCACGGCGCTGGACAAGGCGATCCACATCCACGTGCCGGCCGGTGCCGTACCCAAGGACGGCCCGTCCGCGGGCGTCACGATGGTCACCGCGCTGGTGTCGATGGCGACGGGGCGTCCCGTGCGGTCCGACGTCGGTATGACGGGCGAGGTCTCCCTGAACGGTCGGGTACTCCCGATCGGCGGGGTGAAGCAGAAGTTGCTCGCCGCTCAACGCGCCGGACTCACCACCGTGTTCGTTCCCGCGCGGAACGAGCCAGATCTCGACGACGTGCCGGCCGAGGTGCGGGCCGCCGTCGATGTCCGGCCCATGTCGGACGTCGCCGATATCGTCGCCCGGGCTCTCGAACCTGCACGGGAGCAGGTCGCCGCGGCCTGACCACGGAATGAGCGGGGCAGCGCAGAGGTTGCTCGACGTAAGGGTGGAACGGGCCGGAACTCGGTTCGTGTCTTGGGTGTGCAGAGATCGTGACAAGTAACAGGAGGTTCCACATGAGTATGGAAATGACCGCGTGGAACCAGATGTATCGATCGATGCACACCAACGGCGACGATCACCGACCGTTCTCCCGGGTCACCGTGCGCCGCATCATGGTGTTCGCACGGCCCCTGCGCTCCCTGCTCGTCGGGTTCCTCGTCCTCAGCGTCGTCGCGGCGGTCCTGGCCGTCGCGACGCCCGTGCTGGCCGGCCGTGTCGTCGACGCCATCGTGCAGAGCCGCGCGTACGGGACGGTCCTCGTGCTGGCCGTCATCATCGCGGTCGTGGCGTTGCTCGATGCCGGTACGGGGCTGGTGAACCGGTGGCTCTCGGCGCGGATCGGCGAGAACCTCATCCTCGACCTGCGTACTCGTGTGTTCGACCACGTGCAGAAGATGCCCATCGCCTTCTTCACACGCACGCGCACCGGTGCCCTGGTCTCGCGGTTGAACAACGACGTCATCGGGGCGCAGCGCGCCTTCAGCGGCACGCTGTCGGGTGTCGTCAGCAACCTCGTGACGTTGCTGCTCACCCTCGTCGTCATGCTCGGAATCTCCTGGCAGATCACCCTGCTGGCACTGTTGCTGTTGCCGATCTTCGTGCTCCCGGCCCGCAGGATGGGCACGCGCCTCGCTCGTCTGCAGCGTGAGGCCGCCGCGCACAACGCGGCCATGTCGACGCAGATGACGGAGCGCTTCTCCGCTCCCGGCGCGACACTGATCAAGCTGTTCGGACGCCCGGACCACGAGTCGGCCGAGTTCGCGCTGCGGGCGGGCCGCGTCCGCGACATCGGCGTGCGGTCGGCCATGGTCCAGACCGTCTTCGTGACGGCGCTGACTCTCGTGTCCGCGCTGGCTCTCGCGCTCGTCTACGGGCTCGGTGGCTTCTATGCGCTGCGGGGGCTGCTCGACGCCGGATCCGTCGTGACTCTCGCACTGCTTCTGACCAGGTTGTACGCACCCCTCACCGCGCTGGCGAGCGCCCGCGTCGACATCATGAGCGCCGTGGTGAGCTTCGAGCGGGTCTTCGAGATCCTCGATCTCGATCCGCTCATCACCGACAAGCCCGATGCCCGGGCGGTTCCGGAGGGGCCGGTCACCGTCGAGTTCGACGACGTCCGCTTCGCGTATCCGTCGGCCGACAAGGTGTCACTGGCGTCTCTGGAGGACGTGTCGGTCCTGGATGCTCGCGGCGGTGAGGAGGTGCTCCACGGGGTGTCCTTCCGCGCCGAGCCCGGACACATGGTGGCCCTGGTCGGCTCGTCCGGTGCAGGAAAGTCGACCATCGCGCAGCTCGTCTCGCGGCTGTACGACGTGAATTCCGGTGCCGTGCGTATCGGCGACGTCGACGTGCGGGATCTGACGGCCGAATCGATCCGGCGCACAGTCGGCATGGTGACGCAGGACGGCCACCTGTTCCACGAGACGTTGCGTTCGAATCTCACCCTGGCGCATCCGGATGCGACGGAGGAGGAGATCTGGTCCGCGCTGCGGCGTGCGCGTCTCGAGGAGTTGGTGCTGTCGCTGCCGGACGGACTGGACACCGTGGTCGGCGAGCGCGGCTATCGCTTCTCCGGTGGTGAGCGTCAGCGCGTCACCATCGCCCGGCTGCTGCTGGCGCGTCCCACCGTCGTCGTGTTGGACGAGGCCACTGCGTCACTGGACTCCACCTCCGAGGCCGCGGTGCAGGAGGCACTCGCCGAAGCGCTGGAGGGACGCACGTCCATCGTCATCGCGCACCGGCTCTCCACCATCCGGGCGGCCGATCTGATTCTGGTGATCGAGAACGGCCGCGTCGTCGAGCGCGGTACGCACACCGAACTGCTGGCGCGCTCGGGTCGTTACGCCGAGCTCTACCGCACGCAGTTCGACGAACCGGTCCGCGCCTGACCCTCCGCGATCAGCAGGTGCTGGGCGCGGGAAGGCCCGCGAAGCGATCGTTCAGCCACTGCAGTGCGGCCGGCAGGCCGAGCAGCGCGGCACTGAGGTGGTCGGGGGTCGGGGTGAGCAGTGTCTGCACCGGAGTGCCGGCGCGGCAGTACCGAGCGGTGGCGCTGTCGATGGCCTCCACGGGAATGAGCGTGTCGGTCGGGCTGTGCCACTCGAAGATGGGCGCACGGGGCACTCCGGGGTAGAGCTCGACGCTGTTCTCCTCCACGACCGCACGACCCTGCGGATCTGCGAACACGGACCTGTTCGCGGTGATCTCCGCGGCGCTGTGGTTGGCGCCCACGGACAGGATGTCGTTGGTGCAGGAGTCGGCGATCTGGTTCATCATCGACGTGCCCTGCGGAGTCAGGTTCTGGGACACGGGCATCCGGTCGGGGTACTCGCGACCCAGTCCGATCGCCGCGGCCAGTGCCAGCCCGAACACGGGGTGCGGCGTGTTCTCACCGAGCATGTAGGCCATCTTCAACAGGTTCATCGGAACGCCACCCTGGGCGCTGCCCACGATGTCGAGTTCGGGTGCGTACGACGGCGCCAGCGCGGCCGCCCAGGCCGTGGCCATGCCACCACCGGAGTAGCCGCCCATGCCGACGGGGCTGTTGCGCAACTGCAGCGGCTCGAAGTTCTTGGCGGCGCGGATGCCGTCCAGGGTGATCTGGCCGCCCAACTTGGCGGCACCGTAGGCACTGTTCGGTCCGAGATGGTCCGGCATCGAGACCGACCAGCCGCGGGTGAACACCGCGTTCAACGCAGCGGCGTCACGGATCACGACGTTCGGGTCGGTCGACCACAGCGCCTGCGAGGGCGCGCACTTCAGGCCCAGCGCGTTGACGATCTGCTGGTAGGAGAGCAGCGGGCCGTCGGGCGCCTTGACCAGGGGGACGAACACGGTGGTGACGCCGACGATGGGATTGCCCTCGCTGCCCGTGCTCCGGAACGCCAATTGCCAGGTCGACACGCCGACGAAGTTGGGCGGGTTCGGCATCGGACGGCTGGCGAGGACTGTGCCCGGTGCGAGACCGGAGATGTCGCCGGGCGCCGAGTAGAACGGGTCGGCACTGGGGATCGGGTACTGGGCGTCAGCGGCTGCAGTCCCCGGAAGGGCGGCTGCGACGACGGCTGCGGTGACCGCGCCGAGCACGAGGCGACGAATGGATCTCATGGAACACTCCTACGAACCGACTGTGCGGTCATCGAACGACAGCCGCACTGAACACTGCCCGAGCGCACGATGTCGCCCGAGTAACGGCGCCCCGGCCCCGTGATCGAACCGTAAGCAGGCGACACGACGGCGGCAACCATATTCGGCGGGTCTTGTGTAAGGTCCAAAGTTTGCCCGCGCGGGTGGGAACTCTCAGTCCTCGCGGCGGACGTCCGTGACGGTCTTGTCCTCACGCAGGCCGCGCCAGCTCGGATGGCGCAACGAGCCGCCGTCGGTCCACTCGAAGTACCGCACCTCGCCGACGACGGTGGGGGCCACCCATGTCGCATCGCGGCGGTCGGCGGTGGGGAGAGGTTCGTCGAAGGGCGACTCGTCGACGACGCTCGGGCGCAGCAGTGTCAGCAGGTCCGCGCGCTGTCGCTCGGTGAACCCGGTGCCGACCCGCCCGACGTAGTGCAGTCCGTTCTCGGACGGGATGCCGAGCAGGAGCGACCCGATGCTCCCGGTGCGGGAACCCTTGCCGGCGCGCCATCCGCCGATGACCACTTCCTGCGTCCGCCAGTTCTTCACCTTGATCCACGAGGTGCTGCGTCGGCCCACCTCGTAGGTCGAGTCCCGCCGCTTGGCGACGATGCCCTCCCAGCCGCGGCGTTCGGTCTCGGACAGCGCTCCCGCCGCTGTGCCGGGCAGGAGCGGCGAGACGGTCACCGTCTCGAGGCCGGTCAGCAGCAGCTCGAGAATCTTCCGCCGGTCGGTGAACTTCTTGCCCGTCAGATCCGTCCCGTCGAGGTGGAGGATGTCGAAGCAGATGAACTGCACGTCGTCGGGATGCGCGTCCTGCAGTGCCTGAAAGCTGGTGACTCCGTCCGCGCGGTAGACCACGGCCTCACCGTCGAGCACGACCGCATGGTCGGACAGATCCGCGGCGAGCGCCGTGATCCCCGCGTAGCGACGCGTGAGGTCCTGTCCGGTCCGACTCTCGAGCACGACGTCCCCGTGGTCGAGGGTCGCGACGATGCGGACGCCGTCCCATTTCCCCTCGAAGGACCATTCGTCGGCTTCGAGTCCGGACAGCGTTCCGGCGGACGCCAGCATCGGCCGCAGGTGCTGGGGCAACTCGGTGCGTGTCGGCTGGGGGCGCGGCTTCATCCGATGCACGAGCCACTGGTCCCTGTCGGTCCGGATCAGTGCGTACCGGCCCGCGACGCGCTCACCCTCGAGTTCGACGATGACCTCGTCGTCCCGCCATTTCTCGGTGGTGAAGGTGCCGTGATCCCAGACGCTCACCTCGCCGCCGCCGTACTCGCCCTGCGGGATCGTCCCCTCGAAGGACGCGTAGTCCATCGGATGGTCCTCGGTGTGCACGGCGAGATGGTTCTTCTTCTCGTCCGTCGGTAGATTCTTCGGGACCGCCCACGAGACCAGCACGCCGTCGCGCTCGAGTCGGAAGTCGTAGTGGAGTCGGCGTGCGTGGTGTTCCTGGATGACGAAGATCGGGTCCGCGGATTCCCGAGTCGTCGGTGTCGTCGGGACGGGTTCCGGTGTGCGGGAGGCAGTCCGCTTGCCGCGGTACGGGCCCAGGCTGTCGGTGCTCATCGACGCCTCCGGCTCCGGATCGAGTCCCGCGAGCAGATCGCCGTCCCGGTGGAAGCGAGCGAGCACCTCCTCGAAGCTCAGTTGGGCGAGACCGCCACCGGAGAGCTCGTCCCACGTCCGCGGAGCCGCGACGGTCGGGCGGTCGCGTCCGCGCAGCGAGTACGGCGCGATGGTGGTCTTCTTGCCGTTGTTCTGACTCCAGTCCAGGAAGATCTTCCCGGGTCGTAGAGCCTTCGACATCGATGCGGTGACCAGATCGGGCATCCTCTCCTCGAGAAGCGTCGCAACGCGTTTCGCGACGGTCGAGGCGCCGGACGACGACACCGGCTTCTCCAGCGGGACGTACAGGTGAATGCCCTTGCTACCACTGGTGAGGGGGTAGGCGGTGAGCCCGATGTCGGTGATCATCGCGCGCACCTCGCACGCGACGGTCGCGCAGGTGTCGAGGTCGACACCCTCGCCCGGATCCAGATCGAAGACGATGCGGGTGGCCTTGCCCTGCTCGTCGCCGTCGAATGTCCACTGCGGCACATGGGCTTCCAGCGCCGCCTGCTGTCCCAGCCACGCGAGATCGGCGGCGGTGTGGAAGACGGGGTAGACCACGACGCGGTCCGAGTGGTGCAGTCGTCGACGATCGAGCCAGTCAGGTGCCGACGCGGCGAGATTCTTCTCGAAGAACGAGCCTGCCTGGACCCCGTTCGGCCATCGCTTCCGTGTGACGGGGCGTCCGAGGAGATGGGGGAGCATCGCGGGCGCGATGTCGACGTAGTAGTCGATCACCTCGCCCTTGGTGGTGCCCGTCTCCGGCCAGAGCACCTTGTCGACATTGGTCAGCGCGATCTGTCGCCCCGCGACCTCCAGCGATGCCATGGCATCAGGATAGATTGCGTGCTCCGCGGGCTGGGTATGTTCGAGGGCGGTGCCACGCCCGGTGGCAGGACCCGCGCGCGGGACCGACGAGGCAGGAAGCGAGGGCCGCGTGGCCGGAGTGAACGTGACGGTGGATTCGACGATGACACCGGACGAGGCGTGGGCCAGGGCGTCCGATCTGTCCAGCTTCCAGGAGTGGATGACCATCTTCGGTGGATGGCGCAGTCCCGTGCCGGACACGTTGAAGGAAGGCGTCACCATCGATTCGCTGATCAAGGTCAAGGGTTTCCGCAACGTGATCACCTGGACGATCACCGAGTACGACAAGCCCTACGAGATCGCGCTGCTCGGCAAAGGCAAGGGCGGCATCAAGATCGATCTGAAGATGTCCGTCGCGCCGAAGGGCGCCGGATCGGAGTTCACCCTCGACGCGAACTTCCGCGGCGGATTGCTGTCCGGACCGATCGGCGGGGTGGTCGCGAAGGTGTTGGAGTCGGACGTGCGCACGAGTGTGACCAACCTGGCGAAGTTGGGGTAGTCACGCCCCGGGCGAGGTCCGAGACCTACCGGTGTCGGTCCGCCGCAGCCACCAGAGCGCCGCGATCGGCAGGATCACCGGGATGAACAGGTAGCCCGATCCGAAGTGCGACCACACCGTGGGCTCCGGGAACTCCTGCGGCACGGCATAACTGGCGATCGAGACGGCGAGCACACCGACTATCTCGACGACGCACGAGATGGTCGCGATGCGGCGCGACACGACGGAGGCTCGTGCGAGACACACGGTGCCGACGATGTAGACGAGGGCGGCGAACGCGGACAGCAGGTACGCGACCGGCGCGTCGTCGAACCGGGTTCCGATCTGCACTGCCGAGCGGGACGCGGCGGCGACGGAGAACAGTGCGTAGAGGGCGATGAGGACGCGCCCGATGCCCGACCGGGTGGCCGTCTGCAGGTCCGTGCGTGTGGTGTCAGGCATGGCCGGCCCAGATCTGGTTCAGGCGGAGCACCATCACCGCAAGGGTGAGGGTGACGACGATCAGGACGGCGGTGCCGCCTCGACTGCGGTCCCCGAGAGACCACCACACGCCGACGGGCAGCAGCAGCGCCAGACCGATGAGGTACGCGCCGAAGGTGACGGTGTGCACGTCGCGGTCGGTGGTGGCCAGGGCGACGAAACCGACCACGGCCTGCGCGAGAACGAGCAACTCGATGCCGACGAGGAAGCGGAAGAACACGCGGTCACCGCGGTTCGCGAGGAGCAGCGCCTGATTGCGGATCAGCTTCACCAGTGCCCAGACCGCGGCGACGAGTGGCAGCACGTAGAGGGCGACCGTGATGGGTGTGAGCATGGTGAGCTCAGTTTATCCCCGTCCGATTCGTCCCTCGGTAGGTGAGGTTGCGGCCCCGGGACGATCGGACCAGTCGTGTCCGAAGCGCGCGACACAGTGCCACAGCTGTGTGACGTGCTGATCGTCGTGCTCACCGGTGTTCGCGGCCTGACCGACGATCCGCGCGGTGAGCCGCCCGTCTCTCGCGACGGCGTGTGCGAGGTCGGCGATGTGTGGTCCGCGATAGTCGGCGCAGCGGTCGAACCGACTCGACGCCAGCTCGAAACCGTGGTGCCACCGCACCGGAACGGGCGCCCGGCGTGCGATCGCGTCCACCGCGGTCCCGCGGAACGACGGGTCGAGAACCAGTGCCTCGACGTCGGTGTCGAGTCGTAGCGGTCCGTGGACATGGGCCTCGATGTAGTCGTCGAGCACGTCGACGTCGTGGTGGCCGAGTGCCGTCTCGACGAGCGGCATGCGCTCACCGGTGCCGAAGGCTGTCGGCTCGTGGACCGAATCGGGGTAGCAGAAGGTCGTCCGGGAGAGCACGTCTCTGCGAAGCACCAGGTGGGAGGAGCCGAAGCGCACCGATCCGCCCGCGGGCTCCAGGCGGTGATTCAGTGAGCCGTAAATCGGGCGCTCCGATGCCGGGCCGTCGTCGTAGGCCCCACCGAACATGCGGGACTCCCATGCGCGGCGACGCCCGCCGGGCGCAGGATCGAACCCGCCGTTGCTCGTACCCGTGACGAACTGCGATCGATAGAGATTCTCCTCGATCAGCACCTCGAGCAACGGTCGGCCGGCCACGAGCCGATCGGGATGGAAGTGCACGGTCACGCTCGTCGACGGTGGCACGGGTGGGCCCGCCTCGACTCGCGACGCGACGTGCGCGAGGGCGAGGCGGCGTCGGGCACCCGAGACGTCGACCACACTCCGACGGTAACGCGGCGGTGTGTCGCCGGGGTTACACGAGTGAGCAGGACGAAACAGGGCGTTGTTCCGCGGGTGACCATCCGGACATCGAGCGGGCCTGTACTGGTGTCAGCGGGACGGACGTCTCCGCACCCGAGTACTCGCTCACTCATCTTCCGGAGGTTTCCGTGGCCGCGTTCGATCAGACCATCCTCGACAACATGTCCGCTTCGCTCGCCGAGATCCCGCACCCGTCACTCCCCAAGGGCAGCAACATCTACGGCGGAACCAAGATCTTCCCGGACTACAAGGCGGAGGACGGGGAGTCGTACTTCACCCTCGTGCACGGCATCGCCCACGAGTCGTCGGTCAGCTTCGTCGCCGTGCTGCAGGCGACGCGTGCTCTGCGCAAGGGCTACGAGTCGGCGATGTACTTCTACGGTCCCGGCGCCATCAACTGCCTGGCGACCCGCGGCTTCCCCACCACTGGGGACTCCGGTTTCCCCGGCGAGCAGAACATCAACGACGCTCTCGCGACGTTCATCTCGGAGGGCGGCACCGTGTTCTGTTGCCGGTTCGGGCTCGCACTGCACGGCGGCCGCGAGGAAGACCTCATCGAAGGCGTCGTGCCCGCGCACCCGTTGGACGTGCAGGACGCATTGATCCACTACTCCCGCAAGGGCGCGATCATCAACTCCACGTACATGGTCTGAGGTGAGACGGCGATGTCCGACGTTCGACTGCAGACCCCGACCGGCCTCCGGTCTTCCCGCCCGACCAGGAACCACCGGGTCGATCTGGCCCTGCTCGGTATCCGTGGGACCCCACCGGTGCGCCGCACCGCGGGTGCGGGACCGAGCGACGACGGCCACGTGAGCATCGACGGACTCGGCGCAGCACTGCCCCGCAATCCGTCGAGCCCCTACGTCCTGGACGGCGATCGGGTGCTGTTCGACGGGGACGACATCGGACTGGACATCGCCGCCATCGCCCGGCCGGCCTTCTACGATCTCACCACCGACGACGGTGTGCCCTACGAGAAGCTCGCCAAGCTCCACGGCAGAGGAGTGCTGGCCACGACCGTGGTCCAGACCTGCATTCGTTACGACGAGTCGCAACGGTGTCGGTTCTGCTCCATCGAGGAGTCGTTGCGCAGCGGCGCCACCGTGGCGGTGAAGAAGCCCGCCGACCTCGCTGCCGTGGCCGAGGCGGCGGTGCGACTCGACGGCATTACCCAGATGGTCATGACGACCGGCACCTCGGCGGGCCGAGATCGGGGGGCGCTGCACCTGGCACGCTGCGTCCGCGCGGTCCGCGCCGTGCTCCCCGACCTGCCGATCCAGGTGCAGTGCGAACCGCCCGGGGATCTCGCGACCCTCACCGAGTTGTACGACGCCGGCGCGCGGTCCATCGGTATCCACGTCGAGTCCCTGGACGAGGACGTGCGGCGCCGTTGGATGCCGGGCAAGGCGTCGGTCTCGCTCGACGAGTACCGCGCGGCGTGGGCGGAGGCGGTGCGTGTCTTCGGACGCAACCAGGTGTCCACGTATCTGCTGGTCGGGCTCGGCGAGGACCCGGACGAGGTGGTTCGCGGCGCCACCGAGTTGATCGCGATGGGGGTCTATCCCTTCGTCGTCCCGTTCCGGCCGCATCCCGGAACGCTGGCAGTCGACGTCGACGGGGCAGGGGCGCCGTCCGCCGAGCTGTTGACCGACGTCAGCACTCGGGTGGCCGCCGCACTGGTGGACGCGGACATGCTGGGCACCGACCAGAAGGCCGGGTGTGCGGCGTGCGGTGCGTGCAGCGTCCTGCAGACGATGGGTGGCTGACATGAGCACCGAACTGTCCATCCTCACCGGTGCACCTACCGTCGGCGCTGCACCGTTCCTCGTCCGGCCGGCCGAGTCCGCAGCCGATCTCGCCGCCTATCACCGTCTTCGACGCGAGTCGTTCGTCGTCGAGCAGGGCTTGTTCTCGGGTACCGACCGGGACGACGTCGACGACGATCCCCGCGCTGTCGTCCTTCTCGCGACCGCGCCCGACGGCGCGGTTCTCGGCGGGGTTCGGGTGGCCCCCTGCACGGACGTCGACCTGGGCTGGTGGTCGGGCAGCCGCCTCGTCGTCGCACGGGAGAAGCGCAGCCGCGCAGTGGGACCCGCCCTGATCCGCGCTGCCTGCGCGCATGTGGAGACGGCCGGGGTGGTGCGGTTCGACGCCACCGTGCAGTCTCGCCACGTCCCGATGTTCACGGCGCTCGGGTGGACCGCCACCGGACCCACCGTGCTGGCCGGCGCCCCGCACGAGACGATGCGCTGGACGATCGACACGGTGGCACGTCTCGTGCGGTCGACCAAGGCGATGCTCGCAGGTGTGCTGGCGCCCCTGGCGACTGCGCCACTGGGTTTGGGGGCGAGCGGTTTCCGAGGCGACGACGGAGTTCCGGTGCCCGGATCCGACATCATCGCCGCGTGCGATGCCATCGTGCCCTCGATGGTCGAGCGCGACCCGGAGTGGGCCGGATGGTGTGCCGCCCTGGTGAATCTGAACGATCTGTCTGCCATGGGTGCGACCCCGGTGGGCATGCTGGACGCCGTCGGCGCTCCGACGACATCGCTCCTCACCCGCGTGATCCGCGGCCTCGGCCGCGCCAGTGACGCGTGGGGGGTTCCCGTGCTCGGCGGCCACACCCAGGTGGGTGTGCCGGCGGCGCTGTCGGTCACGGCACTCGGACGGACGTCGTCGCCGGTGCGTGCGGGCGGCGGTGCGGTCGGTGACGAGCTGAGCCTCACCGCCGACCTCGGGGGCGGTTGGCGACCCGGTTACCACGGCCTGCAATGGGATTCGACCTCCGCGCGCTTCGGGTCGGACCTCCGCGAGATGGGGTCGTTCGTGGCCCGGGCAGCTCCGCGTGCAGCGAAGGACGTCAGCATGGCGGGGCTCGCGGGCACCGTCGGCATGCTGGCCGAGGCGTCCGGTACGGGCGCCGAGATCGACGTCGCACGCATACCCCGACCCGGCGGTGCCGACCTCGGCCGATGGATCACGTGCTTCCCCGGCTTCGCGATGATCACCGCGGACCGCCCCGGACGTCGGCTCCCGCCGGCCGGTCCGGCGACATCGGCCGCCTGCGGCCGCCTCACCTCGGAGCCGGGTGTCACCTTGC
Organism: Rhodococcus sp. PvP016; assembly: GCF_017832185.1. NCBI lineage: Bacteria > Bacillati > Actinomycetota > Actinomycetes > Mycobacteriales > Nocardiaceae > Rhodococcus > Rhodococcus sp. PvP016. The sequence goes on along the minus strand of NZ_JAFIBH010000001.1, from coordinate 651,090 downwards.
GGTGGCCCGACGGCGCCACCACCTCGGCGATCTCCGCCGCAGTCACAGGATTGGGACCAGCATGAACGACGTAACTCTCTCGGTGGCGTCCGAGCGTTTCGGCCGCGACATGGACGAGTCGTACGCGACCATCGAGCGGACCATCGCGGAAGCACGGCGTCGCGGCAGCGCGCTGCTGGTCCTGCCGGAGGCATGCCTCGGCGGCTACCTCCCGAGTCTGGGAGGCGGAGACGAGTCGGAGGAGAAGCGGCAACGACGGTTGCAGAACCTGCCGCCGGCCCTGGAGCTGGACGGCCCGGAGATCGCGCGAGTGTCGGCGATGGCCGGGGACATGGTGGTGACCTTCGGTTTCTGTGAGGCGGACGGTCCCACTCGGTACAACGCCGCGGTGACGGTGCACGGTGACGGAGTGCTGGGCTCGTACCGCAAGGTGCACCAGCCGCTGGGTGAGAACCTCTGCTACTCGGCTGGTTCCGAGTACCGCGCCTTCGACACACCGGTCGGCCGGATGGGCATGCAGATCTGTTACGACAAGGCGTTCCCCGAGGCGGCGCGGGAGATCGCACTCGACGGCGCCGAGATCATCACCTCGCTGTCGGCCTGGCCGACCTCGCGCACGGGGCGTGCGCCGAACATGGCCGACGATCGCTGGAAGCTGCGCTTCGACATCTACGACCAGGCCCGAGCCCTGGAGAACCAGGTCGTGTGGATCGCGTCCAATCAGGCGGGGTCCTTCGGGTCGCTGGACTTCGTGTGCAGCGCCAAGATCGTCGGCCCGGGCGGGGAGATCCTCGCCGGCACGGGGGTCGAACCCGGCCTGGCCACAGCGACTCTCGATGTGCAGAAAGCGATCGCAGCGGCCCGCGGCGGCGGCATGTACAACCTTCGCGACCGCCGGCCGTCCGTGTACGGGACCCTCGTCGACGGCGACAGCATGTCTCGGGTGGACCGGGTGATGAGCCGTGCCTGAGATGACCTTCACCGTCCAGTGGCCCAACGGGTGCCGCCAACAGTGCTATTCGCCGTCACTCGTGGTCCGTGACCATCTGACGGTCGGGACTCGCTACGAGATCGCCGACTTCGTGCAGCGCAGTCGTCTCGCACTCACCGAGGCCAGTGATCGGGTGCGAGCCAAGTACGGCTTCGCCTGTACCTCGGCAGCAGCGACCCTGCGCGAGATCGAGACCACCGCAGCGGCGTTCGACCGCGGCACCGTGCACGTGCTCGACCTGGGAGGGGCGCGATGACCGAGCATCACACCGTGATCGTGATCGGCGCGGGCCAGGCCGGTCTGTCCATGAGCTGGCACCTGACCCGACGCGGTGTCGACCACGTCGTCCTCGAACGGGACACCATCGCTCACGAGTGGCTGGACGGGCGGTGGGACAACTTCACCCTGGTGACACCGAACTGGCAGTGCGTCCTGCCCGGACACGCCTACGACGGTGACGATCCCGACGGTTTCATGACCCGAGACCTGGTGTACGACTTCGTACGTCGCTATGCCGACTCGTTCGGCGCTCCGGTCCGCGAACACGTTGCGGTGCTGTCGGTGCAGCAGGCACCCGGCGGCGGTTACGCCGTGTCGACCTCTGCCGGGGCGATGACCGCGGATCAGGTCGTGGTGGCCGTCGGTGGCTACCACGTCCCGTCGATTCCTCGCCTCGCCGAGCGGGTGCCGGAGACGATCACGCAGATCCACTCGTCGCGTTACCGCAGCGCGGCGGCACTTCCTCCGGGTGGGGTCCTGGTGGTCGGCACCGGGCAGTCCGGCGCACAGATCGCCGAGGATCTGCATCTCGAGGGCAGGCAGGTGCACCTCGTCGCGGGGTCCGCGCCTCGTGTCGCCCGCTTCTACCGCGGACGGGACTGCGTCGCGTGGCTGCAGGACATGGGGGTGTACGACGTGTCGATCTCCGAACACGCCGGCGGACTGTCCAAGCGGGAGAGCACGAACCACTACGTGACCGGGCGGGACGGCGGACGCGACATCGACCTGCGCGCCTTCGCTCTGGACGGGATGCGGCTGTACGGGCGGTTGACCGACGTCGGTTCGGACGGTGTCCTGCGTTTCGCGCCGACTCTGGAGCAGTCACTCGACGCGGCGGACGCGGTGTCGGAGGGGATCAAGAACGACATCGACGCCTACATCGCCAGGGCGGGACTCGACGCTCCCGTCGAGGAGCGCTACACACCGGTCTGGCGGCCCGAGTCGGAACCCACCGAGCTCGATCTCGAGGCGGCGGGCGTCACGTCCGTCGTGTGGGCCGTCGGCTTCCGCCGGGACTACCGCTGGCTGAAGGTCGGGGTGTTCGACGGTGAGGGCCACCCGGCTCACACCCGTGGTGTGACCGCGGCGCAGGGCTTGTACTTCCTGGGTCTGCCGTGGCAGAACACCTGGGGCTCGGGCCGATTCGCGGCGGTGGCACGGGATGCGGAGTACCTCGCGGAGCAGATGTCCCCCGCGGTCGGCGCCCGCGTGCCCGCGGCGGTCTGACCGCGAGATGGCGCCGATCCGGGCGGCGGCGCTCGCGGGACACTTCGGCCGTGACGTCGAGCGGTCCGTCGAGAAGATCGTGGGCATCATCGAGCAGGGTCATCAGCGCGGCATCGACCTGTTGGTCCTCCCCGATGCCTGCCTCGGCGGTTACCTCGGTGATCTCGCGCGGCCCGATCTCGAGGAGCTGCCGCCGGCGCTCGACGAGGACGGGCCCGAACTCGCGGTGATCGCGGCTGCGGCCGGCGCCATGACCGTGTGCGTGGGGTACACGGAGAGGGCGGCCCTGGTCCGCTACAACGCCGCCGTGTGTCTCACGGGCGACGGGGTGTTGGGTCGACACCGGAAGGTGCACCAACCGGCCGGGGAATCATTGGCCTATGCGGCGGGAGATCGGTTCTCGGCGTTCGACACGCCGGTGGGCAGGATGGGCATGCTGATCGACTACGACAAGACGTTCCCCGAGGCGGCGCGCACCTTGGCTCTGGACGGTGCGCGCATCATCGCGGCGCTGTCGGCGTGGCCGGCCAGCGTGACGGACCGGGCGTCGAAGTTGGCGAACGACAGGCAGTCTCGACTGTTCGACCTCTACGACGCCGCTCGGGCAGCCGAGAACCAGGTGGTCCTGCTGTCGTCCAACCACACGGGAGTGACCGGGTCCCTGCGCTTCCTCGGGCAGGCGAAGATCGTCGGTCCCGGCGGCGAGGTCCTGTGTCGGACGCGGGACAAGGGTGGCCTGGCTTGTTGCGACCTCGACGTGGACGCGGAGGTGGATCGGGCCCGTCGGGTGTTGCGCCACCTCGACGAACGACGACCGGACACCTACCACTCGCCGGCATCGAAGGAGATCACGTGCGTGTCGCCCTCCTGACCTATTCGACGAAACCTCGAGGGGGAGTGGTCCACACCGTCGAACTGGCGGAAGCTCTGGCGCGCGCGGGTGCGGACGTGACCGTGTGGTCCCTGGCGCGCGGCGGCGACGAGGGCTTCTACCGTGCGATCGATCCCGCGGTGACGGTTCGTCTCGTTCCGTTCCCGGCGCGCGAGGACGAGTCGGTCGGCGACCGCATTCTGCGGTCGATAGCGCTGATGCGCAGCGCATTCGACCCGGGTGACGCCGACGTCGTGCATGCCCAGGACTGCATCACCGCGAATGCCGTCGGACGCTGCGTCCGCACGATCCACCACCTCGAGGAGTTCACGACACCGGAACTCGCCGCCTGCCACGAGCGTGCGGTCGTCGAGCCCCACGCCCGGATCTGTGTCTCGCGCGCCGTGGCCGACGAGGTGCGTGCGGGATGGGGCCTGTCGCCGACCGTCATCCCCAACGGGGTGGACCACGCTCGATTCGCGGCGGCACGCGGTGACGAGTGGCGGACCCGTCTCGGCCGGTACGTCCTCGCGGTCGGTGGCATCGAGCCACGCAAGGGGAGCATCGACTTGCTCGAGGCCCACGCCGTGCTCCGAGAGCGGTGCCCGGACGTGGGTCTGGTGTTCGCCGGCGGTGAGACGTTGTTCGACTACCGGGGGTACCGGGCGGAGTTCGACACCCGACTCGCGGAACTGGCGGGCAGGCCGGAGGCCGGTCGGTCGACAGGCGACGAGGGGCCCGCGCCGCGGGTGCTCGGTACCGTCGACCACGACGTGCTGCCGTCTCTCGTCGCCGGCGCGTCGGCATTCGCGTTCCTCTCGACCAAGGAAGGCTTCGGGCTGGCCGCGATGGAGGCCCTCGCCGCCTCGGTTCCCGTCGTGGTGCGGGATCTCCCCGTGTTCCGCGAGGTGTTCGGGGACGCGGTGCGCTACGGCGGCGATGCCGAAGGGACGGCTGCCGCGCTCGAGGACGCTCTGACGTCGGACGACCGTGCCGCTGCCGGGCGCGCACTGGCTGCCCGCACGAGTTGGGACGACGCAGCGGCCGCTCATCTCGCGTTCTACGCGAGCCTCGCGCACCGCTGATCAGCGCAGGGGCGATGCGCCGGTGCCGTCGGGCCCGTCGTCCAGGCCGTGTCCCGGCGACGTCGTGTCGACCGTCGCGTCGAAGAACAACTGGACGAACGACAGCGGCGCCGCGCGCTGCTCGCTGTCTCGCTGGTGCTCGTCGGACATGGTGGCACTCCCTTCTCGACGTGGATCACCGGACCGATCATCTCAGATTCTGAATAGTTGAACAACTGAGAGATACTCCGGTGTCGAGGGGAAAATGATGTGATCCACTTCTCAGGGCGGAGAAACTATGTTAAGACATACAGACATGGTTTGAGCGTCGCTGGACGGCTCGGACCCGCCACGCCGACGATGGGATGTCATGTCTTCGCAAGTCAGCACCACGGGAAGTGCACTACCGCCGGACGCTCCCGGTCCCCACTCGCGTCGCCTCGGCGTCATCGCCGTGGTGGCGACCTTCGGTGGTCTGCTGTTCGGATACGACACGGGCGTCATCAACGGCGCGTTGGAGCCGCTGAAGGAGGACCTGTCGCTCACGGCCTTCACGGAGGGCTTCGTCGTCAGCATCCTCATCTTCGGGGCCGCCATCGGCGCACTGGTCGGGGGTCGACTGTCGGACAAGTACGGCCGTCGGCACAACATCCTGATGCTGGCCGGCATCTTCGTCCTCGGCACTCTCGGCTGCGTTCTCGCGCCGTCGTGGGAGGTGCTGGCGGTGTTCCGCTTCATCCTCGGCCTCGCGGTCGGCGGAGCGTCCGCGACCGTGCCGGTGTACCTCTCGGAGGTCTCACCGTTCGAGCGCCGCGGTTCCCTGGTGACGCGCAACGAGGTCATGATCGTCAGCGGCCAGTTCGCGGCCTTCGTGATCAACGCCCTCATCTTCAACATCTGGGGCGAGCACGACTCCGTCTGGCGCTACATGCTGCTGGTCGCCGTGTTGCCCGCGTTCGCACTGTTCTTCGGCATGCTGCGGATGCCCGAGAGTCCGCGCTGGCTCGTCCTGCAGGGCCGGGACGACGACGCCCTGGCGGTGCTGAAGCAGGTGCGGTCCCCCGAACGTGCGGAGGCCGAGATGGCCGAGGTGCACGCGCTGGCCGAGGAGGAGAAGCTCTCGCAGACCGGCGGCGCGGCCGACCTGTCGGTGCGGTGGATCCGACGGTTGATCTACATCGGTGTGGGACTCGGTGTGTTCCAACAGTTCACGGGCATCAACTCGGTGATGTACTACGGTACCCAGCTCCTCGGCGACGCCGGATTCTCGAGCAGCTCCGCCATCATCGCGAACACGCTCAACGGCCTCTTCAGCGTCCTCGGCATCACGGTGGGCCTGCTCATCATGAATCGGATCGATCGCCGAACGATGCTGATCGCGGGCTTCTCGCTGACGACGCTCTTCCATCTCCTGGTCGGACTGTCCGCACTGCTGCTGCCGGACGGCACCGCCAAGGCGTACTTCATCCTCGTCTTCGTCGTGCTCTTCGTCTTCTGCATGCAGGGCACGATCGGGCCGCTGGTCTGGTTGATGCTCGCGGAGATCTTCCCGCTCAAGATCCGCAGCTTCGCCATCGGCGTCTGCGTGTTCATGCTGTGGATCGCCAATGCCGCCGTCGCACTGGCCTTCCCGCCGGTGGTCGACGCGCTCGGCATCGCGCCGACGTTCTTCATCTTCGTCGGACTGGGCATACTGGCCCTGGTCTTCATCATCACGCAGGTGCCGGAGACCCGCGGTCAGAGCCTGGAGGAGCTCGAGGCCCGGTTCCGCCGCGAGTACTCCTGACACGATCACCCCACTTCGAGAAGGACGGCGAGACATCATGGCAGTACTGGTGGCAGTGACCGACAGCGACGAGGGCCGACACGCACTGTCGGAGGCGGTGTCGGAGGCGCGCATGCTCGGGACCGACGTGATCGCGGTGAATCTGACCCTCGGCGCGCTCGACACGAGCGACGTGGGTGGTGACGTGGCGGTGCGAGTGATCGACCGGGCAGGCCGCGAGGACCGTGACCCGGTGATCGCGGTCATCGACGAGATCGAGGCGCACCCGGAGGTGACGCGACTCGTCATCGGAATCAAGAAGCGCAGTCGCGTGGGAAAGGCGTTGCTCGGCAGCGTCAGTCAGCGTCTGCTGATGACGTCACCGGTGCCGGTGCTCACCGTTCGACCCAGCTGAGCCGAACGGTGAGCGGTGGCGAAGGTCAGACGGTGCAGAGCGGGCGGATCTCGTTGCTGCCCTGAGTGGTCGGCGACGTCAACAGCAGGCAGGCGTTGTAGCCGCGGCTCTCGACGACGCTCCGAATCTGCTTCCACTGATCGGCACTCACCTGCGGTGACCGCGACAGGACGAAGCCGGACGTGCGGAACGGGTCGCCCACCAACGCCCACGAGTAGTCGTCGGCGATGTAGGTGACGATGTAGTTCGTGGGACCCTCGGGGTTGTCCTGGGTGGGGACGCCGGGGAAGCTCACGTGCAGCTGCGCCTGCGTGACCGGATCGTTCACCCGGGCGTTGCCGATGATCTCGTTGGCTCCGCCGTCCCAGCGGGTGCAGTTGTTCTGCACGCGCACGTTGCTGGGGTCGAGCACCTGGTAGTTGGCCCGAGTGTCCTTGGCGCAGTTCAGGTTGAACGGCTGCGGGACGGCCGCGATCTGCCACCAGTCACCGGCGTAGCGCTGGACGTCCAGCTGGGCGATGGGCTGCAGCGGCTCGAACAGGGGCTGCGCTGACGCGGCGCTGCCGCCGGCGAGCAGTGCTCCGGTGACCAACGCTCCGGCGACTGCCGTGCGGATGATGCTGCGGATCATGAGGTGACTCCTTCTTTCGTGGCGTTCGGACTGTCTTCGGAGTGTGGGTCGAGTTCGGTCGGCCACCAGATGCGGGGACCGATCAGGGTGAACAGGGCCGGAATCACGATCGTGCGGACCACGAAGGTGTCGAGCAGGATGCCGAGGCCCACGACGATCCCGAGCTGCGTGAGCAGAATGAGGGGCAGGACGCCCAGCACGGTGAACACCGCGGCGAGCACGATGCCCGCGCTGGTGATGACCGCGCCGGTCGACGCGACAGCGCGCACGATGCCCGCCCGCGTCCCGTACGACGGTGTCTCCTCGCGCGCCCGGGTGACGAGGAAGATCGTGTAGTCCACACCCAGGGCCACGAGGAACAGGAACCCGAACAGCGGCACGTTGTCGCCGAGGGCGGGGAAGCCGAAGATGTTCTCACTGGCCCAGCTGCCGATGCCCAGCGCCGCCAGCGTGCTGAGCACCGTCGTGGCCACGAGCACGAGGGGTGCGAGGGCCGACCGGAGCAGAGCGAACAGCACCAGCAGGACCACCAGCAGGATCACCGGGATGATGACCAGGCGGTCGCGAGCCGCGGCATCAGACGTGTCCAGCGCCTGTGCATCGCTGCCGCCCACCAGGGCGTCGGCACCCGTGATCGGTGCGACCGATGCGCGCAGGTTCTCCACCGCGGCGAACGCGCCGTCGGAGGACGGTTCCGCGTCGAGCACGACGGACCACTCGGTGAGGCCGGTGTCGGAGGTGCCGGGCTGGGAGGTGCCGGGCTGGGAGGTGCCGGGCTGGGAGGTGCCGGGCTGGGAGGTGCCGGGCTGGGAGTCTGCGGTGCGGGACACCGACACCACGCCGTCTGTGTCCTGCAGTGCTGCCTCGACCTCCGAGGCCGCCGCGGTCCGCGCGACGACGACGGTCGGATCGGACTGTCCCGCCGGGAAGTGCTCGGCGAGTGTGTCGATGCCGGTGACGGATTCGGCGGTGACGCGGAACTGCTCGGTCTGCGACAGGCCCACGGTCGTTCCGACGAGGCCGAGAATGCAGACGGCGAGCGCGACCAGCGACACCGCCGCGGCGCGGCCGGGTCGACGACCGACGGCGTTGGCGACGCGGAAAAAGACTCCCTTGTCTGTCGGCTCCGCGTCGCCGACACGGGGAACGAACGGCCAGAACAACTTCCGGCCGAACAGTGACAGCAACGGTGGGAGGACGAACAGCACGAAGACGGCGGCGACCACGAGGCCGGCCGCGGCCAGACCGCCCAGGCTGCGCGTGCTCGGCAATGTGCCCAACAGCAGGGTCAGGAGCGCGAGCACCACCGTCGCGTTGCTCGCCACGATGGCCGGGCCGGCGCGTCGTACGGCACGGTGCAGGGCGGCCCGGTGGTCACTCTCGCGGCGCAGCTCTTCGCGGTACCGCGAGATGAGCAGCAGCGCGTAGTTGGTCCCGGCGCCGAACACCAGGACGCTGGTGATGCCCGAGGTGCTGCCGTCGAACGAGAGCCCGGTGAGCCCGGACACGGCGGTGCCGACCGTCGAGGCGACCCGGTCACCGAACCCCACGACGGCGAGCGGCACGAGCCAGAGAACCGGCGACCGGTACGTGGCGATCAGCAGCAGGGCCACGACCAGCGCGGTGACGCCGAGCAGCGTGACATTGGCCCCGGAGAAGGAGTCGGCGATGTCGGCGGCGAACGCGGGACCGCCCGTGACCTGCGCCGTCAACCCGTCGGGAAGGCCGTCGGTGGCGGCGGTGCGCAGCTCGGTGACCAGATCGGCCAGTCCCGTTCCGGACTCCGACGTCGACACCTGGACGGGGGCGATGGCCGCCTCGCCGTCGGGTGCGGGAACGACCGGGGCGTCGGGCGCACCCGCGTCCACGCCGCGCTCGACACCGTTCATCCGCATCCTCGCGGCAGCGACGTCGGCGAGGTCCTGTTCGGACAGGGCGCCGCCGTCGGCGCGCGTCACCACGAGGATCACCGGCGAGAGGTCGGCGTCGGGGAACTCCTCGAGCAGGGCGTCGACCCGTGCCGACTCTGCGTCCGAGGGGAGCGATGTCGGTGAGCTCTCGGCAGCGGAGTTGCTCCCGACGCCGCCGATGAGCGCGCCGGCGGCCAGGATGACGAGCAGGGCGACGATCCAGGACCGGGGCCCCGAGACGAGGCCGGCCACGCGGTTCCACACAGAGTTGTCGCTCACGCGAAAAGTATCTCAGTTAGTTGATCGTTAAGCAACTGAGACATCGAACGGAGGTCTGGCGAGTACGCTGACACCCGAGTTTTCGAAGGAGAATCTGTGTCAGCACACGAAAGGTCGGAGCGGTCCGACGCGACCGACGCCGACGGTGCCCGGCGCGATCTCGAATCCACCATCGCCGCCGACATGCGGGCCATGACGGCCGAGTCGGATCAGCTCGGCCGTGTGTTCGGCTCTCGACACCATCTCAGCGCGAACGACTTCCGAGCCCTGCTGCACATCATGGTCGCCGATGTCGGTGGACGTCCGGTGTCGCCGGGCGAGCTGGGCTCTCTTCTCGGACTCTCCTCCGCCGCCATGACGTATCTGGTGGAGCGGATGATCGCGTCCGGCCACATCCGCCGCGAACCCGACACGCGGGACCGACGGCGGGTCATCCTCCGCTACGACGAGCCGGGAATGGACGTCGCACGGCAGTTCTTCGGCCCGCTCGGCCAGCACGTCCACGAGTCGTTGTCCGCACTGCCGGACACGGATCTCGCTGCGGCGCATCGTGTGTTCGGTGCCCTCACCGACGCCATGCAGACCTACCATCAGGAGATCAAGAGCACCGGGTGATCAGGCCCCGAGCTTCTGCGCGAACATGACGATGATGCCGCTGGGTCCGCGCACGTACGTCAGCGCGTAGACACCCTCGTAGTTCGCGACACCGCGCAACGGGTGGCAGCCGTGCCGAGCGGCCACCGCCAACGCCTGCTCGAGGTCGTCGACCTCGAAGGCGACGCGGTGCATGCCGATCTGATGCGGGAGCGTCGGTTCCGTCTCGATCATGGTGGGGTGGCGATTCTGGAACAGCTCGATGCGGCCCGCTCCGTCCGGCGTCTGCAGCATCGCGATGTCGGCGTGATTGCCGTCGAGACCCACTGCCGTGTCGGCCCACTCGCCCTGGACCGTGTCACGGCCCAGGAGAGTCAGACCCAGATCGGTGAAGAACGCGATGGCCTCGTCGAGGTCGCGTACCGCGATCCCGACGTTCTCGAGTCGTATCGACATGGCCCGACTCTAGCGACCGGTGTGCTCCACGATGACGTCCTTCACACGATCGACGTCCGCGGGGACGACGTCGAAGCGCTGCGGCAGATTCTCGATGCCCTCGAATGCCGGCGGACGTTCGGGTTCGGTGCCCAGTGCCTCCCGCACGATGTCCGCGAACTTCGCGGGCAACGCGGTCTCGAGCACGATCATGGGCACACCCTCGCGCAGATTCCGGCGGGCGACACTCACGCCGTCCGCGGTGTGCGGGTCGATGGTGACGCCGTAGCGCTGGGCCACGTCGCGGATGGTCTCGACGCGGTTCGCGTGCGTGCTGCGGCCGGACACGAAGCCGAACTCCTGGATGCGATCGAACTCGGGGGTGCCGGAGAAGTCGAAGCCGCCGTCGGTGTCGAGCGCGCGGAACAGCTCACCGAGCCGGACCGCGTCCTGATCGACGAGGTCGTAGAGGAAGCGCTCGAAGTTCGACGCCTTGGAGATGTCCATGCTGGGGCTCGAGGTGTGGTGGGTCTCGGCGGCCGCCCGGGGACGGTAGACACCCGTCCGGAAGAACTCGTCGAGGACGTCGTTCTCGTTGGTCGCGACGACGAGCTGGTCGATCGGCAGACCCATGCACCGGGCGATGTGCCCGGCGCACACGTTGCCGAAGTTGCCGGACGGCACGGAGAACGACACGCGCTGTCCCGGCCCGTCCGTCGCGAGGAGCCACCCGTGCACGTAGTAGACGACCTGCGCGACGACCCGACCCCAGTTGATCGAGTTGACGGTGCCGATGGCGTGGTGCGCCTTGAACTCGGCGTCCTTGGAGACGGCCTTGACGATGTCCTGGCAGTCGTCGAAATTCCCTTCGACCGCGAGGTTCACGATGTTCTCGTCCTGCAGGCTGAACATCTGCGCGCGCTGGAAACTGCTCATCCGGCCGTGCGGGCTCAGCATGACGACGCGGATGTTCTTCTTGCCGCGCATCGCGTGCTCGGCGGCGCTGCCGGTGTCACCCGACGTCGCACCCAGGATGTTGAGCTCCTCCCCGCTGCTCGCCAGGGAGTACTCGAACAGGTTGCCCAACAACTGCATCGCCATGTCCTTGAACGCCAGCGTCGGACCGTTGGACAGGCTCAGGAGGTGCAGCGAGGTGCCCTGCTCCTCGCCGAGCGAACGCAGCGGGGTGATGAGTGACGTGTCGTCGCCCGGCCGACCGTTCGAGTAGACCTCGGCGGTGTACGTCCGGCGCGTGATGTCGCGGAGGTCCTCCGCGGGAATGTCGTCGGCGAACTTCGAGAGCACCTCGAACGCGAGGTCGGCGTAGGACAGTGAGCGGAACGACTCGAGCTCGTCGGCGGTCAGCTGTGGGTACTCGGCCGGCAGGTAGAGACCACCGTCGGGGGCCAGGCCGCCGAGGAGGATGTCCGAGAAGTGCTGGGGCAGGTTGTGACCCCGCGTCGACTGATACTGCATCTTCGTCTCTCTCGTCCGGTGGCACGCCCGGCTGACAACTGTGCCACATCCGCCGGTCCGGACCGGATCTGGTGCAGCGAACCGGGTACAGCACGGTCGGCTGCACCGGATCATCCGGTGACGAAGCGTCGCACCTCGGCCGCCACCTCGTCGGGCCGTTCGACGAGGTCCCGCCAGGTGTACCGCAACACCGTCCACTCCCTGCTGAGGACGTTCTGCCGGATCCGGTCGCGGTGGAACGCGGCGCTGTCCGAGTGGAAGGCCCACCCGTCGATCTCCACGCAGACTCTGGCGTGCGGGAACGCGAAGTCGAGGACGTAGCCCGCGTACGGCAGGTTCACCCGCAGTCCGGTGATGTGTGCGGATCTCATGATCCTGCGGAACAGCCGCTCGGCCTCGGACCGGGCACCGCCCTCGGCGGCGCGTAGGAGCTGTTCCGCTCGCACGTACCCGCGACGTCCGGGGTTGCGGGCGTGCGCCCGTCGGAGATGGTCGAGGGTCATCGTCTTCTGCAGGGCGCGATCCATGACCTCGGGGCCCAGCACCGTCGACGCCTCCAGAACGGTCAGCGGCGTCCTCGTCACGAGGACACGGCGCACGATCACGACGTCGACGTTCGGAAGGTCGCGCCGCCGCAACCGGACACCCGTGATTCCGCGACCGGAGCGTGTCCGGGGCACGGTCACCTCGATCGTCTCCGGGGCCCGCGGAAGCATGCGATGCCAGTACGCGGCTGCGGGACCGGACAGCGCGCCCGCACTCGTGGACCACGCCGCGCACCGGATCCGCGCGTCGTCGGTGAACGGTCGATCGACGGCGAAGAACACTCCGCGACTCGTGCGCCGCCAGCGGCCGGTGTGGACGCGCCACTCGATGGCCTCGGGGGTGAGTCCGGCGGTGAGGGCCTGCGCGGTGGTTACCACCCCGTCCTGCTCGGCCAACAGTTTCTCGATCATCTCGCACTGGACGCGCGCTCCACTGCGGCAGTTCCGTGGATCGGATCCGGTGCAGTCGACCGTGGAGAGCACGGGCAGCTGCACCGGATCACGGCCGCTCGGGCCCCGGCTGGCAGTGCGGGCACCACCAGGTCCGCCGTCGCTCCGGATCGCCCGGTACCTCGGGGACCACGCGGACGGTGGTGCCGCATCGCAGACACGGCTTGCCCGCCCGGCCCGCCACCCAGTGCTGCCGACCGGGCCGGGTGTCTCCGGTGGTCACCTGCATGGCCCGCGGGGTCGACACCGAGTGGCGCATCGCCTTGCGAGTGAGGGCGACCAGTCGAGTGGCATCCACGTCGCAGGCCGGCACCCACGGCCCGAGACCACGCAGGAAACACAGCTCGTTCGCCCACAGATTGCCCGGCCCGGCCATGACGCGCTGGTCGAGCAGCACCGCGACGATCGGGCGCGGGTCCCGCGTGATGTTCGCCGCCGCCCGCGCGGCGTCGAAGTCGTCGTGCAGCGGATCGGGGCCGAGATACGACAGCGCCGCGTCGGCGTCGCGAGTGGCGGAGAAGTCGACCACCGGGAGCAGCAGCCCGTAGGCGGTGGGCCCGTCGCGCACGGCCAGCCGCACGCGCACGTCGGGATCCAGGCGACGGGGCAGTCGTCGGCCGGGGGCGGTGACGGTCCACGACCCCGTCATCTTCAGATGCGTGTGCAGCGTCAGGTCGCCGTCGAGATCGGTGAGCAGGTGCTTGCCGTGCGTCCGGTGCCGCAGGATCGTGCGCCCCGCGAGGTTCTCCGTCGCGTGGGCGGGGACGTTCAGCCGGCCCTCGGCCAGTTCCCGGCCGTCCAGCGCCGCCCGCAGACGAGCCGCGAGTGCGTGAACCGTGTCCCCCTCCGGCACGTCAGGTCCAGTACAGGAGCTGCGCCGCGGGGAGGACGTTGCGCAGTTCCTCGCTGAACCACCTCTTCATCTCCGCCATGGTGTCCTTCGGATAGACGTACTTGACGCCCCCGAACTTCGACCGCTTGGCCGAGCGCGCGTCCTCGTCCATCTCGAGCTTCGTGGCCGGGTACCAGCTCAGCAGCACGTCCTTGCTCGACGGAGTGAACCGGTGCGTGATGATCTCGGCGGTGAGGTCGACGTCCGGGACGTCGGTCAGCGCCGCGGCGATGTCGGCGAGGAGCTCGCCGTACTGCTCGCGCCAGCCGGGCACGGGCATGATCGGAGCGATGGTCACGCCCACCGGGTACCCCGCCTGTGCGAGCGCACGCAGCGCCGCGATGCGCGCGGGCATCCGAGCCGTGCCGCCCTCGAAACGGTTGCCGATGTCGCGGGCGTTGACCGACAGTCGTACCCGGGTACGCCCGCCGTGGTCGAGGCCGACCAACTCGGTGACGTCGTCGAACTTGGTGGTGAAGCGGAGCGAGGCGCCGGGTCCGAACTCGCCGGCGCCGACCCGCGAGATGGCGGCGGCCAGTGATCCGGTGACGTGCTCGATACCGAGAGGGTCGGTGTAGCAGGACATCTCGAAGGTGGTGCCCTCGTGTCCACGCTCGGCGGTGCCGCTGGTGATGGTGCCGCGGCCGACATGCGTCGCGATCGGGGCCAGGACGTCGTCCAGATTGGCGTACACCCGAGTGACAGGTGGGCCCGACAGCGAGCCGGCGAGGTAGCAGTACTGGCAGTGCGCCGGGCAGCCCTTCGCCAGGTCGATGCGCCAGTCGGCGCTGGGTGGGATGGGTTGCGGTTTCAGTGCACTGGGCGGAGCGACCACGACCGCGAGCGTCGACTTCGCCCGCGCGTAGGTCTCCCGCTCGGACTCGCCGCGCAACCCCGTGAGGCGATCCGCCGGGAGAACGTCGATCTCCGACACACCCGCGGCCACACACCGCCGCACGATCTCGGCGGTGTGTGGCAGTTCGGCGGCCGACTTGGTGATCATCACCCGCCGGGGTGTCCACAGGCGGGTCGGAGTGAGCAGTGCATCCGTCATCACCTCACGTCAACGCTCGGTGTCGCGCGATCCTTCCCGCTGGTGATCGCGATTGCGGCGCAGCGCGTAGGTGCGCAGCTTGCTGAAACCGCGCACTCGCAGGGGCCGGAGCGATTTGAGGTAGAACTCGTCCTCGCCCGACAGCGCGTCGGCCGTCTCGCTGTCCACCAGCACCGTGCCGGGGTGCGCGTTGCTGGTCAGGCGGGCGGCCATGTTGACCACGGACCCGTAGAGGTCGCCGAAGCGGGCGAGCACCGGCCCCACGGCGATGCCGACGCGCAGCGCGGGAACGTCGTCCCGATCGGCGAAGGCGTCGTGCAGCTCGAGGGCGATCCGCGCCGCGTCCCGCGGGTCGGTGGTCTGGAACATCACCTCGTCGCCCACGTTCTTCACCACCGATCCGTGGCCGCGGGCGATGATCGTCGTGGCCACCGACTCGAACTCCTCGAGCAGCGAGGTCAGCTCGGAGACATCGAGTCGACGGGTGAGCGAGGTGTAGCCGACCATGTCCGCGAAGCCGACCGCGAGCACCGTGTCGTTCTCCCCGCTCGACTCGACGGACAGTGCGCGCCCGGCGACCGCGGCGAGATGGCGGCGCCACACGTAGTTCTGCAGTTTCTCCATGGTGGGCACCGTGTCCGCGGCGGTGACCCGGGACTCCGATCGAATGGCGTCCGGATCGGCGGCGTCGGCAGCGATGCGCGAGCGGATGTAGGAGTTGACGACGCCCACCTGCCATTCGGCCAGCCGTGACATCGACTGCCCCAGCGTCCGTGCGACCGCCACCTCCATCGACTTCTCGACGACGTTCTCGTCGACGAGTGTCGTGAGCAGGCGCAGCGCCTCGATGTCGGCGTCGGTGAACATGACGGCGTCCGGATCCGGGCTGACCGGAAAGCCCATGGCGATCCACAGTTGTTGCGCCCGTTCCAGATCCACGTTCGCCAGCTCCGCGACCTGATCGCG
Organism: Rhodococcus sp. PvP016; assembly: GCF_017832185.1. NCBI lineage: Bacteria > Bacillati > Actinomycetota > Actinomycetes > Mycobacteriales > Nocardiaceae > Rhodococcus > Rhodococcus sp. PvP016. The sequence goes on along the minus strand of NZ_JAFIBH010000001.1, from coordinate 635,246 downwards.
GGTGTACGTGGGTTCCTCTCCCAGCAGAGTCTGTTCGACCTCGTTCTGCCGGAAGGTGGGCCGGCTTTCGTCAGGCATGGTCGAGGGTTCGCTCGTAGACCGCCCGGACCTCCGCGATGTGCTCGTCCAGTGTCTCCGCCGTCCAGTCCGTCGTCGGGATCGGTTCTCCCACAGTGACGGTGACGGTGCCGGAGTGCGCGGTGAACGAGGACTTCCACATCACGTCTCCCGCTCCCTGGAGGATCAGCGGAACCACCGGGACCCCGGCCGCCATGGCCAGATGGAAGCCGCCCTTCTTGAAGCGCCCCAACCGTTCCGTCGGCATGCGGGTGCCCTCCGGGGCCACGGCCACCGACACGCCGCTGTGGAGCTTGTCGATCGCAGGCTTCATCGCTTCGCGCGCAGCGGCATTGTTCGATCGGTCGACGTAGGCCACGTCGAAGAGTGCCCCGAGGGGGGCGAACCGGGGGTCGCGGCTCAGTTCCTTCTTCGCGACGGCCGTGATGTCACGACGCAGGACACGGGCGACGACGATCATGTCCATCGTGGACTGGTGGTTGAACAGGAACACCGCCGGTCGGTGGCTCCAGGCGTTCTCCTCGTTCACCACGTTCACCGTGATGCCGGTGAGGGCCAGCGCGACCTCCGGTGCGACGGCGTTGGTGACGTTGGCGCCCACTCGGCGGCTGCCACTGAGCACACCGAGGGTCGCACCCAGTCCGGCACTCGCGAGGACCGAGCCGAGGGCGGCGACGCTGCGCACGGTGGACGTCAGATCGGCTCCGCGCGTGGGCTTGCGGAGCTGGACACGGGACCAGCCGCGGTCCCGCGCGGTGCGGTCGAGTTCGGGATTCGGGTTGAGCGCGACGGGACGACCGACGGTCTCGAGCATCGGGACGTCCTCGATGCCGTTGGAGTAGCCGAAACACAGTGAGGTGTCGACACCCTCGGCCTTGGCCCAGTCCTCGATTCCCTCGGCCTTGCGCGGACCCCACAGCGACCGGCCGTCGAGGAGGCCGGTGAGGACGCCGTCCGGACCGATCTCGGGGTGCGTGCAGATCAGATCGTCGAAGCGGAGGTCCTCGACCACGGGCTGAGCCTGGTACGGAGTCGCGGACGTCGACATCACGACGCGGTGACCGGCCCGGCGATGCGCGGCGACGAGGGTGCGGACCTGGGGGAAGATCTGCGAGGCGATCTCGGAGCGGAAGAGCCGCTGCGCCTGCTCCATCAACTCGTCGTGCGTCTTGCCGGCCAGCGCGTGCACGGCCTTGTCCATCAGGTTGTCGACGGTGGTCCCGCGCACCCGCATCTCCACGACGGCGCTGCTGATCTCCCACAGTTCGAACAGGTCGACGTCGAAGCGGCGAAGACGTTCCTTGAACACGGCGGTCGCGGAGTAGCCGTCGATCACGGTGCCGTCGAAATCGAAGAACGCCACCACGTCCGGACCCTCCGGAGCCTGTGCGACGTCGTCGAGCAGATCCTGGAACGTGTGTGCTGGGTGAGTGCTGGTCACCGGTGTCCTCCGGAAGCGTTGTCTGGCCGATCGGGTGCGTCCGCACCGTCGACGGAGTCGAGGGCCACGTGCACCATCGTGCGGATGCGTCTGCTCACACGCCCCCACGCCGCGATGTCCGCAGCGAAAGCCGCACGGCGGGAAGCGATGTCGTCGTCCTCGGTGGACAGGAGGCCACGATTGTCAGCCAACTGCAGGGCGGTGTCGAAGAGCTCGTTCGAGATGGCCTCGCTGTGCTCGAGTTGCTGCCGGAGTCGCCGCGACTGCGCGACGCCCAGGCAGTCGTCGAGGAACGACACCTTGTCGAACTTCGCACCCGGTGTGAGGGTGAGCAGCTGGTCGGCCACAACCTGATACGCCTCGAAGATGGGCTGCAGCACCCGGTGCGCCAGATGAAAAGGCTGCGACTGCAACGACTTCAGTGCGTATCCGGGCTGATCGAGACCGGTGCGCCAGTGTGGATCGATGAGATCGACCTCGGCCTCGAGGCGCTCCCCGAACTCGCGCTTCTCGCCGAAGAAGAACTCGAACTTCAGCATGTCCCGCAGTTCCAGCGCAGACTTCCACAGATCGTCGGCGGCCACCTCGCCCGTGGGGCAGTCCTCGGTGCGCAACACGACCAACTCGCCGATCGCCCGCATCACGAAGAAGTGAATGGCGTTGTTGCGGAAGAACGACGCGACGAGATGCTTGTCCTGCGCGAGCAGGAACAACGGCTCCGGGCCGTCGTCGAAACGCCGCACCACACCGGCCGCGACCTGTGCGCGCACCGCAGCCGTCATGACGTCGATGTCGGTCAGATCCACCCCACCCGCCGTCGGCAGACCACGCTGCTGGATGTACGACGCCAACGGCTCGATGATCGACCACATCTCACGCTTGTTCAGCGCGCGGTCCTCGATACCGAGCATCGCCATCGCCACCAGCGCCGCCGGGGTCACAGGAGTGGACTCGTTGATGGCGTGCGACACCGCCAGCGCCGCACGCTGCACCGCGACCCGCTTGTCGTCGTACTCGTCGAGGAACTGCCGTGCCGACATCGGAGTCCCGAACCGCAGGTAGACGGTTCCGCGTAACTGGCCCTGGGCGCGGACGTACCCGATGGCCATCCGGATTCCCTCGGCCTGCTTCGTCGCACCGTGCGACTCCTTGGCCATCTCGCCGACCTCGTGCAACCGGTCGTAGGTGATGGACGTCGGGACGAGGTACGCGTCGGCCGCCGTGCTGTTCTCGAGTGCGTCGAAGAGGTAGGTGAGCAGGCCGAAGCGCGGAGGCCGAAGCTTCCCGGTGCGGGACCTACCGCCCTCGATGTACCACTCGAGGTTGAACTTCTTGCTCAACAGGAAGCTCATGTACTGGCGCAGGGTCCACTTGTAGACCGCGTCGGAGAACTTGCGCTGGATCAACACCACACCGCTGCGCTTCGCGAGCGGGCCGATGGGCCAGAACCCGACGTTGATGCCGCCCATGACGTGATTGAGCGGAAAGCCCTGCTCGAGCAGGGCGGGGCGCAGAACCAGCGGGTCGAGGTAGGAGCGGTGGTTCGGCAGGAAGACCAGGGGGAACGACTTGTCGAGATCGCGTAGCTCGGCGATCTTCTCGGTGTCCACCTCGACGCGGTAGGCCCGCGAGAAGAAGGCGCCCAGCTTGCCCCAGAGTTCGACGGCGCCCTTGTTCTCGGTCGCCACCATCTCGTCGAGTATCTCGTGGACCCGAGCGTTGACCGCCGACACCGGGGTGTCCACCGATGCCGCCAACTCCGCCAGATCGGCGCGGAACTGCGAGCGCTCCGTCATCTCCTCGACGACGAAGCGCGGCACCTTGTACTCGCTGCCGATGACCTCGCGCTCGGCCTTGTCCAACGTGAGGCTGGCCTGCCGCGCGATGTACGACGACAGGGAGCGGCCGGCCGTCGCCTCGAACCGCTCCCGCAGAGCCGACAACGAGGCGGGTTCACCCTCGATGATGCGCGGCTCACCGCGGCGTGCCCGGCCCACCCGGAGACCGAATCCCTTACGCGGAGCCTTGGTCCAGCTCACCCGCAACGGAGTGATGAGTGGATCGGCGCCGCCGGCCCGTTCGGTGAGTTCGTCGAGGGCCTTGCCCGTCATGACGACCGACTCGGGTCGACCGTCACCGTGGTGCCGGTCGATCCAGTCGTCGGCCGCGTGGACGTCGACGTCGGAGACCGCGTCGATGAGGAACACCTGATCGTCGGCGGACGAGGATCTCCCCGTCAGCGGATGCTCGGTCGAATCCAGTTGAGACATGTCCGCTCGCCTTCCCCCTCCGGTGCGCCACCGGTGGTGGGCCGTGCACGTGATGGTCCGCAACGCTACGCCCGGGACAGGTACCCCGGTGCCACTTTCACGAGCCGCCCCGGCCGCGGAACCGAAGTGGTGCATCCGTCACGACATGTCGACCTTCTCGTTGTCACCCACGTCCGGCTTGTCGCCCGTGATGCGCGACTTGGCGTACGCGATGAGTGTCGAGACCTTGGACCCCGGCGCCGACCAGAACTCGGCTCCTTCCGACTCCACCCGGATGAGGACGACCTCGTCGGACTCGGGACCGTTCTCGAACCACGCGGCGACGCCCTGGCTCCAGAGGTCCTTCTTCTTCGCGTCGTCCAGCACCACGCTCGCACGCCCCGACAGCGAGACCCACGACGTGCCCGACTGGAACGAGACGTTGACCGACGGATCGGAGCGGATGTCGGCGACCTTCCGCGAGTCGTTCGCCGCGAAGAACCACAGATCGCCGTCGAACTCGGTCTCCTGCAGTGCCATCGGCCGGGCCTTGAGGTGCCCGTCGGTGCCGTGGGTGGTGAACATGCAGAGCTTCGCGTCGGACAGCAGGTCGGCGACGCGGGCGGTGCCTTCGGTTCTCTCGTCAGTAGTCATGGGGCACGGCTACCCGCGGTGGCGGCGGCGCAACCGGAAGACGGGTCAGGAGACGTCGTACTTCGCGACGAACCCGTCGAGATCCGAGCTCTGCAGATCCGCGGCACGGGCGAGGACGTCGCTGTGCGGCCAGTCCCACCACGCGATCCTCTGCAGTGCGCGGGTCGTCTCCTCGCTCGCGCGTCGTCGGATCGGCTTCGCGGGGACACCGCCCACCACGGTGTAGGGCGGCACGTCCTTCACGACGACCGCCCGTGCGGCGATGACCGCGCCGTCCCCGACCGTCACGCCCGACATGATCATGGCGCCGAGGCCCACCCACACGTCGTGGCCGATGCTGACGTCCCCCTTGGTGCGCGGTTCCGCGCGCAGGGTGCGGCCCGCCGGCGGGAAGACGTCGGTGAACGGGTAGGTGCTCACCGCATCGGCATCGTGCTCTCCGCCGAGCAGGATCACGGACCCGTGTGCGAAGGAGCAGTACTTGCCGACGGTCAAGCGGCCGCCGTCCGCCCAGCCGACCACGGGCTTGCCGTAGGTCCAGTCGCCGATCTCGTGCCTGCGGTAGCGCCGCAGCCGATTGGTGAGCGGGATGCGCCGATTGCGTCGTACTCGATCTCGTGCCGGTGACGGAAAGGGCAGTCTCATCCGATCGAGGCTAGGTGGCGGGCCGCGGTGCGTCGAACGGTGTCGGTGGGTCGTGCAAAACTTCCTTCGCGTCCGTTCTGCCCCACCTGGGGACTCGCCGATCTCCGGTCACGACCCCGTTCCACTCACGACGAGAGGCACCCGATCATGAGCGCTCCCGCCCGGCGCCGCGCCCCCCGACCCGGCGAGGCGCTGTCCGCCGAGGACCTCGCGACTCTCGAGGCGGGGCTCGCGGCCGGTCGTCGCGTCACCGTCTACCTCCGGGAGGCGACGCCGTCACTCGGCCTCGAAGCGGGCGCCTCGGCGCGGGTGATCTCGGTCGACGGCACCACGGTGACGGTGAGCCCCAAGGGTATCGACGACCAGCTGCCGTACGAGGCGGACGAGTTGCGTCTGAGCAAGGACGCGCCACAGCCCGCGCGCAAGGCCACCAAGGTCGCTCCGCGCACGGCGGCGGCGCGCCCGACCACCCGTCCCGCCGTCGTCCCACCCGTCGAGGCCCCGCGATCGGAGACCCCCGTGCCTGAGAAATCAGCACCCGAGAAGTCGGTGGCCACGCCGGTTCTCGCTCCGGAGACGTCGGTGAAGCCCACGGCCCGGCCGGCGCGGCGCACGAAGGCGCAGCCCGCACCGGTGTCGGTGACCGTGACGTCGGGGCCAGACGATCAGTGGACCGTCACCGTGTCTCACGGTGCGAAGAAGCTGGCCAAGCCGTCCGACGTGACGGCGGACCGGGTCCTCCGAGCGATCCGCGAACTGGGCGACGACGTGGCCTCGGCTGCCGTCGAGGACAAGATCGAGGCGGCTCGGGCTGCCGCGGTCGAGCGGGTCGAGGCGTTGAGTCGGGAGCTCGACGAGGCACGTCGCGCGCTCGATCGACTGAAGAACGAGTAGAAGCGTCGCGTTCCGGGTCTCGCGTATTGCTACGGTGTGCGTGACCTCGGAGGGGATACATGCTCAAGAAACTCGTGCTCGTTGCCACCACAGCGCTGGCGCTCGCCGGCGGGATCGGCGCCGGAACCGCGTCGGCCGCACCCGTCGCCGTGCTCGGTGGCGGATCCGGAGTGCTCGTCGCAGACAGCACCGGCAAGGGCAAGTTCGACTGCACACTGACCACCATCGGCAACGACGCCGCCGGTCGACTCGTCGGCATCACCGCAGGTCACTGCGGCGTTCCCGGTGATCTGATCGGTGCCGAGTACCTGCCCGACGCGGGCGCCGTCGGCCGCATCGTGAGCTCGGTCCCCGGCCTCGACTACGCCGTCATCGAGTTCGATCGGGGCCGCGTCGCACCGACCAACCGCGTCGGCAACGTGACCATCACGGGCGTGGGGGCGCCCTCGACCTTCCCCGGCATCATGTGCAAGGAGGGCCGCACCACCGGCAACACGTGCGGCATCACCTACGGGGAGCTCTTCCAGAACGACCGCACCTACACGCAGATCTGCGTCCAGCAGGGTGACTCGGGCGGCCCCGTCGTCGCCGGCACCACGTTGGTGGGCATGGTCAACGCGTACCTGGGCATCCCGTGCATCGGTCCCGAGGTGGGCACCAACATCCAGACGGTGCTCGACGACATCAACCGCGGTGGCGGCGTCGGTACCGGGTTCACCGTCACGGGCTGATCGCCGAACGACACAGCCACACGACGAAGGCCGTGACTCCCGAGAGGGGGTCACGGCCTTCGTCGTGTCGGCGTCACCCGCTACGCCTTCGCGAGTACGTCGATGATGTCGCGGGAACGACTCCGTCGACGACAGTTTCGACGTACTCGCGGAGGCTGGGTGAGGCTGAGTGGAACTGGGTGAGGCTGAGTGGAACTGGGTGAGGCTGGGTGGAGCGGTGGATCAGTTGACGCGCAGGCACGCCTTCAGCGTGGTGAGGTCGCCGGCGAAGCCGGGGCCGTCGCAGGTGACGCCGCCGAGGGAGTCGACCGTGACGGTCGAACCCGGTGCCGCGATGGCGATGGACAGACCCGGGTTGAGGCCGAGTGCCTCGGCGACGGAACCTGGTCCGAACGCGATGGCGGCCGGCGCTGCGTAGCCGACGGCCGAGCTGCTGGCGATGCCACCGTTGAGACCGAGCGCCAGGGCGAGGGCGTTGCGGCTGGCGTCGGCGGACGCGTCACCGTAGGCGGCAGCGGCGCTGGAGGCGTCGCTGGTCGCCGAGCACAGACCATCGGCGGGCACGGCGTCCGCACCGAACGGTGCCTGGCATGCCGTGACCGGTGCAGCCGAGGCGGTGGCGGGCAGGAATGCGGCGACACCGAGTGCAACGGTGAACGCTCCGGCGATGGTTCTCTTGACGACTGACATGACGTGGGTTGCCCTCTCCCGAAAACGATCGACGGCAACGATCGTTGCCGCGTCTTGTCCTCGAAGAATGCCCCCGCCGGGTATCAGCCAACGCCGTCGATGGTCACGGTCAGGTCACGGTCTTGTCACCGCATGGTCTCAGCTGCAGACGGCGCCCTGCGACGCGGATCCCACGAGCTTGGAGTACTTGGCCAGCACACCACGGGTGTAGCGGGGCGGAAGCGGTGCCCACTCCGCCTTGCGCGACTCGAGCTCTGCGTCCTCGACCAGCAGGTCGAGCGTTCCGTTCGCGACGTCCAGTCGGATGCGGTCGCCGTCGCGGACGAACGCGATGGGCCCGCCATCGACGGCCTCGGGAGCGATGTGCCCGACACACAGGCCCGTCGTGCCACCCGAGAACCGACCGTCGGTCATCAGCAGGACGTCCTTGCCGAGGCCCGCGCCCTTGATGGCTCCGGTGATCGCCAGCATCTCGCGCATGCCCGGGCCACCCTTGGGGCCCTCGTACCGGATGACGACGACGTCGCCGGACGTGATGGTGCCATCCTCGAGGGCGTCCATCGCGGCGCGCTCCCGCTCGAAGACGCGGGCGGTGCCCTCGAAGACGTCGGAGTCGAAGCCTGCCGACTTCACGACAGCGCCGCCGGGAGCCAGCGAGCCCTTCAGGATCGTGATGCCGCCGGTCGGGTGGATCGGCTCCGTCATCGCGCGCAGCACCAGACCGTCGGGATCCGGCGGGGCGATGTCGGCGAGGTTCTCCGCCACCGTCTTGCCGGTGACCGTGAGGCAGTCGCCGTGCAGCAGGCCGGCGTCGAGCAGGGCCTTCATGACGACGGGAACGCCGCCGATGCGGTCGACGTCGGTCATGACGTGGCGGCCGAACGGCTTCACGTCGGCGAGGTGCGGCACCTTGGCGCCGACGCGGACGAAATCGTCGAGGGTGAGGTCGACACCGGCCTCGTACGCGATCGCGAGCAGATGCAGCACGGCGTTCGTGGAACCGCCGAAGGCCATGACGACGGCGATGGCGTTCTCGAACGCCTCTTTGGTCATGATGTCGCGCGTGGTGATGCCGCGACGCAGCAGTTCGACGACGGCCTCGCCGCTGGCGCGAGCGAATCCGTCGCGACGCTTGTCGGGAGCGGGTGGGGCGGCGCTGCCGGGGAGCGACATGCCCATGGCCTCGGCCGCGCTGGCCATCGTGTTGGCGGTGTACATGCCGCCGCAGGCACCCTCGCCGGGGCAGATGGCGCGTTCGATGGTGTCGACGTCCTCGCGCGACATCAGGCCGCGCGAGCAGGCGCCGACGGCCTCGAACGCGTCGATGATGGTGACCTGGTGCTCGCTGCCGTCCGAGAGCGTGGCGAAACCGGGAAGAGTGGAGCCCGCGTAGAGGAAGACACTCGCGAGGTCGAGGCGTGCGGCCGCCATGAGCATTCCGGGCAGCGACTTGTCGCAGCCGGCCAGCAGCACGGAGCCGTCGAGGCGCTCGGCGCTGATCACGGTCTCGACCGAGTCGGCGATGACCTCGCGGGAGACCAGCGAGAAGTGCATGCCCTCGTGGCCCATGGAGATGCCGTCGGACACGGAGATGGTGCCGAACTCGAGGGGGTAGCCGCCGCCCGTGTGCACGCCCTCCTTGACCGCCTTCGCGAGGCGATCGAGCGAGAGGTTGCACGGGGTGATCTCGTTCCACGACGACGCGACGCCGATCTGGGACTTGCCCCAGTCCGCGTCGCCCATGCCGACCGCGCGCAGCATGCCGCGCGCTGCGGTCTTCTCGAGACCGTCGGTGACGTCGCGGCTGCGGGGCTTGACGTCGGCCGTGTCGGCGCTGGTGGAGGTGGTGGTGTCTGCGGGGGTGCTGCTCATGGCAAAAACCCTAGACCGCACCGGAATCACCGGTCATCGGGCACCGCACTCGACCTCGACCACCGTGACCTATCCGTTATCAACCAGTGACCCGATCGCGACACTCGCGATGCGCTACCGCGTGGTAGCGCTGGCATCGTCATGCCTATCGAGAGCACGTCCCGCGTTCGACGGATCGAGGTGAAGACCGTGAATACACTTGTTGTACAGCCGCTTACGGATGATTCGGCGGTGTCTCCCGCACCTCGACCCGCGACGCGTTCGACGGCGGAACTGTCGGCTCTGCTCCAGGCCGTCGGCCGTGGCGACCGAGAGGCGTTCGCCCGGTTCTACGACGCCACGTCCTCCCGCGTCTACGGAGCTGTGCTCCGGGTGCTCCGCGATCGTGGATTCTCCGAGGAGTGCGTTCAGGACGTCTACCTCGAGGTGTGGCAGAAGGCCCCCACGTTCTCGCCCGAACAGGGGTCGCCGGCGGCGTGGTTGGTGACCATGGCGCACCGGCGAGCCATCGACCGCGTGCGGTCTGAGCAGTCGCGGACCGACCGCGAGTCGAAGTACGCGATGCTCGACGCCGCCGTGGGGATCCACGACACGTCGGACCGCTTTCTCGACCGCCGTCCGGTGCTCGACGCGATGCAGGAACTGAGCGGCCGACAGCGGGAATGCCTGTTCATGGCGTTCTTCGAAGGTCTCACGTACGCGGAGGCCGCCGATCGGATGGGTGTGCCGGTGTCGACGATGAAGTCGCGTATCCGCAGCGCACTCGCGAAGATGCGCGTCGATCCACGCGTGGCCTGCCTGGCGGAGTGACCGTCAGCGGCCGTCCGTGACGGGCGGCCCGGAGACGTCGCAGTGCATCGGCGCGCGGCCCGCCGGGCGAGGTGTGCGGATCGAGACGGCGGCGAGTGCCCCGGCGAGCGCCAGCATGGCCGCGCAGATGAGCATCGCGGCGCGGAATCCCGACGAGAACTGTGCGGGATCCAACTGCCCGGAGATGCCCACGATGCCGGGGATCGCGGCGACCGAGAGCAGTTGAGCCGTGCGCGCGACCGCGTTGTTCACGGCGGACGCGGTACCCGCGTGCGATGCCGGTGCCGCGCCGATGACGGCCGCGGTGAGTGGCGCCACGAGCAGGGAGAGCCCCACGCCGAAGACGACGACGGCCGGCAGCACCGCACCGAGGTAGGTCGATCCCGGCCCGATGCGGATCATGAGCACCAGTCCGGCCGCGGCCACCAGTGGTGCCACCGTCATGGGCAGTCGAGGTCCGATGCGGCCGGCCAGCGCGCCGGCGCGCGCCGACAGCAGGAGGAGCGCCGCGGTGATCGGCAGTGTCGCCGTGCCGGCCGCGAGGGCCGAGTACCCCAGAGCCACCTGCAGTTGCAGCAGCAACAGGAAGAACACTCCGCCGAGCGCCGCGTAGGCCGCGAAGGTCACGACGTTCGCCGCGACGAAGACCCTGGACGAGAAAAGCGTGGGCGGCACCAGAGGGTGAGCCGTCCGGCGCTCGACGACGACGAACACGGCCATGCCGACCAGGCCGATCGCGATGATCGGCCACCGTCCGTCGATCGCGCCGTAGGTCAGTGCTGCGAGAGCGAGGGCGACGACGGCCGCTCCGGGGAGGTCGAGTCGGCCGGAGGCCTCGGGGTCCTGTGACTCCGGCACGTGACGCAGCGCGACGACGACGACCGCTACGGCGAGCGGCACGTTGAGCAGGAAGATGGACCGCCACCCGGCGATCTCCACGAGCCAACCGCCCAGCAGCGGGCCCACCGCGGACCCGATGCCACCGAAGCCCGACCACAGGCCGATGGCCGCACCCCGATCCTTCGGGTCGATCGACGCCGACAGGATCGCCAGCGAGCCCGGTGTGACGAGAGCGGCGCCGATGCCCTGCACGACACGAGCGACCACGAGGAACTCGACGTTCGGCGCGAGACCGCACGCGACCGACGCGACCGCGAACCAGATCGTGCCCAGGACGAAGATGCGCCGCCGTCCGACACGGTCGCCGAGCGAGCCGCCCAGCAGCACGAACGCGGCGAGCGTGAGGGTGTAGCCGGTGACCGTCCACTGCAGCCCGCTGACGTCGGCGCCCAGTTCGGTCCCGATGTCGGGGAGGGCGATGGTGACCACGGTTCCGTCGAGCAGCGACAGTGTCGATCCCAGCACCGTGGCCAGCACGATCCACCGGCCGCGCGCCGACGACAGGGGGACCGTCGCGGCGGGCGGGGTCACTGCTCGTCGAGACAGACGACGAAGGCGCGCTCGTCGTAGACGTAGCTGCTCGACGAGGGGCATTCCGACGCGTCGGTCGTGCCCTGCAGGACGTCGACGACTCGGACCCCGTCGATCATCGGAGCATCACAGTCGGAGCGCTCCGGGTCAGGAGTGCCCAGATCCATGCAGCCGCCGACCACGAAGTCGATGTCGAGGCACAGCGCGCCCTGCTCGACACCCGCGAGCGTCTCGTAATACGTCTGGTCGACGTCTCCGGGGCAGAAGTCGGTGGAGACCTCGGCCGACACCACGCGGTAGTTCGATTCGGGAGACCCGCACGCGGCCTCCTCGATGGTGGCCTCGTCGACCGTGCCGCCGAGGCGCACGCAGTCACCCGCCTGTGCGTCGATCGAGACGTCGCCACCGGTGCCGGACGGAGTGGTGGGGACCGGCGGGAGGATCGAATCGTTCGGCAACTCGGGCACCTCGGACGCGGGCACGGAGCCCTGCTGAGCGACGGGGGTACCGGTGACCGTCGACGAGCACCCTGCCAGCAGGGCGACCGCTGTCAGCACGAGGAGAACGGCCGGAGCGCGCCGCGTTCCCGGTCGCCGAGAAATCGTCATGGACGACACTGTAAGCCCGTAGCGCCGTTTGTCCGACGTGTAAGTATTGAGCGGTGGACCTCCCCGTTTCACCTCCGTTGCAGCCCATGCTCGCCAAGGCCTCCAAGACGGTCCCCGACCAGCCCGACTCGGGGGATCCGGCGTGGTCCTACGAGCCCAAGTGGGACGGCTTCCGCACGATCGTCTTCCGCGACGGAGACGAGGTGGTGCTCGGCTCACGTGGCGGCAAGGACCTGGCCCGGTACTTCCCGGAGATGGTCGACGCCGTGCGCGAGGAACTGCCCGAACGATGCGTCGTCGACGGCGAGCTCGTGGTCGCCCTCGAGACCGACGGATCGTGGCGGCTCGACTGGGACTCGCTGTCCGAGCGGATCCACCCCGCCGACAGTCGCGTGCGCATGCTGGCCGAGAAGACTCCCGCGCAGTTCATCGGTTTCGATCTCCTGGCTCTCGGTGACGAGGACCTGACCGGTCTTCCCTTCGCCGAGAGGCGCGCCCGCCTGGAGACGATCCTCGACACGGGCCGGACCGAGCCGCGCTGCCACGTGACGCGGGTGACCGCGGACGCCGCTCTGGCCACCGACTGGTTCGACCGGTTCGAGGGCGCCGGCCTGGACGGGGTCGTGGCCAAGCGGCTCGACGGCGTGTACGTGCCGAACAAGCGCGAGATGATCAAGGTCAAGCACGCCCGCACGGCCGACTGCGTCCTCATCGGGTACCGCATTCACAAGAGCGGCAACGGTATCGGGTCGATGCTGCTGGGTCTCTACAACGGCGACCAGCTCCAGATGATCGGCGGCGCGTCCGCGTTCACGGACGCGAAGCGGTTGTCCTACCTCGAGGAACTGGAACCGTTGCGGCTCGGTGACGACATCGTCTCCGACGGCGAGCAGACCCGCTGGCGCTCCGGCATGGACCGTACGTGGATCCCGGTGCGTCCCGAGCGGGTTCTCGAGGTGGCCTACGACCAGATGGAGAAGTCGAGGCTGCGCCATGCCGCGCGCTTCGTCCGCTGGCGCCCGGACCGAGACCCGCTGAGCTGCACGTACGACCAGCTCGACGTGCCCTCGGACTACGACGTCTCCGACATCCTCGAGAGGTCCTGACCGTGGCCGCGAAGTCGACGCCCGTGATGCTGCAGGTCGGCAAGCGTGAGGTGAAGGTCTCGAGTCCGGACCGCATCATCTACGAGGCCACGGACCGCACGCCGGACATCACCAAACTGCAGGTGTGCGAGTACTTCTCGGCGGTGGGCGAGCCGCTGATGCGCGCCCTGGGGGACCGTCCCACCGCGATGGAGCGCTGGCCCGACGGGTATCGCGACGGGATGCGCCTGGCCACCGGTCCGCAGGACAAGGGTGGCGACGGCTTCTATCAGAAGCGATTGCCGAGGGGTGCACCCGATTTCGTCGAGACCGTCGAGATCACGTTCCCGAGCCGGAGGCGCGCGGAGGAACTGTGTCCCACGGAACCGGCGTCGCTGGTGTGGGCCGCCCAGATGGGCACCCTGACCTTCCACCCGTGGCCGGTCCGTCGGCCCGAGGTCGACCGGCCCGACGAGCTGCGCATCGACATCGACCCCCAACCGGGCACCTCGTTCACCGATGCCCGCCGTGTCGCTCTGGTGACGCGAGAACTGTTGGAGGAGCTCGGTCTTCGTGGCTACCCGAAGACCAGTGGCAACCGCGGCATCCACGTGTACGTGCGGATCCGGCCGGAGTGGACGTTCGAGGACGTGCGTCACGCCGCGATCGGCCTGGGCCGTGAACTCGAACGCCGCGACGACGGCGTGACGACGGCCTGGTGGAAGGAGGAGCGCGGTGCGCGCCTCTTCATCGACTACAACCAGAACAACAGGGACCGCACCATTGCGAGTGCGTGGAGTCTGCGGGCGCGTCCCGGCGCCCCGGTGTCGACGCCGATGACCTGGGAGCGGCTCGCCGAGACCAGCGACCCCCACGAGTACTCCCTGGTCACCGTCCCCGACTACCTGCAGGACGGCGATCCCTGGGCATCGATGGACGACGAGGCGTACTCGTTGGCTCCGCTGCTCGATCTGTGGGAGACGCTGCCCGGCGGCGAACTCAACTTCCCTCCGGACTACCCCAAGATGCCCGGCGAGCCGCCCCGCGTCCAGCCGTCGAAGAAGGTGGCCGCTCACTGGGACGAGGACGGCAATCGGGCGCAGGAGTAGTCGACGTCAGTCGGCGACCGGCCGGCGGGCTGCTGCGCGCATGGCCTCGAGCTCGCGGATGATGGTCGCGGCGTCGTGCGGGCCGCTGTGGCGCTGCGGAACCCGGCCCTCGACGCCGAGGTAGAACGTCGGTGTCCCCGGTAGCTCGCTGGTGAGCGCGTCGAGTTCGTCGTCCTCGACGCGGGTGACGAAGTCGCCGGTGCGGAGATCGTCCTCGAAGCGATCCATGTCGAGTCCGAGGTCCGCGGCGTAGCGGTCGATGTCGTCGCGCTCGAGGGCGTCGCTGTGCAGGAACAGCATGTCGTGCATCTCCCAGAACTTGCCCTGTGCCGCAGCGGCTTCCGACGCCTCGGACGCGTACCGGGCATGCGGGTGGTAGTCGTCGAGAGGGTAGTGGCGGAAGATGTAGCGCACCTGGTCGCCGAAGTGTTCCCGCACCTCGCGCGTGCTTCCGGTCGCCTTGCTGCAGAACGGGCACTCGAAATCGCCGTACTCGACGATGGTGAGCGGCGCGCCCACCGGCCCGCGGATGTGGTCCCGCTTCGGGCTCACGCGGCGGAGGAGGTCCAGTGACGGTTCCGCGGGCGGCGGCGCGAATCGGTTACCGAGCGAGAACACCAGCCAGCCGAGCAGCGCGGCGATCACGGAGGCACTGAGCACGCCGACGCGGGCCTGGTCCGCGAGCGCCGGGTCGTCCAGTGCGAGATCGACGATGAACAGCGAGATGGTGAATCCCACGCCGGAGAGCGCGGCGCCGCCCGCGATCTGCGGGAAGGTGAGCCCCGGCGTCATGGATCCCGGACGGAGCTTCGCGAACACCGCGCTCGCCGTCGTGATGCCGACGAACTTGCCGAGCACCAGGCCGACGACGATGCCCCAGGTCAGCGAGGATGTGGCGGCGGCGCGCAGCGTCTCCGAGCTCAGGACCACACCCGCGTTCGCGAGGGCGAAGATCGGCACGATGATGAAGGCCGTGTACGGCTGGTGGAGCCGCATCAGCCGCTCGTTCACCGAGACTGCGCGCTCGAGTCCGAGTCGCGCGGCGCGGGCGTACTCCGGATTGGGGGACTGCCGGAACGCGCGAGTCAACGCGGCGGCATGTTCCACCTCGCGCCGCCGCGGCGGGTAGACGGGCAGGATCAGCGCGATCATGACGCCCGCGAGAGTGGGGTGGACGCCGGACTCGTACATGGCGACCCAGGTGACCACCGAGACGAGTCCGTAGCCGGCGCCGCGCCACACCCGCAGGCCGCGCAGCGACGCGATCAGAGCGAGGCCCGCCACTGACACGAGCAGCGGCCCGATCCGTAGTTCGTCGGTGTAGAACACAGCGATGATGGCGAGGGCACCGACGTCGTCGGCGACGGCGAGGGTCAGCAGGAAGATCCGCAGACGCACGGCTCTGGCTGGTCCGACGACCGCCAGCAGCCCGACCACGAACGCGGTGTCGGTCGAGATCACGACTCCCCATGCCGCGGCCTCGGGCCCGGTGGGATTGAGGAGAAGGAACAATGCCGCGGGCAGTGCGAGCCCGGCGATCGCCGCCACGATGGGTACGGCGGCGCGAGAACGGTCGCGAAGCTCGCCCATGGCGAACTCCCGCTTCACCTCGAGCCCGACGACGAAGAAGAACAGAGCCATCAGGCCGTCGTTGACCCAGTGCTGCAGGTCGAGTTCGATGCCCTGATCACCCAGCGTGATCGACAGCGGGGTGTGCCAGAACGACTGATAGGTCTCACCCCACGGCGAGTTGGCCCAGATCAGCGCGACCACGGTGGCGACGAGGAGGAACGCCGCAGCGACGGTCTCGCTGCTGTCTCCCCGACGCGCATCCGCGATCTTGTCGACCAGGCCTCTGAACCGCGTTCGATGCGCGGTGATCGACTCCGTCACCGCCCGAAACTACACGCAGCGCCGCACCCCTCGCGGGGTGCGGCGCTGTGAGCTGTGCGGTGGAGACGGAGTGTCAGCTCGCGTCGCGTGCCGCTTCCTTCTCGGAACCGGCGCCGGCCGTCGAGAGCTGGCCGCCCGCGTTCTCGAGGTGCGCACGCACGAACCAGTGGAACAGCTCGAGCTGGCCGCTGTGCCCGATGAGCAGGTCCTCGGTGACGGGGTCGACCTTGCCGACCTCCTCGATCGCCGCGCGGTAATCCGAGATCACGCCGGTGTAGACGAGGTCGAGGGCGCCGAGGTGCTCGATGGCCGGCGCTCGGCCGATGCTGTAGTCGTCCCACTTGCGCTGGGAGACGATGGTGCCGGGGGTGCCGAGTGCGGACGAGCCCAGCGTCGCGATGCGCTCCGCGACGTCGTCGGCGAAGCCGCGCACGGCCTCGACCTGGGGATCCAGCATCTCGTGAACGGAGATGAAGTTGGGTCCGACGACGTTCCAGTGCACGTGCTTGAGCGTCAGATGCAGGTCGTTCAGGGCGTTGAGGCGGTCCTGGAGAACCTCCGCCACATGGGCGCCGTCGGCGACGTCCATGCCGGGAACGGTGTACGAGGCCGTCTTCTGCGTCGTGTCAGTCATGCACCGTGGATTCACCGTCGGCCCCTCGTTCAAACCCCCCGGCGTCGCAGGTCACACCGGCTCGGGGGCAGGGTCTCGGTGTGGTCCGGCGCGACTCCGCATCTGCGTAGGCTGAGCGTCGTAGCGTTGTCGAGAAGGGTGTTCCACGAGTCATGCGAGTCTTCTTCTGCCGCAAGTGCGGTCAACAGCTGTCGTTCGAGAACTCCATCTGTCTGAGCTGTGACAGCAGGCTGGGATTCCACCTGCCGAGTCGCAGCATGCAGGTGCTCGACGACGATCTGTCCGTGGTCGTGGACGGCACCACTTGGCGACGCTGCGCCAACATCAAGTTGGCGCAGTGCAACTGGTTGGTGGACGCGACGGACGGTGACACGCTGTGCCTGTCCTGCGCCCTCACCCGCACGCGGCCCGCCGACTCCGACCAGGAGGCCATCGCCGAGTTCGCGTCCGCGGAGACGGCGAAGCGCCGGGTGGTGCTCGAGCTGGACGAGTTGCACCTGCCGATCATCGGGCGGGACGAGAACCCCGAGGGCGGTCTGGCGTTCGACCTGCTCTCGAGCGCCAACCGCAACGTCATCACCGGCCATGCCAACGGGCTGATCACGCTGGACCTCGCCGAGAGCGACGACGTGCACCGCGAGCAGCTCCGGGTGTCCATGGACGAGCCCTATCGCACGCTCGTCGGCCACTTCCGGCACGAGATCGGCCACTTCTATCAGATGGTGCTGATCGGCAGCGGTGATCATCGCGAGCGGTTCGAAGAGCTCTTCGGCAACCCGGACGACGACTACCAGGCGGCACTGGATCGGCACTACAGCGAGGGTGCACCGGACGGCTGGAAGAAGAACTACGTGTCGTCCTACGCGACGATGCATCCGGCCGAGGACTGGGCGGAGACGTTCGCCCACTACCTGCACATCCGAGACACCCTGGACACCGCCGCGGCCTACGCCTTCGCGCCCGCCGGATCCACCTTCGACGCGCCCCTGGCCGGCGACGTCGGCTTCAGCCGGATCATCGACTGGTGGCTCCCACTCACGTGGTCACTCAACCAGCTGAACAGGTCCATGGGACACCAGGACCTCTACCCCTTCGTCCTGCCAGCGAAGGTGCTGGAGAAGATGCGGTTCGTCCACTCCGTCATCGTCCCCGACGAGGTCTGAGCAGGCGCTCTCTACCAGGAACCGCTTCGTTCGGGAGGCAGCCGGGCGATGAGGGACCGCGCGCACTCGATGGTCAGCGTCGTGTCGTGCGACAGCACGTAGTCGTACCGACGTTCCATGTCGGGGCCGGTGTCACCGAGGTCGCGGGCCGCGAGCACCGCGGAGAAGTGGGGCGTCAGCACCACGACGTCCCATTCCTCGCGCAACGCGTCCGATGCGGCGAGGTTCGCGCCGCGGATCTTCGGGGCGGGCTCGGTGCCGATGTTCTCCGCGAGCGCGCCGACCAGCGTCGCGTTCATGGCCATCAGTTCCCACCGTCGTCCGGTGATGGGCGTGAAGTGCTTGACGTGCTGGAACGCTCCGAGCATCAGCGCGGTCTGCTGGCTGTCGGTCGCCATCGCCTCGAGGTTCTTGCTGATCTCGATGAGCAGACGCTTGCTCGCGCGACGCACGTCGCGACCGCCGGCGGCCAGGTTGTACGGCGTCGACATCGGGGTGAAGCCGCGATCGCGCGCGATCTCGAACTCCAGGGGTGAGCCCACGGGACTGTCGACGGAGAGATCGGTGGTCGATCCGTAGAGAGAGCCCTCGCCGACGCGCGCTCCCATGGCCTGCGCCGTGAGTGCTGCTCGCGGGGTGTCGATGCCCTCGGCCATGACCACGGCGCCGGTGCGCTCCACCTGGGCCGCGACAGCGTTGACCACGCGGGCCGTGAAGCGGTTGGGGCGCGTGGCCAGGAGGGTCCGGTCCAGCTTGATCACGTCCGGCTCGAGCAGCGGGAGCAGAGCGAGGGACTCGGGCCGTACTCCCACGTGGTCGACGGCGATGGCCCAGCCGAGTCGCCGGACCTCGGCGACCACCTGCATCAGGTGCGCCGGTCGTCGAATCAGCGCGGTCTCGTCGAACTGCAGCACCGCGCCGCCCATGTCGTGGTCCCGAAGGTCGGGCAGTTCCGTGAGGGAATCGGGATCGACCGCGATGAACAGGGGCAGTTCACGAGGGAGATCGGCACGCGCGGCCTCGCCGAGCGCTCCGTTCCACCGTGCGGCGTCGAGGTCGGGTGTCATGCCCATCGACTTAGCGGCGGACGCGAGCGACACGGGGTCGGCGAACGACGAGTCGGCGGGACCCCGAACGACCGCCTCGTACCCGACGATGGCGTCGGTCTGCAGATCGATGATGCGCTGGAAGGACGTGCGGAGGCTCTCGGGACCGAGCAGATCGCTGAGTCCGCCCCCGTCCCGGTCGCCGGAGAACAGCACGGGACGGGCCGGCCTGCTTCCGGCTGTGTTGGTTCGGTCGTCGATCACCACGGCGTGTGCCCTTCCGTCATGTCGGCACGTTCGCGAGGAACGTGCTCGACCCTCGACTGCCGCCGTGGTTTGACAGGAGTCATACGTCATCCCGGCGCGGCGCACTCAGCGCCCTCGCGGGTGTCTCACCACATTACCCGACTGGCGATCGCGACCACCCGTATGTGTTAATTGCGGTGCGATCAGGTAAGGCAACTTCGCTAGGGATGGTTCACAAGCATGGGTGCTCGACGTTCGGCTCGTTTCCTCGCTCGTTCGGCTGCAGGCGTCCTCGCCGCGGCCGCCGTCACCGTCGGAGTGGCCGTGCCCGCCTCCGCGGCACCGCTGTGGCCCGGTGGCCCGGACATCTCACTCCCGCCGATCCCCGGCATCACCGCCCCCGCGCCCGGTGTGCCGACACCGCCGGTCGCCCCGCCCGCACCCGTCGAGGCGCCGCGTGGTCCCGCGAACTTCTCCGCTCCCGCGCTGAACCCGTCCGCGGGCGAGGTCGTCGGTGTCGCGCAGCCGATCATCGTCCGGTTCGCCGCCCCGATCGACGACCGCGCGGTCGCCGAGCGAGCGATCGACGTGACCACCTCCGCCGGTGACGTCGCCGGCCGCTTCTTCTGGTTCTCCGACAGTCAGGTCCGCTGGCGACCCGACGTCTTCTGGCCGGCGAACACGACCGTGACGGTGACCGCGGGAGACGCGTCGTCCACCTTCACCGTCGGCGATGCGATCGTCACGACGGCCGACGACGACACCAAGACCATCACGGTGACGCGCAACGGCGAGGTGGTGCGCACCATGCCCACCTCGATGGGCAAGGTCGGCCACGAGACGCCCAACGGCACCTACATCGTCGGCGAGCGCTTCCGCGACATGTACATGGACTCGTCCACCTACGGCGTGCCGGTCGATGCGCCCGAGGGCTACCGGACCTACGTGGAGTACGCCACCCGGATGTCGAACAGCGGCATCTTCGTCCACGCCGCGCCGTGGTCGGTGGACAGCCAGGGTGTCGAGAACGTCAGCCACGGCTGCCTCAACGTCAGTACCGAGGACGCGAAATGGTTCTTCGAGACGGCTCAGAAGGGTGATCCCGTGGTGGTGCAGAACACCGACGGCGGCATTCTGAACGGTCGCGACGGACTCGGCGACTGGCAACTCTGAACGATCACATCTCGGACCGATACTGATCGGTCCATGTTCACCATTCGTTCGCTTTACCTAGGCTAATGTCCCATCGGTGAGAGCAAGCCCGCCGCGATCGCGGCCGGTGGTCCAGCGCACCTTGCCGGAACTGCCACCCGCACAACGATCTTTCCTCCGTCGACCGTGGCGCGACTACGCGCTGTTCCTGGTGCTGGTCGGGCCGAACCTGGTCCTGCTGGGCGTGTTCACCTACCGGCCGCTGCTGGACAACATCAGGCTCTCGTTCTTCGACTGGAACATCTCGTCGCCGACGTCGACCTTCATCGGTCTCTCGAACTACCGCGAATGGTGGGGACGCAGCGACACGTGGCAGATCGTGTCGAACACGGTCATCTTCACCATCGCGGCGGTGGCGGGCAGCATGCTCCTCGGACTCGTCCTGGCGATGCTCCTCGATCGCAAGCTGCGCGGGCGCAACATCGTCCGCTCGGCCGTCTTCGCGCCGTTCGTCATCTCCGGCGCCGCCATCGGTGTGGCGTTCCAGTTCGTGTTCGATCCGAACTTCGGCCTGATCCAGGACATCATGCGGCGGTTCGGCTTCGAGGGAGTGCCGGACTTCTACCAGAGCCCCGGGTGGGCGCTGTTCATGATCACGGTGACGTACCTGTGGAAGAACCTGGGCTACGCCTTCGTCATCTATCTCGCAGCGCTGCAGGGTCTTCGGCAGGATCTGACCGAAGCCGCGCAGATCGACGGCGCGAGTCGGTGGACGACGTTCCGCAAGGTGACACTGCCCCAGCTGCGTCCCACCACGTTTTTTCTGTCCATCACCGTCATGCTCAACTCGTTGCAGGTCTTCGACATCATCAACGTGATGACACGGGGCGGTCCCCTGGGCACCGGCACCACCACGATGGTCTATCAGGTGTACGAGGAGTCCTTCCGCAACTTCCGGGCGGGCTACGGCGCGACCGTCGCCACGATCATGTTCCTGGTGCTGCTCGTCATCACCGTCCTGCAGGTGCGAGTCATGGATCGAGGTGACGCGCGATGAGCGTGATCGACAGGGCGCCGGCCGCTACCACCGACGATGCCCGCCCGGCGCGGGACGCCGCCCGGCGTCGCCGACTCTCCACCCTCTTCGGCTACGCCGCGATGGTCGTGGTCATCGTCATCATCGGGTTGCCGCTCTTCTGGATCGTCGTCACCTCGTTCAAGGAGCGCGGTGACATCTACGTGCAGCCGTCGGTCTGGTGGCCCGCGGTGTTCCGCCCGGAGAACTACGACGAGGCGACGACCACCGTTCCGTTCTGGACGTTCCTGAAGAACTCCCTGATCATCACCAGCATCCTGGCCGTCGTGAAGTTCGCGCTCGGCGTGCTCAGCGCCTACGGCCTCGTCTTCCTGCGCTTTCCCGGCAAGACGATCGTCTTCCTCGTGATCATCGCGGCACTGATGGTGCCGAACCAGATCACGGTGATCTCCAACTACGCGCTGGTGGCACAGCTGGGGTGGCGCAACACCTTCCAGGGCATCATCGTGCCGCTGGCGGGCGTGGCGTTCGGAACGTTCCTCATGCGCAACCACTTCCTGTCGATACCGCAGGAGATCATCGAGGCCGCCCGCATGGACGCCGCCGGCCCGGTCCGCCTGTTGTTCCGGGTGGTCCTGCCGTTGTCGGGCCCGACCATGGTCGCGTTCGCCACCATCACCGTGGTGAACGAGTGGAACGAGTACCTCTGGCCGTTCCTGATGTCGGACGACTCGTCCGTCGCGCCGCTGCCGGTGGGCCTGACCCAGTTGCAGAACAACGACGGCGTCACCAACTGGGGGCCCGTCATGGCCGGCACGGTGCTCACCATGCTGCCCATCCTCGTCGTCTTCCTCGCGCTGCAACGCCACATGATCAAGGGACTCACCTCCGGCGCCGTCAAGGGCTGACCCCTCTCCCCCATCCACCGAGTTCTTGCACAAGGAGCACATCATGCAACCGTTCACTCGCCGCGGATTCCTCGGCCTCTCCGGTGCCGTCGCCGCCGGTGCCGCCCTCACCGCCTGTGCCGGAACGAGTTCGACGAGCACCTCGTCGTCGTCCGGCGGCGGCGATGCCAGTACGATCACGTTCTGGTCGTCCCACCCGGGCAGCTCGAAGGACATCGAGAACGAGCTCATCTCGCGCTTCCAGACCGCCAATCCCGATCTGACGGTGCAGATGGTCGACGGCGGCAAGAACTACGAGGAGATCGCGCAGAAGTTCAACGCCGCGCTGTCGGGCGGGTCGCTGCCCGACGTCGTGCTGCTCTCGGACGTGTGGTGGTTCAACTTCGCGCTGCTCGGCGCGATCTCGCCGCTGGACGACCTGTTCTCGCAGGCGGGCGTGAACACGAGCGACTACGTCGACTCGCTCGTCGCCGACTACAACTGGAACGACAAGACGTGGGCGCTGCCCTACGCCCGCTCGACCCCGCTGTTCTACTACAACCGCGAGGTGTGGACTGCTGCCGGACTCCCGGATCGCGGGCCGGCCACGTGGCAGGAGTTCGATCAGTGGGGCCCGGAGATCCAGCGCGCCATCGGATCCGGCAAGCTCGCGCACGGCTGGGGCAACGCGGAGGACTACCTGGGGTGGACCTTCGAGGGACCGATCTGGACGTTCGGCGGCAGCTACTCCGACGAGTTCGATCTGAAGTTCACCGACGAGCGCACCATCGAGGCCGGCAACTTCCTCAAGGACATGATCCACACGAAGAAGTACGCGGCCGTGTCCAACGACATCGCCAACGACTTCTCCGCGGGCCTGCTCGGCTCGACCATCGCGTCGACCGGCGACCTGTCGGGCATCACGAAGAACGCGAAGTTCGACTTCGGCACGGCGTTCCTCCCCGCCGAGGCGGGCACTCCCGGGTGCCCGACGGGTGGCGCCGGACTGGCCATCCCGGCCAACATTCCGGACGAGCGGAAGATCAACGCGCTCAAGTTCATCGAGTTCGTGACCAACACCGAGAACACGGCGTACTTCTCGCAGAACGTCGGCTACATGCCGGTGCGCAAGTCGTCCGCCACCGACGCCTCCGAGGTCGCGTTCCTCGAGCAGAACCCGCGCTCGCGGACCGCGGTGGACCAGCTCGCGCGGACGCGGTCGCAGGACTACGCCCGCGTGTTCGTGCCCGGCGGCGACCAGATCATCGGTGCGGGACTCGAGCAGATCGCCCTGCAGAACGCCGACGTGGCGTCGACGTTCTCGGGTGTGCAGGATCAGTTGCAGCAGATCATCGATCGCCAGATCACTCCCAAGCTGCCCAAGTAGAAGCGGATCACCTCTGTCATGGCCTCGGTACATTTCGTGGAGACGACCCACCGCTACGCGGGAGCCCCGACTCCCTCGGTGGACGCGCTCAGTCTGGACATCGCGGACGGCGAGTTCCTCGTGCTCGTCGGACCGTCGGGATGCGGCAAGTCGACGAGCCTGCGCATGCTCGCCGGGCTCGAGGCGATAGAGAGCGGGCGCATCGAGATCGGCGGCAAGGACGTCAGCGGGTACGCACCCAAGGAACGCGACGTCGCGATGGTGTTCCAGAACTACGCGCTGTATCCGAACATGACGGTGGCGGAGAACATGGGCTTCGCGCTGCGTAACGCGGGGATGTCGAAGGCGGACACGGCCGTCCGTGTCGAGGAGGCGGCTCGGATGCTAGAGCTCGAGCCCCTCCTCGGCCGGCGTCCGGGCAAGCTGTCCGGCGGCCAGCGTCAGCGCGTGGCGATGGGACGCGCGATCGTGCGTCGCCCCGAGGTGTTCTGCATGGACGAGCCGCTCTCCAACCTGGACGCGAAGCTCCGGGTGAGCACGAGGTCGCAGATCGCGTCGTTGCAGCGTCGGCTCGGCACGACGACGGTGTACGTGACCCACGATCAGGTCGAGGCCATGACGATGGGGGACCGGGTCGCGGTCCTGAAGAGCGGACTCCTGCAGCAGGTCGCGAGTCCGCGCGAGCTGTACGCGAATCCGGTCAACGACTTCGTCGCGTCGTTCATCGGCTCGCCCGCGATGAATCTGCTCGAGACGGACGTGGTGGACGGGCATGCCGTCCTGGGTGGCGCGCGTGTCCCGGTGCCCGCCGCACACCAGGGGAGGATCGTCGTCGGCGTCCGCCCCGAGTCGTGGGAACTGGTGGGCGAGTCCGACACCGAGGCGGTCGAGCTGACCACCGAGCTGGTCGAGGAGCTGGGCGCCGAGTCGTTCGCCTACTCGGTCGGACCGGCCGACGCCGGCTGGACGGCCCGCGGTGGCCGCGTGGTGGTGCGGGTGGATCGTCGTGTCGTGGTCGGCGCGGGCGAGCGCCTGCGCGTCAGGCCGGACGCGGGTGAGGTGTACTTCTTCGATCCCGAGTCCGGCCTGCGCCTGCGCTAGATCACCAGATGCGCACGCGCTGTTCCGGATCCAGGTAGAGCGCGTCCTGCTCCGTCACCTCGAAGGCCTCGTGGAAGCTGTCGAGGTTGCGAACCACGCCGTTGCACCGGAACTCGGGCGGCGAGTGGGGATCGATGGACAGGCGGCGCAGCGCCTCCGCGTCCCGCGCCTTGGTGCGCCACACCTGCGCCCAGCCGAAGAAGACACGCTGGAGCCCGGTCAGTCCGTCGATCTCCGGGGCCTCGGAGCCGTTCAACGAGATCTTGTACGCCTCGACGGCGATCGACAGACCACCGAGGTCGCCGATGTTCTCGCCGATCGTGAACTTGCCGTTGACGTGATGTCCGGGAAGGGCTTTCGGCTCGAACGAGTCGTACTGCTCGATCAGCGCAGTGGTGCGCTTGCCGAACTCGCTGCGATCACTGTCGGTCCACCAGTCGACGAGGTTGCCGTCACCGTCGTACTTGGCTCCCTGGTCGTCGAATCCGTGGCCGATCTCGTGTCCGATGACCGCACCGATGCCGCCGTAGTTCGCGGCGTCGTCGGCGTTCGGGTCGAAGAACGGGGGCTGCAGGATCGCGGCGGGGAACACGATCTCGTTCATGCCCGGGTTGTAGTAGGCGTTGACGGTCTGCGGCGTCATGAACCACTCGCCGCGGTCCACCGGACCACCGAGCTTGTCCAGATCGCGTTGGTACTCGGCCTCGTAGCCGCGGCGGTAGTTGCCCACCACGTCCGACGGATCGATCAGCAGCGACGAGTAGTCCCGCCAGGTGTCCGGGTAGCCGATCTTCGGGGTGAACTTGTCGAGCTTCGCCAGCGCGGCCGTCCGCGTCTCCGGGCTCATCCACTCGAGGTCGGAGATGTTGCGCCGGTACGCCTCGACGAGGTTGGCCACCAATTCCTGCATGCGCGTCCGCGAGTCGGCCGGGAAGTGCTTCTGCACGTACAGCTTTCCCACCGCCTCGCCCATCAGGTCCTGCACGAGGGAGACGCCGCGCTTCCA
The DNA here is from genome assembly GCF_017832185.1 of Rhodococcus sp. PvP016. Taxonomy (NCBI): domain Bacteria; kingdom Bacillati; phylum Actinomycetota; class Actinomycetes; order Mycobacteriales; family Nocardiaceae; genus Rhodococcus; species Rhodococcus sp. PvP016. The sequence continues at coordinate 609,398 of NZ_JAFIBH010000001.1, read as the reverse complement.
GCGCTCGCGGTTGGTCTCGGTTCCCGTCAGCGTGCGGCCGTAGAAGGCGAAGTTCTCGTCGACGATCGCGGACGTCAGGTACGGCGCGCGGGAGTGGAGGATGCGCCAGGTGGCCCAGGCCTTCCAGTCGTCGAGGCTCCGCGTCGACCACAGCTCCGCGAACGTGGTGAGGAAATCGGGCTGGCGGACGACGATCTCGGCGAAGTGCCGGTCCGCGTCCGCGCCGAGGCCCTCGATCCAGGCGTCCCACTCGAAGCCGGGAGCGTCCGCTCGTAGCGACTCGAGCGTCGTCAGGTTGTAGGAGAGATCGGCGTCGCGGCGCTTCACCACGTCCCAGTGGCCCGCCGCCAGGGCGGTCTCGAGATCGAGGACGCTCGCTGCGGACCGGGTCACGCCCGCGAGGGTGAACATGGCGCCGATGTGCTCGGCGTACTGCTCGCGAACCTGTGCGTGCTCGTCCTCGCGGTAGTACGACTCGTCGGGGAGGCCGAGGCCGGACTGCGAGAAGTGGACGAGGTAGCGGTCCGACTTCTTCGAATCCGTGTCGACGTAGTGCGCGATCGCGCCGCCGACACCGGTGCGCTGCAGAGTGCCGAGTGCGCGGGCGAGCGACTCGGTGTCGGTGGCGTCGGCCACCGCCGCGAGCTCGTCGGCGATCGGCGCGGTGCCGGCCGACTCGATGGCGTCGGCGTCCAGGAAGCTGCTGTAGAGGTCACCGATCTTCGCGGCGTCCGAGCCGGGCGCCGGGCTGGAGTCCGCCGCGACCTGGATGATGTCGCGGACGTGCTCCTCGGCCCGGTCGTACAGCGTCCGGAAAGCGCCGTCGACGGCGCGGTCGGCCGGGATGTCGTACTCGGCCAGCCAGCGGCCGTTGACGTGCTCGAAGAGATCGTCCTGCGCCCGAGTGGCGGCGTCGACGAACTTCAGGTCCAGGCCCGAGGGCCGTGCGAGTGATGCGTCCGAGGTCATGCCTCCATCCTGACAGGCCGGACGAGATGCGCGGGGGCGACGGGGCATTACGCTGGTCGTCGCAGGGTCACGTTGTCGACGAGAGAATTCGGGGTAACCGAGGCTCATGTCCACGGAACAGCACAGCATCGACGAGCCCGTCGCGCCGCCACCCCTCGACGAGGGCGCCCTCCTCGGCGCACTCGCCGCCTGGCTGCCGGAACAGCGGTGGTTCTCCGCCAAGGGTCACACCGTCACCGGAGTGCATCTGCTCACGCGGGAGACGCTGGCCACCACGTCCGAGCTGGTGGTCGAGCACGTGCTCGTGCGGGTGGACCTCGAGGGCGCCGAGCCCCAGATCTTCCAGGTGCCTCTCGGTGTCCGGACCTCGGTGGACGAGGACCTCGACCCGTGGGTGATCACCCGGGACGGCGGCGCGGTGGTGTTCGACGCCCTCCGCGATCCCGACGCCATCTCGGTGTACTCCGACCTCCTGGCCACCGGCGGGACCGGCGAGGTGCGCTTCCTGGCGATGCCGGGCAGCGACCTGCAGACCGGCCTGCGCGGAAAGGTGCTGGGCGCGGAACAGTCGAACACGTCGGTCATCCTGGGCGACCGTCATCTGCTGAAGATCTTCCGGCGCGTCACGATCGGGATCAATCCCGACGTGGAGCTGCACCGGGCGTTGGGTCAGGCGGGGTGCGAGAACGTCGCGCCGCTGCGCGGATGGATGGAAGCGGACATCGACCACACCGAGACGACCCTCGCCATGGCGCAGGACTTCGTGGCGGGATCCACCGAGGGGTGGACCACCGCGCAGGCGAGCGTGCGAGACGTCCTGGCCAGCGGTGACGTGACGACGTCCGACTTCACGAGCGAGGCGCGCGAGCTGGGCCGCGCCGTCGCCTCCGTACACGCCGATCTCGCGTCGGTGCTGGGCACGTCCCTGGCGCCGGCGGCCGGTACGGCGGCCGACATCTCCGCTCGCGTGGAGACGGCACTGCCGGTGATCGCCGACCTGGAGCAGTACCTGCCGCGCATCCGGGCCCTGATCGACCAGGCCGCGGGCACGGGCGGCATCGACACCCAGCGCATCCACGGTGACCTGCACCTGGGGCAGGTGCTCCGCACGCCGGAGCGGTGGGTCCTCATCGACTTCGAGGGCGAACCGTCGAAGTCGTTCGAGGAGCGGCGCACTCCGGACAGCACGCTGCGCGACGTGGCGGGGATGATTCGCTCCTTCGACTACGCCGCCATGAGCCACGTCGTCGAGATCGACGATCCGCAGGAACGGGCGCGACTCGAGCCCGTGGCGCGGGAGTGGGTGGAGCGCAACGTGTCCGCGTTCTGCGACGGCTACACCGAGGTGGCGGGACACGACCCGCGCATCTCGTGGGCGCTGCTGCGAGCGTACGAGCTGGACAAGGCCGTGTACGAGGCCGTGTACGAGGCGCGCAACCGCCCGACCTGGCTCTCGATCCCCCTGCACGCCATCGAGCGGCTCGTCGCGGAGTGACCTCGCGTACGGTCGCCGTGCTGCGGGCGGCCGGCTGCGTGTTCGCCGAGGACGAGGCAGCGCTGCTGATCGGGGAGGCTCCGGACGAGAGCACGCTGGCCGACTGGATCGCGCGCCGTGTCGCCGGTGAGCCGCTCGAGTACATCGTGGGGTGGGCGCAGTTCCACGGTGGCCGCGTGCTCGTCGAGCCCGGCGTCTTCGTGCCGCGCCGACGGACCGAGGCCATGGTGGACGCGGCGCTCGACCGACTCGGCAGCGGCGTGCTGCTCGATCTGTGCTGCGGCTCGGGTGCCGTGGCCGCCGCGGTGATGCGCTCGGCGCCGGGGTCCACGGTGTACGCCTCCGACATCGACCCGGTGGCGGTGGCGTGCGCTCGCCGAAACCTGCCGTGCTGCACGGTCTTCGAGAGCGACACGTTCGCCGCAGTACCGACGCACCTGCGCCACGGGATCGCCGTCCTCACCGCCAACACGCCGTACGTTCCCTCGTCGGCGATCGAGACCATGCCGCCCGAGGCGCGGGATCACGAACCCCGCGTCACGCTCGACGGTGGACCGGACGGACTGGACGTCCAGCGCCGCGTGGCCGCGCAGGCACGCGATTGGCTGGCGCCCGGCGGATCACTGATCGTGGAGGCGTCCGCGGCACAGGCCGACACGGTGCGGCAGATCTTCGCTGCCGCCGGTCTGGAGCCGACGGTGGTGCACGACGAGGATCGGGACGCCACCATCGTGATCGGGCGTGCGTGAGCGTCCACAACTCGTGCGGATCGACGGGATCCCGCCGATCCGACCGAGTTCAGGACTGTGACGCACGGTCAGGGCTGACCGAACCGCCCGGACTGGAAGTCCTCGAACGCCTGGAGCACCTCGGCCTTGGTGTTCATGACGAACGGCCCGGCCATCGCGACGGGCTCGCGGATCGGCTCGCCTCCGAGGACGAACATCTCCATAGACTCGGTGCCCTCCGCGGCGGCGAAGGTCAGCGTGTCGCCGGAGCCGTAGACCGTGGTCTGACCGGTGCGTACGGGCCGCCGCTCGGTGCCGACGGTGCCGGATCCGCCCAGCACGTAGGCGATGGCGTTGTAGCGCGCGTTCCAGGGCAGGGTGACCGAGGCACCGGGGGCAACGGTGACGTGGGACAGCGTGATGGGCGTGTAGGTCGATCCCGGACCCTGGTGGCCGTCCATCTCGCCGGCGATGACGCGCACCAGCGCGCCGCCGTCCGGGCTCGAGAGCAGAGCGACCTCGCGGCCGGTGATGTCCTGGTACCGCGGCGCCGCCATCTTGTTGCTGCGCGGGAGGTTCACCCACAGCTGCACGCCGTGGAACAGCCCGCCCGAGACGACGAGATGCTCCGGCGGGGCCTCGATGTGCAGGATGCCTGCTCCGGCCGTCATCCACTGGGTGTCGCCGCCGGTGATGGAACCGCCACCGCCGTGCGAGTCCTGGTGGTCCATGATCCCGTCGATCATGTAGGTGACGGTCTCGAAGCCGCGGTGGGGATGCCACGGCGTTCCCTTGGGCTCGCCGGGCGCGTAGTTCACCTCGCCCATCTGGTCCATGTGGATGAACGGGTCGAGGGACGTCATGTCGACGCCCGCGAAGGCACGTCGGACCGGGAACCCCTCGCCCTCGTAGCCGGTGGGGGCGGTGGTGACGGCGCGGACCGGCCGGTTCACCGAGCCGGGCTGCGGCGTGGAGATGCGGGGGAGCGCGAGAACGTTGTCGACGGTCACTGCGGGCATGTCGGCCTCCTGGGATTAAGTTGAAGAATCAACTACTTGCCCGGCTCAACCGCGCGGCCCCGCTACTTGTTCCCCCGCCGGATCCACGTGCAGATCGAACCAGTCGAGGGTGCGCGACCACGCGTCGTACGCAGCCCGTTCGTTGTAGACGGCGGGTCGATCGTTGCAGTGGAAGCCGTGCTCCGCGTCGGGATAGCGGGCGATGCGAGTGTCCACCTGCGCCTCGGTGACGGCGGCGTTCAGCGCATCGACGTCGTCGACCGGAATGCCGGTGTCGAGATCGCCGAAGAACCCGTGCCACGGCGTCCGCAGTGCCGTGGCGCCGTCGAGCAGGGGCGGGTAGCCGAAGCGACCCTCTCGGATGCCGCCGCCGTAGAACGTGGCCGCGGCGCCGAGTGGACGCCGCACCGCCGTCTCGAAAGCCACCGTGCCGCCCATGCAGAACCCGACGATGGCGCACCCGCTCGGTCCGTAGCCGTACCCGGCCAACTCGTCGAACGCGGCATCGACGTCCTGATCGATCTCCTCGGCCTTCAGTGCGCCGATCAGGTCCATCGCGGTGCTCATGTCGTCGTACGACACCACCGGATCACCGGCCCGATGGAAGAGATGCGGGGCCACGGCGATCCATCCCGCCGAGGCGAAGCGGCCGCAGACCTCCGCGATGTGGTCGGTCACGCCGAACGCCTCCTGGACGACGACGACACCGCCTCGTATCGGACCTTCCGGGACGCGTGTGGTGAAAGTGATGGCCATCCCACCATCAGATCACGAGAATCTCGGTGTTCTATGTGTGAAATGTGTGAAACGGGGAAAACCGCGCCGAGGAACCAGCAGGAGGCTGCCATGACATCGACCTTGAACAACCCCGGAGCAGCGACGCCGCAGGAGCCGACCGGTCCGCCGCCGACGTTCGAGATCGGTGCGCGGGTGCGCACCCGGCACTCCGTCGACCGCGACTCGGATCCGGCGTCGTGGCCTCTCGAGACGGGATCGATCGTCGAGGACTTCGCCGACTTCGTGGGCTCGTCCTCCGTGGGTCGGGACTGGGCCGTGGCGCACCGGTGGGCGGTGGCGTTGGACAACGGGTGCCTGGTGTTCCGCGACACCGACGACCTCGAGGCCGCCGGGGACCTGAGCTCGGCCGCCGAGGCGTCAGCGCGGAAGCAGTAGCACCAGCACGGTCACGCCGGCGATGACGATTGCCGCGCGGAAGGGCGTCCGGCCGCTGCCGGTCGACGCGATCCACGCGGCGACGATCACGACGGCCAGAGCGGCGATTCCCGCTGCGGTCGTGGCCCCGGTGCGCCCGAGGGCCCCGCTCCCCACGACCCCCACGATCGATGCGGTGACGAGCACCCCCGCGGCGAGTGGAGCGACCACGCGCGCGGGGAGTCGGTGTGCCAGCCCGCGGACTCCCGTCGCCGTGTCGTCGGCGATGTCGGGCAGCACGTTGACCAGGTGGGCGCCGAAGCCGAGCAGCGCCCCGACCGTGATCATCCACCACGGCGGCATCGCGTCGGCCACGGTGAGCGAGACGACCACGGGCGCCGATCCGAACGCGACGGTGTACGGCAGCCACGACACGACGGTGGATTTCAGACCCAGGTTGTAGGCGAGGGCCGACCCGACTCCCAGCACGAGGTGCACCGCACCGGGAACCACGCCGCACAGCATCGAGAACACCACGCAGACCACCGCAGCGACCGCGACGCACACCCGCACGATGGTGGGGTCGAGGCGCCCGACGGCGAGCGGCTTGTCCGTGCGGCCGACCGCGGTGTCCCGCGGGGCGTCGATCAGGTCGTTGGTCCATCCCACGATCAGTTGCCCGCTCAGCACCGCCACGACCACGACGACGAGGAGCCCTGCCGAAGGTGGCCCGATGCTGACCGACAGCAGTGCGACGAACGACGTGACCGCGGCGGCCGGGCCGGGGTGGGAGGCGACGAGGAGAGCGGAGAGTCGACTGCCCATGTACCGGAACAGTACTCAGCTGGCGCGAGCGTCCTCGCGTACCGGGGCTCCCGCGTCCCGCTCGCGGCGGGCGTCCTCGAGCACGACGAGCCTGCCGAGTGCCGTGCGCGCATGCATCTGCTGCTGCGTGACGGTCAGCTGGGTCCGCGCTCGGCCGAGGAACGTCCACGTCCAGTTGAAGACGGTGGTGAGTCGACTCTTGAATCCGACGATGTAGACGAGGTGCACCGCGAGCCACATCAGCCATGCCAGGAAGCCGGTGATCTTGACGGGTCCCACCTGCGCCACGGCCGAGAACCGCGTCACGGTCGCCATGCTGCCCTTGTCCCGGTAGTGGAACGGGGTGCGCTCGGGGCGCGGTGTGTCGGTGGCAGCGGCGCGGACGTCGGCGGTGATGCACCGTGCGGCGTAGCGGCCGCCCTGGATCGCCACCTGGGCGACGCCGGGGAGCTTGTCGCGCGCCATCATGTCGCCGATCACGAAGACCTCGGGGTGGCCCGGCAGCGTCAGATCGGCCTCGACGAGCACGCGGCCCGCGCGGTCGACCTCGGCTCCGGACTTCGCCGCGAGCTGCGCCGCGAGCGGGCTCGCGGAGACACCGGCCGACCAGACCTTGCAGGAGGACTCGATGCGGCGCTCGGTGCCGTCGCTGTCGCGGACCGACAATCCGTCGGCGTCGACGTCGGTGACCGCGGCGCGCAGCTCGACCTCGACACCGACCTTCTCGAGCCGTCGTCGAGCATTCTCGCCCAGCGAGTCGGCGAAGGGCGGCAACACCTTCGGGGCCGCGTCGAGCAGAATCACGCGGGCGTCGCGGCTGTCGATCGTGCGGAACGTTCCGGCGAGGGTGCGGCGCGAGAGCTCGGCGATCTGGCCCGCCATCTCGACGCCCGTGGGGCCGGCGCCGACGACGACGAACGTGAGCAGCCGTGCGCGCTCGACGGGGTCGGTGGTGAGTTCGGCGGCGTCGAACGCGTTCATGATGCGCCCGCGCAGCTCGAGGGCGTCGTCGAGCGTCTTCATGCCGGGGGCGAACTCGGCGAAGTGATCGTTGCCGAAGTAGGACTGGCCGGCGCCCGCGGCGACGACGAGGCTGTCGTACGGAGTGACGGTGACGCGGCCACGGCTGACCGAGACGACGGTGCGCGCCTCGAGGTCGACCTCCGTGACGTCGCCGAGCACGACGGCGGCATTCGCCTGGTTCTTGAGGATGAGACGGGTGGAGGGCGCGATCTCGCCCTCGGAGAGGATGCCGGTGGCCACCTGGTAGAGCAACGGCTGGAACAGGTGGTGCGCGGTGCGCGCCACGATCGTCACGTCGACGTCGCTCCGACGCAGGGCCTTGGTCGCGAACAGGCCGCCGAATCCGGAGCCGATGACGACGACGCGGTGCGGGGCTGTGGTGGTGGTCACGGTGCCCGTTCCTCTCACTTCACGTGGCCGACCTGCGGGTCCGCCTCCGACGGGGTTCCCGTCTGTGACCCAGACCATACACGGCGCGCTCGATTTGTCAGAACAAATAGGTGGAGCAGGGCGAACGCCTACGATTCGAGCATGGATCGCCCCGTGGTCGCCCTCGAGAACGCCGACGCCGTGTACGACTACTACCGGGAGCATCAGCAGAATCGACGCGTCACGCGGCTCGCCTACGGGGCTCTCGCCGGACGGTTCCGACCCCGCGTCCGGTACGGCGACGGCGCGCGCGAACGCCTCCGCGCCCTCATCTACGACGACACGCGGTTCATCCTGGCCGTGAACCACGTCAGCGAGACCGACCCGTACACGGTCGCTGCCGCCGCGTGGTCCAGTGCGCTGCGACCCGTCATCGGCCGCACCCGCGTCCTGGCCAAGGACGAGCTGTTCGTCGAGACCGAACCGAACCGTCCGCGGACCCGCCGCATCGCGGAGCGGACGTCGCAACGACGCCGCATCGAGATGATGGGCGGCATCCCGGTGTTCCGCAGCCGCGACCACGGTCTGCGCGCCGTGTCCCGAGCCGGCAATCTCATGATGGACGTGTGCGCCGAAAGGCTCTCTCGCGGTGACGACCTCGCGATCTTCCCGGAGGGCACGTGCAACGAGGGTGATCCGACGGTCCTCCAGCACGTCGGGAGCGGTATCGGCCACATCGTCACACGCGCACGGACGCGCGGCGTCGAGCCGAGGCTCGTGGTGATGGGGCTGCACTACGGACCGCCGCCCGGCAGGTACCGCTCGGCGAGCGTGCACATCGACGTGCCGGACATCGTGCTCCCCGACAAGCCGGTCTCCATCGCGCGCACCGTCGCCGAGTATCTTCAGGTCGCCGTCGAGCTGTCGGTCCGCCAGTACTGACTGGTGGTTTTGTCCGGTCGGACCGAAATGTTATGTGCTGCATCGTTGTTCACGTCCGATTCGGCTCCTGCTCGCCTGCTGTGTGCCTGACGTCGAGGTGACGGGAGCAGCGTCGTCTCCATGGTGGAGAACGCACTGAACCCGGCCGGGGAGATCGTCGACACGGGGGTTCCCGCGCACATCGCGGCACAGGCATCGATGGCCGAGCAGCGCGACTGGCACCTGAGCAATCTTCGACGCCACCGGGTGTCACGCCGGAACTTCCTCGTGGGCGCTGCCGCCGTCGCCGCAGCCGCCGGGGTGGGAAACCCCGGTTGGAATCGCGTCGCCTACGCGCAGGACGCGCCGCTGACCGTCGGAGGACGGCACCTCTCCTTCGGCTCCGACGCCGCGACGCAGCTTCGGTTCTCGGCGCAGCTCTCCCGCAATCCCGGACTCACCGGGGTGTTTCTCGACCACGGTCCGACCCCGGCACTGGGCGCCACCACATCGGCCGAGGTGCGCAACCTGGTGAGTCAGGTGCCGCGATCCGACGGCGGCATCCTGGCAGCCGAGCAGTTCTACGTGCACGTTCCGGTGGACGGCCTCACACCCCGTCTTCCGCACTACTACCGGTGGCGCACCGCCGACGGCTACGTCAGCGACGTCCGCAGTGCCGCACCGGCACTGCCGCCCGGACGGCTCGCACCGTTCCGGTTCACGATGATGGGAGATCAAGGCGTCGACGAGACGCCGACGCAGCCTCCCGGCCTGAAGCCCGGCGACTACGACGACCTCTACTACAAGCCCGACAACGAGCCGTCGGCCAAGCACGCGGCCAACATCGTGCGCCAGATCGCCGACTCACGGCCCGACTTCCACATCCTCGCCGGCGACATCGCGTACGCGGATCCGTCCGGACAGGGGCGCACGCCTCGCTTCGTCCCCAGCGGGGGCACCGTGGACAAGGTCTTCGACAAGTTCAACCCCTACGTGTGGGACGGCTACTTCGCCGCGATCGAGCAGAGCGCAGCATCGGCGCCCTGGCTGTTCGCGACCGGCAACCACGACATGGAGGCGCTGTACGGGCCCAACGGATACGGCGGCCACGCAGCACGATTGGATCAGCCGGACAACGGGCCCGCCGGGTGCCCGTCGGTGTACTCGTTCGTGCACGGCAACGTCGCGGTGCTGTCCCTCGACGCGAACGACGTGTCGCACGAGATCCGCGCCAACACGGGTTACAGCGGCGGACGTCAGACGGGATGGGTGGAGTCGACCCTGGCGCGCTACCGGGCCGATCCGGCCGTCGACTTCATCGTCTGCTTCTTCCACCACTGCGCGTACTCGACGACGAAGGACCACGCGAGCGACGGCGGTGTGCGCGGCGCGTGGGCGGGCCTGTTCGACCGGTACCACGTCGACGTGGTGCTGCAGGCGCACAATCACGTCTTCGAACGGTCCGATCCGATCCGCGGGGGATCCCCGACCCGCGTCGCCGGCGACCGATCGGAGGTCACCTCCGTCTCGGACGGCACCGTCTACTACACGGTGGGCGGTGGTGGCCGTCCGCGCTACGGATTCCAGGACGGCGAGCGCGAGAGCTACCGCGGCAACGAGGTGGCCGACACGTCGGTGCCGAACAGCTACGTCGTCGCCGCGGACGGATCGAAGGTGCCCGAATCGCTCACCTGGTCACGGGTGCGATTTCGCAACTACTCGTTCGTCCGCGCGGACGTGACGCCCGGAATCCCCGGCATCACACCGAGTCGGATGCGCATCGCCGCGGTCGACGAGTACGGGCGGGAGTTCGACGAGGTCACCTTCCGCCGTGAGCTGCCGCTCGCGTTCGGCAGCTAGAGCCCTCGGGGGTCTCGGTTCGTCGGTGCTTCGGCCCCGTCACCGTTCCGGCAGGGAACCTCTGGATGATGGGCGACAACCGGGATCACTCTGCGGATTCCCGTTTCCACCGCTCCGACGAGTTCGGCGGCACCGTCCCGGTGGATGCGGTCATCGGCCGAGCGCGCGCCGTCGTTCTCCCACCCGCGAGGTGGGGCTTGATTCACTGACATCGCGCCGCGCGTTCACGGTTCGATGATGGTGAAGCGGGCCGAGTTTCGCACTCCGAGGCGGGCCGTCACTCGATCACCGATGTGGTGATCGAGCAGCTTCTCGCTCCATGCCAGTCGTTGTGCGGGTCGCCCGCGGTAGTGGAAATACACGCCGACGCGGTCGGCGGCCGCGGGAATGTCGACGGTGTTCGTTCCCCAGCGCAGTGGGTGACCACGTCCGTCGACATCGAGGCCCGGCCTGGTGAACAGCGCATGGAACCACGTGTTCACCCGAGCCGGCTTCACAGTGACGGTCGCTGTGACAGTGTCCGTGGAGGACGTCATGCCAGTGCTCCTCTTTCCGGTTCCGCGCTGCCGGCGATGTTCACCATCCACCCGATGCCGAACCGGTCGGTGAGCATCCCGAAGGTGTCGCCCCACGGCGCCGTCTCCAGCGGGACACCGAGGGTGCCGCCCTCGGCGAGCGCGTCCCAGAACCCGCGCAGTTCTGCCGCGTCGTCGCCGCTCAGGGACACCGTGCCGTTGGTGCTCACCTCCATCGACGAGGGTGTGTCGGCGCCCATCAGTGTGAAGCCGCTCGGGGTGTCGAGCTGACCGTGCATGACGTTGCCGGACTCGGAGTCCTCGACGGGCATCCCGGAGTCTCCGAAGGTCGACAGCGTGAGTTCTCCGCCGAACACGGTGCGGTAGAACTCCATCGCCTCTCGCGCCGAGTCGCGGAACGACAGATACGGATTGAGTCGGGTGGTCATGGCGAGCCTCTTTCTCGAGCAGGGGTGGTCCGCCGACTCGTGTGACTTGATAGAAAGAGTGGGAGCCGCGGGGTTTCGGGGCCGAGATGAGAAAGAGGGTAGTCGTGAGCGAGCAGGTCAGGACAGCAATCGTCACGGGAAGTGCGCGAGGAATCGGTGCCGCCGTCGCCCGACGTCTCGCTGCGGACGGCTTCGGTGTCGCCGTCGTCGATCTCGACGAGGCGGCGTGTGCCGGCACGGTCGACGCGATCACCGCAGCCGGTGGTCAGGCCATCGCCGTCGGCGCGAACGTCGCCGACGAGCAGTCGGTCGTCTCCGCGGTCGAGCGCATCGCCACCGACTTCGGTGCACCCACGGTGCTGGTGAACAACGCCGGCATCCTGCGCGACAATCTTCTGTTCAAGATGTCGGTCGACGACTGGGACGCCGTGCTGGGCGTGCATCTGCGCGGATCGTTCCTCATGTCCCGCGAGGTGCAGAAGCATCAGGTCGAGGCCAAGTGGGGACGCATCGTCAACCTGTCGTCCACCTCGGCGCTGGGCAACCGCGGCCAGGCCAACTACGCGGCCGCCAAGGCAGGTATGCAGGGCTTCACGAAGACCCTCGCCATCGAGCTGGGCCGCTACAACGTCACGGTCAACGCGATCGCACCCGGTTTCATCGAGACGGAGATGACGGCGGCGACGGCCGAGCGCGTCGGAGTGCCGTTCGAGGACTTCAAGAAGGGCGCTGCGTCGCAGATCCCGGTCAACCGCATCGGTCAGCCGGAGGACATCGCCCACACGGCATCCTTCTTCTGCAGCGAGGGTGCGGGATTCGTGTCCGGCCAGGTCGTCTACGTCGCGGGCGGGCCCAAAGACTGACGATGCGAGTTCTTCTTCTCTCCGACACCCACGTCCCCACCCGCGCGCGGGATCTGCCCGCCGCGGTGTGGGACGCGGTGGACGCCGCCGAGCTGGTGGTGCACGCGGGTGACTGGATGGCGCCGTCGCTGCTCGATGCTCTCGAGGAGCGGTCGACCGATCTTCTCGCCTGCTGGGGCAACAACGACGGTGACGATCTCCGCGCGCGGTTGCCGGAGGTCGCACGGCGGACGGTCGAGGGTGTGCGCATGGTCGTCACGCACGAGACCGGAGCGAAGGGGGGACGGGAGAAGCGGATGGACGCGCAGTTCCCGGACGCCGACCTGCTCGTGTTCGGGCACAGTCACATTCCGTGGGACTCGGTGTCCGACAACGGGATGCGCCTGCTCAACCCGGGCTCGCCGACCGACCGTCGGCGGCAACCGCACTGCACCTACATGACGATGACCCTGAGCGACGGTGCCGTCTCGGACGTCGTGGTGCACGAGCTGTGACGCGCATCGACGCCTGGACATGGTCGGTGCGGCTGTTCAAGACACGCTCCGCCGCCGCATCGGCGTGCCGCGGCGGACACGTGAAGATCAACGGCAGCGCGGCCAAGCCGGCGCAGCACGTGGTACCCGGTGACGAGGTGCGCATCCGCGCCGGGGGATTCGAGAAGATCGTCGAGGTGACCCAGCTGGTGAACAAGCGAGTGGGAGCTCCGGCCGCGGTGACGTGCTACATCGACCGGAGTCCACCCCCGCCGCCACGGGAACTGTTCGCCGCAGTGCCCGTTCGCGATCGAGGAGCCGGCAGGCCGACGAAGCGGGACCGGCGCGAGATCGACCGGTTGCGGTCGGCACCGCCGAGCGACTAGCTGTACTCGACAGGCGCGCGGGGTTCCCTCGGCCGGCGCCTGACGTTCCCGCACCCATCCTCGGCTCTCGCACGCGTGTTGCTCGGCAAGGCTGCGTGCGGAACGCGAGGAAGGGTGCGGGAACGGTGTCAGCGCAGCAGTGCGCGCGACATGACGACGCGCTGAATCTGGTTGGTGCCCTCGTAGATCTGCGTGATCTTGGCGTCGCGCATCATGCGCTCGACGGGGAAGTCGCGCGTGTAGCCGGCGCCGCCGAAGAGCTGCACCGCGTCGGTGGTCACCTTCATGGCGACGTCCGAGGCGAAGCACTTGGAGGCAGCGGAGATGAAGCCGAGGTTCTTCTCGCCGCGCTCGGCGCGAGCGGCTGCCGAGTACACCATGAGGCGAGCCGCCTCGATCTCCATCGCCATGTCGGCGAGCATGAACTCGACGCCCTGGAACGTGCTGATGGCCTTGCCGAACTGCTTGCGGTCCTTGGTGTACGCGATGGCCGCGTCGAGAGCGCCCTGCGCGATGCCGACGGCCTGGGCGCCGATGGTGGGACGGGTGTGGTCGAGCGTCGCGAGTGCCGTCTTGAAGCCGGTGCCGGGCTCGCCGATGATGCGGTCTCCGGGGATGCGGCAGTTCTCGAAGTACAGCTCACGGGTGGGGCTGCCCTTGATGCCGAGCTTGCGCTCCTTCTCGCCGACCGAGAAGCCCTCGTCGTCCTTGTGCACCATGAACGCCGAGATGCCGTTGGCCTTCTTCTCGGGATCGGTGACGGCCATGACGGTGTACCAGGTCGACTTGCCGGCGTTGGTGATCCACGCCTTCGAGCCGTTCAGGATCCAGTCGTCACCGTCCGCCTTCGCGCGGGTCTTCATACCGGCGGCGTCCGAGCCCGCCTCCCGCTCGGACAGTCCGTAGGACGCCATCTCGCCCTCGGCGATGGAGGGCAGCACCTTCTGCTTGAGCTCCTCGCCGCCGCTCAGGATCAGGCCCATGGTGCCGAGCTTGTTCACGGCGGGGATCAGTGAGGAGGAACCGCACACGCGCGCAACTTCCTCGATCACCATGCAGGCTGCGACCGAGTCGGCTCCCTGGCCGCCGTACTCCTCGGGGATGTGCACGGCGTTGAAGCCGGAGGCGTTGAGTGCCTTCAGGGCCTCGTCGGGGAAGCGCTCCTGCTCGTCGACCTCGGTGGCGTACGGAGCGATCTCCTTCTCGGAGAGTGCGCGGATGGCCTCGCGCAGTTCGTTGTGCTCGTCGGCGAGCTGGAAGAGGTCGAAGCTGGGGTTGCCGGCCATGGGATGTCCGTTCGTCGTGGTGAAGGGAGTCGTGGCACTCGGTGTCACGGAATGTGGCCAGCGTACCGGACCGACTGGCCGGTGACCATGGCGGCGTGGCACCAAGTGTCACCGGTCACGTGCGGGTGCTCCGAAGCCGTACCGTCCGTCCCTTATTCTGGTGGCCGTGCACCACCAGGCGACGACCCGTGCGCCGGGTGCCCGGGCCGTCGGTGTGCTGCGTCCGGGCCACCGCGTCGACCTCGACGGCCTCCGCGGGCTGGCGATCGCCCTCGTCGTCGTCTTCCACATCTGGTTCGGCAGGGTCTCGGGCGGCGTCGACGTCTTCCTCGTTCTGTCCGGCTTCTTCTTCACGCCGATGGTCCTGCGCCGCGTCGAGCGAGCCGACGGTCCCGTCCTGCGGCCCCTCGTCGTCCGCACCGCCCGACGCCTCTACCCCGCTGCGGTGGTGGTGTTCGGCGCTGTGGCCCTGTGGACCGTGTGGGACCGGCCCTTCACGATGTGGGACGCGACGACGCGGCAGCTCCTCGCTTCGCTGGCGTACGTCCAGAACTGGGAGCTCGCGCGGACCGCGTCCGACTACGCGGCGGCCGATCTGTCGGTCAGTCCGCTCCAGCACCTGTGGTCGATGTCCGTGCAGGTGCAGTTCTACGTCGGTGTCACGGCAGTGGTGTTCCTCGTCGCCGCGGCGTGCCGACGGTGTGGTCGCCGGGACCTGACGACACCGGTGCTGGTGTCGGTGCTCGCGGTCGCCGCCGCGGTGTCGTTCGCCTACGCGGCCGACATCGGCCGCACCCACCAGGGGTGGGCCTACTACGACACCGGGGCGCGGACGTGGGAGCTCGCGGTCGGTGCGATCGCCTGGCTGGCGATCGGCCGGGTGGTGCTGCCGGCCGCGCTGCGTGCCGCGGCCGCCGTCGTCGGACTCGCCGCGCTCGTGGGCTGTGGGTTCCTCGTCGACGGTGCGGCGCAGTTCCCCGGTCCGGCCGCGCTGGTGCCGGTCGGGGCCGCGATGCTGCTGGTGGTCGCCGGTGCAGGTGCTCCCGAGTCCCGAGCACCTGCCGTGACCCGCGTTCTCGAGTCCCGCCCACTGCAGTTCCTCGGCTCCATCGCCTACCCGCTGTACCTGTGGCACTGGCCGATCCTCATCGCGGTGCTGAGTGCAGGGCACTCGGTGACCGTGGTGACGGGATCCGCCGTGACGGTCGTCTCGATCGCCCTGGCCGTCGCCACGCGCTCGTGGGTGGAGGAGCCGGTGCACCGTCGGGGCGCGGGCCGCGGCGTCCTCATTGCCCTGGTGGCCACCGGAGCGGTCGGCCTCGCCGCGGTGAGCGCGGCCTGGCAGGGCTACCTCGACCGCGCGACGGCGCAGCCGACCGCCGACGTGAGCGCCGACGAGCGCTACCCGGGGGCGCTCGCACTCGTCGACGGTGAGCCCGTGCCGGACGCTCCGATGCGACCCACCGTGCTCGATGCGGACCTGGACCTGCCGCAGTCGACCCTGGACGGCTGCATCGCGGACATGACGCAGCGCGAGGTGATCTCGTGCGTGTACGGCGATCCCGATGCGACGCGCACCCTTGCCCTCGCCGGCGGATCGCACGCCGAGCACTGGCTCCCCGCTCTCCACCGGATCGGCCGGGATCGCGGGTTCGCCGTGATCACCTACCTGAAGATGGGATGCCCGCTCGACATCGGCGAGCCGCTCCTGGCGGACCTGCCCTACCCGGACTGCCGGGACTGGTCCTCGGAGGTGCTCGACATCCTCGCGGCGGACCGCCCCGACTGGGTGTTCACCACGTCGACGCGGCCGAGCCCCACGGAGTTCGGTGACGTCACGCCCGACGCGTACCTCGACGTCTGGGCACGCTTCTCCGCGCTCGCTCTTCCCGTCGTGGCCGTGCGGGACACTCCCTGGCTCAGCCGGGAGGGCGTCCCGTATCGCGCCGCGGACTGCCTTGCCGACGGCGGCGACAGCGAGTCGTGCGGACTGCCGCGCAGCGAGGCCCTGTCCGAGATCGATCCGGCCCGCGCCGCGTCGCTGCCGTTCCCCTCGGTGGTTCCCGTCGACTTCTCCGATGCGGTCTGCGGTCCCGACGTGTGTCGCGTCGTCGAAGGAAACGTGCTGGTCTACCACGATTCCCACCACCTGTCGGCGACGTACGTCCGGTCGCTCGTGCCGGTGGTCGACAGCACGCTCGGCGAGGTCACGGGGTGGTGGTGAGACCGTCCCCGAAGTGCTGTGCGAGCAGGGTCGTGACGTCGGCGACCGACGTTCCCGGCGGCAACACGAGTGCGGTGGGCCGGTCTCCCGCGGTATCGGTGACGAACCGCCGCTTCACCGCTCCGAGGGCACGTCGCACGTCCTCGACCTCGACTCGGGCCCCGTCGCGTAGCCACGTGCGCAGCAGGTAGTTGTGCGTCGCCGTGACCGCGGCGGCGAACTGCACCAGGGACAGCGGCTCCTGCGTCGGGGCGCCGCGGCGCAGAGTGTCGACGAAGACGCGCTCGTACCGCAGCACCATCACCAGTTCGCGCTCGCGCAACGCGGGAACCGTCTGCAGGACGCGGTAGCGGCGACGGGTGGTGTCCGGCGTGCCGGAGAACCGGGCGAACACGCGCGCTGCGGCCTCGCACACGGCGTCGTACGGGTCGAGGTCGGTGGTTCCCAGGAAGTCCTGCACATGGGCGAGGGTGGCGTCATGGTCGAGGAAGACCACGTCCTCCTTGGACCGGAACTGCCGGAAGAACGTGCGGCGCGACAGCCCGGCGCTCTCCGCGATCTGGTCGACCGTGGTGGCCTCGTACCCCTTGCTCTCGAAGAGCTCCAGCGCCGCGCCCATGACCTCGAGGCGGAACCGGGAGTCCTCGGTTTCTCGCGGTTCGTCGTGGGCGGCCATGGCTTCACGGTAGCGTGAACTGCTCGGACCGGTGAGCTGCCGGAACGCACGTGACGGTGAAGGGACGAGGTCGTGGCGTTGGTGATGGGTGTCGATTCGTCCACCCAGTCGTGCAAAATCGTTGTTCGGGACGCGGATTCCGGTGAGCTGGTCCGCCATGGCCGAGCCGGCCATCCCGACGGCACCGAGATCGACCCGGCCCGGTGGCACGACGCTCTCGAGACCGCTCTCGCGGACGCCGGTGGAATGGACGGCGTCGACGCGGTCTCCGTCGGAGCGCAGCAGCACGGCATGGTGTGTCTCGACGAGGCAGGCGAGACCGTCCGACAGGCGTTGCTGTGGAACGACACTCGCTCCGCCGAGTCGGCTCGCGACCTGGTGACCGAGCTGGGTGGAGGCCAGGCATGGGCCGACGCCGTGGGCGTGGTGCCGGTCGCGGCCATCACCGCGGCGAAACTGCGCTGGCTCGCGGACCACGAGCCGGACAATGCCGATCGCACTGCGGCAGTCTGTCTTCCACACGACTGGTTGTCCTGGCGCCTCGGCGGCGCTCGCGGACTCGACGCCCTGGCCACCGATCGGGGTGACGCCAGCGGCACGGGGTACTTCTCGGCGGCCACGAACGAGTACCGCGTCGATCTGCTCGGTCTCGCGCTCCGCGGGCGCACCCCGCACGTGCCCACCGTGGCGGCGCCCTCGACGCGGATCGGCACGACGTCCGGCGGCGCGGCCATCGGGCCCGGAACCGGTGACAATGCCGCTGCAGCACTGGCTCTGGGTGCCGGCGAGGGTGACCTGGTGGTCTCCATCGGCACGTCCGGTGTGGTCTCCGCCGTCACCACCGTGGCTCCTCGCGACGCGTCGGGACTGGTGGCGGGCTTCGCCGACGCCACCGGTCGTCAACTGCCTCTCGTCTGTACCCTGAACGCCGCGCGCGTGCTCGATGCGACCGCACGGCTGCTCGGCGTCGACCACGACGAACTGTCGCGGCTCGCGCTGTCCACGGAGAGCCAGGGCCTGGTCATGGTGCCGTACCTCGAGGGGGAGCGCACACCGAACAGGCCCGACGCGACCGGCGCGATTCACGGCCTGCGCCTGACCAATTCGACCCCGGCGCACCTCGCGCGTTCCGCGATCGAGGGCCTGCTGTGCAGTCTCGCCGACGGGATCGACCACCTGGTGGCGCAGGGTGCGACGGTGTCGCGAGTGCTGCTCGTCGGCGGGGGCGCGAAGTCGGAGGCGGTGCGCGTCCTGGCGCCGGCAGTCTTCGGAATGCCCGTCGACGTCCCGCCGCCCGGTGAGTACGTGGCCGACGGGGCCGCGCGCCAGGCGGCCTGGGTGCTGTCCGGCGG
The DNA here is from genome assembly GCF_017832185.1 of Rhodococcus sp. PvP016. Classification (NCBI taxonomy): domain Bacteria; kingdom Bacillati; phylum Actinomycetota; class Actinomycetes; order Mycobacteriales; family Nocardiaceae; genus Rhodococcus; species Rhodococcus sp. PvP016. Next base: position 590,813 of record NZ_JAFIBH010000001.1, on the reverse strand, counting down.
GGCCGAACCGCCCGCCTGGGCCGCGGCGGACATCCCCCGGTACGAGGCGGACCCGACCCCGGCGGTGCGAGAGCGCTACGCGGAGGTGAGCCACCTGACCGAGGGGACGTAGTGGTTCGGTGTGGGCGTACGGGCGTCAGCGCACCGACCACTCCACGGTGGCGCGGGCTCCGCGGGTGTGCAGGGAGTCGAGAGCCGCGGTGTAGGCGTCGACGAAGCGCGGATCGTCCACCAGATCCCCGAACAACTCGCGGTTCCGCACGAACGCGAGGGGGTCCTCGCGCTGCTGCCGAGCCAGCGGGGTGAGCGTGTCCTTCAGACGGTCGACGATCTCGATGGGCTCACCCTGCTCGTCGACACCCTCGGCGTAGCGCGCCCAGCTCGCGATCACCGCGGCGGACAGTGCGACCGGTCCGCCGGACTCGAGGTTCGTGCGCACCACCGGGACCAGCCACTTCGGGATCCGGTCCGACGATTCGGCGCAGAGCCGTGCCACGGTGTCCCGGATCTCGGGGTTGGAGAAGCGCTCGATCAGCGTCTTCTTGTACTCGGCCAGGTCGATTCCGGGAACCGGGTGCAGCGTGGGAGTGGCCTCCTCGTCCATGTAGCGCAACAGGAACTCGGCGAACAGTGCGTCCTGCGTGACGTCGTGCACGAGCCGGTAGCCGCTGAGGTACCCGACGTAGCAGAGGGCCTGATGGCTCGCGTTGAGCAGGCGCAGCTTCATCAGCTCGTACGGGGTGACGTCGTCGACCACCTGAACGCCCACGTCCTCGAACGACGGCCGGCCGAGGGTGAAGTGATCCTCGAGCGCCCACTGGGTGAACGGCTCCGCGGCCACCGGCCACTGGTCTTCGAGGTCGTAGCGTGCGGCGAGCTCGTCGACGACGTCGGGTGTGGTGACGGGCGTGATGCGGTCGACCATGGAGTTGGGGAACTGCGCGTTGTCCGTGATCCACTGTGCCAGTTCGGGATTCTTCAGGCGGGCGAACGCGGTGAAGGTCGACCGGGCGATGTGGCCGTTGCCCTCGATGTTGTCGCACGACATGATCGTGAACGGTGCGAGCCCGCGATCCTTCCGGCGGGACAACGCCTCGCACACCAGTCCGAAGGTCGTGCCCGGTACCGCACCGGGGGCCAGATCAGCTCGTACAGAGGGGTTCTCGGCGTCGAACTCGCCCGTGGTGGCGGAGAAGTTGTAGCCGCCCTCGGTGACGGTGAGAGAGACGATGCGGGTGTCGGCGTGGGCGAGCTTCTCGATCACCGCCTCGGGATCGTCCGGCGCGAAGAGGTACTCGGTGATGGATCCGACGACCGAGGTGTCCCACGAGCCGTCGGAGTGCCGCAGCGCCAGCGTGTAGAGACAGTCCTGGGCGTCCATGACGTCCTTCATGCGGCGATCACCCGGCAGGACGCCCACGCCGCAGATACCCCAGCGTGATGCGGACTCGAAGTCGGTGCGGAGCAGCCGGTCCACATACATCGCCTGGTGCGCACGGTGGAAGCCGCCGACGCCGAAGTGGACGATCCCGGTGGTGATCGCCGAGCGGTCGTACCGTGGCACGTCCACGTCGTCGGGAAGCTGGTCGAGGGTGGCGGCGGACAGCTTCACGAGAGAGTCTCCTGACTGGGTGTCACGGTGACGACAGCCTTGATGCTGCCGTCGGTACGGTCGTGATTCAGTGCGTCCTCGACATGATCCAGGTCGAACCGGCCGGTGACCATGCTGTCGAGCTCGACCCGTCCGGTGCGGACGAGTTCCAGTGCGGTGGGCCAGGTGTCGGCATAGCGGAAGACGCCGGTGACCCACAGTTCCCGGTTCTGGATCACCGACACGGGAATCGGGTACTCGTCGCCGCCCATGCCCACGAGCACCACTCTGCCCGCAGGGCGCACGGCGCGCATCCCGTCCTGCACTGCGCGGGGTGCGCCCGACGCGTCGATGAACGCGTCGACATCGAGGTCGTGTACCGACTCGGCCGCCGGATCGATCACGCGGGTCGCCCCGTACCGGGTGGCGTTGGCGCGGCGGTCGGCCGAGATGTCCGACACGAGGATCTCCGTCGCGCCGAAGGCGCGTGCGACCTGCGCGGTGAGCACTCCGACCGGCCCGGCGCCCGCGATCAACACTCGTGAGCCGCCGGTGATTCCGGCCTTGCGCGCGGTCGCGATGGCCACCGACAAGGGCTCGAAGAGGGCCGCGGCGTCGTCGGACACCGCGTCGGGGACATCGTGCGCGAACGAGGATCCGATGGTCACGTACTCGCAGAGGGCACCGTCCACGGGAGGGGTTGCATAGAACTCCATGTGGGGGCACAGGTTGTAGTGGCCCGAGCGCGTCTCGCGACTGTCGGGATCGGGTCGTTGCGGCTCGATGGACACTCGGGACCCGACTCGCCGAGGGGAGACGCCGTCACCGACGGCGACGATCACGCCCGACGCCTCGTGGCCCAGAACGAGCGGCGAGTCGACGACGAAGTCGCCGATGCGACCCTCGCGGTAGTAGTGCGCATCCGATCCGCAGACTCCGACGGATGCCACCCGGACCAGGACGTCACCTGCGCTCGGCGTCGGCACCGGCCGTGTCTGCGTCTCGATGTGTCCCGGTTCGGTGAGAACTGCGGCACGCATGGAATCGACTGTTGTGTGGATCACACCTGGATGTTAGCTTAAGTGAGCAGATGAACACCAGGTGAGCAGATGCTCACCTCGACGACCGGGAGCGACATCGTGACGACGCCGAGTTCGAGCGACGAGCTGAGGCTCGCGCTGCGTGCGGCGACGATGTACCACGTCGAGGGCGCGACCCAGGCGGAGATCGCCACCAAGCTCGGTGTCTCCCGTCCCACGGCAGGCCGACTCGTCGCCCGGGCCCGGGCGAACGGGCTCGTGCGCATCGAGATCCACGTGCCCGAGGAGATCAGCGGATCGGTGCACACCGATCTCGAACGTCGACTCGAGGAGCGGTACGGCCTGGACGAGGCGCTGGTGGTCACGTCCACCATCGACGACGCCGGCGGCCGGTACGACGCGGTGGGCCGCGCCGCGTCGGGCGTCCTCACCCGACGCGTGCAGCCTGCTCACACCCTCGGTTTCACGTGGGGGCCGGAGACGGTCGCGGTGGCGCAGTCGCTCCAGGGACGCGGCAGCCGGTGCACCCGCGTGGTGCAGCTGGACGGATCCATGAGCACCGCGGACTACCAGACCGGGGTCGACTTCGTCCTCACCCGGTGCGCCGAGCAACTGCAGGCGACGCCGATGCGGCTCAACGCCCCTCTTTACGCCGACCCGGCGACAGTCGTCGCGCTGCAACAGGACTCGCTGATGTCCAAGGCACTCGACGCCGGACGCACCGCGGATCTCATGTTCTTCGGACTGGGCCCGGTCTCGACGTCGACGACACTGTTCGAGGGAAGCTTCCTCGACGCCGACCTCCTGTCCGAACTCGATCGACTCGGTGCGGTCGGTGAGATCGGCGGTCGGTTCTTCGACTCCGACGGCGCCGACGTCGACAGCTCACTGACCGACCGCACGGTCTCGGTGCCGCTGGACGACATCCGTAACTGCGCCACCACGCTCCTCATCTCCGGCGGTGCGCGCAAGCACGCCGCGATCCGGGCCGCTCTGCGCGGCCGTCTCGCCACCGTCCTGGTGACCGATATCGCCTGTGCTCTGGACCTTCTCGACGAGCACGGCAGCAACCCCATGAAGGAATCGAGGTAGTACCGACGTGACATCACGATTCGTCCCACTCGCCGCCCTCGCCGCAGCCACCGTGCTGACGGCGAGCGGCTGCGCGGGCGCGGGATCGTTCGGAGGTGACGGTGGCGGCACGACCATCACCGTGGCCATCGTCTCCAACTCGCAGATGTCCGACGCGATCTCGCTCGCACCGGAGTTCGAGGCCGAGAACCCGGGTGTGAACCTGAAGTTCGTCTCGCTGTCCGAGAACGAGGCGCGCGCGAAGATCACGGCGTCGGTGGCCACGGGCGGCGGTGAGTTCGACGTGGTGATGATCAGCAACTACGAGACGCCGCAGTGGGCCGAGAACGGGTGGCTCACCAATCTGTCCGAGTACGCCCAGGCCACACCGGGGTACGACGAGGACGATTTCATCCCGTCGCTCAAGGAGTCGCTCTCCTACGAGGGAAGCATGTACTCGGTGCCGTTCTACGGTGAGTCGTCCTTCCTCATGTACCGCAAGGACCTGATGGAGGAAGCGGGCATCACGATGCCGGCCGAGCCCACCTGGGACCAGGTGGCCGAGGCCGCCGCGACACTCGACCGTCCGGGCATGTCGGGCATCTGCCTGCGTGGCAAGCCCGGCTGGGGCGAGGTACTCGCTCCCCTCGACACCGTCATCAACGCCTTCGGCGGCCGGTGGTACGACGAGAACTGGAACGCGCAGCTCGACAGCCCGCAGGTCGAGGAAGCCGTGCAGTTCTACGTCGACCTGGTCCGGTCGCACGGCCAGGCCGGCGCGGCGACGAGCGGCTTCAGCGAGTGCGGAACGCAACTCGCACAGGGCAACACGGCCATGTGGTACGACGCCACCTCGGCGGTGTCGGTGCTCGAGGACCCCACGTCGAGCACCGTCGTCGGCAAGATCGGTTACGCCAAGGCCCCGTCGGCGGTCAAGGGCGACAACGGGTGGCTGTACTCCTGGTCGCTCGGCATCCCGACGACGTCGGAGAGCCCGGACGACGCCTGGAAGTTCGTGTCGTGGATGACGAACAAGGAGTACCTGAAGAAGGTCGGTACCGAGCTCGGCTGGGAGCGGGTGCCGCCGGGAAGCCGGTTGTCCACCTACGAGATCCCGGAGTACAAGGAGGCGTCGGCCGCCTTCGGTCAGGTCACGCTCGACTCGATCAACAATGCCGATCCGCTGAACCCGACGGTCGATCCGGTGCCGTACACCGGCGTCCAGTTCCTCACCATCCCCGAGTTCCAGGATCTCGGCACCCGGGTCAGTCAGCAGATCAGCGCCGCCGTGGCAGGACAGATCAGCGTCCAGGACGCGCTCGCTCAAGCGCAGCAGTACGCCGAGGTGGTCGGCAAGACGTATCAGGAGGATCAGTGATGACCACGACCGATGTCGGCTCGGCGAGATCCGAGACGCCGTTCGCTCCTCGCGAACGGGTGATCTCGAAGGCGGAGGGGTGGCGGCGCCGCGGTCCCCTGCTGCCGGCCATGGTCTTCGCGATCGTCGTCACGCAGATCCCGTTCCTGTTCACGCTGTACTACTCGACGCAGTCGTGGAACCTGGTGCGCCCGGGATCGCGGGAGTTCAACGGTCTGAACAACTACGTGGACGTGTTCCGGGACAGCCAGTTCCGCTCGGTCGCGTTCAACACGGTGATCATGATCGTGGGCACGGTGATCATCTCGGTGGCGCTCGGCCTGGTGCTCGCACTGCTGTTGGACCGTAAGTTCATCGGTCGCAGTCTGATTCGCACCCTGCTGATCACTCCGTTCCTCATCACCCCGGTCGCCGGTGCACTGATCTGGAAGACCACCATGTTCGACCCGGTGTTCGGCCTCATCAACTTCGTGCTCAGCCCGTTCGGAGTCGACCAGATCGACTGGGTCTCGCGGTTCCCGCTCGCCGCGGTCATGACCAACCTGGTCTGGCAGTGGACCCCCTTCATGATGCTGCTGATCCTGGCGGGACTGCAGTCCATGCCGAAGGACATCGCGGAGGCGGCGCGGGTGGACGGTGCCGGGCCCGTCGCCCTGTTCCGCGAGTTGACGTTGCCGCATCTGCGACGCTTCATCGAGCTCGGAGCGGTGCTGGGCGCCATCTACCTCATCAACACCTTCGACGCCGTCTACATGATGACGTCCGGCGGCCCGGGTGTGGCGTCGTCGAACCTGCCGTTCTACATCTATCAACGAGCGTTCCTCGGCTTCGACATCGGTCAGGCCGCGGCCATGGGCGTCGTCACCGTGGTGGCCACCATCGTCGTCAGCACACTGGCGCTGCGACTGATCTTCACGAGCTTCAGCGGGAAAGAGGAGGCTGCCTGATGAGTACCACCACCGAGCGGAGCACCGGCAGCGGAGCTCCGAGTGTCACCGCGCCGATCACCCGCAAGAAGAGATGGGGGCCGGGATCGATCTGGTCCTTCGTCGCCTGGGTCGCCGGTATCGCTTTCTTCTTCCCGGTTCTGTGGATGGTCATCACCGGGTTCAAGCAGGAAGCCGACGCCTACACCGCGACGCCGAAGATCTTCTTCACCCCCACCCTCGACCAGTACCGCGGCGTTCTCGAGAGCGGCATCGGCACGACGCTGCTCAACTCGGCCTTCGCGACCGTCGTGTCCACGATTCTCGTTCTGCTGCTGGGTGTCCCGGCTGCTTTCGCCCTGTCGCTGCGTCCCGTGAAGAAGACGCAGGACGTGCTCTTCTTCTTCATCTCGACGAAGATGCTGCCGGTCGTGGCGGCCATCGTGCCGCTGTACGTCATCGTCGGCGACATCGGTCTGCTCGATAACATCTGGGCGCTCATCATCCTGTACACGGCGATGAATCTGCCGATCGCGGTGTGGATGATGCGGTCGTTCTTCCTCGAGGTCCCGAGCGAGTTGCTCGAGGCCGCGAGCATGGACGGGGCGTCGCTGTGGACCTCGGTGCGGGAAGTCATCCTGCCGCTGGTCTCGCCCGGCATCGCGGCCACGTCGCTGATCTGTGTGATCTTCTCGTGGAACGAGTTCTTCTTCGCCGTCAACCTCACCGCCGTTCAGGCACAGACGATTCCGGTCTACCTCGTCGGCTTCATCACCGGGCAGGGCCTGTACTGGGCCCAGCTCTCCGCCGCTGCGACGTTCGCAGCCCTCCCCGTCGTCCTCGCCGGATGGTTCGCGCAGAACAAGCTCGTGCGCGGCCTGTCCTTCGGCGCCATCAAGTAGGAGAAAGAACCATGGCTGCAATCTCGTACAAGCAAGCGTCCTGCATCTACGACGGCGCCGACAAGCTGGCGGTGGACTCGCTCGACCTCGACATCCAGGACGGTGAGTTCGTCGTCCTCGTCGGGCCGTCGGGCTCCGGGAAGTCCACCGCGCTGCGGATGCTCGCCGGCCTCGAGGAGATCGACGGCGGCGCCATCGAGATCGGCGGGAAGAACATGGTCGGTGTGCCGTCCAAGGACCGCGACATCGCGATGGTGTTCCAGAACTACGCGCTCTACCCCAACAAGACCGTCGGCGAGAACATGGGCTTCGCGCTCAAGATGCGCGGGGTCAGCCTCGAGAAGCGTCAGGCCCGCGTCGCCGAGGCGGCCCGACTCCTCGACCTTACCGAGTACCTGGATCGCAAGCCCGGCAAGCTCTCCGGTGGTCAGCGGCAGCGCGTCGCCATGGGCCGCGCGATCGTCCGTGAGCCCCAGGTGTTCTGTATGGACGAGCCGCTGTCGAACCTCGACGCCAAACTGCGGGTGCAGACGCGCACGCAGATCGCCGCTCTGCAGCGTCGGCTGGGGACCACCACCGTGTACGTCACGCACGACCAGGTCGAGGCCATGACGATGGGCGACCGCGTCGCGATTCTCAAGGACGGGAAGCTGCAGCAGTTCGCGGCTCCGACCGAGCTGTACGACCACCCGGTCAACGCCTTCGTGGCCGGCTTCATCGGCTCGCCGGCGATGAATCTGTTCACGGTCCCAGTTGTCTCCGGCGGCCTGAAGGTCGGGGAGCGCACCGTGCCGCTCGAGCGCGACCAGCTGACCGCGATCGCCGCGGCGGGACTCGACGAGGTGACCCTCGGCCTGCGTCCCGAACAGCTCGCGATCGGTTCGGCGGACGACGAGGGACTGCTGGTCACCGTCGACCTCGTCGAGGAGCTCGGCAACGAGAGCTATCTCTACGCCAGCTTCGACGACACCCGGATCCGCGCCTCGGACGGCACTCCGGCCACGATCGTGGCACGCTCTCCGAGGAGGGCACCCGCGCGGATCGGCCAGAAGGTCACGCTGACCAAGCAGGAGGGCACCGCGTACCTGTTCCACCCGACCTCGGGCGAGCGGATCGGTGCCTGAGCAGTAGGGGGCAAGACTCGGGTGTGGGAACGTGCCGGGAAGACCGTTCCCACACCCGTCCACCATCGGGTCGTCACGCTCGTCTGCGGGCTATCGGTCCCCGTGGGCGTGGTCGAGCAGCACGTCCGCCGCGTCTCCCGGGTGACTCCAGGGCCACCAGTGCTTCGCGTCGACCTCGAGGACGGTCAGGTCGGGGACCCAGCGGTCGACGTTCTGAACCGGTCGGCACCGAACGGATCGACACGTTTCAGCGCACGGCACGAGGGTAGTTCGAGACACTCGCTCACGACACAGGAGACTCGTCATGGCCCGTGCCACCCTCGCCCACCTGCTTCACGACGTCGGACTCGCCGCCTGGTTCGGCGGAACCCTCGCGAATGCCGTCGCACTGAACAAGGCGGCGTCGAACGCCGACACCGCTGCGTCGACGGGCGCTGTCGCCAATGAGGGATGGGACCGGTGGACGCCGGTCAACGCCGCCGCGATCGGCGTTCACCTCGCCGGCGCGACCGCGCTGCTGAAGAACGACTACGGACGTCTGAAGGCACAGGACGGCGTCGCCTCGATGGCCGTCGCCAAGACCACGCTCACGGCGGCCGCGCTGGCGGTCACCGCGTACAGCCGCGTTCTCGGACAGAAGGTCTCGAAGGAGGGCGCCGTGCCCGCAGCCGACGGGACCACGCCCACCGCGTCCACACCGCCCGAGGTGGCGGCCGCGCAGAAGCAACTCCAGGCGCTGCAGTGGGTCGTCCCCGCACTGACCGGAGGTGTCGTCGCCATCTCCGCGTACGCGAGCGAGCAGTTCCGTCCCGAGGAAGTGGCGCGGGGCGTAGTGTCGCGCGTCATCGGCTGATCGCCCGATCCGCGAGGTCTGTCCGGGTCGCAACCGCAGAGTGGTGATGACGTGGCAACGACACCGGACGACGACACCGACGCGGGAGCCGACCAGCGCACTCCGCTGGTGCAACCGCCGAAGTTGCGGACCGAGGCCGACCGCGGCGCGACCCGGTTGGAGCTGTTCTTCGACCTCGCGTACGTGCTGGTCGTGCACCAACTCGCGCTCGCGCTGAAGGACGACCTCCGCTGGCAGGGCATCGCCGAGTTCGCGGGAATCTTCGCCGTCACGTGGTGGTCATGGGTGACCACCACGTTGTACGCCAACAGGTTCGACACGAACGACGTCCTGTACCGATTGCTGAAACTCGCGGCCACCTTCGCCGTGGCGGTGATGGCCGCCAGTGCCGCGACGGCGGTGGGCGGCGACGGCACCGTCGCCTTCGGAGCCGGGTACATCGCGACGCGGGTGATTCTCGCCGGTCTGTATCTTCGCGCACGGCGTCACATCCCCGATGTCCGCGTCACGATCGATCTGTACCTCGCGGCCACCGCCGTCAGTATCGTGATCTGGACGGTCTCGCTGCTCACCCCGTCACCGATCACCTACGTGCTGTGGGCGGTGGGAATCATGGTGGAGGCCGCGGCGCCGTTCGCCGCGACCCACTGGGGACCGGATGTTCCGCTGCACCTCGAGCATCTGCCGGAGAGGTTCGGGCTCTTCGTCATTCTCGTTCTCGGTGAGTCGATCTCGGCTGTGGTGCTCGGGATGCACGACACCCACTGGATGTTCTCGTCCGTCGCCGTCGCGGCACTCGGATTCACGATCGCTGCAGCAGTGTGGTGGATGTACTTCGACATCGGCGGCGCGGAGGCCAAGACGGAGATCCAGGACGACGAGCGGGCGGTGGGCAGTGGCCGTGCCGACGGGTACGTCTACGGGCACCTCCCTCTCACCCTGGGTGTCGCTCTCCTCGGCGTCGGAATCCAGCAGTACGTCCTGCATCCGGTCGGCGAACTGACCGATGCCGGGCGCTGGGCCCTGTCCGGTGGGGTGGCGCTGTTCGTCGTCGGGATCTGCGCCGTTCTCGGCTGGAGTTCCGGCGACTGGAGAACGGTGTCCCCGTGGCCGGCGCTGGCCATTCCCGTCGTCGTCGTGCTGGGTCTCGTCGACACCAGGCTCCCGTTCGCCTCGGCCGTCGTCCTCGCTGTCGGTGCGATCACGGCCGTCGTCACCGGGGTGATCCGTCGGCGACGCAGTCCGGTCGACACGACCGAGACCTGACGCCGCGGGCTATCGGTCCCCGTGGGCGTGGTCGAGCAGCACGTCCGCCGCGTCTCCCGGATGACTCCAGGGCCACCAGTGCTTCGCGTCGACCTCGAGGACGGTCAGGTCGGGGACCCAGCGGTCGACGTCCTGGACCAGATCGGGGGAGAGAAAGCGATCCTTCAGCGGAACCACCACGAGTGTGGGCACGTCGCACCGCGGTGGTGGCCCGGACAGCATGCGTCGAATGATGTTGGCGCGGTACAGCTCGACACCGCGCTGCATGTTCAGCGGATCCGCGGCGGGAGCGGGATCCGCGGGACCGGCCTCGACGAACAGACGTGGAACGTACTTCCCCAGGACCGGCACGTGGAACCCCCAGATGTACCAGGACCGGCCGAGCTGACCGAGCACCGACGGCCACTGGGTGGGCCGCAGTCCGCGCCGACGCGACGTCTCGCGCAGGTGGTCGATGCTGGGACCGGAGACGGAGGTGAACGATCCGAACACCTCGACTGCGCGGGGATCGCGCATCGGCTCCCACATCTGCACCGAACCCCAGTCGTGGGCGAAGGCATGGACCGGTCCGCGGAGATCGGGGATGGACTCGACCACCGCATAGGTGTCGTCGGCCAGGCGTTCGATGGCGAACGACTCGGACCGCTCCGGGCGCTCGACGACGGTGCGACCACCACCGCGCGTGTCGTAGGCGATGACGCGGGCGCGATCACCGATGGCGTCGATCATCTGGTGAAACATGGTGTGGTCGTCCGGATACCCGTGCACGAGCAGCACCGTCGTGTCCGACTCCGGATCGCCGTACTCGAACACGGCCAGTGCGGCACCCGTCGAGTGAGCGGTCCACCTGCTGTGCGGCTCGGTCATCCTGCCTCGCTTCTTCTGTACAGCGACTCTCCTCGGAGCAGCCGCGCGACGAGGTGCAGCCGCACCTCGTCCTGTTCGGGTTGCGGATGCACCACGGCGGAGAGTGCTTCCCCGTCGAGGAGGTGTACCACCGTGAAGAGCACCGTATCGAGTTCCGCCGCGGGGATGATTCCCGCGATCGGTAGCGAGCGTCCGAGATCGGTGATCTCCCGGTGATAGCGAACCGTGAACGGGACGAGACGGTCCCGCAGTGCCTCGTCGCTCCGGGCAGCGATGAGCAACTCGTACCAGGCACCGTTGATCGGCGCTCGGCAGGCGGCGCGCAGCAACGTCAGACAGTGCTCGACGGACGCCGAGCCGAAGCCGGACAGCCCGGCGCGAAACTCCTCGAACTGGCGCCGCCGGACCTCGTCCGCCGCGGCCACGACGAGATCGAGGCGCGTGGGGAAGTGCCGAAAGAGCGCGCCCGACGACACCCCCGCGCGCGTCACCACCTCGTTGACCGTCGTCGCGGCGTAACCCTTCTCGCACAACGACGCGATGGTCGCGTCGAGGAGACGCGCGATGGTGTCGGTGCGGCGCTCTTCCTGCGTTCGTCTCACACGGACACGGTAGTGGCCGCAGGTGTCCTCACGCCCGCTCGCAGGAATCGGCCGGCGCGCTCGGACACCCCGAACCACGATGCGAAGCGACCCTCGCGGTAGACCACTCGGCCCCCGATGAGCGTCGCCGTGACGGCGTCGTCGTTGCGGTTGACCATCCGGCTCAGCCCACTGAACTCGGGCATCGACTCCTCGTTGTAGGCGTCGACCTCGTCCGTCAGTCCCGCCGGGTTCACCACGACGATGTCCGCACGGTCACCGAGGCGCAGGTGCCCGGTGTCGACGCCGTAGAAATCGGCCAGTTCGCCGCTCAGCTTGTGCGCCGCCTGGCCGACGGTCAGGAACGACTCGTGTGCGTCGTGCACCCGACGGAGCAGGCGGATCCCGAAGTTGTAGAACGCCATGTTCCGCAGGTGCGCCCCGGCATCGGAGAACCCCACCGTCACACCGGGCTTCGTGATCAGCTTGTCCATCTGCTTACGGCGGTGGTTGGCGATCGTGGTGTGCCAGCGCAGCTTCCGGCCGTGCTCGACGACCAGGTCGAGGAACGCGTCGACGACGTGGATTCCCTGCTCCCGCGCCAACTCCGCGACGTTCTTCCCGATCACGGACGCGTCGGGGCACTCGGTGATGATGACGTCGCCGAAGTCCCGGTGCCACACACGGGAGGAGAACTTCTTCTCGAAGTCGGCGCGGAACCAGCGTCGATACGCCTCGTCCTTCAGCAGCTCGTTGCGGCCCAGTTCCTCGCGCAGGTGCAGAGCCGCTCTGCCGGAACCGAATTCCTCGAAGACGACCAGGTCGATTCCGTCGGAGTAGACGTCGAACGTCGTGGGCAGGTGCTGCCACCGGAACTGACCCTTGCCGGGGCCGTTCACGATCGCGGCGAGGGGGCCGAAGATGTGGTGGATCCAGGGTGAGGCCTTGGCGTCGGCCGCGGCGAGCAGCGACACCTTCAGCGCGCGACGTCCGATCCCGGTGGCCGCACCGAGGAAGAAGACCATGTCGTACTTCGTGTTCAGATTCGGAATGCTCTGCAGCAGCCGGCCGCGCCGCCGCAGGATCTTGTGCAGGCGCCGGAACTCCGACCAGGATGCGTAGGACGACGGCAGGGAACGTGACCGGTAGCGGTCGCCGTCCAGTTTGTCCCACGGATTGGTCATCGTGGACATGCCGAGCATTCCGGCGTCGAGCGCCTTCTCGAGAGCGTCGGACATCTGCGCGGTCTCTTCGCGCGTCGGCTTCTGGGAGCGGTCGGTCGACCGATCCAGCCCCATGACGTGGGCGCGGAGATCCGAATGTCCCACCAGCGACGCGATGTTCGGACCGAGTGGGAGCCGCTCTAGCGCGGCGATGTACTCCTCGGGACCGTCCCACGTCTTGTGCGTGTCCACAGCTTTGAGCACGTGATCGCGCGGCAGTGCTTCGACGCGGCTGAACAGGTCCGCGATGTCCACCGGCGTCGAGTACAGCGTGGACAGCGAGCAGTTCCCCAGCAGAACCGTCGTCACGCCGTGGCGGACCGATTCCACCAGTCCGGGGCCCACCAGCACCTCCGCGTCGTAGTGGGTGTGCACGTCAATGAAGCCCGGCATGATCCACTGGCCGGTGGCGTCGATGACCTCGGTGTCCGGTCCGACGTCGAGCGCGTCCGAGGAGACAGCACGGACGACGCCGTCGACGATTCCGACGTCGCGGCGAACCCCCGGCCCACCGTCACCGTCGAAGACGGTCCCGCCGCTGATGACCACGTCGAAGTGCGACTCGTTCATGTGACCTCCATCACCGTGTAGTGCGCTCACCGTAACTTAGAGAGTGATCACTCGCAATGGTGGGACTTCGTCCCCCGTGCGTCATTCGCGTACCTCTGGATGCGCAAAAGGCGCACGGGGCCGAAGGCCACTCAGAACGCGAGAGGACGGTGCGACTCGCGGACGTAGGTCCAGGTCGAGGACGGACGCACCAGCCCCGCCGACTCGAGGTCCACGCCGTCGTCATCGATCGTCGAGGTGAGGAACGTGCGATCGGACTCGTCGAGGGCGCGTGACTGCACCTCGGCGAACGCCTCGATCGCGATGCGGTGGTACTCGTCGAGCGGGTTCTGTCGGCCGAGCGCCCGGAGATGAATGCTCTCGCGGACGTCGCCGAGGTGCGCGAGGTAGTCCGACCACGCACGGTCGAGATGGTGGAGAACGACGCGCCGCGCGGCTTTCACACGAGCGTCGGCGTCGACCGTCTCCAGTTCCGCGGCCCGCTCGGGATTGCGGGTGGCCAGCAGGTCCCACGCCTCGTCGGTGCCGAGCAGCGCGGCCCGACGCGTGTCGAGGATGTCGCGGTGCTGGGCGGTCAGTTGGTTGTACCGCCAGGTGGACGCGTGGGTGTCGAGCATCGCGCCCTCCGCGACGCGCTGCGCGTGGTCGATGCGCTTGGCCGCGACCTCCGACTCGATCAAGCCCGTGTCGTCGGGGTTGCCGGGTCGATCGCTCTTCTCCAGGTAGCGCGTCACCAGCGAGTCGTCCCAACTGGCGAAGAACACGGAACGGCCCGGATCACCCTGTCGCCCAGCGCGTCCCCGTAGCTGGTTGTCGAGACGCTCGGTGACGTACCGCGCCGTGCCGATCACGAGAAGGCCGCCGAGGTCGGTCACGCCGTCCCCGAGTCTGATGTCGGTTCCGCGGCCGGCGATCTGTGTCGAGACGGTCACCGCACCGCGCAGTCCGGCCCGCGCGATGATCTCGGCCTCTTCCGCGTCGTTCTTCGCATTGAGGGCGACGACCGGCACCCCGGCGTCCTCGAGCCGAGCGGCCAGCGACTCGGACTCCTCGACGTCGTGGGTCCCCACGAGCACGGGCTGTCCCGTGGCGTGGGCTTCCAGTACCGCGGCGACGACGGCTGCGTTCTTCTCGGGCGCGGTGGCGTACACGCGGTCGACCTCGTCGACGCGGACGAGCGGCTCGTTCGGCTCGACCACCGACACCCCGAGGCCGTAGAACGTTCGAAACTGTTCTCCCGCTGCGAGAGCCGTTCCGGTCATCCCGCACACCCGGCGGTACCGACCCATCAGGGCCTGCACGGTGATGGTGTCGAGGACCTGCCCGGTCTCCGTGCGCGCCAGGCCTTCCTTCGCTTCGACCGCGGCCTGGAGACCGTCCGGCCAACGCTGCAGCTCCGCGACCCGTCCACGGGAAGCGTTGACCAGCTGTACCCGGCCGTCCCGCACGATGTAGTCGACGTCCCTGCGCACCAACACCTCTGCGTGCAGGGTGAGGTTGACGCGCACCAACGTGGTGCCGACGTGCTCCTCGCTGTACAGATCGATCCCGCCCAGCGAGTCCTCGAGCTTCTCGGCCCCGGCGTCGGTCAGGAACACGTTGCGACGCTCGGCATCGACTTCCCAGTCGGTGTCAGCGTCGAGAGACCGCACGGCGTCGAGCACGTCGTCGGCCGACACGTCCTGATCGATCGAGCCGGCGAGCACCAGGGGCACCAGAGCTTCGTCGACGAGCACCGAGTCGGCCTCGTCGACGACGGCCACGTCCGCGGTGGGGGAGACCAGCGTGTCGACGTCGTCGACGAGATGGTCGCGCAGTACGTCGAAGCCCACCTCGTTGACCGAGGCATAGGTGACGTCGCACCCGTAGGCGGCGCGCCGCTCGTCCGCCGTCGACTCCGCCGTGATCCACCCGACCGTGACTCCGAGCGCGTCGTAGAACGGGCCCATCCACTCGGCGTCGCGTCGAGCGAGGAAGTCGTTGACCGACACCACGTGCACGTCCCTGCCCTGCAGCACATAAGCCGCGGCCGCGACGGCGCCTGAGAGTGTCTTCCCCTCACCAGTCGCCATCTCGATCACGTCGCCCTCCAGCAGCCGTACGGCTCCGTAGAGCTGAGTGTCGAAGGGGCGCAGGGACAACGCACGATCGGACGCCTCGCGCGCGAGCGCGAGGAACGCGGGCACGTCGAGGGAGCCGGCTCCGCGGAGCCCGTCGGCCGCGGCGCGCAGGCCGTCCGCGTCGAGGTCGCGGTGGCGGTCCTCGAGCGCCCGAGCGGCATCCACGGCATCTCGCGACCGCGCATGCCCCTTCGCGACCGAACGACCGAGCAGGGACCAGAACCGTGACGCCATGTTCGCAAGGCTACCGACGGGCTATGTGTGGCCGCTGCAAGCTGTGTGCACACCTCCAGCGTCGAGCGCACACCCTCTGCTGCCGGTGGGTGGGGGTCTGCGGTCACCAGAAGGGGTGCACACATCTTCGGCTGCACCCGGCAGCGCGTCGGCCGCTGCAGC
Source organism: Rhodococcus sp. PvP016 (assembly GCF_017832185.1). NCBI lineage: Bacteria > Bacillati > Actinomycetota > Actinomycetes > Mycobacteriales > Nocardiaceae > Rhodococcus > Rhodococcus sp. PvP016. The sequence continues at coordinate 574,905 of NZ_JAFIBH010000001.1, read as the reverse complement.
CTGTGTGCACACCCTCTGCGTCAGGCGCGCACCCTCTGCTGCCGGCGGGTGGGGGTGTGCGGTCACCAGAAGGGGTGCACACATCTTCTGCTGCACCCGGCAGCGCGTCGGCCGCTGCAGCCTGTGTGCACACCATCAGCGTCAAGCGCACACCCTCTGCTGCCGGCGGGTGGGGGTGTGCGGTCACCGCAACCCGTGCACACACGCCGGACGTACACGTCGAGCACCCGATCCGCTCACCGCTCCGACGACGTGACCTCACTCAGCCACCTGGACACCAGCTCGACGGCCTCCGGCGCGGCCACGGCCGTCGCGTGGTCGTACCCACGCAGCTCCTCGTACTCGGAGCCGGCGATCAACGATGCGGTGTGCCGGGTGTCGTCGATACGCTGGACGTCGCGAGAGCCGACGTAGAACAGTGTCGGCGCGATGATGGCACGGACGGCGTCGTCGGCGATGCCTGGATCGTCGTCCGATGCCCGGAAGTACGCGGCCAGTGCCTCGGAGTCGTTGCGCAGGAACGCGGCTCGGGTGCCGGAGTCGACCGGGAAGCCGCGGCGACTCGACCACTCGTCGACGAACCCGTCCATTCCCCGTTCGGCGAGGACGTCGGCGCTGCCGTCGAAGAACAGGCTGTCCAGCGCGCCCTTCTGCGGCCCCGATCCGGCTCCGCCCACGACGAGTGATGCGACACGCTGGGGAGTGCGGGTGACCAGATTGAGGCCGGACCGACCGCCGAACGAGTAGCCGACGTAGTGCACGGCTGCCACGTCTGCCGCGTCCAGGACGGCGACCAGATCCTCGCTGACACGGTCCATCGAGTACGCGGCGACGTCGCGCGGGGCGTCGCTGCGTCCGTGTCCACGCTGGTCCACGAGGATCAGGCGGTACCGGTCTCGTAGCGCACGGACGTAGCCGAAGGTGCGCCAGATCTGGTGCGACAACAGGCTGCCGTGGACCAGCATCACCGGCGGGCCGGCCGGGTCACCCGTCACCGAGTACGCGATGCGGGTGCCGTCCACGGGGTTCGTCGCGAAGTCCACGGTGCCATGGTCGCAGGTGGGCGATCTCAGGCGGACGTCGAGGTGAGCCCCTCGCCGGTGAGATCGACCCGCCGCGTGATCCCCAGCGCATCGAGGAACGCCTCGTCGTGGCTGACCACGATCAGGGCTCCCCGATACGACGACAGCGCCGTGCTGAGGTGCGTCCTGGACGCGACGTCGAGGTTGTTCGTGGGTTCGTCGAGAATCAGCAACTGCGGTGCCGGATCGGCCAGCAGCAGCATCGCGAGGGCCGCGCGCACCCGTTCCCCGCCCGACAGCGTGCGCACCACCGCGTCGGCCCGCCGACCGCGGAAGAGGAAGCGAGCGAGCCGAGTTCGGACGTCGGTGATCGACGTGTCCGGTGCCGCGCGGCGCACGTTCTCCACCACGGACGCGTCGTCGTCGAACACGTCCAGCGACTGCGGCAGCACCGCGGTCGGCACCGACGACGCCAGAGATCGCAAGAGCGTCGTCTTGCCGACTCCGTTGTCCCCGACGAGCGCGATGCGTTCCGGGCCCACGACGGTGAGCTCGACCGTCCTGTCCGGGTACCGACCGTCCAGATCGAGCAGCATCTCGCCCGTCGACGCCACCGACTTCGACGCGTGCACCGCCGTCTCGGGCAGATCCACCACGATCTCGGTGTCGTCACGAATCATCTCGTGCGCCTCGTCGGCCCGCGTGCGGGCGTCGGCGACGCGATCCTCGTGTCCGATGCGGTACTTGGCAGCCGACTCCTGTGCGGCGCTGCGCCGGTTGTGGGCGACGATCTTCGGTACCCGCTTCTCACGAGATGCCTTCTCTCCCATCCGACGCCGGTGGGCCACGGTGGACTGCGCCTCGACCAGATCCCGCTTCTGCCGGCGCAGATCCTGATCGGCCGACCGCGCCGCGGCCCGCGCTGCCTCCTGCTCGCCCTCCACGACACTCCGGTAGTGCGTCCAGTTGCCGCCGAACATTCGGAGCGACGCGGGCGACGACCGTACCGAGTGGAGTTCGGCGATGTCGTCCATGGTGTCGAGCAGGCCCTGGTCGTGGCTCGCGACGACGACGGCGCCGGAGAACTCGTCGAGTACTCGTCCCAGAGCGGATCGAGCTCGTCCGTCCAGGTTGTTCGTCGGTTCGTCGAGAAGCAGGACGGAGGGCCGCCGGATCACCTGACCGACGAGTGCGACGAGCGTCGACTCGCCCCCCGACAGGGTTCTCATCGGTCGATCGAGATCTGCTGCCGTGCCCAGACTTTCGCCGAGGCCGGCCGAGTCGAGCAACGCGAGAGTGCGCTCCTCGACGTCCCAGTCCGCACCGACGTCGGTGAAGTCGTCGGGATCCGTGCTGCCGTGCTCGATCCGTGCCAGGGCCCGTCGGACGTCCCCGATGCCGAGGAGATCGGCGACGGTGTCGGAGTGGTTCGTGACCACCTGCTGGGGAAGATGGCCGACGGTGCCCGTGACGCGCACCGACCCGCGCTGCGGTCGATACCGCCCGGTGATCAGGTGCAGCAGAGTGGATTTGCCCGCTCCGTTGGTGCCGACAAGGCCGGTCCGGCGCGGCATGAACGATGCGTCCAGGCCGTCGAGGACAGGCCGGCCGTCGGGCCAGGAGAAGGTGAGATCGGAGAGAACGACGGAGGGTGATACTGACATGGAGCACCTCGAGAGGAGTGTCGTGCCACCGCGACGTGCGCGTCGGTGGGATCCGCACTACTTACGAGAGGAGCAACTGCCTGTCCGTTCGTCGGGGACGATGAGCTACCAACTGTAGGTCGGCAGCGCAGAACGGTCAACAGAGATGTCGAATGTGGCTGTGAATCAGTCGGTCTCGTCGTCCTGAGTACTGGTGTTCCGGACGTCGGGTCCCTGGGCCCGCAGGTCGTCCACCTTCGCCATGGCCTCGCGCAGTTCTGCGAGCCAGGGGTCGATGTGGTCTCCGGTCAGGCGCACGGCCCAGGCGAGCGCGTCGGCGCGCGAGCGTGCGACGCCGGCGTCGACGAGGGTGTCGAGTACCTTCCGCTCGGGCTGACGCAGTCGAGTCATGACCGGCACCGCGAGGTGGGTGAAGAGGGTGGTGTCGCCGTCGATGGTGACACCCCAGGCGACCTTGCGGCCGTAGCGTGCCTCGGCCTCGTCGGCGATGCGCATGCGATCATCGCGGGTGGACTCACGGAATCGAGCGATGCGGCCCTCGACGCCGGCATCGGACTCGGGGGCGTTCAGTTCGCCGATCACGACGATCTCCTCGCGGTCGACCTCGACCGTGGCGGTGCCGTCGAACCAGTCGTCGGGCAGGCGGCCCAGGAACCACTGTTCCGCGTCGCCTGCGTCGGGTACGTCCTTCTGCTGCCATCCGCCGGGCCGGCCGACGCGTTCGCCGCGCTTTCCGCCGCGACCGCGGCCGTGTCCGTGAGGTCCACCGCGCCGGGGTGCGTCACCTCGACCGAAGGGATGTTCGCCGAACGGGAAGTTGTCGTGATTCATGATGTTCTACTTTCGTCTGTGGCGCGATTACTTGATTACAACGCCAGTGATTACAAGATTACACACGCCGCGCCGACCGTCAAGAGTTCGTCGCGTCGTGTGACCGACGGATCGGTGGGGCACTATCAGTGCGTGCCTTCGCTGATGTCTCGACCGTCCCGCCGATTCGGCCCTTCCACCAGCAGCGGACTCCGTCTCGCCGCCGCGACCATCGCGGTCGCGCTCGCCGCCACGGCGTGCAGCGCCGACGAGCCCCCGGCGTCGCGCGTGACGGCCGATCAGTTCGCCGAAGCACTGAGCACACAGAACGTGGGCGCCGCGGCAGAGTTGACCTCGGATCCGGCGGCAGCGACCGCGGTGCTCACCCAGATGTACGACGGACTCGGCGGTGGCGGAACGGTCACGGCGACACCGCGGTTCACGGTGAGCCAGGCAGACGACGAGCAGCAGACGTTCACGCTGTCCGCCTCCTGGTCCTTCGCGCCGCCCGAGGAGGCGGAGGCACCCGCGACCGGCACCGCATCCGCGACGGCGACCACCACGGCCGCCCCCACCACGTCGGCGCCGGTGGACGCGGAACGCGTCTGGACCTACACGACGACCGGATCCGTCGCCGACGGCGGACAGGGGCTGAAGGTCACCTGGAACCCGGGTGTCGTCGTACCGGGCCTGACTCCGGAGACGACGGTCCGGTACACACCCGTCACCGCGTCGACCGCGCCTCGCGTCGTCGACACCTCGGGGGCGCCGCTCATGTCGCAGCAGGTGGTGACGCTGGTGAATCTCGACCAGACCGCCGATCCCGGCGCCGTCGCGGCACTGGTGTCGCCCTTCGCGCCGACGGTCACCGCGGAGTCCCTCCGCGAGGCACAGGCGAGCGCTCCGTCGGTGACGGCCGTGAGCCTGCGGCAGGAGGATCTCGCTCCCATCGAGTCCCTGCTCTCCGCGCTGCCGGGCGTCACTCTCGCGCCGCAGACGCGGCTCCTGACCGAGAATCGCGCACTGTCCTCTCCCGCGCTGAACGACGTGGCGCAGCTGTGGCAGGAGCAGCAGGACGCCACCGCAGGGTGGGCCGTGCAGTTGGTGGCCGCCGACGGTTCCGTCGCCCAGCGGGTGACCGGCGTCGAGGCGACCGTCGGCCCGGACATCCAGGTCACGCTCGACACGCTGCTGCAGCTCAAGGCCGAGAACGCTCTCGCGTCGACACCGAACGCCGCGGCCGTCGTGGCGATCCGGCCGTCCACCGGAGACGTCGTGGCCGTCGCGCAGAACTCGGCGGCGGACGCGCAGGGCCCGATCGCCCTCACGGGCCTGTACCCGCCGGGCTCCACCTTCAAGACCGTCACCACCTCGGCGGCACTGCAGGCGGGCACCGTCACCCCCACGACCGTGGTGCCGTGCCCCGGATCCGCGAACATCGAGGGCCGGACCATCCCCAACGACGACAACTTCGACCTCGGATCGGTACCGCTGCAGACGGCGTTCGCGCGTTCGTGCAACACCACCATGGGTCAGCTGGCCGTCGATCTGCCCGACGACGCGCTGCAGGAGGCGGCCCTGCAGTTCGGGCTCGGCGTCGACTACCTGACACCCGGGCTCACCACCGTGACCGGCAGCGTTCCGCCCGCGACGACGCCGGCCGAGCGCGTCGAGAGCGCGATCGGGCAGGGCACCGTCACCGCGTCCCCGTTCGGCATGGCCCTGGTCGCGGCGTCCATCGCGGACGGATCGACCCCGTCGCCGACCATGATCACCGGACGACCCGGTACCGCGGATCGCACCGTGGCAGCTCCGCCGGCCGAGGTGACCGACCAACTGCGCACCATGATGCGAGAGACGGTCACCGCCGGTACGGCGACGCAGTTGCAGGACATCGACGGACTGCTCGGTAAGACCGGCACCGCCGAGGTCGCGAGCGGCCCGGCGCACGGGTGGTTCGTCGGCATCCGCGGTGACCTGGCGTTCGCCGTCTTCGTCGAGGGCGGCGACTCCTCCGCGCCGGCGCTGACGGTGGCGGGGTCCTTCCTGCGCTGAGTGGCCTTCGGCCCTGTGCGCCTTTTGCGCACCCCTGGATACGCAAAAGGCGCACGGGGTGACCGGATCGTGACCGGTCCGAGTGCTCACCGTGCTGTGTTACTGGTGTGACTCATGTGATTATTGGGGCATGGTTCTGCGTTCCAGGTACGTCGTCGCGCTGCTCGCAGTGTTCGTGTCGCTCGCGACTGCCGCCTCGTTCGTGGTGAACAAGCCTCGCAGTGAGGCGGCGGTGCTGGTGGACCGGTTCGTCGCCGCCCTCGATCAACGTGACGTGGCCGCGGCCGCCGCGCTGACCTCCTACCCCAATGCCGCGGCCCAAACGATCGGCGCCATGTTCGACTCGATGGGACCCGGAGTCTCGACGAGCCGCATGTCGCAGTACATCGGCCTGGACGACGAGTCCGGCTTCTTCACCGTCGACTCCACCTGGTCGTTCGGCGAACCCCGCGGCCAGGACACGCGCGAGTGGCGCGTCACCACCCAGGGGTCGACGCGCAAGCTCGGCGTCGGCTGGCGCATCTCGTGGGACCCGTCGATCCTCGCCCCGGAGCTGCGTGCCGGTGGGTCCGTCCGCTACGCCCGCACCGATGCACCGGCACCGCGCGTGCTGGACGCCTCGGGCGCCGTGATGATGGCGGAACAGAACGTCGCCTCCGTGCGGCTCGATCCCTCCGCGACCTCCGACCTGGCCGACACGACGTCCCGCCTCGCCGACGTCATCGACGTCGTGGCGCCGCTGATCACCTCCGAGTCGCTCCAGGCCGACGTCGCGGCGGACCCCGGTGCCGTGATCACCGCAGTGAACCTGCGTGCCGACGACTACGCCGTGCTGGAGGACGACCTGCGTGCGATCCCCGGTGTGGTGCTCTACGCGGAACCCAAACTCATCACCGGTGACCGGCGGCTGACGTCGCCGGTGCTGGACTCGCTGCGGACCGTGTGGCAGGACTCCCGCGACGCCACCGCGGGCTGGGCGGTCGAGGTCGCGGACACCGACGGCGAGACCACTCGCCTGGCGGGTTTCCAGGGTCCGGGATCACCCGACATCACGTCCACTCTCGACCCGGCCGTGCAGCTCGCCGCGGAGACCGCCGCCGTCAGCGTCGGGACCCCGGCCTCGATCGTGGTCATGAAGCCGTCCACCGGCGCCGTCGTCGCCACCGCGCAGAACAGTTACGCCAACGACGAGGGCACGCCGGCGTTCACCGGCCTCTACCCCGCCGGAACGTTGGTGGACGTGATCGAGGCGTCGGCCGATCGCCAGAAGATCGGATTCTCCGACGCCGCACGCCAGTTCGGCTTGGGCACCTCCTTCGACATCCCCGGTCTCGACGCCGTCACCGCCTCGCTCCCCGACGGCCAGTCGGCGGTGGACCAGTTCCGCGGTGTCAGCCGGACGTCGTCCGCATCCGGCATGACGGTGACACCCTTCGGCCTCGCCGAGATGGCGGCGTCCGTCGCTCGCGGATCGGCCCCGGCTCCGATGATCGTCGGCGGCGTACCCGCGACGGTGTCCGGTGCGGGGTCGCCCGTCGCCCCGGCCGTACTGACCTCGTTGCGGAACACACTGCGTGACAACGCCCGCAGCGAAGGCGTCAGCGATCCGTCGGTCACCGGGCTCGCCGGGGACAACGGGGACGATCGCTGGTTCCTCGGCACCAAGGGTGATCTGGCGTTCGCGGTCTACATCGAGGACGCCGACGGAACCGATGCCGCGGCGCGCATGACGAACATGCTGATGCGCGAGATGGCCTCGCCGTCGGAGTGATCACCGGCTTGCTACGTTTCACCCCGTGACCGTCACCGAGTTCGTCCTGTTGATCGCGGCGGGCTTCGGTGCCGGAGTCATCGGCTACATCACCGGTCTGGCGTCGCTCGTGTCGTACCCCGCGCTGCTGGCGGTGGGGCTGCCACCGGTCACGGCCAACGTGACCAACACCGTGGCGCTCGTCGGGGCCGGTGTGGGTGCCACCGCGTCATCGGTCAAAGAGCTTGCCAAGAGCGGCCGTTCGCTGCTCTGGCTCACCCTGTGGGCCGCACTGGGCGGCATCGCGGGAGCCGTCGTCCTGCTGCGCGCGCCGGGGGAGACGTTCGAGGCAGTCGTGCCGATCCTGGTCGTTCTCGCGTCCGTCGCCATGCTGCTGCAGCCGCGGATCCGCGTCCTCGCCGGTGACCGGACGTTCCCGGTGCTGTATCCGAGCGCGATCTTCCTGGTCGCGATCTACGGCGGCTACTTCGGCGCGGGTGCGGGCGTCATCTTCATGGCCCTGACGCTGATCTGCACGGCCGAACCCGTCTGGCGCGCAACGCTCCTCAAGAGCTACCTGCTGGGCGTGGCCAACCTGGTCGCCGCGGTGATCTTCGCATTCTCCGGCCAGGTGAACTGGCTCGCCGCACTGGCGATGGGCATCGGCACCATCGCCGGGGGAACGCTCGGACCGCGCATCGTGCGACACCTTCCGCCGAATCCGCTCCGGATCGCCGTGGCGCTGTGCGGGTTCGGCCTCGCAGCGTGGCTGTGGCTGGGCTGAGGAGCCGTGTGGGTCAGGCGCGACGACGCTGAGCGAGGCGCGCGACGAGGCGCCACCCGAGCAGGAACACCGCCAGCGTCACCGTCGCGACCACGATGAAGCTGAATGCCGTTCCCTCGCCGGACACCTGCCGTAGCACCATGCCCACGGCCACGGCGCCGATCCACGCGAGCACCCCGGTGGGGACCAGGGACACCGCGACGAACTTCTCGCGGTACAGCGCGTAGGTCACTGCCCAACCCACGGCGAGGCCGACGAGGAACGGCCAGGCCGTCGACAGTGTGCCCCCGACGGTCACGCCCTCCTCGTGGCTGCCTCGGCCGATGGCGCTGAAGACGAGGACCAGGACGACGTCGATCGCCGCCGGAACAGCGAGTGCCGACAGGGCTGGAGTGCGGGTGCGCGCGGGCATGCCACCAGACTACGAGGCGCCGAGACGCGGAAAGACCCGCACCGGCGCCGGCTGTGCGGACGTCGAGCGGGTCTTTCGCGGGAGGAGGTCAGGCCTGGTGGCCGGCCTCGATCTCGAGCAGCAGGGCGATCTTGTCGCCGACGACCGCGCCGCCACCCTCGAGGGGCATGTCGATGCTGATGCCGAAGTCCTTGCGGTTGATCGTCGTGCTGGCTTCGAAGCCGGCGACCGGTCCGTTGCCCATGCCGGCGTTGACACCGTTGAACTCGACGTTCAGGTCGATGGACTTGGTCACGCCGTGCAGCGTGAAGTCACCGGTGAGCACGAAGTCGTCGCCCTTGGCCTTCACGGAGGTGGACCGGAAGGTGGCGGTGGGGAACTTCTCGACCTCGAAGAAGTCGGCGGTCTTCAGGTGGCCGTCGCGCTGCGCGTTGTCGGTCGTGATGGAGGCGACGTCGATCTCGGCGTCGATGGTGGGCGCGCCGTTCTCGTCGACCGTGATGGTGCCGGTGAAGGTCTGGAAACGGCCACGGACCTTGCTCACCATCAGGTGGCGGACGGTGAACCCGACGGTCGAGTGGGTGGCATCGATGGCCCACGTGCCGGCGGTGAGCTGGGGGACGGACACTGCTGCAGTCATGACGAACTCCTGTGTGGTTGAAGGTTCAAGCCTCACAGTACACAACCGGACCGTGGTCCGCATCTATTCCCGCGAGGGAGAATCCTTGCCGAGCGGGTGGGTGGCCGACGGCTGTTCCGTCCGCTCCCGCCGTTCCGTCCACTCGCGCTGTTCGACGGCGAGATCGAAGTGCAGGTCCTCGTGCTGGTGCTTGCGGAACAGGATCAGGAAGACGACCCAGCCGACGAGTGCCACCAGGATGAAGCTGACCAGGCGATACACCAGTGCGGACGCGACCGCCTGTGATGCGCTGATGCTGGCGGCGGTGGTGAGGGTCGCGATGAGAGTGGCGTCCACGATGACCAGACCGCCGGGCGCACCGGGGATGGATCCCACCGTCTTGCTGGCCGAGAAGGCGATGAGGAGCCCGAAGATCTTCGGATCCGCACCGATGGCGTAGCAGGCGAACCCGAGGCACGCGACGTCGGCCAGGCGATGCACCGCGGAGAAACCGAGCGAGAGCGAGCCGTCGCGAGCACCGAGGCGTACCGACTTCACCTGCTCGACGATCTCGTCCAGCCGGGCCATGCCGGTGTGGGGATCGTTGTTGCGCAGCGAGTTGTACTTCGACAGCCCCCAGCGGCCGATGCCCACGATCGACTGCGGGTGCGAGCGGATGTACCGCACGCCGGCGATGAGGGCGATGACGCCGGCGGCGGGGATGATCAGTGCGAGGGTGTTGGCGCTGCCGCCGACGAGGAAGGCTCCCGTCACGCCGAGGACCGCCAGCCCGAGCGCGGCGATGACGCCGGAGATGGCGAGCTGCCACGACGCGACCACCGGGCTCGCGCCCCAGCGGCGCGTCTCGCGGTAGGTGAACGCCGTGGAGAAGACCTGGCCGGCCGGCAGTGTCAGCGCCATGGCGGTGCTGCCGTAGATGACGGAGAGCGAGCGTCGCTGCGACACACGGACACCGCCCGCGCGCAACAACTGCTTCTGGACACGGGCGAACGCGGACAGCGAGATGGCCTGCATCACGACGCAGGCCACCGCCCAGCCCCAGTGGATCTCGCTGAGCGCCCGCCACGATTCGTGCAGACGCGGCCACAGGTAGACACCCTCGCCGACCAGCAATGCGACGAGGGCGACAGCGGCCACCCACCGCAGCCATCGCCACCTGCCACCGGCGCGGGGCGACCCAGCGGATCGGCCCTGCTCCGGAACTACCACGGCACCGAGAGTAACGAACGGTTCCGACGCTCAGCGCGGATAGTCGACCGGCGAGGCCAGGTGCGTCGCGCGGCGTCGCCCGCGCAGCTGCACCTTCTCGCCCAGTTCCCACTCGGACTGCTCGTCCTCGTCGGCGAAGTACAGTGCCGACGTCGAGGCGAGAACCCTACTGGGAGTGAACTTCGCGAGTTCCGTCAGGCGCGACGCCTCGTTCACCGGATCACCGATGACGGTGTACTCGAAGCGTTCCTTGGCGCCGATGTTTCCCGCCACCGCCAGCCCGGCCGACACGCCGATACCGATGTCGAGTCCGGCGATCTCGGTGAGCTCGCTCCGCAGTTCCCGCGCTGCGGACAGTGCCGCGGTGGGCGCGTCCGGGCGGTCGAGCGGAGCGCCGAAGATGGCGAGCGCCGCGTCGCCCACGAACTTGTTGACGAAGCCGTGGTGCCGGTCGACCACGTCGACGACGACGCGGAAGAAGTCGTTGAGCAGGTCCACGACCTCGCCGGGCGGACGTTCGGAGGCGGCAGCCGTCGAGCCGACCATGTCGACGAACAGCACCGCGACGAATCGGGTCTCGCCGCCGAGCTCGGTGCCGAACTTGAGGGCGCGCCGCGCGACGTCCTCGCCGACGTGCTGACCGAACAGCTCGCGCAGAACTGCACGTTCCGACGCGTCGGCCATCATCCGGTTGAAGCCGACCTGCAGACGGCCGATCTCGCTGCCGTCGAACACCTCGACCTGGACCTCGGTGTGGCCCTCCTGCACCTTCTCGATGGCGCGACGCAGCTGACGGATGGGATCGGAGATCTGGCTGGCGGTGAGCATCGACAGGCAGAACGCCTGGATGATCGCCAGCACGCAGAGCAGGCTGATGGCGATGGCCAACGAGTCGGGGGAGAAGACCAGGTCGGTGGTCAGCTGGGTCGCGCACAGCAGCAGGATGCCGACGACGGGGATCAGCGTGCCCAGTCCCCACGTCATCGCCATGCGCGTGCCCACACCGGGCGTCATCGTGCGGTCGAAACTGCCCTCGCTGAGTGCGTGCGCGGCGACAGGCCGGAGGATGCGTTCGCCCAGCATGTAGGTGAAGCCGAAGGTGATCGCCGCGGACATGGCGACCGTCACCGCGACGGCCACCGCGAGTGACGGCATCTCCGACGCGGTGAGCAGCATGAAGATGACGCCGCCGACGATCCACAGCACCAGGTGCACGATGGCTTGGCGCAGCGGTGCGTGCAGGGCGGCCATCTGCTCGGATCGACTGGGGGGTCCACCGCGGATCTGCCACCGCATGACACTGCGCAGCATGACGGCGGCGGTCGCGAGGCTGACGACGGCCGCGAAGAGGAGGTATGCCCCGAAGATGAAGACGTTGCGCACCCGATCGACGACGATCGACTCGTTCTCGGGAATGGGCAGCCCGTACCGGACGAAGGCGAACACGAGGATTGCGCCGAGCAGATTGGCCAGGAGCATCGACGCGAGGTACAGCGGCCAGCGACTTCTCAGGGTCAACGAGACCGCACGTAGAAGCGTCAGCACGAGGTCAACTTACCGGGTGCTCGGTTAGGCTTCCTCGGTGACGGACGATCCGGCGGAGTCGGTACACCCTGTGGTACGTGTCGGCGCTGCATGGACCTGGCGTCTGTTGGTGTTGTTCGCCGGGCTCGTGGTGATCGGCATGATCGTGCATCGGCTCGAGAGCGTCGTCGTCCCGGTGGCGCTCGCCCTGCTGGCGTCGGCGCTGCTGTCCCCGCTCGTCGACTGGATGCAGCGGCGCGGCATCCCGCGCGTCGTCGCGGTCATCGTCTCGATCCTCGGCAGCCTCGGGCTGCTGGTCGGTATCCTGACGTTCGTCGTCGAGCAGTTCATCGAGGGCGTCCCCGCCCTCACGGATCAGTTCACCGGCAGCGTCACCCAGATCCAGAACTGGCTGACGCAGGGGCCCCTGCACTTCAGCGAGGATCAGATCCGCAGCGCCGGCGATTCGGTGGTCCGATCGGTGCAGTCGAACCAGGAAGCCCTCACCAGCGGCGCGTTGACCACCGCCGCGGTGATCGGCGAGATGCTCACCGGGGCACTGCTCGTGCTCTTCACCCTCATCTTCTTCCTCTACGGCGGCCAGCAGATCTGGGACTTCGTGTCCCGGATCGTCCCGACGCGGGCACGCCGCCGCGTCCGGTCGGCGGGCAGCCAGGCCTTCGGCTCGCTGGTGGGGTACGTGCGCGCCACCGTCGCGGTCGCCGCCGTCGACGCCATCGGTATCGGCACGGGACTGGCGATCCTCGGTGTCCCGCTGGCTCTTCCGCTGGCGTCGCTGGTGTTCATCGGAGCCTTCATCCCCATCGTGGGTGCGGTGCTCACCGGCTTCGTCGCGGTGCTCGTCGCCCTGGTGACCAAGGGATTCATCACGGCGCTCATCGCACTGGCGATCGTCATCGCCGTGATGCAGGTGGAAGGCCATGTGCTGCAACCACTCCTGCTCGGTCGCGCAGTCCGTGTGCATCCTCTGGCCGTGGTGCTCGCCATCGCCACCGGCATCGTCATGGCGGGCATCATCGGTGGCCTGCTGTCGGTGCCGCTCGTCGCGATGGCCAACACCGCGATCCGCTCGCTGCTCGCCGATGATCCCGAGGAGGCGTACGAGGAAATCGCCGACGCGGATCCGTCGGAACCGATGTTCCCGGCCGCGCCCGACAGTCCGCACCCCGAGAACCAGAAGCTGAGCCGTGGCGAGGTCGACGGTCCCGCGAGCTGACGCCACCGGTGTCGCAGAGGCACCGCTGTGGCGCGCCGCGGCAGCGTTCCGACTGGTCACCGTCCTGTACGTGGTCGGGTTCCAGCTGGTCGTCCAGGACCGGTACGGCGAACCCCGCCTGAGCTGGCTCTTCGTCGTCGTCACCGTCATCTGGTCCGGAATCGCGGCGATCGCGACCCTGACGACGCCCGCGCGGCGCCCCGTCGTCGTCGCCGACCAGGTGATGACCTTGGCGTTGATCTGCAGCACGTTGCTGGTGGCGAGTCCGGCATGGCGTCAGGACCATCAGGTGCTCCCGACGACCATCTGGGTGGCCAACGCGGTCATCGGTGCCGCCGTCCTGGGAGGTCCCCGAGCGGGGCTCGCCTCGGCAGCGGTGATGACCGCCGCCATCGCCGTGGTGCGCGGCACCGTCGACGGCGAGTTGTGGCGCGACTCGACCGGGCCCGTGCTGCTGTCCGTCGGTCTGGCACTGGGGCTCGCGGCGCGGACGGCGCGCCACGCTCGCAGCCGACTCGACGAGGCGGTCGCCCTGGCCGCGGCGACCGCGGAACGCGAGCGCCTGGCCCGCGAGGTGCACGACGGTGTGCTGCAGGTGCTGGCCATGGTCAGTCGCCGCGGTCACGAGATCGGCGGCGCAGCAGCAGAACTGGCGGATCTCGCCGGTAGTCAGGAGGCCGCGCTCCGCGCCCTGCTGTCCGGGTCGGCCAGCGGGCGAACCGACGGCACGGCCGACCTGGCCGCACTGGTGCGCGCTGCGGTGGGCACGCGCGCCGTCGTCTCGGCGCCGTCCGAGGCCGTCGTCCTCCGGGCGTCGGCCGCGTCGGAACTCGCGGCCGCGACGCTCGCCGCCGTCGACAACGCGCATCGACACGGCGGGTTCGACGTCCACGTGTTCGTGCTGGTCGAGGACCTGGGCGACGAGGTGATGGTGACGGTGCGCGACGACGGGGCAGGAATGGCGCCCGGCCGTCTCGACGAGGCGCGTGCCGAGGGACGACTCGGCGTGTCCGGCTCGATCGTGGGCCGGACGGCAGCCATCGGCGGGCGTGCGAGGGTGGACAGCAGGCCAGGAGAGGGAACGGAATGGGAACTGACGCTGCCACGGACAGCGCCGACGTCTCGGTGACGGTGATGGTGGTCGACGACCACCCCATGTGGCGTGACGGAGTGGCGCGGGACCTCGACGCGCGGGGCTTCCGTGTGGTGGCCACCGCCGACGGAGTCCGCTCGGCCACCACGCGAGCACGGGCGACGTCGCCACAGGTGATCGTCATGGACATGGATCTCGGAGACGGAACCGGAGCCGAGGGCACCGCGTCGGTGCTAGCGGTCTCGCCCGACAGTCGGGTACTGGTGCTCTCCGCGTCCGCGGAACGAGACGACGTGCTCGGCGCGGTCAAGGCGGGCGCGACCGGCTATCTCGTGAAGAGTGCCTCGATCGACGACCTGGTGTCGGCCGTGCAGGCGACGAGTCGCGGCGATGCGGTGTTCACGCCCGGACTGGCCGGGCTGGTGCTCGGGGAGTACCGCCGCATGGCAGCCGCCCCCGCGGCCACGGAACCGCCTCCCGTGCTGACCGAGCGCGAGACGGAGGTGCTGCGGATGGTTGCGAAAGGCTTGAGCGCCAAGCAGATCGGCACTCGGCTCGGTATCAGTCACCGCACCGTCGAGAACCACGTGCAGGCGACGTTGCGCAAGCTGCACCTCGCGAATCGTGTCGAACTCACCCGGTGGGCGCTCGAGCAGGGGCTGCAGTGACGGCGTCGTGTTCACTACTCTGGTCGCCATGACCGGAGACGGCACCGATCCCAGGAACATGCGCGTGAGCGACGCCGAACGAGAGCACGTGGGTGGGCTGCTGCAACGGGCCGTCGGACAGGGGATGCTGTCGCTCGGCGAGTTCACCGAGCGGATGGACTCGGTGTTGGCGGCCAAGACGCGCGGTGAGCTCAACACGGTGCTGGTCGACCTGCCGGGCATGACACTGCAGGGTGGCCCACCCCAGCAGGCCGGACCGCCCGCCGTGGTCCCGAGCGACGCGCTGGCGCCGGCACCCGGATACCCGGCCACCACCGACGGTGCACCCGTGGACATCCGAGCCACGATGTCGACGGTCACCCGTTCCGGTACCTGGACCGCGCCGTCGGCCATCCGGGTCGCGTCGAAGATGGCCACGGTGACCCTCGACTTCAGTTCCGCGGTACTGACCTCGCGGGAGGTGCGTATCGACGTGGACGACTACTGCAGCACCATCACCGTCGTGGTGCCCGAGGGTGCGTCGGTGGACCTCGACGGCGTCGACACCATGGGCGGCAGTGCCACGAACAAGGTGCGCAGCCGGCCTGTCGAAGGTGGACTGCACGTCGTCGTGCGCGGACGCATCCGCTTCGGGTCCGTCACGGCCAAGCACCCGTTCGGGACGTCCATCAAGCGCATGTTCGGGTAGGAACAGCACCCTCGGCTGAGTAGGACAGCGCGGGACTCGAGTAGTTTCCCGTGTTCCCCCCGTCCACTCCGGCCAGCACGATCGAGGTATGACCACTCCCTCGATAGATCCGCGACTCGTGCACGTGCTGTCCGGTGAGGTCGCCTCCCTGCAGCAGCATCTCGCCCGCGTCGGCCACGACCTCGGTCTGCTCCGGCAGCAGCTCGACGGCCCGCCGATGCAGGCGCCCCCGCAGCAGCACCCCGTCTCGAGGCCGCCGGTGCAGATGCCTCCGGTGCAGGGGCCTCCGGTGTCGGCTCCTCCGATACGGTCGATCCCGCGCCCGATGCCCGCGCCTCCCCGTGACACCACCCCGTGGTGGCAACGCGACGGGGTCGTCAGCCGCGTGCTCGCCGCTGCGGGTGCTGCGGTGACCGTCATCGGTGTCGTGATGCTGGTGGTGCTCGCGGCGCAGTCCGGGTGGTTCGGCCCCGGTCCCCGTGTCGCCGCGGGTGCGCTGCTCTCCGGAGCGCTCGTCGCCGCCTCGCACCGTGTGGTCGCGCGACCAGGTGGCCGCGTCGGCGCCGTCGCACTCGCCGCGACGGGATTCGCCGGGCTCTATCTCGACCTCGCCGCCGTCACCGCGCTGTACGGGTGGGTTCATCCCGTCGTCGGGCTCGTGGTGGGACTCGGAGTCGCCGCGCTCGGCGTCGCGGTTGCGACGCGCTGGTCGTCGCAGTCGCTCGCAGTGATGGTCGTCGCCGGCATCGCGGCACTCGCACCCGTCGTCACGGGCGGCATCACGCCGGCCCTCCTCGCATTCCTGGTGGTCGTGCAGATCGCGGCCTCACCGGTCGACGTCCGCGAACAGTGGGTCTGGTTGCGCGTCGTCCGCACGGTTCCGGTCGTCGGAGCGGTGCTGCTCGCCGGGCTGCTCGCCCACGTCGAGACGGTCCCGACCGCCGATCTGCTGCCGCTCCTCGTCGTCGCGGGACTGTCCTTCGGCACCGCAGTCGTCGCCTGGTGGACCACCCTCGCCCACCGCGCCGTGGACCCGGCGTCGCTCGCGTCGATCGCGGCCACCGCCGCCGCGGTCCTCGTCACCGCGACGCTGTTCTCCCGCCCCGTCGCCGGCGGTGTCGACGCTGTGGTCGCGCTCGTCCTGGTGGCGATCCTGATCGCTCGACGCGAGCTGGTCGCCACGGTTCGCCTGGTGCTCACGGCGACGGCCTCGGTGGCCGTGGCGTCGGCGCTGGTGACGGGCACGGCCGATCAGGTCCGCATTCTCGCCCTGCTGCTGGTCGCCACCACCGCGCTTCTCGTCGGCGCCCGGACCCGCTCGGGCGTGTCGGCCGCGGCCGGCGCGTTCTTCGCACTCCTCGGAACCAGCGCACACACGCAGGTCACCTCGGTCGACTCGCTGAGCAGCCCCGTTCGCGCTCTCGACTCCGGCTGGGCCTCGGTGCCCGCGTCGGTCGCCATGATCGCGATGGCTGTGGCGGGAGTGCTCGCGGCACTGCGTACCATCGAGGACACCACGCTGCGAGCTCTCGCCGCCGGCCTGTCAGGGGTCGCCGGCCTCTTCGGTGCCACAGCGGTGTGCGTGATCACCGGCATCGAGATCGGCGGCCGCACCGGGTTCCTCGTCGGCCACGGCGCAGCAACCATCGTGTGGATGACCGTCGCCGTCGCACTGCTGATGCGCGGTCTGTCCGACGCCACCGGTGCCCGCGCGGTCCTCGCCGCAGGGCTGACCGTCGCGGCCTCGGCCATCGCCAAACTGTTCCTGTTCGACCTCAGCGCACTCGGGGGACTGCCCCGCGCCGCAGCGTTCCTGGTGGTGGGAATGATGCTGCTCGGTATCGGCACCCGCTACGCGAGGTCGTTCGCGGACCGTGCCGTCACTGCCGACGCTGGCGGGCCAGCAACTCGCTCACACTGATGGCACCGGACTGGCCGTGGTGACGACCGCCCGACTCGTCGTCCCCGTCCCGAGCCCGCCGACGACCCGATGTGGTCGTCGGCGGTGTCTCGTCGGGCTCGGAGACCTCGGAGACCTCGGGCGTGGAGGGGTTGTGGGTCTCGGGCTCGGGTGCCGGCCGGTCCTCACGCTCGGGCATACGCAGACCGGCGATCCAGGAATCGACCTCGGCGCTGGTGCGCGAGCCGTTGCCGTGGGACTGGCCGTTCCCGTTGCTGTGGCCGTTGCCGTTGGAGTGGCCGTTCCCGTTGCTGTCGCCGTTGCGGGGCCGATCGACGTCGATGCCGTCACCCGAGACCGAGCCGTACCGGAACGACGTGGTCTCGTGCCCGTTCGAGCCGTTCGAGCCGTTCGAGCCGTTCGAACGCTGAGCGACCGACGGCGCGCGGAGTTCGGCGAGCCAGCTCTCGATGGGGCGCGGGGCGGGCGCGCCGTTCCGCGGTGCCGGCTCGGCCGACGTCGGCTCGGGACCGGCCGTCGGACGACCGTGCTGATCGTCGGAGGCCCGTGCGGGTCGGGCCTCGGCCGGGCGTGCGACCCGGATCTCCTCTGCGGGCGCGGGTGCCACGGGGGGTGCCGGAGGTTCGACGGCGCGCGGTGCGACGGGCTCCGGCGCGGCGGGCTGCTGTACCACGGGTTCCTGCACAGCGGGCTTCTGCACGCGCTCGGGAGCCGGACGCGGGGCAGCGGGGCGGGGACGATCCGGTGCGACGCGCTCGGGCATCGCACGTGCGGCCGACGGGCCGTTCTGCATGACCCGCGGAATCGGTTGGGTGAGCGGTTCCCGAGTCCGCGCCGGGAGTGGTGCGGACCCGATCGCGACGAGCTCGGGGACGTCGGCGGGCATCATCTCGGCGTCGAGGATCGGCTCGCCGAGCCCCAACTTCTGCTGAATGCGCTTCATCCACTGCGGTGCCCACCAGCAGTCGTCGCCGAGCAGCTTCATCGTCGCCGGGACGAGGAACATGCGGATCAACGTCGCGTCGATGATGAGCGCGGCGATCATGCCGTAGGCGATGTACTTCATCATCACCAGCTCGGAGAAGGCGAAGGCGCCCGTGACGACGATGAGGATCAGTGCGGCTGCGGTGATGATGCGACCGGTGTGCGAGGTACCGACGCGAATGGCCTCGGTCGTACTGGCTCCGCGGGCCCGCGCCTCCACCATGCGGGAGAGCAGGAAGACCTCGTAGTCCGTCGACAACCCGAAGATGATCGCGATGATCAACACCAGGACCGGGGCCATGATCGGCCCGGGAGTGAAGTTCAGCAGGCCCGCGCCGTTGCCGTCGACGAAGATGAACGTGAGGATACCGAGCGTCGCGCCGAGGCCCAGCGTGGTCATCAGGATGGCCTTGAGGGGGAGTACCAGCGACCCGAACGTGAGGAACATCAGCAGAGTCGTGACCAGCACGACGAGCGTCGCCATGAGGGGTAGCCGGTCCACGAGCGCCGCGATCGAGTCCTGCTCGATGGCGGGCGTGCCGCCGACCGACAGGGTCACCCCGTAGGGAACGTCGATGGAGCGGATGTAGTCGATGGCCGGCGACGACACGTTGCGGTCGACCAGGCCCGCTTTGAGCACGGCGACACCGTTCTCGTTGCGCTCGATGGAGAACCGCTCGACGAGCCCGGGAGCGTTGGACGCCTCGCGGAGGATCGCGCCGAGCTGCGGGCCCTCGGCGTTCTCCGCCACGATCTTGAGAGGCTCGGTGCGGTAGGACGGGAAGTTCTCGTCGAACACGTTCTGCGCGACACGGGTGGGGTTGTCCGGCGGCAGGTACGTCTCGTTGATGCCGCCGAACTTGATGGCACCGACCGGCAGCGTGAGGATCAGCAGGCCCAGGACGATGGGCACGCACACCTTGAGCGGGTTCCGCATGACCCAGCGGGTGAGCTTGCCCCACGGCCCGGACTCGATCTCCTCGGTCGTCTTGGTCTTGCGCATGCTCTTCAGTCCGAGAGCGTCGATGCGCTTGCCGAGGATCGACAGGATCGCCGGGAGGATGGTGACGGCCGTCAGGGCCGCCAGCGCCACGGTGGCGATGGCGCCGAACGCGACCGACTTGAGGAAGCCCTGCGGGAAGAGCAGCAGACCGCCGAGGCTCGCGACGATCATCGTCGCCGAGAAGACGACCGTGCGGCCCGCGGTCATGACGGAGCGTTGCACGGCCTGTTGTGTCGTGCGGCCGTCGGCCAGTTCCTCTCGGAACCGGCTGACGATGAACAGCGCGTAGTCGATGGCCAACCCGAGACCGATGAGCGAGACGACGGGAGCGACGAAGCTGTTCACCTCGACGAAGTTGGTGAACAGCCGGACCATGCCGTTGGCGGCGACCACGGTGAGACCACCGATGATCAGCGGCAACGCCGCAGCCACGACGCCGCCGAACACGAAGAACAGGAGCACGCCCACGACCGGGATGGCGAGGATTTCCATGCGCTTGATATCGCCGGCCATGGTGTCGTTCAGCGCGTTCGCGATGGGCTGGAGGCCGGCGAGCTGCACGTCGACGCCGTCGATGGCGAACGCGTCCTTCACGTCACGGAAGTTGTTCGTCAGTTCCGTGTCGTTCGCGCCGGCGATCGCGAACGTGGCGATCGCCTTCGTCTTGTCCGGCGAGGCCAGCGCGGGGAGTCGCTGCTGGAAGTAGTTGATGTTGATCTTCGAGATCTTGTCCGAGTGCGCCGCCATCATGGCGTCCTGACCAGCGGTGACGGTCTGCTGGAACGCCGGGTCGTCGACCGTCGATCCCTCGGGTGCGGTGTAGAGGGCGACGACGTCGCCGGTGCTGTCGCGTCCGAAGGTGCCGTCCGCGGTGACGGCAGCGTGCACCGACTCCGAGTTCGGGTCGTCCCAGCCGCTCTGACTCAGGTGATCGTTCAGGCTGAGTCCGTACGCGGCGAGGCCCAGCAGGAACGCGACCATCACACCGATGACGGTGAACCGTGATCGGTGAACCAGATCTCCCCAGCGAGAAAACACTCAGGACACTCCTTGACGCCCGACGAGCAGGGCGGACAGCGGACGGAACGGCTGCAGCCAGGCGCCCTCGTCCGGAAGGGACTCGAGGCTGACCCGCGGCAGTGGTTCACGGAACACACCGGGAATGTCCTCGAGATCCAGGAACTCGAGAGTCTCCGACGTGACGGCCCAACTGGCGTGTTCACGGAACCCGAGGATCTGAACGGGCACACCCGTCGCCGCGATGGCTTCGAGTGGGAGCCGGAAGGCCTGGCCGTCCGCGGACGCGACCACCACTCCCGCGAGACCGTGGTCCCGTGAGCGGAGCTCGATGTGATCGAGCATGTCGGAGTCGACGTCGCTGTCCTCGTCGATCTTCGGCTTGGCGAAGACCGCGAAACCCACGTTACGCAACGCCTCGACCCAGGGACGAACGACGTCGGCGCTGCCCTGGGCGATGTTGGTGAAGACCGTGGCCTCGGGTTCGAGACTCGCGGTCTGGTGCGCGGAGAGCTGGGCGGTGCGGCCGAGCAGCCATCGGCCCAGCGCATCGAAGCGCGGGCGGTAGGCGGCGGTGGGTCGTCCACCCAGGATGGCGCCGAGGCCCATGTCCAGATTGGGCGCATCCCACACCAGCAGGACCTTCTTGGTATGGCGAGAATCACCGGCGCCGTCGAGCACGGCCGTGTCCGTGTTCTGTTCGTCCACGCTCATCGGAGTGGGTTCTCGCTCTCTCGTCGCGTGATCGTCGCCGCAGCGACGTCGGTCGCTCCGGTGGACGGCCTGCCCCAGACGAACTCGCTCGTCGGCCTGCCGACCTGCTGGGCCTTGCCCTCGAACTTCGTCACCGGACGGTCGACGGACAGGGAGGACCCCTCGACGGTACGTCGTTCGGAATCGAACGGCAGCCGCGTCAGAGCGGGCTCGGCGTCACCGACCTCCTCGATCCACTCCGCGTAGTCGGCGTGGTCGGTGGCGACGTGGAGAATGCCGCCGGGCTCGAGACGGTCCGCCACCAGGGCGAAGGTGTCGGCCTTCAGCAGTCGGCGCTTGTGGTGCCGGGCCTTGGGCCACGGGTCGGGGAAGAAGACTCGGACGCCGGCCAGCGAGCCGGGCGCGACCATGTTCTCGAGCACGTCGGCAGCGTCACCTCGCAGAATGCGCAGGTTGGAGAGACCTTCTCGCTCGATCCCCTGAACCGTCTGCGCGATTCCCGGGCGGTAGACCTCGACGGCGACGAGGTTCACGTGCGGTTCGGCGGCCGCCATCGCGAGCGCGGCCGTGCCGGTCCCGGAGCCGATCTCGAGAACCACCGGGGCGCTCCGGCCGAACCACGACGTGGCGTCGAGCGGTTCGTCGGCCACCTCGCGGCCGATGCCGGGCCACATCCGGTCCCACGAGGCCTGCTGCGGTTCGGTGAGCGCGCCGCGTCGGGACCGGAAACTGGTCACCCGGGGATACAGCCGGGAACCGCCGGACCGGCTCTCGTCGGCACCGTCGGACAGGCCGTTCTCGGGCGCTGCGTCCACGGCACGGGGGTCGGTCATCCTGTCATTGTCTCTCATGGACGCATTTCGTGACAGCAGGGTCTCGACTTCAGGTCGAGACTCTGGACTACCGACACCGGGATCGGCGTGTGAGAATCGCCCCGTCGCATCTGCAGAATCGGGGGATCACGGATGCCGGAGACCGAGTCGAGCGCGCTGCACCGCGCGGTGACCGAGCTGGAACGCAGCGTCGACGACGCCACTGCGCGGGCGGTGATCGAGCGATGGCGTTCCCCGGTGCGCCTCGCCGTCGCGGGACGCCCCGGGGCGGGCAAGTCCCGCGTCGTCACGGCGCTGGGCCTTCCCGAGGCGGCCGAGGTGCACGGGGTGGACGCCCCCGACCTTCCTCGTCCCGTCCTGGACCACGACGTTCTCGCGCTCGTCGTCGCTCGGACCGTGAGCGCCGCGGACCTCGAGGTGGTGTCCGCACGGTCGAGCGATGACACTCTCGTCGTCCTGGGACGCACCGACCTCCCGATCGACGCGGACGCCGTCGCCGCGGTGCTGCCGCCCGGGATGCCCGTGATCGGCGTGGACGACGTCGACACGCTCACCCGTGCCTGGGCGACGGCGGTGTCGCGCGCCGCGAAGCACCGCGACATCGCTGTGCTCGCCGCGGTGGAGGAGGCGGCCGCCCGGAATGCACACGGGAGATCGGCGATCGAGACGTTCCTGCGAGCCCCCGAGGCGGCGCACGTCCGTCGCGGCGCGCGCGGGTGAGCGACGACGCCCTCGGCCTGCCCGCCGACGTGGCCCGAGTGGTGCGGACGTGGAGTCCCGACTCCCTGAGTCGGATCGAGCGAGGATCCGCATCGGCCCGCACCGTCGCCGTCCTCGCGGCACCGGGCCTCGACCAGGAGGCGGTCGGTGCGGTGGTGACCTCCGCGGGGTGGTCCGTCCGGCCCGTCTCCGCGGCCTCGGCCGTGCTCGTCCTCGTCGATCCCGACCTGCCGCCGGGCGGCGCCCTCGTCCGGGCGGCGCGGTCGATCCCGGCCGATCTCCCGGTGGTGCTCCGGATCGCCGCCGGACCGGACGACGCGCGGCGCGTTCTCGCCCGGTGGGCGGCGTCGGTCCCGCGACCCGGTGCGGTGGTGGTGTCCGGTCCCGACGACGACGCCGTCGTGGACGCGCTCGCTCGGGCAGCGGAGAGGGTGGACCCGGCGGAGGCGGAGCGGACTGCAGTGGACCGTGTGCTGGCCGAGACCCGTACGGCACTGACGGCGGCGGCCCGACGCGACACGGGCAGCGCGGACCTCGCCGACGCGCGGGAGCGCCGACGCCGGGCCGCGTCGATCGCGACGGACGACGGACTGCTCCTTCGGCGATCGACGGCCGAGTTACGTCTCGATCTCGCGCACCGGGTCGGCGTGCATCGGCGTGAGACGAGCGCTCGGGTCGCCGCCGCCGTCGGGGACGCGAGCTTCGCCGATCTCCGGCGCCTTCCGTCCGTGGTCGCCGCGGAGATCGATGCGGCGGCGGGTCGGCTCGCGGACGAGGTGACCACGGCGCTGACCGCGGTCGGCGCACTGGATTCCGCACCTCCGGTCGAGCGTGCGTCGACGACCCACCAACCGCCCCCGTCGGCGGGGTGGGGAGTCGACGACGTGCTGGCGGGTGTCGTCGGTGCCTCGGCGGGTGCAGGGGTGGGGCGGGTGGCGGTGTGGGCGGCCTCGCTCGGCGGCGCGTCGGCCGGGGTCGTGATCGTGCTCTGTGCCGTGGTGATGGCCGCCGCGGTGGTGCGGACGAGGCTCCTCTCGGCGCGCCGCGCACGCCTGCGCCGGTGGGCTGCGGACGTGGTGGCCGATGCCGCCTCCGGCTGGGAACGGGACACCGCGTCCCGCCTCGTGATCGCCGACTCGTGGCTCACTGCGAGACTGTCGGCGCATGTCAGGGGCGCTGCAGCCCGTCGGAGCGCGCTGATCGCGGAGATCGACGGTGAGATCCGGGACATCACGTCCCGAGCCGCCTCGCGGGCGGCCGCCTATCGACGGGATCTCGACGTGCTGGACCGCGTCGCACCCATTCTGGGGCAGCGGGGAACCGTCCCCTCGGCACGTGCGTCCAAGCACGAGGTGGGAACGACGTCGAGGAACACGGGGGACTGAGATGGCCGAGTGGTCGGGATCGTTCGACCCGGACGGGCCGGGGGTCGCGGACGACGGGTTCGACCCCGCCCTCGATCTCGACGGCGACGGCACGGTCGACACGGCGGTACTGCACGGAGGTCTGTCCGACGCCTTTGCGTCGGCCTGTGATCGGAGTGCGACGGAGATGACGGTTCTCACCGATCTCGACGGTGACGGCGACGTCGACCGTGCGACCGTGTTCGAGGCCGACGGCGACTACACCGTGTGGGTGTCCTCCGCCGACCTCGCGGACGGTCCCGACGCCGTCTGGCGTGCGTCCGAGCGCG
Organism: Rhodococcus sp. PvP016; assembly: GCF_017832185.1. Classification (NCBI taxonomy): domain Bacteria; kingdom Bacillati; phylum Actinomycetota; class Actinomycetes; order Mycobacteriales; family Nocardiaceae; genus Rhodococcus; species Rhodococcus sp. PvP016. The sequence continues at coordinate 550,464 of NZ_JAFIBH010000001.1, read as the reverse complement.
GTGCGCTGTGACGCGATAGACACCAAATGTTCTGACATAGTGCGCTTTACGGCCAGGTCACTGAATCGGTTTTGTGACGGAACGGACATGCCCCGAGTGCCCTGGCCGTTCTTCACAGCGTTAACCTCTAAGTCCAGGACACTCGGGGCCCTGCGATCTGTCGATCGAAGGTCACGGGACTACCCCGCCCACTGGGAACCATGGTTCGCTCACGCACTTCGGTTCGGCGCCGATCGACGGACCGAGGCGGTGACGGCCACACGTTCCTGCACCACCCCAGGAGACAAGATGACCGCGACCATTCCGGGTCTCAACGGAACCGACGGCACGCCGCCCACGACGCATGCAGGCCTGCTGGCCTGGGTACGTGACGTGGCCGAGCTGACCCAGCCCGACCGGATCGTCTTCGCCGACGGTTCGGACGAGGAGTGGAACCGCCTCACCGACCAGTTGGTCGACGCGGGGACCTTCACTCGGCTGAACGCCGAGAAGAAGCCCAACTCGTTCCTGGGCAACTCCGACCCGTCCGACGTGGCGCGCGTCGAGTCGCGCACCTACATCTGCTCGCACCGTGAGATCGACGCCGGTCCCACCAACAACTGGATGGATCCGGAGGAGATGCGCGGCACGATGCGCGATCTCTACCGCGGCTGCATGCGCGGACGCACCATGTACGTCATCCCCTTCTGCATGGGCCCACTCGAGGCCGACGACCCCAAGCTGGGTGTCGAGATCACCGATTCCGAGTACGTCGTCGTCTCCATGCGCGTCATGACGCGCATGGGTGCGAAGGTGCTCGAGAAGCTCGGGGACGACGGATTCTTCGTCAAGGCTCTGCACTCGCTCGGCGCCCCGCTCGACGAGGGTCAGCAGGACGTCCCGTGGCCGTGCAACGACACCAAGTACATCTCGCACTTCCCCGAGGATCGCGAGATCTGGAGCTACGGCTCCGGCTACGGCGGCAACGCCCTGCTGGGCAAGAAGTGCTACTCGCTGCGTATCGCGTCGGCCATGGCCCACGACGAGGGCTGGCTGGCCGAGCACATGCTGATCCTCAAGCTCATCTCGCCGGAGGACAAGGCGTACTACATCGCCGCGGCGTTCCCGTCCGCCTGCGGCAAGACCAACCTCGCGATGATCCAGCCGACCATTCCGGGCTGGCGCGCCGAGACCATCGGTGACGACATCGCGTGGATGCGCTTCGGCAAGGACGGCCGGCTGTACGCGGTCAACCCGGAGTTCGGCTTCTTCGGTGTCGCGCCCGGTACCAACTGGGACTCGAACCCCAACGCGATGCGCACCATCGACCAGGGCAACGCAGTCTTCACCAACGTCGCGCAGACCGATGACGGCGACGTCTGGTGGGAGGGCCTCGAGGGCGATCCCCAGCACCTGATCGACTGGACCGGCAAGGACTGGACGCCGGACTCGGACACCAATGCGGCGCACCCCAACTCGCGCTACTGCGTGCCGATGTCCCAGTGCCCGTCCATGGCGCCCGAGTGGGACGACCCGCAGGGTGTGCCGATCTCGGCGATCCTCTTCGGTGGCCGACGCAAGACCACCGTTCCTCTGGTCACCGAGGCGCGCGACTGGCAGCACGGCGTGTTCATGGGCGCCACCGTCGGTTCCGAGCAGACGGCAGCGGCCGAGGGCACTGTCGGCACCATCCGCCGCGACCCGATGGCGATGCTGCCGTTCCTCGGCTACAACGTCGGCGACTACTTCCAGCACTGGATCGACCTCGGTAAGAACGCGGACGAGTCCAAGCTCCCGAAGGTGTTCTACGTCAACTGGTTCCGCCGCGGCGACGACAAGCGCTTCCTGTGGCCCGGATTCGGTGAGAACTCCCGCGTGCTGAAGTGGATCGTGGAGCGCATCGAGCACAAGGCCGCCGGTGTCGACACGCCCATCGGTGTGGTGCCCACGGCGGACGCGCTCGACATCGACGGACTCGACGTCGCCACGGCCGATGTGGCCGAGGCGCTCGCGGTGAACGTCGACGAGTGGAAGAAGGAGATCCCGCTCATCGAGGAGTGGTTCGACTTCGTCGGCGAGAAGCTCCCCACCGGCATCCAGGACGAGTTCGACGCTCTCAAGCAGCGCCTGAACTCCTGATCCACCACCTCTGACGCCCGCTCCCGATCCCCGGGGGCGGGCGTCAGTGCTGTCTCGGGGTGACCAGCGCGGCCGCTCCTGTCAGAGTCCCGACGGCCCCGAGTGCGGCAGGGACCACCGTGAACGACTCCAGGAAGCCGAGCCGGGCGTGCAACGCCACGGTCTCGCGGATGGGGTTCCACAGCGCCGGGCCGGCCGCGCTGAAGCCACCGCCCAGAACGGCCGTCTCGATGTCGAGCAGCGCCGCGGCGGACGCGATCGCCTGTCCCAGCGCCACGCCGGCCCGTTGGAGGGCGGCGACCGCCACCGGGTCGGCGGCGCGGGCGGACTCTGCGAGTTCGATGCCGGTGGCGCCCTCCCAGCCGTTCTCGCGGGCCCAGCGGACCGCGTTCGGGCCGCTGGCGACCGTCTCGACGCAACCGACCCCGCCGCAGGTGCAGGGTTCGACGGATCCGGGGACCACGATGTGTCCCACGTGCCCGGCGTTGCCGCTGTGGCCGCGAACGATCTCGCCGCCCAGGACCAGGCCGCCGCCGATGCCGGTCGACACCACCATGCCCAGGACGTTCTGCACGTGACGGGCGGCCCCGAAACGATGCTCGGCCAGGGCCGCACAGGCACCGTCGAGTGCCAGGGTCACGGTGGCGTTCGGAACCACACCGCGGACGGCGTCCACGAGCCCGAAGCCCTCGTACCACTCCGCGATGTTGATCGGCGCCACGGTGCCGGCCACGGTGTCCACGGGCCCGGCCGACGCGATACCGACGGCCTCGATGTCCTGGAACTCGACCCCGGCCGCGGACACCACCGAGAGGAGGAGTTCCTCGCACGCCGCCCAGACGTTCTCGGTGGGGGTCGGAACGACGACGGGGTCCTGCGGTCGTCCGTCGGCACCCACCACCGCGGCGGTGAACTTGGTGCCACCGATGTCGAGTGCGAGCGATGTTCTCTCGGTCGTCGTCATTCACGCCACCCTAACGGGCGGGCGTGATCCCGAGTCCGCGGTCGGCGGCGGTGTGCGCGCGGAGAACGACCACGAGGTTGCTCACCGCCAGCTCGCGAAATCCGGGAACGCGGACACACCACCACGCCCAGCGGGGGTGGTACCGCGGGAAGGCCGCGAGGAGTTCGCCGCCCGAAGTCTCTGCAGCCCAGCGCAATCCGTGCGAGGCGCGGATCGGGAACAGCGACACTCCGAAACGGTTCTTCGGTTCGGCGCCGTGTACACGCGCATAGCGGCGAGCAGCGCGCTCGCCGCCGAACACGTGCCACGGTCCGGTCTCGTGCCCGCCGAACGGGCCCCACCACATCGTGTAGGACAGCACCACCAGTCCGCCGGGCCGCGTCACGCGCAGCATCTCCTCGGCCATGACCCACGGGTGCCGGACATGCTCCGCGACGTTGGAGGAGAGGCAGATGTCGACGCTGTCCGAGCGGACGGGCAGCGCGGTACCCGAGCCTCGGACGGACCCCCGGGCGTCGAGGCCCGCGGCGTGCATCTCCGAGGCGTCCGGTTCCACCGAGACGTAGCGGGCGCCCGCGTCGGCGAAGGCATCGGCGAAGTAGCCGGGTCCGCCGCCGACGTCGAGCACCGTCAGTCCGTCGAGTGTCGTTCCGGTCGCCCCGGTCCACAGGTCGTCGATCAGCGTCGCGGTGTCGCGAGCCAGCGCCCCGTAGAAGCGCGCCGGATCGGACTGCTCGAACCGGAAGTCCGACACGAGGGAGAGCGACCGTCGCAGGGTGGCCCGTCGAGCGAGTCCGGCGGTGACGGGAGACGAGGGCACGAGTGGAGACTGTAGCGCCCGGCCGACGTGGCCCGCCGGGCTCACGCGCCGGGGGTCAGGCGGCGAAACGCAGCACCGTGACGGAGGTGCGTCGGTTGCGGAAGAGCGGGCTGTCGGCCACCAGCGGCATGGAGTTGAACTTCCACGCGCCCGTGTGTGCGGGGAACAGGACGTCGGTCGCCGAGGTTATGCCCGGGATCTCGTCGGCGAGCGAACGCGCACGGCTCGACGTCATACTGAAGGGCATGGCCGGCATCGTGTAGTGCTCGGTCAGCTTGACCCCAGCGACGGTCTTGCGAGACAACCACTCGGGAATGGAGTCGAAGATCATGCCGCCACCGGGGAAGAGCTCGGCGCACCGGGTGATCAGATCCATCGCGGTGGGTTCGTCGAAGTACATCAGCAGTCCCTCTGCGGAGACGAAGACACCCGGCTCGGGGTCGATGCCGTCGGCCCAGGTCAGATCGAATGCGGAGGCCGCGACGGGAACGATCCGGTCCTCGCGCGGCAGGACGCGCGCACGGAGCTGCATGACCGGTTCGAGGTCCACGGAGTACCACGTGGTGTCCGGCCGCCCGAGTCGCCAGTACGCCGTCTGCAGTCCCTCGCCGAGCGCGACGACGGAGGCGTGGGGCCGCGAGGCGAGGTACGCACTCACCGCGGAGTCGAAGGTGCGGGCGCGCAACGCCGCAGCGGCGACGGGGGAACCGAACTTGGACCAGTCGTACTCGATGGCGTCGCGGACGTGCAGCGCCATGGGGTCGTCGATGACCTTGTCGGGGCCGTCGGCGAAGGCGGCCCGATTGTGGAGCGTGTACAGAGTGGTGGAAGATACGCCGTCGATAGTGTTGCCATCGATCAACCCGGACGTCATGACATGAGCCTCACTGCAGTGGGTTTTCCCGACCCAAAAAGGAAAGTTACCGGTTTCTCGGGGTCGAAACAGCCATTCTGTGTCGTTCGAACGAATGAAAGACTGCCACGGGGGTGACAGCAGATGACGGAGTTACGCGAGGTGTTGCTGCTCTGTTGGCGTGACAGCGGTCATCCACAGGGCGGAGGTAGCGAGCGCTACCTCGAGCACGTGGGGGCAGGGCTCGCGTCGCAGGGCATCAAGGTCACCCTGCGCACGGCCGGTTACCCCGGCGCACCAGCGTCGGACACGATCGACGGCGTGCGCGTCAGCCGAGGCGGCGGGCGCCTGACGGTCTACCCGCGAGCGCTCGGAGCCCTCCTCGCCGGGCGGCTCGGCCTCGGTCCCCTGGCGGGTCTGAAGCCCGACGCGGTGATCGACACGCAGAACGGAATCCCCTTCTTCGCGCGACTCGTGACGGCGGCTCCCGTCACCGTGCTGGTCCACCATTGTCACCGCGAACAATGGCCGGTGGCCGGTGCGGTCATGGCGCGGTTGGGGTGGTGGATCGAGTCCAGGCTGTCGCCGCGGGTCCATCGACGCTCGCAGTACCTGACGGTGTCGCTTCCCTCCGCGGACGAGCTGATCGCCCTCGGCGTGGACCGCGAGAGGGTGGCCGTCGTCCGCAACGGCGTAGACGACATTCCCGGTTCCGTCACGGTGGGCGATCCGGACACGCGCGCGGACGCCCCGACACTGGCCGTCCTGTCCCGGCTCGTCCCGCACAAGCAGATCGAGGACGCGATCGACGTCGTCGCCGCGCTGCGCGATGCGACGCCCGCCCTGCGTCTCGACGTCATCGGCGGAGGGTGGTGGGACGACAACCTGCGCGAGCACGCCCGCGCGCGTGGCGTTGCCGATGCCGTGACCTTCCACGGTCACGTGTCCGAGACCCGCAAGCACGAGATCCTGTCGCAGTCGTGGATCCACGTGCTCCCGTCCCGTAAGGAGGGGTGGGGACTCGCCGTCGTCGAGGCGGCTCAACACGGTGTCCCCACCGTCGGCTACCGGCACTCCCGTGGGCTGACCGACTCCGTGGTGGACGGCGTCACCGGCGTCCTCGTGGGCGACGAGTGGCTCAGCCGGGACTCCGACGTCGACGAACTGACCGACGCGGTGCGGACCCTGCTGGACGACGGCGATCTCCGTCGACAGCTCGGGGAGAAGGCGCGGCTGCGGACCCGGGAGTTCTCGTGGACGTGGTGCGCGCGAGCGGTGGAGTCGGTGCTGCGCGAGCGGGTGCACGGACGAGCGGTGTCCGGGCTGGTCGCGGGAAGGCCGGAGGCCGGTCGGTAGGTGGTCGCGGGAAGGCCGGAGGCCGGTCGTTCGTCGGTCGCGGGAAGGCCGGAGGCCGGTCGGTCCGGAATCAGCGAGTCCGGGTGTGACGCGCTCCCGTGACCGCGACGGCTGCCGACATCAGGACGGCGGCGGCCCACAGCAGATGAGCGACGATCGCGGGCAGGCGGTCCGAGCGTGGACGCGGTGCCGGATCCGCGAGTGAGTACAGCGTGAGATCGGCGTCGGTGTACACGGGTTCGAGACCTGAGAGGGTGCGTGCGGAGTTCCCGGTCTCGCCCGCCGACTTCTCGCTGAGGATCCAGCCGACTCCGAGTGCGGCGAGGTCGCTCGCCGGGGCACCGGCCAGCAGCAGGCCTTCGACTCGCCCCGCGACGGTGTTCTCTCCCCGGACGACCGTTCCCCCGACGGGGAGATCGCCGGTGCCGAGCACGTCGGCGTCCAGCAGCCTCGGAGCGGGATCGAGGACCGGTGCGTCGCCAGACCAGTCGAACCGGCGGAAGGTACCGGTCGGCAGCACCGCCACGAGCGCGTCGGACGGTCCGACGCGCTCGATGACCGACGACCATCCGTCGGGGTAGTCGACCGGGCGCAGCGCGCCGTGCACCCCCCATGCCAGATCGGGTAGGACGACGAGCAGTGCGGCGACGGCGGACACGGCTGCGAGCCGGGGACGCGTCCCGCCGCGACCCGGGCGATCGACCGCCGCTCCTGCGCCCAGGGCGAGTGCCGGCATCCACAGGGCGACCCACTTCTGGCCGTCCCGGAACAGCCCGGCGCCGGGTACCGACTCGGCGGCCCATCGGCCGACGTCGAGCCCGATCGGGGTGGCGGCGAGGGCGACGAGCACCACGGACACGACGCCGGTGAGCAGGAGCGCCGCGACCACGGGCGATGCGGTCCGGCGCAGGCGAGGGAGCCCGGCGGCGGCCAGGCCGAGCAGTACGACGGTGCCGACGACGGCGAACAGGCTGGTCCGGCTGCCGGGTACCGCGTCGGCGTTCCAGATGCCGCCCAGACCGGCGAGCGCTCCGATCGTCCCGAGTCCGGGCTCGGCCCGCGCCGCGAAGGCCGCGACTCCCGCCGGATCGGCGCCGGTACCGGCCCCGGACACGGCGGTGGCCACCAGCCAGGGCAGCGACACGATCACCGTGGCGACAGCCACGACGACGAGCCGCCGTACGCGGTGCGCCCCTCCCGGTGCGGCCAGGACCGCCACGGCGAGAACGGCGCAGAGCAGCACGCCCGTCGGGGTGAGCCCGGCGATGCCGAGACACAGCACGAGGGGCGCAGCGGACCGCAGGTCACCGCGGTCGCGGAGTGTCATGGCCGCGACGACCGTCCAGGGGAGAGTCGCGTAGCCGACGAGCAGGCTCCAGTGCCCCTGCAGCAGACGTTCGGCGACGTAGGGGTTCCACACGGCCACCGTGGCGGCCACCAGCCGAGGGCCGGTCGACGCGCCGCCGAGCACCCGCGCCGTCATCTGCGCGGCACCCCACCCGGCGGCGATCAGGGCGAGAGCGAGCAGTCCGACGACCAGCACGCCGCCGTCGACGACCGTGGTGGCGACCGCGACGACGGCGTCCTGGGGAACAGCACGCGCCGCCGAGTCCGACAGACCCAGCGCCGAGTCGGTGAGATACGACCGGGGCGTCGACACCGCGTCACGCAGCAGCAGGTGGCCGCCACCCGGAAGCAGCGCACGCAGGAGCGGGCCGAGGACGACACCGGTGAGCACGACGGACCAGGCGAGGGACCACGCCCCGGCTGTCCTGCTCGACCCTGCGATCATGAGGGCATGATCCCTGCGCGCACCTCCACCGTGGTGGCCGGGGTGAGCATCGTGACGGCGGGGTCGATGGCGGCGAACATCGCCTCGTATCTGCTGCACCTCCCGGCCGGGCGCGTGCTCGGGCCGCAGGGCTACGGGGTCTTCGCGTCTCTGCTCGCCGCACAGCTGGTACTCGCGGTGCCGGCGCTGGCGTTGCAGACCGTCGTGGCACGTGACCGGGTGCGCGGACGATCGGTGGCCGCCTCGCGCAGGCTGGGACACCTCTACGCCGTGGTCGTCGCCGGACTCGCCGTCGTCGCGACCCCGGTCGTGGCGGCTCTGCTCCACACCGACGTCGTGACCACCACGGCGGCCGTCGTGACGGCGCCGTTCCTCGTGCTGTTGGCCACGGAACAGGGCCTGCTGCAGGGAGACTCGCGCTTCGGTGCCCTCGGTGGTGTGCTCGCGGCGAGCGGCCTGGCGAAGGTGGTTCCCGCGGTGACCACGCTGGTGCTGGGCGGAGGTGTGGGACCCGCCCTGGTCGCCGGTGCGGTGGGGACCGCGGTCATGGCGCTGGCCACGCGCATCGTCGTCGACCGCGCCGAGCGAACGGACGAGCGCACCCGGCTCGCCGCGGCCGGGACCTGGCGTGACGTGCTCGCCGCATCGCAGGTCCAACTCGTGATCGTCGCGTTGTCCTCGGTCGACCTCCTGCTCGCGCGACGCGTCCTCGACCCGGAGGCAGCGGGTGTCTACGCGCTCGGCGCCGTCGCCGCGAAGGCCGCCTTCTGGCTCCCGCAGTCGGTCGGCGTGGTGCTGTACCCGAGGATGGCGGATCCGCGTCAGTCGGCGTCGGCGGTCCGCACCGCCCTGCTGGTGCTGCTCGGCGTCGGGTCCGTCGTGGTGCTGGGCGCCGCGATCGTCGGGCCGATCGTTCCGCTGGTGATGGGCGCGGACTACGCGCCGGTGCAGTACCTGCTGTGGCTGTTCGCGGCGCAGGGTGCGTTGTTGGCCGTGGTGCAGTGCGGTCTCCTGGCGGCCGTGGCCCGCGGCGACACGCGCTCGGCGCTGGCGGCGTGGACGGTGCTCGTGGTCGAGGCCGTCCTCGTGCTGACGGTCGTCGACAGCGCGACCGAGCTCGTCGTCGTGGCCGCGGCATGCGCTGCGGTGGCATCTGTTGTGGTCTCGACCAGCGCGCTCGGGCGTGTCCGTGTGCTTGGATCGGTGGATGACCGAATCCGGGGGGTGGGTCCGTGAGGCTGCGTAGGGGCATGACGGGGATCGACGTGCTGCACGAGACCACGGGAACGTGGGTCGACCTGAGAGCTGCTGGAGGAGAAGAGCTTCCGAGCGGAATCGTCGAATTCCTCGGTGCCGGTGAGCGTGCTCGCGACATGGCGCACGATCTCGTGGACCGGGCCGTCGCCGCCGGGACCGCCACCGCGTCGACGTCTTTCGCCGCCCTGCCGTTCGAGCCGCGATCGCTCCGCTGCTTCGCGGGGTGGGACCAGCACTGGCACCAGGCGGCCGAGCAGATGGTGCGGCGCAACCTGCCCGCCGTCGTGCCACTGGCGAAGGCCTTCCAGGCGATCGCGCGGAAGCCGTTCCCGCCTCTGCGGCCGGGCTCCGCGGCAGTCGAGCACCCGATCTACTACACGGGAAATCACCTGTCCGTCGTCGGCGACGGGGACCCCATGGTGTGGCCCGCGTACACCGAGCTGTTGGACTTCGAACTCGAGTTCGGCGCCGTCGTGGTCCGGCCCGTCGTCAGCGCCTCGACGGCCGAAGCGGAAGCGGCGATCGGCGGCTTCGTGGTGTTCAACGACTTCAGCGCGCGCGACGTGCAGTGGGACGAGCAGCGCAACGGCCCCTTCGGCCCCGTCGTGAAGACCAAGACGTTCGGCAGTTCCATGAGTGCCGAGGTGGTCACCGCGGACGAGGTCCTGCCGCACCTGACCGATCTGCGCGGCACCGTCACCGTCAACGGCGAGGTGTGGTCGGAGACGTCGACGCGAGGCGGCCGGTGGTCGCTGGTGGACGGACTCGCCTACGCCAGCAGGTCCGAGAGCATCGGCCCCGGAGAATTGCTGACGTCGGGGACCCTGCCGTCGGGATGCGGTATGGAACTCGACCGCTGGGTGCGGCCGGGCGACGTGGTGCGCCTCGAGGTCGAGCGCATCGGGTCGGTGACCAACACGGTGGCGGAGCCTGCCTAGCCGGCAGGCCGGAGGCCGGTCGTTCGAAAGTAGTGTCGATGCATGCGTGCACTGGTGATCGAGGAGTTCGGCCGACCGGGAACCGTGCGGGAGATCGACCGTCCCGACGCGGCTCCCGACGGTGCGGTGATCCAGGTGGCCGCCACCGGGGTGTGCCGAAGTGACTGGCACGCGTGGCAGGGACACGACGGCGACGTACGACTGCCGTTCGTTCCGGGCCACGAGTTCGCGGGAACGGTCGTCGCCGTGGGTGCGGACGTCGACCGCGACTGGATCGGCCGTCGCGTCACCACTCCCTTCGTGTGTGCGTGTGGGACGTGCCCGACGTGCGCTGCCGGCGACCATCAGGTGTGTCCCCGTCAGGAACAGCCCGGGTTCACTCACGACGGGTCGTACGCCGAGTTCGTCGCCGTCCGGTATGCCGCGACCAATCTGATCGCGTTGCCGGACGAGGTGTCGTTCGACGTGGCAGCCACGCTGGGATGCCGATACGCGACCGCGTGGCGGGCGGTTCATCGCCGCGCGCGCGTGGTGGCAGGTGAGCGCGTCGCCGTCTACGGGTGCGGTGGGCTCGGCCTGTCCGCGGTGATCATCGCGTCCGGGACGGGCGCGGAGGTGACGGCAGTGGATCGCTCGACCTCGGCGCTGGATCTGGCGCTCCGACTCGGTGCAGCTCGGACGGCGCAGACCCCGGTCGACGACATGCACGTCGCGCTCGAGTGCTCCGGACATGCCGGGTTGGCGGACGAGGCGATCCGGGGTCTGCGCCGGCGCGGCAGGCACGTCCAGATCGGGTTGCTGCCGGGCGGCGCGCACGTGTCGATGGACGTGGTGATCGCGCGGGAGATCGACGTGCTCGGCAGTCACGGGCTGGCCGCCCACGAGTACCCCGAACTGTTGCGCACGCTCCCGCACGCCGCCGTGGAGTCGATGATCGGGGGCCGCAGACGACTCGAGGACGCCCAGCTCGCGCTGGACGCCCTCGGTGAGTCTGCAGGAGTGACGCTGCTACTTCCCTGACGGGAAGGCCGGAGGCCGGCCGAATCCTGACGGGAAGGCCGGAGGCCGGCCGAATCCTGACGGGAAGGCCGGGCGTCAGTCCTTGCGGAGGTTGGTGCGGGGGATCTCCTCGGTACGGTCCGTCGTCCAGTCGTGATCCGGTGCAGGTGAGCCGGCGCCGGAGGTACGAGGTCCTGTCGTGGGTCCGTCGGCCACCGTACGCGTTCCGCGGGTGGTGCGGCCGCCGCGCAGGAGCAGCACGATGCCGACTGCGAGGAGGATGACGCCGAGCACGCCGGCGACGATCGGCACGGTGCGGCCGATCAGTGCGATCTGGTCCTTGCCGTCCTGTGCGCGACCGAGCTGGTAGGTCACGGTGTTGTCGTCGAAGCCGATGACGGCCTTGACCACATCCACCTCGGGGGTTCCGGCGCGGCGCGCGTAGTACTGGTGCACGTCCTCCTGACCCTTGATGATGACGCCGGTGACGGGCTCGACGTAGATGTCACGGGTGTTCTCGTAGTACCGCGTCATCGTGATCGGTGTGGCGCCGCCGTCGACGCCCCAGGTGCTGGCGGGGAGAGCGAGCTTGTTGGCCGGCGACGGCACGACAGCGGACAGGTCCACCGCGGGGATGGTCTGCGTGTAGTGGTAGACCGTGACGCCCTCGATCTGCGTCTCCTCGACGAAGGTCATGTCGTAGCTCTCGCGGGCCACGGTGTCGAAGAAGGGGTACGTCTGCTTCTGCGAGTCGAACGGGAACTTGTACTGCAGTCCCGTGTGGGGCACTTCCTCGGCAGGCTTGTCGGCCTGGCTCTGGATGGATCCGACCGGGTCGACCGGCATGGAGGACACACGGTCCAGGCTCACCCGGTCGACGGTCGCGGTGAGCAGACCGGTGTCGCCCTGACGGTCGGTGCGTCGCAGCGACGAGCCGGCCTGCACGGTGATGACGTCGGAATTGGACGGCTCCTCCGTGGTGACGAAGCGCTGGGAGATCAGGGGGACGTTCTGATCGACGACGGCGGAACCCGCTGTGAGCGAACGCGAATCGAGCACCGACCCCGTGCCGGTGGAAACGCTGGTGATCTCGAGATCCAGTGGCGTCTTCTCGAGGCGTCCGACCGTGTACAGCGGGATCAAGATCGCGATGATCAGGAAGAAAGCTCCGAGCCCGATGAGGATCGGCGGGATCACACGCGTCGGTGTGGATCTGTTCGCCATACTGGAGGTCCCCTTTGTGCATGTGCACTTGTCAGTGCATACCGGCCGTGATGGGTCGAACACTAACGTATTGGGCCGCTCCGAGTTCGGGTGCGATGCGGCAGACTCTCCTGACGATGACCACTGCAGAGAAGGCCCGCGTCGATCCGCGCATCGGCGGATTCGTGCCCGCGCTCGAAGGGATGCGCGGTCTCGCGGCCGTCGGCGTGCTGCTGACCCACGTCGCCTTCCAGACGGGATCGACGGGCACACCCGTCGTGGGCCCCCTGCTCGGCCGTCTCGATCTCGCGGTGGCCGTGTTCTTCGCGCTGTCGGGGTTCCTGCTGTGGCGACCCCACGCGGCCGCTGCGCGCGGCTCGCGGCCGAGGCCGTCCGTCCGTACCTATCTGGTGCACCGCGCGGCGCGCATCCTGCCCGCGTACTGGCTCGTCGTCGTCGTCGTGCTGGCCCTGCTGCCGGGTGCGGGTGGCGGCGTCCGGGTGTGGATCGCCAACCTGACCCTCGTGCAGGTGTTCGTCCCGTTGACGTTGACGCAGGGCATGACGCAGATGTGGTCGCTGTCCGTCGAGGTGGCGTTCTATCTGCTGCTCCCGTTCATCGGGGTCGCCATGGCCGGGCTCCGCGGGCCCCGAGCCCGTCTGCGCACGCCGGTGCTGGTCGGGGTGTCCGCACTGTCGCTCGGGTGGACCTTCCTTCCGATCTCCACCGCGGACGGCGTGAACATCGAGAACTGGCTGCCCGGCTACCTGGCCTGGTTCGCGGCCGGGATGGTGGTGGCCGAGGCCGCTGCCGACCTGGCACTACGCGAGTCCAGATCAGACTCCGACCTGCCCGCCGTCCCGCTGGTCGTCCGGATCGCGAGCCGGCGACGGCTGCTCACCGGTATCGCGGCGGTGGCCTTCGCGGCGTCGTCGACCCCGATCGCAGGCGCGCAGGACCTCACGACGCCGTCGGCGTGGCAGTTCGCGGTCAAGGTGGCGCTGGGCGCCGTGGTGGCCTTCTGTCTCGTCGCGCCCCTGGCCGTCGGAACGGGTGTCCGTACCCGGTGGCTGTCGGGCCCGTTCGCGCTGGTGATCGGCCGGTGGTCGTACGGAATCTTCATCTGGCACCTCGCGGTGCTGGCCGTGGTGTTCCCCGTGCTGGGGGTGTCCCCGTTCGGCGGGCAGTTCCTCCTCGTCGCCGGTGCCACCGTCGTGCTGACGCTGCCGGTCGCCGCGGCGAGCTACGCGTTGGTGGAGGAACCGGTCCGCGTCGCACTGCGTCGGCGGGAAGCGCGCAGGGCCGACCGGATCCGGGCGAACGAGGGGAGCGCCGCGAGCGCCACGGCGCCCACGGATGCCAGCGCGGCGAGCTGAATCACGGCGGAGTGCCCGACGTAGCCGTCGGGATCACGCCAGGGGCCGGTCGACAGCATCGCCCCGGCGAGACTGAGTCCGAGTCCCGCGATCGCGACGAGCACTCGACCGCGGACACGGGGCCCCCAGCGTTGGTCGACGGCGGCGATCGCGACGGTGAGAACCGCCAGCCAGCCGAGTGCGGCGAGACCACCGATGACCCACACGGCGACGAACAACCCCGCGTGGCCCACGAGGGCGGGTCGCCAGGTGGGTGTCGGAGCCGCCGAGGGGTCCGACGGACGCCGCCGCATCGCCATCAGCGCCAGAGCCGCGAGAAGCGCCAGGCCCGCGACGATCGCCGTCCGGTACCAGGTGTCGGCGGGGAACCTCAGGGTCACCTCGCCCGAGAGGCCGGCGGGGAGGATCCACCCCTGCTGCCACCCGTTCACGATCACCGGGGTGAGCACCTCGCCGTTCGGGCGGGTGGCCACCCATCCCGGGTTGGTGCTCTCGGGCACCACGAGGATGCGCTGAGCCGAGGACCCGGTCACGACGACGCGGCGGGTGTCGGCGGTCCACTCGTCCGCGGTGACTGCCACGGGTGTGGGTCCGGCGTCGGGGAACGCAGCGAGTGGCGCCGTGCGCAACACGATGCTGTCGACGACGAAGGCGTCGCCCGGGTCCACCGACACGGATTGCGAACCCGCGGGCAGCGGAACAGGATTGGAGACGTTCGCCGCCACGGGGACATCGCCCTCGCAGAGAGACGCGCGGATCGGTGCGCCGGTGGCCACAGCCCCGGCCGTCGTCGACACGGCGGTGCGGACGAGTTGATCCGCGATGGTCAGGGTGGGGCCGGTCGCGCACGTCGTCACGATCGGGCGGTCGGGATCGAACGCCGCCCCCGCGGATGCGGTACCGGATTCGGAGAGCACCGTGATCTCGGCCAGGCCGGGAGGCCGCACCTGGTCGAATCCCAGTGCCGTGCGGTCGAGTACGTCGTCCCACTCCACCAACGAGACGGTGATCCGGTCGGTCACCGCCGGTTCGAGGGAGACTCGGGTGTCGCCGTCCGCGTCGACGTCGCGGACCTGGGGGCCGGTCCCGAGGTTCACGGCGATCCTGGTCGGATGAGACGGCAGTGCGCCGAGGCTCTGGGCGATGTCGAGCCCGTCGACCGAAACGGGTTGCGGCAGTTCGAGAGTGACGGTGGGATACGTGCCGGCCCGGCCCTCGATCGAGTCCTGGCTCGCGGTCCAGGACGTGCGGTCGTCGCCGTCCGTGAGAGCGAAGGTCGACCCCCGGACGTCGGTGACCTCGGCCGCACCCCGAGCCCGCGGACGTGTGGCGTCCTGCAGGAGATCTTCCAGCGCGGACGACTGACGCGAGCGCAGCCACAGTTCGGGAGTCACCGCCGTGCCACTGGGAACCGAGAGCGTGCGCTGGAAGCTGTCGAGTTCCTCGGGTTCGACGGCCACACCACCCGCGCAGCGCACCCGATCGGGCGTGTCGACGCAGCCTGTGCGTCCCGGAAGCTCCTGTGCCAGATTCCATCCCGTCACCGTGACGCCGTCGGCCGGAGCCGGCATCTCGGTCAGGTGCCGAATGATCACCGGTGCCGGTGCATCGGGATCCGTGTAATCGGTGAGCCGAAGGTCGCTGACGCCGAACTGCGCGCCGATGGAACCGTTCTCGGTCTCGGTGGCTGTCACACGGATCCGCGTCGTCGTGCCGGCGGGCAGTGAGACGGTCACCGGATCGCCCGGTTCGGTGATGCGTGCGGCCGCGGTCCCGTTGTCCGTCTCGATCTCGACCCATTTCACCGGTGACCCCAGAGCGCCGGGGCTGGTGCGGAAGTCGAGCAGGCCGGACTGCACCGGGCGATCGAGGTCGAGCTGGATCCACTGACCGACCGAGCTCTCGAGGCCGTTGCTCACCCAACTCGTCGCGGCGTCGCCGTCGACGGCCGCCGCCGGACCGTTGCCGGGTGAGGCGCCGCCGAACTGGGTGGCGTCCGATGCCGACGAGGAGACGGACACCCGGGCACCGGACCACGCGCCCTCGACCAGCGGCGCACCGTCGACCGGATAGTCGGGCACGAGATTGAGTGTGCGGCGGGGATCGTCGGGTGTGCGCAGGGCGCTGCTGTGATCGTCGACGGAGCCGAAGTCCACCTCGCGGTTCATCGGGGTGTCCGTCACCAGGACGTCGTCGACCCTGAGCCCTGCGGCCCGGGCGTCGCCGTCGAGAAGTACCGGTCCCGCCGGAGTCGGGTCCAGGCCGCCGCGCTCGCGGTGCTCGTTCAGACGAGCGAGGACCTCGGGCCCGCCCTGCACTCGGGGCACGTCGTCGGCCACCACCGTGTACGGGCCGGCGACGGCGGGGGTGCCGGGTGTCGCCTCGAAGATCTCGATCGCGGGATAGGTGGGGCGCAGGTCGGAGTCGGCGACGATGCCGTCCACCCGTCCGGGCCCGATGTCGTCGCCGAAGGTCGCGACCCGCTCGAGCCCGGGCGAGTTCTCGATGCTCTGGTGCGCCAGCGAGGTCCGGGTCGAACGCGACGTCTCGGGGTCGAGATCGTTGCGCATCACCAGGTAGCGGACGTTCATCGATGCGAGCGTGTCGGCGAGCCCGTCGGACGGCCTGCCGTCCGCCAGGAGCCGCTGCACCGAGTCGAGAGCGCGGATCGCGCCGGGTGGCACCAAGGGGACCGCGTCACGGACGGCCCACGGCGAGGACGCCAACGCCTGCAACGGTTCGTCCCGCGTCAGTCCCCACAACTGAGCGGCCAGGGGCGCACCGGGAACGACGAGCGCACGCGACTCCTCGGCTCCGGTGCCGGCGTGGTCGGCCAACCAGCCCGCCGCGTCGGACCATTCGGCCGGAACAGCCTCGTACGCGCCCCGCGGCGCGAGCCGCCCGGTCCAGGCCAGCGAGGTCGAGACGGTGAGTGCCACCAGCACGAGTGCGGCGAAGGCGACCAGTGGCTCACGCTCCGGGTGCGACGCCGCGCGACGCCAGCGGGGGGACGGCACCGAACCCGGCAGCGGCACCTGCGCCAGCAACTGTGCGAGGCCCAGCGCCAACGGCAGACGGATCACCGGTTCCAGCTTGTGGATGTTGCGCAGCGGCGCGCCGGAGGTGTCGAGGAACAGTCGCACCTGCTCGGAGACGGGGGAGGCCAGTCCGCCGACGTACCCGGCGGTCATGCCCACGAGCCCGATCAGCAGCACCAGGGTCAGCCGACCGCGTGCCGGCATCGACCGCATGCAGAGCCCGGCCATTCCCGCCGCGGCCACCACGGCAGAGGCGATCACCGCGGCGGGTTGCGTCACCACCACAGCGCCGGCGATGCGTTCCGGCGAGACGAACGGTGTCCAACTGCTCGTGCCGCGCAGGACCTCGACCAGCGAGGCCCACTGCGTCGTCGTGCCGGCCGACTCGATGTAGTCGAGGAACGGTGGACTGACTCCGCGCAGGATGAACAGGGGAACCAGCCACCACGTCGTCGCGGCGACGAGACATCCGATCCACCACAGCGAGAACCGGCGCCATCGGGCGTCCGGCCTGTGCGCGAGCCACCACACGACCGCCACGAGGGTGGCTGCCGCCGTCGCCACGGCGTTCACGGCACCCATCGCCGCGACGGCCAGCGCCGAACACGCGGCGGCGCGCGGAATGCTCACGGCGCGGCCGGAGAAGACCCGGACCAGGGGGATCAGTACCCACGGCGCCAGCATCATCGGCAGCGACTCGGAACTGATCGACCCCAGGGTGGTGATCACCCGCGGAGCGAGGACGAACGCGAGCGCACCGACCACCCGCGACCCGCGGCTCCCGACCCCGAGGGCCTCGCACAACCGCAGGACACCCCAGAACCCGAGGAAGATCAGCACGGCCCACCACAGGCGCTGCGTCACCCACCCGGGCAACCCCAGCACGTCACCGAGAGCGAAGAACGACCCGTGCGGGAAGAAGTAGCCGTACGCCTGGTTCTGCACCTGGCCGAAGGTGGCGTCGGACGTCCACAGATGGGACGCGCGCGAGAGGAACCCCAGCGGGTTCTGCGTCAGGTCGTACTTGGTGTCGGCAACGGTCAGGCCGGGAGCCTGCAGGAACGCCAGGACCAGCGCACCGACCGCAGAGAAGAAACGCCACCGGGCCCCTACGGGCGCGGTGACGGGAGCATCGGACGTCAGCGGCTGCCGTACTCGACCTGGTTGAGGAGGGAGGACTCGGCGTTACCGGAACGATCGACCTCGGGGCGGGTGTTCGACGAGGCGGCGGCAGTGGCGCCGAATACCACGGCCACTCCCAGCACGACGCCGATGACGGCACTGATCGCTGCGGATTTCACGTGCAGAACTTATCACTCATCTGCCGGGCGGCACGATCAGTACAGGGCGATGGCTGTGCTTGAGTACGAGATCGGCGCACGACGACTGCAGCAGCGACCGCAGACCGGTCCGGCCGCGCGTCCCGGTGACGATGATGTCTGCGTTCACCTCGTCCGCCGTCTCGACGATGGTGGTCCAGATGGCGGAGTGCGACTCCTCGCAGCGCCCGTCGGCGTTGATGCCGGCGCGGACGGCCAGCTCGAGGCCCTCGCTGTTGGTGACCTTCGCGTCGGCGAGCGCGATGTCCTCGGTCTGCTCGTCCGGCAGCCACTCCGGCGCCATCACTCCGGACAGGCCGGACATGCGGGCCGCCTGTCGCACCATCGGTTCCCACGCGGTGAGCACGATGGCGCGTTTCGCCTGGAGGAATCTGCCGGCGTAGTCCACCGCCCTACGCGCGTTGTCCGAACCGTCGTACGCGATGAGCATGACGTCACACGACATGAGAGCCTCCAGGCTTGTGGCGGTGGCTGACGATCTTACCGTCGTGGTCGGGTTGCGGGGAGGCTCACGCGATAACGTTTCGGGTATGTACCTGCGCCGAGTTCTGACCCTGGTCGCGACGTGCGCGATCGCCACGACGGCGTGCGGGACGGGGGACGCGGCGGCCCCCGCACCCACGACCACCGGCGCGGCCACGGCATCGACCTCGGCTCCGTCGGCGGTCGTGTCGACGTCCGAGATGCCCGCGGCCACGCCCGATGCGTGTGCCACCGTCATCGACTCCATGACGCTGCGGCAACGGCTCGCCCAACTGTTGACGGTCGGGGTCACGGGGACCGACGACGCCGTGGCGGTGGTGGGCGCCGAGCAGGTGGGTGGTGTGTTCGTGGGCAGCTGGACCGACAAGACGATGCTCACCGGCGGCGGTGTCGATCGCATGCAGTCGGCCGCCACCGTGCACGTCATGGTGACGATCGACGAGGAGGGCGGCCGGGTGTCGCGGGCTGCCGACCTGCTCGGTTCGGTGCCGTCGGCACGCGAGACCGCCGCCACGATGACCCCCGAGCAGACGTACGAGATGTGGCTCGAGCGAGGACGCGGACTGCGGGATCTCGGCATCACCGTCGACTTCGCTCCCGACGTGGACGTGAGCAGCCAGCCCGACGACTCGGTGATCGGTGACCGGTCGTACTCGGACGATCCCGCCACCGTCGTCGCGTACGCCGGAGCTGCTGCGCGCGGTCTCCGCGACGCCGGGGTGATGCCCGTGATCAAGCACTTCCCGGGGCACGGCTCCGGATCGGGCGACTCGCACACCGGCGCCGTCACGACACCGCCGCTGTCCGAACTGCAGGCCCGCGATCTGGTTCCGTTCCGCGATCTGGTGTCCACCGGAGTCGGTGCCATGGTCGGGCACCTCGACGTTCCGGGCCTGACGACGGAGGGCGTGCCCGCCAGCATCAGTCCCGCCGCGATGGCGCTGCTGCGTGACGGCACGGGCTACGGGGCGGCGCCGTTCACCGGCCCGATCTTCACCGACGACCTGTCCGGCATGGCGGCGATCACGTCGCGATTGGGCATCGAGGACGCGGCGTTGGCCGCTCTCGTCGCCGGAGCCGACGTCGCCCTCTGGATCACCACCGACGCCGTGCCGAGCGTTCTCGACCGTCTCGAGGCGGCCGTGGCGTCCGGGGAATTGAGCGATGCGCGCGTGGACGACGCGGCCCGGACCGTCCTCACGGCCAAGGGCGCCCTCGGCTGCGCCTGACTCGTCCCGCGGACGGTGACGTAGAGTCGGGAGGTCGTACGGCGGACAGCTCCGGGGAGGACGCATGGCAGGCGGAACCAAGCGGTTGCCGCGCGCCGTGCGCGAGCAGCAGATGCTCGACGCCGCCATCGAGGTGTTCTCCGAGAACGGCTTTCACAGCACGTCGATGGATTCCATCGCCGCACGGGCCGAGATCTCGAAACCCATGCTGTATCTGTACTACGGCAGCAAGGACGAACTCTTCGCCGCGTGCATCCACCGTGAGGGCCTCGAGTTCGTCGCCGCGATGACTCCCGCGGCGGACCCGACGCTCACTCCCCGCGAGCAGTTGCGCAAGGCGCTGCTCGGGTTCCTCACGTTCGTGGACGAGCATCGCTCGTCGTGGATGGTGCTCTACCGGCAGGCGATCGGCCAGCAGGCCTTCGCCGGCCAGGTGCAGAGCAGCCGCGATCGGTTGATCAGTCTCACCGCGTCGCTGCTCGAGATGAGCACCAAGGACCCGCGGCCGGAACACAACTTCGGACTGATGGCCGTTGCCCTGGTCGGTGCCGGCGAGGCCGTGGCCGACAGGGTGGCCGGCGGCGAGATCGACGTACACCAGGCGGTCGATCTTCTGGAGAGCCTGGCGTGGCGGGGGCTTCGGGCCTGACGCCGTGAGGGCGGGGACCGCGAGACACAGCCCCCGCCACGACGATCAGCGCAGGGTGCCCGTCAGGAACGGATAGCCCTTCTTCGGGTGCTTCAGTGCCACGTCCCACTGTCCCGGCCCGACGCCGGTGCCCACCCGCTCGGCGTAGACGTTGATCTTGGCGGGCAACACGATCGGCTTGCCGAAGCGCACCGAGTACGTGACACGGTCCTGAATCTTGCCGTCGACGGCGCCCAGTACGGCTGCCGCACTCCACATCCCGTGAGCGATGGTGCGCGGGAAGCCGAAGGCCTTGGCGCCCAGCGACGAGACGTGGATCGGGTTGCGGTCGCCACTCACCGCCGCGTAGCGCGAGATGGTCTTCTGATCCACCCGCAGTGTCGAGGTGGGCGGCGGCGGGACCTCGTCGGCCGGCGGTGCCTCGCGAGGTCCACCGGACAGCGACGTCTTCTGGAGGCTGAGGAAGGTGGACGTCTGCCGCCACACCAGCTCTCGGCCCACCGACACGTCGCTGATGACGTCGACCAGCAGCCCTTTCCGGTGCTCGCGGACGTTCTCCGCGTGCACCGCGATGTCGAGCGGCTCCGAGGTCCCGATGGGACGGAAGCTCTCGATCACGTTCTCCGCGTGCACCGATCCCATCGCCGCGAACGGGAAGTCCTTGGACACCATGAGGGACATCACGGTGGGGAACACCAGGGTGAACGGGTACGTCAGCGGCAGCGTGTCACTGAGACGAAGACCCGTCACCTTGGCGTACGTCGCGAGGTTGTCCCGATCGACGCGGATGCCGCTGAGGGTGTACGTCGTGTCCGGTGCCGTCGGGGTGCGCTTCCCGCCGCCGATGATCGGCAGCGAGTCGAGCGCCGCGCGGGTGTAGATGTCGCGAATTCTCGGCGGGCCGTCGAGCGGGATCACCGTGGCCACGTCGCTCACGCTCCGATCAGGGACTGGCCGCACACACGGACGATCTGACCGGTGACGGCGTTGGAGGCCGGGCTCGCGAAGTACGCGATGGTCTCCGCGACGTCCACGGTCTGGCCGCCCTGCAGCAGCGAGCTCATCCGTCGGCCGGCCTCGCGGGTGGCGAACGGAATGGCTGCCGTCATGGCCGTCTCGATGAAACCGGGCGCCACCGCGTTGATGGTGATGTCCTTCTTCGCCAGTTCGGGTGCCTCGGCGTGCACCAGGCCGATGACGCCCGCCTTGGACGTGCCGTAGTTGGTCTGGCCGCGGTTGCCGGCGATGCCGGCGATGGAGGACACGTCGATGACGCGGCCGCCGTCGTTCAACGTGCCGGACTTCACCAGAGCGGTGGTGAGGCGGTGCGGCGCCGCGAGGTTGACGCCGATGACGGAGTTCCATCGGCCGTCGTCCATGTTGGCGAGGAGCTTGTCGCGCGTGATGCCGGCGTTGTGGACGACGATGTCGAGGCCGCCGCTGTGGCGCTCCTTCACGTGCTTCTCGAGCACCTCGGCGGCGTCGGGAGCCGTGACGTCGAGTGCCAGCGACGTGCCGCCGACCTTGTTGGCAGTCTGTGAGAGGGCCTCGCCGGCCGCGGGGATGTCGGCGCAGATGACGTGCGCGCCGTCGCGCGAGAGCACCTCGGCGATGGTGGCACCGATGCCGCGGGCGGCGCCGGTGACCAGGGCCACCTTGCCCTCGAGCGGCCGGTCCCACGAGGCGGGAGCCGTGGACCCGTCCTTGCCGACGGCGATGACCTGGCCGGACACGAACGCGGACTTGGCCGAGAGCAGGAAGCGCAGGGTGGACTCGACACCGGACAGGTCCGGCGCGGCGTCGGGGGAGACGTAGACCAGCTGCGCGGTGCCGCCGCGGCGCAGTTCCTTGCCGACGCTGCGGGTGAAGCCCTCGAGGGCGCGCTGAGCGATGTGCTCCTCGATGTCGCCGGTCTCCTCGGGCGTGGTGCCGAGGACGACGACGCGGCTCGACGGTCCGAGGTTGCGGACCGCGGGCTGGAAGAACTGGTACAGCTGCTCGAGCTGCTCGATGTTCTCGATGCCGGTGGCGTCGAACACGAGGCCGCCCAGCTTGTCGTCGTGCGGGCTCGCGGCGGGGTAGTCCGAGAGCAGCACGCGCAGCGGCTCGACGAGGCGACCGCTGCCGCCGATCAGGACCGGGCCGGCGAGCGGAGGCTCACCCGGCTGGTAGCGACGCAGAGTCTCCGGCTTCGGCAGTCCCGCCTGCTTGGCGAGAAACGCGCCGGGAGCAGAGGAGAGGAACTGCGAGTAGAGGTCAGGGGCTCCCTTGGTGGCTGCCATGTTCCTACCTTCGTGTCGGGTATGTCGAACGGTATCGACAAGTAACTTACTCGTGAGTAAGAATAGAGTCCACGACGAAGCGGCCCCGACTGTGGCCGCGCCATCTGCGCACAGGGAGAATCGTTCGATGACCAGCAAAGAGAAGCGCCCCGTCGCGATCCTCGGTGGAAACAGAATACCGTTCGCGCGCTCGAACAAGGTGTATGCCAACGCCTCGAACCAGGACATGTTGACGGCGGCCGTCGACGGTCTCGTCTCCCGTTTCAACCTGCAGGGTGAGCGGCTCGGCCTCGTGGCCGGTGGTGCGGTGCTCAAGCACAGCCGCGATTTCAACCTCACCCGCGAGGTCGTCCTGGGCAGCGCGCTGAGCCCGTACACCCCGGCGTTCGACCTGCAGCAGGCCTGCGGC
The DNA here is from genome assembly GCF_017832185.1 of Rhodococcus sp. PvP016. Taxonomy (NCBI): domain Bacteria; kingdom Bacillati; phylum Actinomycetota; class Actinomycetes; order Mycobacteriales; family Nocardiaceae; genus Rhodococcus; species Rhodococcus sp. PvP016. The sequence goes on along the minus strand of NZ_JAFIBH010000001.1, from coordinate 527,358 downwards.
ACGAGCATGCAGACGGTCATCGCCGTCGGCGACGCCATCGCGTCGGGTCGGATCGACGTGGGTATCGGCAGCGGTGTCGACACCACGTCGGACGCGCCCATCAGCGTCAACAACGAGCTGCGTGAATTCCTGCTCACGCTCAACCGGGCGAAGAGCACCGCAGACCGCCTCAAGCTGCTCGCGGGCGTCCGCCCGTCGATGCTGGGGATCGAGATCCCGAAGAACGGCGAGCCCCGCACCGGCATGTCGATGGGCGAGCACGCCGCCGTCACGGCCAAGGAGTTCGGCGTCCGCCGCGAGGACCAGGACGCCCTCGCCGCGGCCAGCCACCAGAACATGGCGAAGGCCTACGACAGCGGCTTCTTCGACGACCTGGTCACCCCGTACCTCGGTCTGACCCGCGACGACAACCTGCGTCCGGACTCCTCGGCCGAGAAGTTGGCCAAGCTGAAGCCCGTGTTCGGCACCTCGCTGGGCGACGCCACGATGACGGCCGGCAACTCGACGCCGCTCACCGACGGCGCCTCCTCAGTGCTGCTGTCCACCGACGAGTGGGCCGCGCAGCACAACCTGCCGGTGCTCGCGCACCTGGTCGACTCGGAGTTCGCGGCCGTGGACTACATCCACGGCAACGGCTCGTACAAGGACGGCCTGCTCATGGCACCGACCTACGCCATCCCGCGTCTGCTCGAGCGCAACGGCCTGACGCTGCAGGACTTCGACTACTACGAGATCCACGAGGCCTTCGCCTCCGTGGTGCTCGCGACGCTGCAGGCCTTCGAGAGCGACGAGTACTGCAAGGAGCGTCTGGGTCTCGACGGTGCGCTGGGATCGATCGATCGCAGCAAGCTGAACGTGAACGGCTCCTCGCTGGCCGCGGGTCACCCGTTCGCGGCGACCGGTGGACGCGTCGTCGCCACGCTCGCGAAGATGTTGGCGCAGAAGGGTTCCGGCCGCGGACTCATCTCCATCTGTGCCGCCGGCGGTCAGGGCATCACGGCCATCGTGGAGGCCTGAGCCTCCCGTGCCGAACACGAGGACCCGGCTGCGAGGGGTGGCCGGGTCCTCTGCCGTTTCCCGGACCGAGCGGTCTGCGTCTGGCACAGTGGCGGTGTGCAGCGGTGGCGAGGCGAGAGTGGGTCCTGCGCGACCCTCCTCGAGGGCAACCCTCGGGAACGATCACGGAATCGGGCACTGCGTCCGACGCACCTCGGCACGCTCCGCGTGCTGGAGCGCGACGACGACGAGAGTCTCAGGTCGCCTCGCCCCGCCGCACGTCCTCGGTCCACTGTTCGCTGATGTCCGAGACGTTCTGGCATCACCACACGGCGCGGATGGTGGCTGCGCGACTGGTCGACATCGAGTGGAACAGCACCGAACTCGGTGAGGTGCTGGCCCGGTTCGAGCACGTCGCAGACGTCGAGACCCTGATCACCAGGCTCCTCGAGCGGCGCATCCATGCACCCGATTCCACGGAGGTCGCCGCCGAACTGCTCGAGGTCATCGGGTATCCCGGTGATCCGTTCGTTCTCCCCGCGCCGCCCGTCCGTCCCACTCCGACGGTGCGCTTCGGGGTTCCCGCGTTCGCCACGACTGCCGAGCTCGCCGCGTCCCTGGACGTCACCGTCTCCGAACTCGACTGGTTCGCCGACGTCGGCGGCTGGTTGCGTCGAGCGGCTCCGCCGCTGCGGCACTACCGGGCCCGTGAGGTGGCCAAGAGTCGCGGCGGGACGCGGATCCTGGAGATTCCCAAGCCGCGACTGCGCGAGATGCAGCGGCGCGTGCTCCACCGCGTCCTCGATCACGTGGTGCCGCATCCTGCCGCTCACGGTTTCCGGGCGGGTCGCAGTGCCGTGACCTTCGCGCGCCCGCACGAAGGTCGAGACGTCGTCGTCCGAGTCGATCTCGCAGACTTCTTCCCGACGGTGACGAGGCCGCGTGCGCGCGCCGTGTTCGAGGCCTGCGGGTACCCGTACCGGGTGGCGTCGGTCCTCGCCGGCATCTGCACCACCGCGATGCCGGTCGACGAGGTCGCCGGTCTGCCCCGGTCGCAGGCGGCGCTCCTGGGTGTTCCGCACCTCCCGCAGGGGGCACCGACCTCGCCCGCGCTCGCCAATCTGGTGGCCCGCGGACTCGACCGCCGGGTCGCGGGCCTCGCGCGCGCCCGCGGACTCGTCTACACCCGCTACGCCGACGACCTGGCGCTGTCGGGCCCGTCCGACACCGATGTGAGCACGCTTCTCTGGGCTCTCGATCGCATCGTGCGCGACGAGGGCTTCGTGGTGAACGGTGACAAGACTCACGTCGCGCGTGCACACCGTCGGCAGACGCTGGCCGGGCTGGTGGTGAACGAGAGTGCCGCGGCGCCCCGTGACCGCTACGACGCACTCCGCGCCCTGCTCCACAACAGTGTTCGTACCGGTGCCGCTGCCCAGAACCGTGCAGGTGTACCGGACTTCCGGGCCTCGGTGTACGGGCAGATCGCCTGGATCGGTGAAAGCAGTCCTTCGCGGCGGTCACGACTTCTGGCCATGGCGGATCGGGTCGATTGGGAGTCCTGACAGTTCCGGGACGTTCGGTCTGATTCGAGTTGTAACGAGTCCGGTCTTCCGGCGATACTCCTCATGGCTCCGCATCGCTGCCTGACCCCCGACCCGGCAGCGGTGCGGAGCCGTCTTCGTGGGGAGTCGGGCTCCGACCCCAGTGGGTAGGCTCGAGCGGAGGGCGAACGCCCCTGTTCAGCACGACGGAAGGGAGCCGGGTGACCGAGGACGTACCGGCGCAGCACGAGCACCGGACCGCCCCCGAGGGCACGCGCTCCGCCCGCCGGCGCACGATCGCGCTGTCCGCGGCCGGCGGCGTGGTCGCCCTGGCAGCGCTCCTGTACGCCGCCGACTGGTTCACCTCCACCGGTGACATCCCCCGTGGCGTGACCGTCGCGGGTGTCGAGGTCGGCGGCCGCAGTGTGGCGGAGGCGGACAACCGGCTCCGCGACGCCCTGGGCCCGCGCACCGATGCCCCGGTGGACGTGCGCGCGGACGACGTCGCCGCCACCCTCACCCCGGCCGCCGCCGGTCTCGGCATCGACTGGGCCGCAACCCTCGATCGTGCCGGCGACCAGCCGCTCTCCCCGTTCACCAGGCTCGCGTCGTTCTTCGGCACCCGCGAGATCGGTGTCGTGTCCACGGTCGACGAGGCCGCGCTCACCGCCGCCGTCGCGTCGTTGTCCCCGCAGGTCGACCGCCCTGCGGTGGAGGGCGACGTGGTCATCGAGGCCGGCGTGCCCCGCGCCGTCGGCCCCGTTCCCGGACGCACGCTCGACGTACCGGGTGCGGCGTCCGCGTTCCGCGCCGACTGGGCCGAAGGCGGTCCGGTGGAGCTTCCCGTCGTCGTCGAGGAGGTCGGGGTCGACGCCGCCGCGATCGACGCGGCGATCCAGGACGTGGCGGCGCCCGCCGTGTCGGCGCCCGTGGTCGTGACCGGCGAGGACGGTGCGACGACGACACTCGCGCCCGATCGCGTCGGCGAGGTCCTGAGCTTCGAACCGGACGACGACGGCGGTCTGCGGCCGGTGTACGACACGAATGCCGCGATCGGCATCCTCGCGCCCGGGCTGGCGGCCACCGAGACCCGGCCCGTCGACGCGCGCTTCGACTTCGCCGGGGGTCGACCCGTGGTGGTTCCGTCCGTCGACGGCACCGAGGTGCGCTGGCCGGAGACACTGGCCACCCTGCCGGACCTGCTGGCGGCGTCCGGTGACGCGCGCACCACCGTCGCGCAGTACGGACCGCGTCCGGCGGCACTGACCACGGAGGCGGCGAACGCCCTCGGAATCCGGGAAGTGATCAGCGAGTACACGACCGGCGGGTTCGAGTACGCGTCGGGCGTCAACATCGGTCTCACGGCGGACATCGTGAACGGCGCCGTGGTGAAGCCGGGCGAGACGTTCTCGCTCAACGGCTACACCGGCCCACGCGGGACGGCACAGGGGTTCGTCGAGTCGGGCATCATCGACAACGGCCGACCCGATCGCGCCGTCGGCGGAGGCATCAGCCAGTTCGCCACCACCCTGTACAACGCCGGCTACTTCGGCGGCATGGACGACGTCGATCACACCGAGCACAGCTACTACATCAGCCGCTACCCCGAGGCCCGCGAGGCGACGGTCTTCGAGGGCGCGATCGATCTGCAGTTCCGGAACCCGGCGTCGACGGGTGTCGTCGTCGAATCGTTCGCCGACGGATCGTCCGTCACGGTGCGGTTGTGGGGCACCAAGACCGTCGAGGTGGAGTCGATCACCGGCTCGCGCACCCGTCCGACCACGCCGGACACCGTCCGGCTGCCGCGTGGTGACCAGTGTGTCGCCTCGAGCGGAGCGCCCGGCTTCACCACCAGCGACACCCGGATCATTCGCGACGCGGCGACGGGTGCGGAGATCTCGCGCAACACGCGCACGGTGCGCTACGACCCGGTGCCGATCGTCCGCTGCGAGTGATGCCCGCCCTCGGGCTCGGTGTGATCCGATTCCGGGCGCTGTGACCTTGCCCAGTGCCGGGCCCGCGATGGTGGCGGCGGATGGCGCGCGGCCCTACCGTGGGGTTCCATGAGTCAGACCGCAGCCTCCGAGCTCGACCAGGCGACCCTCCGGCAGGCGTACGGCACCTTTCCGAGCGGGGTGGTCGCCATCGCGGCTCGCATCGGCGACGTGCCGGTCGGTCTGGCCGCGAGCAGTTTCGTGTCGGTCTCCCTCGATCCGCCGCTGGTCGCGGTGTGCATCCAGAACACGTCGTCCACGTGGCCCAAGTTCCGCGACGCGGCGCACATCGGCATCAGTGTTCTCGGCGAGGCCCACGACGTGGCCGCGCGCAGCCTCGCGGCGAAGACGGGTGACCGGTTCGCGGGTCTGACGCTGGAGACGACGCCCGACGGGGCCATCTTCATCGACGGCGCGTCGTCGTGGCTGGACACCACGATCGAGCAGGAGCTGCCGGCGGGTGATCACGCCATCGTCCTGCTGCGTGTGCACGGTCTCGAGGTGCACTCCGACGTGGCGCCCATCGTGTTCCAGGGCAGCCGCTTCCGGAAGCTGGTCGTCGAGCAGCACTGAGTCTCGAGTGGTTCCGGACGCGCGCCTGACGATCCCCGCATCCACCGTGGACTTTCAGTTAATCATCGTTTACTGTCTTGGTTAGTGAGTATTAACTGACGGACGGGTTGAGCGATGACGATGCTGGACGGTGCTCCAACCGAGCGCACGAGCAGGCGGGACGACCACCTCGCGCTGGTCGACGAGTTGCACCACGCCATGGCGACCGCAGCCAGGGGCGGTAGTGACGCCTCCCGCGAGCGCCATGTCGCCCGCGGCAAGCTGCTTCCGCGCGACCGTGTCGACACTCTGCTCGACGACGGCAGCCCGTTCCTCGAGATCGCCCCGCTGGCGGCGAACGGCATGTACGACGATGCGTGCCCGGGCGCCGGCGTCATCGCGGGAATCGGCCGGGTGTCGGGCCGCGAGGTGATGGTGGTGGCCAACGACGCCACCGTCAAGGGCGGCACGTACTACCCGATGACCGTCAAGAAGCACCTGCGCGCGCAGGAGATCGCCCTGCAGAACCGGCTGCCCTGCGTGTACCTCGTCGATTCGGGCGGCGCGTTCCTGCCGATGCAGGACGACGTGTTCCCCGACCGGGAGCACTTCGGCCGCATCTTCTTCAATCAGGCGACCATGAGCGCGAAGGGCATCGCCCAGATCGCGGCCGTGATGGGGTCCTGCACCGCCGGTGGCGCCTACGTGCCGGCGATGAGCGACGAGGCGATCATCGTCCGCAACCAGGGCACCATCTTCCTGGGTGGACCGCCGTTGGTGAAGGCGGCCACCGGCGAGGTGGTCACGGCCGAGGACCTCGGTGGCGGCGACGTCCACTCCAAGATCTCGGGCGTGACGGATCACCTCGCGACCGACGATCGTGACGCGCTCCGACGGGTCCGCGCCATCGTGGACACCCTCGGCCCCCGCACGCCGTCGCCGTGGGAGGTGCGCACACCGCTGCCCGCGAGCGACCAATCGGAGCTGTACGACGTGGTGCCCACTGATCCGCGCACCCCGTACGACGTGCACGAGGTGATCACCCGCCTGGTGGACGGCGGGCAGTTCCAGGAGTTCAAGGCCGAGTACGGCACGACGCTGGTCACCGGTTTCGCACACATCGACGGCCACCCGGTGGGCATCGTGGCCAACAACGGTGTGCTGTTCGGTGAGTCCGCCGTGAAGGGCGCCCACTTCATCGAGCTGTGCGACAAGCGCAGCGTCCCCTTGCTGTTCCTGCAGAACATCACCGGCTTCATGGTCGGGCGGGAGTACGAGGCGGGCGGTATCGCGAAGCACGGCGCGAAGATGGTCACCGCCGTCGCGTGCGCGCGGGTCCCGAAGCTGACGGTCGTCATCGGCGGGTCCTACGGCGCGGGCAACTACTCGATGTGCGGCCGCGCGTACTCGCCGCGGTTCCTGTGGATGTGGCCGAACGCGCGTATCTCCGTCATGGGCGGGGAGCAGGCGGCATCGGTGCTCGCGACCGTGCGCAGCGATCAGCGATCGGCGTCGGGCGAGCCGTGGACCGAGGACGAGCAGGAGCGGTTCAAGGAACCCATCCGCCGTCAGTACGAGGAGCAGGGCAACCCGTACCACTCGACGGCACGGCTGTGGGACGACGGCATCATCGACCCGGCCGACACCAGAACTGTTCTCTCACTGGCTCTGTCGGTGTGCGCCAACGCGCCGCTCGAGCCGGTGTCCTACGGCGTCTTCAGGATGTGACCGACATGACCACGATCGACACTGTCCTCGTCGCCAACCGCGGCGAGATCGCCGTCCGGGTGTTCCGGACGTTGCGCACCATGGGTATTCGCTCCGTCGCGGTGTACAGCGACGCGGACGCCGACGCGCTGCACGTGCGCTCCGCGGACACCGCGGTGCGTCTCGGTCCGGCGCCCGCGCGAGAGAGTTATCTGAACATCGATGCTGTGATCGAGGCGGCCCTGGCGAGCGGTGCGGACGCGATCCACCCCGGGTACGGGTTCCTCTCGGAGAATGCGGCGTTCGCGGCGGCGTGCGAGAAGAACGGCATCACGTTCATCGGCCCGCCGACGCGCGCGATCGAGACGATGGGCGACAAGATCACCGCGAAGAAGGCGGTCTCCGCGTTCGACGTGCCGGTGGTGCCCGGCATCGCGGAACCCGGACTCACCGACGACGAGCTGATCTCGGCCGCGGGCGACATCGGATACCCCGTACTGATCAAGCCGTCGGCCGGTGGCGGCGGCAAGGGCATGCACCTCGTCGAGCGGCCCGAGGACCTCGCCGCGGCACTCGTGCGGGCGCGCCGCGAGGCGGCGTCGTCGTTCGGTGACGACACGCTCTTCCTCGAACGATTCGTGTTGCGCCCCCGGCACATCGAGGTGCAGGTGATGGCAGACGCCCACGGCCATGTGATTCATCTCGGTGAGCGCGAGTGCTCACTGCAGCGCCGTCACCAGAAGGTCATCGAGGAGGCGCCGTCGCCGTTGCTCGACGAGGTGACGCGGGCGCGGATCGGCGAGGCCGCGTGTGCGACCGCTCGGAGTGTCGACTACGTCGGTGCCGGCACCGTCGAGTTCATCGTCTCCGCCGACGCGCCCGACGACTTCTTCTTCATGGAGATGAACACCCGTCTGCAGGTGGAACATCCGGTCACCGAGGAGGTCACCGGCATCGACCTCGTCGAGCTGCAGGTACGGATGGCAGCGGGTGAGGCGCTGGCGCTGGCGCAGGAGGACGTGACACTGACCGGTCACGCGATCGAGGCGCGCGTCTACGCAGAGGATCCGGGCCACGGCTTCCTGCCCACCGGTGGCCGTGTGATCGGACTGCACGAACCGGAGGGCACCGGTGTCCGGGTGGACTCGTCGCTCGCACCGGACACGGTGGTGGGCAGCGACTACGACCCGATGCTGGCCAAGGTCATCGCGCACGGTCGGGACCGTGCCGAGGCCCTGCGCATCCTGCGGCGGGCGCTCGGTGAGACCGCGGTGCTCGGCGTGGGCACCAACATCGACTTCCTCTCGTACCTGCTGGCCGATCCCGACGTCGCCGCGGGCCGCCTGGACACGGGCCTGCTGGACCGGGTCGCACCCGACTACGCGGCGCCCGTCGCGACGGACGAGGTGATCGCCGCCGCAGCCGTGTTCGACTGGTGTGCAGCGTGGCCCGCGCAGGACGCCGGTGCGTGGACCGTGCCGAACGGGTGGCGCCTCGGCGGTCGGAGCGCATCGACGACAGTCGTCGTCGAGGACGCCGGGCGCCGTCGTACCGTCTCGGTGACCGGGTCGCCCGGCGACGCGGCGGTGACCGTCGACGGCGAGGATGCTCGGTCTCTGAGTGTGACTCTCGACGGTGCGACGCTCGTGGTCGCGATCGACGGTCGCCGGACGACGTACACGGCGGCGCGGGACGCCGACGGTCTCTGGCTCGCAGGTTCCGGTGGTGTGTGGCATCTGCGTCCCGCCGCGGAGATCGATCTCGTCGCCGGGAGCGAGACGGAACTCGAGGACACGGTGCGTAGCCCCATGCCGGGCACCGTGATCGCCGTCGAGGTGGCGAACGGCGACACCGTGACGGCCGGAACCGTTCTCGTGGTCGTGGAGGCCATGAAGATGGAGCACGCGCTCACCGCTCCCGCGGACGGCACCGTCGAGGTGACGGTGGCGACAGGCGACCAGGTCGCCGTGAACCAGGTACTCGCACGCATGACCACGGACCCGAAAGAGGATGCAGCATGAGCACATCGACCGTAGCGGGACACAGCTTGTTGTCCGACGAGCACCAGCAGCTGGTCGCCTCGGTGCGCGACTTCGCCCGCACCGTGGTGGCGCCTGTCGCCGCGCAGCACGATCGCGACCACACGTTCCCGTACGAGGTGGTCCGCGGCATGGCGGACATGGGACTGTTCGGACTGCCGTTTCCCGAGGAGTACGGCGGCATGGGCGGCGACTACTTCGCGCTGTGCCTCGCCCTCGAGGAGTTGGGCAAGGTGGACCAGAGCGTCGCGATCACCCTCGAAGCCGGTGTCTCCCTGGGCGCGATGCCCGTGTACCGCTTCGGTACGGATGCGCAGAAGAAGGAGTGGCTCCCGAAACTGACGTCGGGCCGGGCGCTCGGCGCGTTCGGTCTCACCGAGCCCGGGGCCGGCAGCGACGCCGGCGGTACACGCACCACCGCGGTACGCGACGGTGATCACTGGGTGATCAACGGGTCGAAGCAGTTCATCACGAACTCCGGCACCGACATCACCGAGTTGGTGACGGTGACCGCCGTGACCGGAACCGATGCCTCCGGGCGCAAGCAGATCTCGTCGATCATCGTGCCGACGGACACCCCCGGGTTCGAGGCCGGTCCCGCGTACGACAAGGTCGGCTGGAACGCCTCGGACACTCATCCCCTGTCGTTCACCGACGTTCGTGTCCCGCTGGAGAATCTGCTCGGCGACGAGGGGCGCGGCTATGCCGGGTTCCTGCAGATCCTCGACGAGGGCCGCATCGCCATCGCCGCGCTCGCCGTCGGTGTGGCGCAGGGGTGCGTCGACGAGAGTGTGAAGTACGCGAAGGAGCGCGAGGCGTTCGGTACCACGATCGGCCGGAACCAGGCCATCGCCTTCAAGATCGCCCGCATGGAGGCGCGCGCCTACGCCGCCCGGACCGCCTACTACGACGCCGCGGCACTCATGTTGGCGGGCAAGCCCTTCAAGAAGGAAGCGGCCATCGCCAAGATGATCTCGTCGGAGGCCGCGATGGACAACGCACGCGACGCCACGCAGGTGCACGGCGGCTACGGGTTCATGAACGAGTACACCGTCGCGCGGCACTACCGCGACAGCAAGATCCTCGAGATCGGCGAGGGCACCACGGAGGTGCAGCTGATGCTCATCGCCCGCCAGGTGGGGCTGTGACCGGACCGGAGCGCATCGTCCAGCGCGGCCTCTGGTTCGACGAGATGACGGTGGGCACCGTCTACGAGCACCGGCCCGGACGCACGGTCACCGAGGCGGACAACGTCGTGTTCACCACCCTCACGATGAACACGCAGGCGCTGCATCTCGATGCCGCGTACAGCGTGGACACCGCGTTCGGGGAGCGGCTCGTGAACTCGATGTGGACGCTCTCCACGCTGGTGGGGCTCTCCGTCGCCCAGCTGACGCAGGGCACCATCGTCGCGAACCTCGGGTTCTCGGAGATCAGCTTCCCGAAGCCGATGCTGCACGGTGACACCCTCTACGGCGAGACGGTGATCGCGGACAAGCGAGAGTCGGCGTCGAGACCCGGAGAAGGTGTCGTGACGTTCGAGCACACGGGCCGCAACCAGCACGGCGACGTCGTCGCGCGTGCCGTGCGGAAGACCCTCGTCCGGATGGCTCCCGCGTCGTGACAGGCCTCGGTCCGGTCTGGATGTTCTGTCCGGCCGACAGGCCCGAGCGCTACCGGAAGGCCGCCGCTGCAGCAGATGTGGTGATCCTGGACCTCGAGGACGCGGTGGCTCCCGGCGACAAGGCCGCGGCGCGGCAGGCCGTCGTCGACACCCCACTCGATCCGGATCGCACCGTGATTCGCGTCAACGCGCGATCGACGCCGTACTTCGAGGCAGATCTGGCAACGCTGTCCGAGACGGCCTACCACCGCGTGATGGTGCCCAAGTGCGAATCGGCGCAGGATGTCTCGGCACTGGCCCCACGATCGGTGGTCGCCCTCGTCGAGACTCCGCTCGGGATCCTGCGCGCTGCGGAGATCTGCGCAGCCGACGGGTGCGAGGCGATGATGTGGGGCGCGGAGGACCTGGTGGCCGCGCTCGGCGGAGCGTCCTCACGTCGCGTCGACGGGTCGTATCGCGACGTGGCCGTGCACGCGCGCTCGACCGCCCTGCTGGCGGCCAAGGCGTTCGGGCGCCAGGCTCTGGACTCGGTGTATCTGGACATCGCCGATCTCGACGGGCTCCGCGCAGAGTCGGAGGACGCCGTCGCGGTGGGGTTCGACGCCAAGGTGGCGCTGCACCCGTCGCAGGCTGCCGTGATCCGCGAGTGTTACACCCCCACAGCTGATCAGGTGGACTGGGCCCGCCGGGTCGTCGCTGCAGCCGCCACGGAGCGCGGCGTGTTCACCGTCGACGGCCGGATGGTCGACGCGCCGGTGATCCGGCACGCCGACCGCATCCTGCGGGGACTCGGCTAGCGAGTTGGTGTCGTCCAGCGGCACGAAGAGGGTGGATCCGGCGTTCCCGCACCCATGCTCGTGTGCCGCACGCGTGTTGCTCGGCGAGGTCGCGTGCGACGCGCAAGCATGGGTGCGGGAACGGAGGAGCGGGCCTGTGGACGGTCGGCCGACCATCCACAGTGCGCCGCCCGAGCGGGTGTCGCCGGGGCGGGGAACCCGCTCATGCTCGACCGATGGACCTCGATGCATCGCGGCTGGTGCTGCGACAGAACGCCCTCCGGGACGGATACACCGACAACGAGCTGCGACGGCTCTACACGAGGGGCAGCATCACCCGTCTGGGTCATGGGGCGTACCTGGACGCGACTCGTCTCGACGGGTTGGACCGCGTCGAGAAGCACCGCGTCCTGCTCGAGGCGGTGATGCCCGCGCTGTCGAGCGGCGCGGTCATGAGCCACCAGACGGCGGCGCTGATGCACGGGTGGCCGCTGTGGGCGGTCGATCTGGCCAGGGTGCACGTGACGCGCGATCGGCGGAACGGCGGACGGCGGCGCGCCGACACGATGGTGCACTGCGCGCCGCTGCCGGGCTCCGCCGTGCACGTGGTGGACGGGTTCACGGTGACGTCGCCGGCTCGAACTCTGGTGGACGTGGCGCGGACGGTGCCCTTCGAGCACGCCGTGGTGATGGGCGACGCTGCGGGGATCGAGGGCGACTCCCTGGTGGACGAACTCGCTGTGGCCGGTCGGCGGCACGGCATCGCGGGCGCGAGGCGGGTCGCGGCATTCCTCGATCCGCTCTCGGGAAGCGTCGGCGAATCGCGCAGCCGCGTGCTGTTCCATCGCGCCGGCCTCCCGCCACCGGTGCTGCAGGTGGAGATCGGGGTGTGGCGGGTCGACTTCCTGTGGGGCGATGTGATCGGCGAGTTCGACGGTCGCGTGAAGTACGGCCGCTTTCTCCGACCCGGGCAGGACGCCGGGGACGCCGTGTTCGAGGAGAAGCGGCGCGAGGATGCGTTGCGCGCGCTCGGCTTCCGCGTCGTGCGCTGGACATGGGCGGATCTCGCACGGCCCGAGGCGCTCATCGCCCGGTTGCGCGCGCTCCTCTGAGTTCCCGCACCCTTTTTCGTGCGCCGCACGCGACCTCGCCGAGCAACACGCGTGCGGCGCACGAGCATGGGTGCGGGAACAGCCGGGTACACAGCACTGCGGCCCGGCTGGAGTACCAGCCGGGCCGCAGTGGGGGTTCAGCGGATCAGAACGCCGCTTCGTCGAGCTCCATGACGTCGTTGTCCAGGTCGGACAGGATCTGACGGGTGGAGGTCAGGCGGGGCAGGATGTTCTTGGCGAAGAACGACGCTGCGCCGATCTTGCCCTCGTAGAACGCCTTGTCCTTTTCGCTGGCGCCGTTGTCGAGTGCGGCGATGGCGATCTCGGACTGACGCAGGAGCAGCCAGCCGATCATCAGGTCGCCGACGCTCATGAGCAGGCGGACGGATCCGAGGCCGACCTTGTACAGCTCGGTCGGCTGCTCCTGAGCACCCATGAGGTGCTGCGTCAGCGTGGCGACCATGCCCTGCACGTCCTCGAGGGCGGTGTTCAGCAGGGCGCGCTCGCTCTTGAGGCGACCGTTGCCCGCCTCGCTGTCGATCCACGTCTTGATCTGGCCGGCGACGTGTGCCAGGGCGACGCCGCGGTCACGGGCAATCTTGCGGAAGAAGAAGTCCTGCGCCTGGATGGCCGTGGTGCCCTCGTACAGCGAGTCGATCTTGGCGTCGCGGATGTACTGCTCGATGGGGTAGTCCTGCAGGAAGCCGGAGCCGCCGAGCGTCTGGAGGCTCTGCGCCAGCTGCTCGTACGCGACCTCGGAGCCCACACCCTTGACGATGGGGAGCAGCAGGTCGTTGACGCGGAACGCCGTGTCCTTGTCGGCGCCCGAGACGTGCTGTGCGGCAACCTCGTCCTGGTGAGCGGCGGTGTAGAGGAACACCGCGCGCAGGCCCTCGGCGTACGCCTTCTGCGTCATCAAGGAGCGACGGACGTCGGGGTGGTGCGTGATGGAGACGCGGGGCGCGGCCTTGTCGGTCATCTGCGTCAGATCCGCACCCTGGATGCGCTGCTTGGCGTAGTCGAGTGCGGTGAGGTACCCGGTGGACAGCGTCGAGATGGCCTTGGTGCCCACCATCATTCGAGCGTGCTCGATGACGTCGAACATCTGCGCGATGCCGTTGTGGACGTCGCCGACGAGCCAGCCCTTGGCCGGGACGCCGTGTCCGCCGAGCGTGAGCTCACAGGTGGCCGACACCTTGAGGCCCATCTTGTGCTCGACGTTGGTGACGAACACGCCGTTGCGCTCGCCCAGTTCGCCGGTCTCGCTGTCGAAGTGGAACTTCGGGACGAAGAACAGCGACAGTCCCTTGGTGCCCGGCTTGGCACCTTCGGGGCGAGCGAGCACGAGGTGGAAGATGTTCTCGAAGAGGTCGTCCGAGTCGGCCGAGGTGATGAAGCGCTTGACGCCCTCGATGTGCCAGGTGCCGTCGGCCTGCTCGATCGCCTTGGTCCGGCCGGCGCCCACGTCGGAACCCGCGTCGGGCTCGGTGAGCACCATCGTCGCGCCCCAGTTGCGCTCGGAGGCGAGTGCGGCCCACTTCTTCTGCTGCTCGGTGCCGTTGTCGAAGAGGATCTGTGCGAAGCCGGGGCCCGCGGCGTACATGAAGGCGGCCGGGTTGGACCCCAGCAGCATCTCCGCCACTGCCCACAGGACCTGGCGGGGGACCGGCATTCCGCCGAGCTCCTCGTTCACGCCGAGGTGGTCCCAGCCGGCCTCCTGCAGCGCGCGGTACGACTTCTTGAACGACTCCGGGAGGGTGACGGTGTGCGTGTCGGGATCGAAGGTCGGCGGGTTGCGGTCGGCGTCGGCGAAGGACTCCGCGAGCGGGCCCTCGGCGAGGCGGCGGACCTCGGAGAGCATGTCACGCACGGTGTCGACGTCGAGATCGCCGAACTGCCCGGACTCGAGCGTCTTGTCCAGGGCGAACAGCTCGAACAGGTTGAACTCGAGATCGCGAAGATTGCTCTTGTAATGACCCATGGTGATGCGTTCTCCGTCTCAGTGGTGCGGTCCGGCCTCGGTACCGCCTGCGTGGCCCGGCGCTACCTACTCGCCAGTAACATACGGCCATGTTACGCCGGATCGGGAACGCTGCCAATAGGGGTCTACTCGTCGGTAACTCGTCCCACCACAAGGGCGTCGATCGCTGTGGAATCACCTACATGCCGCACCCGGTCCTCGGCGACGAGAATGCGCATTCTCTCGCCGATGTCCGCGACCAGATCACCTGGGCTGTACAAGATCTCGGGATCGCGAGGACCGCCGACGCCATTCTCGAGATTGGCAGAATGGTGACCCACGATCACGAGGATTCCCTCATGTTTCAGGCCGTCGATCGCGATGTTCAGGGCCTTGCGGCGCGCATTCGGGGACACATGCAGGTAAGCGACGACAGCGAGATCATACGAGCGCTCCGGTGTGAGTGTGGTCACGTCCGCGTGGACCCACCGCACACGCTCGCGGATCGACGCCGTGGCCGTGCCGGCGATGCGGACCGCCTTGCTCAGCGCCACGCTGCTGAAGTCGACGGCGTCGACACTCCATCCGCGCGTGGCGAGCCAGAGTGCGTTGCGCCCCTCGCCGCACGCGAGATCGAGCGCCCGGCCACGCGGGAGGGAGGTGCAGAACTCGACGACCATGTCGTTCGGTGGTGCGCCCCAGATGAGCTCGGCGCGTTCGTACTTGGCGTCCCACGCCGCGGCGTCCACTCAGGTCCAGACGGAGTCGGGGTCGACGGACGTGCGGGCCGGACCCGCAGGCGTGGACGTGGCGGTGCGGCCGAAACGCGGCGCCGGGGCGTGCTGGGTGACGGCGTCGATGTCGATGAGGCTGCCGCGTTCGGCCATGTGGCGGTGGCGCGTGGCCTCGTCGAAGGTCAGTACGGGGGTGACGCAGGCGTCCGTGCCGTCGAAGACGGCGGCCCACTCGTCACGCGTGCGTGAGGCGAACACCTCCGTGAAGGTCGACCGCAGCGTCGGCCACTGCTCACGATCGAGCTGGTGGGGCAACGTCGACGGATCGAGCCCGAGTCCCTGCAGCATCGCGGCGTAGAACTGGGGTTCCAGCGCGCCGACCGCGACGTGTTTGCCGTCGGACGTCTCGTACGTGTCGTAGAACGGGGCGCCGGTGTCCAGCAGGTTCGTACCGCGCTCGTCGGACCACATGCCGATTCCGCGCCACCCCCAGATCATGTGCGACAGCGCCACGGTTCCGTCGACCATGGCCGCGTCGATCACCTGGCCCTTCCCGGACCGACCGCGCTCGACCAGCGCCGCGAGAATGCCCATGACGAGGAACATCGATCCACCGCCGAAGTCGCCGACCATGTTCATCGGGGGTACCGGCCGCTCACCCTCGCGTCCGATCGCGTGCAGCACTCCGGTGACGGAGATGTAGTTGATGTCGTGTCCCGCGACCTGCGACCACGGACCCTCCTGGCCCCATCCGGTCATGCGCCCGTAGACCAGACCGGGGTTGCGCTCGGCGACGACCTCGGGTCCGAGACCCATACGCTCGGTGACCCCCGGACGGAAGCCCTCGATGAGGACGTCGGCACGGGAGATCAGGTCGAGCACTCGTTCCAGCTCGGCCGGATCCTTGAGGTTCGCCTCGACGATGCGGCGGTTGCGGATCAGGGGGTCGCCCGGTGATCCCTCGGCCGGCAACGCGCCCGCACGCTGGACGCGCACGACGTCGGCGCCGAGGTCGGCCAGCAGCGTCGCGGAGTGCGGTCCGGGGCCGATGCCCGCGAGTTCCACGACCTTGATTCCGGCGAGGGGTCCACCTGCAGTAGTCATGGCGCGACCCTATCCACCGGAACCTGCCCGACGACAGGACCGGACTGTGCGGGTCGGGAGACTCAGAGGAACTCCGAGGCGGCGTCGTCCACCCGCGACCGGTAGTCACCCCACCAGTCCGCGTCGGCTTCCGGAAGGTTGGAGTTGCCGGCAGCCAGTCCGGCGCTGCCGTCGGCGAGTTCGCGCACGATGTCGGCGTGGCCGGCATGGCGGTGTGTCTCCGCGATCAGGTGCACCAGGATGTACTCGACGGTCACGGGGTTCTTCGCCGTCCACCACGGGACCGTTCCCTCCGCTCTCGGCCCGAGGGTGCGCACCGTCTCGTCGGAGTGGGCGTTCACCCGGCGGTAGAGGTCGACGAGAGCATCGCGGGACTGGTCCGGCGTGGCCCACATGTCGGCATTGCGCTCGAGTGTCGGGTCGGACCACGGGATCGGTTCGGGGAACGGTCGTCCGAACGTGGACCCCAGGTACCCCGCCTCGATCATGGCCAGGTGTTTCACGATTCCCAGCAGGTTGGTGCCGGTCGACGTGAGGGGTCGACGGATGTCGTACTCCGACGCGCCGTCGAGTTTCCACACCACCGCGTCCCGTCCTCGCTGGAGGTAGGTGAGCAAATCCTCGATGTCCGCCATGCCCGATAGCATTCCAAGCGTGACGTCCTCCCGCATCGGTACCCCGCTTTCTCCGTCCGCCACCAAGGTGATGCTCCTGGGCTCGGGGGAGCTGGGCAAGGAAGTGATCATCGCGTTCCAGCGCCTCGGCGTCGAGGTGATCGCGGTCGACCGGTACGCGGACGCCCCCGGCCACCAGGTCGCGCACCGTGCTCACACAGTGGACATGAGCGATCCGGAGGCCCTGCTCGCCGTCATCGAGTCCGAGGCGCCGCACTTCGTCGTCCCCGAGATCGAGGCCATCGCGACGGAGGCTCTGTCCGTCGTCGAGGATCGCGGCGTCACCACCGTCGTTCCCACGGCCAGGGCCACGCAGCTGACGATGAACCGCGAGGGCATCCGCAGGCTCGCGGCCGAAGAGCTGGGGTTGCCCACGTCGCCGTACGCGTTCGCCGACAGCGTCGACGAGGTGCGCGCGGCGCTCGAGCACACGGGCTTTCCGGCGGTGATCAAGCCGGTGATGTCGTCGTCGGGCAAGGGGCAGTCGGTCGTGACGAGCGCCGACGACGTCCAGCGAGCCTGGGACTTCGCGCAGGCCGGCGGCCGCGTGGATCTGGGACGCGTCATCGTCGAGGGATTCGTCGACTTCGACTACGAGATCACCCAGCTCACCGTCCGCGCGGTCGATGAGAACGGCGCCGACGAGTCCTTCTTCTGCGAGCCCATCGGCCACCTCCAGAAGTCCGGCGACTACGTCGAGTCGTGGCAGCCGCAGCCCATGTCGCCGGCCGCCCTGGACGCTGCACGCGAGGTCGCCCGCACGGTCACCGCGGCCCTCGGCGGCCGCGGCATCTTCGGCGTCGAGCTCTTCGTGAAGGGCGACGACGTGTACTTCTCCGAGGTCAGCCCCCGACCGCACGACACGGGCCTGGTCACGCTCGGCACCCAGCGGCTGTCCGAGTTCGAGCTGCACGCCCGCGCCATCCTCGGCCTCCCGGTGGACACCACCCTGCTCACACCCGGCGCGTCCGCGGTGATCTACGGCGGTCTCGACGAGGTGGGCATCGCCTTCGAGGGTGTCGAGCAGGCGCTGCGCGTTCCGGAGACCGACATCCGCCTGTTCGGCAAGCCGGAGAGCTTCGCGAAACGCCGGATGGGTGTCGCCGTGTCGACCGGCCCGGACGTCGAGACCGCGCGGCAGCGCGCACGCGACGCTGCGAGCCGCGTGCGTCCGGTCTCGGCACGGTGACCGCCGGCGCCGAGGTCCTCGTCGGACTGGTCGTCCTGATCGGCCTGATCGGGATCGTCGTCCCGGTGCTCCCCGGTGTGGTCCTGATCTTCGCCGCGATCGGCGTCTGGGCCTTCGTCGTCGGCACCGCATCGGCGTGGACGGTGTTCGGCATCGCGACGGCGCTGCTGGTGGCATCGGGCGTCGTCAAGTACCTGTGGCCCGGTCGCCGGCTGAAGTCCGCCGGAGTACCCACCCGTTCCATCGTCGCGGGCGGCGTCGTCGGCATCATCGGGTTCTTCGTCGTCCCGGTCGTCGGGCTCTTCCTCGGATTCCCGCTCGGGGTGTACGCGGCGGAGCTGCCACGGGCGCGCACGTCGGGATCCGCCTGGCAGTCGACGGTCCACGCCACCAAGGCGGTGGGCCTGTCCATCCTCGTCGAGCTGTTCGGCGCGCTCATGGCGGCCGGCGTGTGGCTCGGCGCCGTCATCCTGCTGCAGTAGAGCCGAGGGCCTAGCGCTCCCGGTACCAGGCCCTTGCGTTCCTGAACAGCACTTTCTGGAGATCGCCGCCGACTGCCTCGGTCACCAGGTCGATGTCGGAGGGGACGAAGCGTCGCGGGGAGCGGGTGCCGGGCAGGTCGGTCCCGAACATCAGTGCCTCGGGGTTGACGGCATGGATTCTCCTCATCGCCTCCACCGGGTCGTGGCCGATGCGGCCGAAACCCGCCGCCTTGACGCGTGCTCCTCGGTCGACGAGATCGAGGAGGTACGGCATGGCGTCCTCGGCCATGCCGAGGTAGTCGATGCTGATGGCCGGCAGTTTGGACAGGACCGGTTCCAGGGACAGCAACAATCCGGCGTCCGCGTAGAACTCGGCGTGCCAACCGGCGATCTCGTGCGCGCGAACAGCCTGCTCGGTGAGGGTCGACACGTCGGTGTCGCCGCGCCGCAGGTTGAATCTGAGCGCTCGGACGCCGGCGTCGTCGAGCGCCTCGATGTCGTCGTCCTCGGCGTCCCACGGCAGGTGCGTGACGCCCACCCAGCCGTCGCCGAGTTCAGCCAGAGCGGCGAGCAGGAAGCTCTGATCGCTGCCCTGGAACGAGCCGGCGACGACGGCGCCGCCCACGACCCCCAGCCCGTCGGTCTCCTCGCGATAGTCGTCGGCGGTGAACACGGGGGGTTCGTAACCGCCGTTCGACACGAGAGGGAACCGCGGGTCGATGATGTGGACGTGGCTGTCGAACACGTCTGTCAGGATGCCTCATGATGTGATGAGGCGTACGTCACATTCGATCATCCGTCTCGTCGTGCGAGGAGCTACACATGAAGGCAGAGCCGACCGTGGTCCTGGAGGGCTACACCTACTTCGAGTGCCCACGGTGGCGGGAGGGCCGCATCTGGGTCTCCGACTTCTACACCCACCAGGTGCTGTCGGCGAACGAGGACGGCAGCGACGTCCGAGTGGAGGCCGAGGTGCCGCATCAGCCGTCCGGCCTCGGGTGGCTTCCCGACGGTCGGCTCCTGGTCGTCTCGATGCGGGACCAGACCGTCCTGCGGCGCGAGGAGAACGGCGACCTCGTGGTGCACGCGGACCTGTCCGCGCACGCGACCGGCAACGCCAATGACATGCACGTCGACGCCGAGGGGCGCGCCTACGTCGGGCACTTCGGTTTCGACCTCATGAACATGGCGCCGATCGAGACGGCGTCCCTGCTGCGGGTCGAGCCCGACGGCAGTGTGCACGAGGACGCCACCGATCTGCACTTCCCGAACGGCATGGCCGTCACCGCAGGCGGCGATCTCCTCGTCGACGAGACGCTCGGCAACCGGATCAGCGCCTTCGCGATCGGCGACGACGGAGTCCTCGGACCGCGCCGAGACTGGGCCGTGCTGGGCCCGATGCCCGAGTCGACGGACATGGCCGAGGGCATCGGCCAGGTGGTGGTGGCGCCGGACGGCTGCGCTCTGGCTCAGGACGGCACCCTGTGGGCGGCCGACGCTCTCGGGCAGCGCATCGTGCAGATTCGCGAGGGCGAGGGTGTGGTCGACGAGCTGACCTTCGACACCGGGGTGTTCGCGTGCGGATTCGGCGGCGGCGACGGCCGCACCCTGTTCGTCTGCGCCGCACCCGATTTCAACGAGCACGCCCGTAAGGACGAGCGTGAGGGGCGGCTGCTGTCCGTCCGGATCTGACACGCACGAAGCCCCGAGGACGTCCTCGGGGCTTCGGTGCGTCGTCAGGTGCGGACGGGTCAGGCCTTGTCGGGCTCGCTGGCGCGCAGCATGTCCTCGCGCTCGACGACCTTGACGCGCTCGCGGCCCTGCGGCTCGCCGAGGCTGCGCTCGTGAGCGTCGAGGCGGTACCAGCCGTCCCACGTGGTGAACGGGACCTTCTTCTCCTCGAGGAACGCGACGACGGCGTCCTCGGACGGGTCGGTGGCACCCGCGAACGACGGGGCGTCGGCGAGGAGGTTCGCGACGGTCTCGTTGGCGTCGCCCTTGGTGTGGCCGATGAGGCCGACGGGTCCGCGCTTGATCCAGCCGGTGACGTACGTGGCGTCGACCGGGGTGCCGTCGTTGTTCTTCACGCGGCCGGCCTCGTTGGGGATGGTGCCCGCGAGGTCGTCGAAGGGGAGATCGGCGATGTTCTGCGACAGGTAGCCCACCGCGCGGTAGACGGCCTGGACGTCCCAGTCGGTGTAGTTGCCGGTGCCCTTGACGTTGCCGGTGCCGTCGAGCTCGGTGCGCTCGGTGCGCAGTCCGACGACCTTGCCGTCCTGGCCGAGCACCTCGTGCGGCGACTCGAAGAAGTGCAGGAACAGCTTGTGCGGGCGGTCGCCCGCATCGCGGATCGCCCAGTCCTGCAGCGTGTTCGCGACCATGTCGACCTGCTTGGACTCGCGCCGTGCCTTCTCCGAGCCCTCGTCGTAGTCGATGTCCTCGGGAGCGACGATGACCTCGATGTTGGGGGAGTGGTCCAGCTCGCGGAGCTCGAGCGGCGTGAACTTCGCCTGGGCGGGGCCGCGGCGGCCGAACACGTGCACCTCGACGGCCTTGTTCGCCTTCAGGCCCTCGTAGACGTTCGCGGGGATCTCGGTGGGCAGCAGCTCGTCGCCCGTCTTGGCCAGTACGCGGGCCACGTCGAGCGCGACGTTGCCGACGCCCAGGACAGCGACCTTCTCGGCGTCGAGGGGCCAGGTGCGCGGTACGTCGGGGTGACCGTCGTACCAGGAGACGAAGTCGGCTGCGCCGTAGCTGCCGTCGAGGTCGATGCCGGGGATGTTCAGCGCGCGGTCCGCGTTGGCGCCGGTGGAGAAGATGACGGCGTCGTAGAAGCGGCGCATCGTCTCGAGGTCGATGTCGGTGCCGTAGTCGATGTTGCCGAGAAGGCGGACCTGCGGCTTGTCGAGCACCTTGTGCAGCGCGGTGATGATGCCCTTGATGCGCGGGTGATCCGGTGCGACGCCGTAGCGGATCAGACCGAACGGAGCGGGCATGCGCTCGAAGAGGTCGATGCTCACGCCGGGTCCGGAGACGTTGTGGTCCGACTTCATCAACGCGTCGGCGGCGTAGATGCCGGCCGGGCCTGCACCCACGATGGCCACTCGGAGCGGGCGGGTCTGGTCAGTCATCAGCGTGGATCTACCTAACATCGTCGTCGGCCGGGCGCCCATCGAGCTCGGAGCGGGCGTCGTGGCCGCAGGGAGGCGGACACCCCAGCATAAGTGACGAGGCGGCGCCTCCGGTGCGCCAGGTGGCCGTGACGTGTGCACAGAGAACTGGGTGAACATCGGGATTCGACCGAGTGATGCGGCGCACAGTCGGGCATGGATCGCGGACCGCCCGGGCTTGCGTCAGAGGACAGCTCGACAGTCAGAATCTTCGAAAGGCCGATCGACGTGACCGAACTCAGCCCCGAATCACCCCTGCTCCAGCCGCTCGAACTCGGCGACATCCACACCCGCAACCGTGTCTTCATGGCGCCGCTCACGCGTAGCCGCAGTGGTGACGACGGTGTGCCCGGTGACCTCGTCGTCGAGTACTACCGCCAGCGTGCGGGTGCCGGCCTCATCGTGTCCGAGGGAACCCAGCCCTCCGCCGTCGGCAAGGGCTACACCAACACCCCCGGTCTGCACACCGACGAGCAGCAGGCCGGCTGGGCGAAGATCGCGGACGCGGTGCACGGTGAGGGCGGCAAGATCGTCGTCCAGCTGATGCACGCGGGTCGCGTGTCCCACCCCGACAACTCGGGTCTCGAGGCCATCGCGCCGTCCGCCATCGCGCCCGGCATCGAGATGTTCACCAAGGGTGGGTCCAAGGAGATCCCCGCGCCGCGCGAGATCGCCGCGGACGAGATCGCCCGCGTGGTCGACGTGTTCGTCGACGCCTCGACCCGCGCCATCGAGGCCGGTCTCGACGGTGTCGAGCTGCACGCCGCCAACGGCTACCTGCTCCACCAGTTCCTGGCGGACGGCGCGAACCACCGCACCGACTCCTACGGCGGCAGCCCCGAGAACCGTGCGCGTCTCGTCGTGGAGATCGTGCGCGCCGTCTCCGCCGCCATCGGCGCGGGCCGGGTCGGCATCCGCATCTCGCCCGGAGGCACCGCGAGCGGCATCACCGAGGACGACACGACGGGTGCCTACGAGGCGCTGCTGTCACAGATCGACGGTCTCGGCCTGTCGTACCTGCACGTGCTCATCGACGCCGAGGATCCGTTCCTGGGCAAGCTGCGTTCGGCCTGGAGCGGCCCGTTCGTGCTCAACACCGGCTTCGCCGCGGTGACCACTCGCGACAAGGCCGAGAAGCTGGTGTCCGACGAGATCACCGACGCCGTCACGGTGGGCCGGCCGTTCATCGCCAACCCCGACCTGGTGACCCGGTGGACCCACGACACCGAGCTCAACACCCCGGACGAGAGCACCTTCTACGGCGGCGGCGCCGAGGGCTACATCGATTACCCGTCGCTCGAGGGCTGAGCTGCACCGAGCTGACATGATCGGAGCATGAGCTCCGAAGAGGATCCGAGACCCACCACCGCAGCGCCCTTCATCGCGGCCGCTGCGGTGGTGGTCGTCGTGGCGGTGATCATCGCGATCCTGTCGCTGACCGGGTCGCCCGACGAGAACGTCAGCGACAACCAGCGCGTCGGGACCGTCGTCGCCGCCTACGTCGAGGCCGTGAAGGCCGGCGACACCGCCGCCGTCACCGCACTGCAGTGCCCCGGCATCACCGATGCGCCGCTGGCCGACGCGGGCACCGAGGTGGATCTCGAGAACATCGAGGAGGTGCGGGTCAAGGGTGACGCCGCCGAGGCCGACGTGCGCGTCAGCCTCGACGGAAGCGAGCAGAGCCTCACCTGGAACGCGGTGCGGTCCGGCGACGACTGGCTGCTCTGCAGTCCCTGACGAGCCCTACTCGGCCGCGTCCTTGCTCGCCGTGCGTTCCGACGCCTGAGCTGCGAGACCGCCCTGGGTGCGCAGCGGAACCTCCTTGTAGAACAGGTTGATCACGAAGGCGAGCGCCAGGACGAACCCGGCCACGACGAAGACCGAGTCCATAGCGTCCGAGAATCCGATCTGGAACGGCGCCGCCACCGCGTCGGGCAGCTTCTGGATGAAGGACGTGTCGTCGAGGATGCCGCCGGCGGCCGATCCGTTGCCCTGCGCGAGCCCCTGTGCGAGGCCGGACACCGCGGGGTCGGTGCTGGAGGCGGCCTGGCCCACCGCATCGCGGAACTCGGGGGTCTCCGCGGCGGAGCGCAGAGCCGACGCGATGGCGTCGGTCACGCGCGAGAAGAGCAGGGACAGGAACACGGCGACGCCGATGGTTCCGCCGATCTGCCGGAAGAACGTGGCCGACGAGGTGGAGACGCCCATGTCCTGCGGCGGAAGCGCGTTCTGGATCGCGAGGGTGAGCGGCTGCATCAGATTGCCCAGGCCGAACCCGAAGCCGAACATCGCGACCATGATCATCCACAGCGGGGTGTCGTACCGGATGAACGAGAACGCGAACATGCAGACGGTCATGAGAGTCGTGCCGATGATGGGATACGGACGGTAGTGGCCGGTTCGGGAGATCATCTGGCCGGAGAAGACGGACGCGACCATGATGCCCAGCACCAGTGGGAGCATCTGGAACCCGGCGAGCGTCGGCGACGAGCCCTTGACCACCTGCAGGTACTGGGGGAGCAGCGTGATGCCGCCGAACATCGCGGCACCGGTGATGACCGAGAGCACGAGTCCGACGCTGAACGTCGAGTTGCGGAAGAAACGCATCGGGATGAGTGCGTTCGTCGTCATTCTGATCTCGATGGCGATGAAGGCCGCGATGCCGAGGACACCGATGGCGTAGCAGATCATGGCCCTGCCGGAGCCCCATCCCCACGTCCGTCCCTGCTCGGCGATGATCAGCAGGGGCACCAGTCCGACGGCCAGCGCCGCGGCGCCGCCCCAGTCGACGACCGCGCTGCCGTGTCGGCGCGGCAGATTCAGCACCTTGGCGACGACGAACAGAGCGACGATGCCGATGGGCACGTTGACGAAGAACACCCAGCGCCAGCCGGTGATGTTCAGGATCTCGGACTGGCCCGACAGCACGCCGCCGATGACCGGACCGAGCACGCTGGACGTGCCGAACACGGCGAGGAAGTAGCCCTGGTACTTCGCTCGCTCCCGCGGCGGGACGATGTCGCCGACGATGGTCAGTGCGAGCGAGAACAGACCGCCGGCGCCGAGGCCCTGGAACGCACGGAAGGCCGCGAGTTGGTACATCGAGGTGGCGAACCCGCACAGCGCCGATCCGATGACGAAGATGGTGATCGCGGTCAGGAAGAACTGCTTGCGCCCGTAGATGTCCGAGAGCTTCCCGTACAGCGGCGTGGAGATGGTGGCCGTGATCAGGTACGCGGTGGTGACCCATGCCTGGACGGAGAAGCCCTGCAGGTCGTCCGCGATGGTGCGGATGGACGTCGAGACGATCGTCTGGTCGAGCGCGGCCAGGAACATGCCGAGCATCAGACCGGAGATGATCGTCATGATCTGGCGGTGGGTGAACTGCCCCGTGTCGCCGCTCGTGTCCGGCTGTGGTGAGCCGGCGCCCGTGGCAGGGCGCAGTGTGTCGTCCGTCATCGGCTCATCTTGCCCCCTCGAGGCCGTACGCTGCGACTATCGGACATATCGGGCCGAGTCGACCATGTGAGAAACTGGTGTCGTGAGCTACGCAGGAGACATCACGCCCGAGCAGGCCTGGGAACTTCTCAGCACCGATCCGGAGGCCTCGCTCGTCGACGTCCGCACCCACGCCGAGTGGAGCTACGTGGGTGTCCCGGACATCTCGTCGCTGGACAAGCCGACGGCCTTCGTCGAGTGGGTCGGCTACCCGGACGGCGCGAGGAACGAGAACTTCGTCGACGAGGTCCGTGCCGCCGGGATCGAACGAGGCCCCGTGGTCTTCCTGTGTCGCTCCGGGCAACGGTCCATCGGTGCTGCCGAGGCCGCGACCGCTGCGGGGCTCGGACCCGCCTACAACGTGCTCGACGGCTTCGAGGGCGCGACCGACGCCGAGGGTCACCGCGGCAGCGCCGGGTGGCGCGCCGTCGGACTGCCCTGGCGGCAGAAGTGATCCCCACCGGCGGCGGGTTCTCCAAGCCCCTGCCCGACGGGGTCGGGCAGGGAACCCTCGGTGTCCGCGGCGGTCTGAACCGCTCGGGGTTCGAGGAGAACGCCGAGGCCCTCTATCTCAGTTCGGGTTTCGTGTACGAGAGCGCCGAGGCCGCCGAGCAGGCGTTCACCGGCGACATCGACCACTTCGTCTACTCGCGCTACGGCAACCCCACCGTGACGATGTTCGAGGAGCGGCTGCGGTTGCTCGACGGCGCCGAGGCGGCCTTCGGCACCTCGAGCGGTATGTCCGCGGTCTTCACCGCGCTCGGCGCACTGCTGAAGGCCGGTGACCGACTCGTCGCGGCGCGCAGCCTGTTCGGCTCGTGCTTCGTGGTGTGCAACGAGATCCTGCCGCGGTGGGGAGTCGAGACCGTGTTCGTCGACGGCGACGACCTCGACCAGTGGGAAGAGGCGCTCGCCGTGCCCACCACCGCGGTGTTCTTCGAGACGCCGTCCAACCCGATGCAGTCGCTCGTCGACGTCCGGCGCGTGACCGAGATGGCGCACGCGGCCGGCGCGAAGGTGGTGCTGGACAACGTCTTCGCGACGCCCGTGCTGCAGCGCAGCTTCGACCTCGGCGCCGACGTGGTGGTGTACTCGGGGACCAAGCACATCGACGGACAGGGGCGCGTGCTCGGGGGCGCGATCCTGGGATCGAAGGAGTACATCGACGGTCCGGTGCAGACGCTCATGCGTCACACCGGGCCCGCGCTCAGCCCGTTCAACGCCTGGACGCTGCTGAAGGGTCTCGAGACGATGCCGCTCCGCGTGCGGCACATGAACGCCTCGGCTCTCGCCGTCGCGGAGTTCCTCGAGGCGCAGCCGGGTATCGCATGGGTGAAGTACCCGTACCTGCCGTCGCACCCGCAGCACGACCTCGCGGTCTCGCAGATGAGTGGCGGCGGCACCGTCGTCACGTTCGAGCTCGAGGGCGGCAAGGCGCGCGCCTTCGAGTTCCTGAACGCGCTACGAATCATCGATATCTCGAACAATCTGGGTGACGCGAAGTCGATGACGACGCACCCCGCCACCACCACCCACCGGGCCATGGGCCCGGAAGGGCGTGCAGCCGTGGGAATCACGGACGGAGTCGTGCGTATCTCCGTCGGTCTGGAGGACCTCGAGGATCTGCTCGGCGATCTGGCGGGAGCGCTCGCTCGGTAGAGCCGAGTGCATCATCGGCCGGCTTCGGTGCGCTGAGCCGCGGTATCCGCGGCTCCGCGCACCCGGTCGAGGTCAGAGCCCGAAGGGCCTGAGCACCGTCGCGAACTTGGCCGTCGTCTCGTCCAGCTCGGCGCTCGCGTCCGAGTCCGCGACGATGCCGCCACCCGCCGTCGCGACCCCGCTGAGGCCGTCGGCGGCGATGTCCAGACAGCGAATGGCCACCATCCACTCACCGTCGCCCGACGCGTCGCACCACCCCACCGTGCCGGCGTAGAAGTCGCGGTTGCGGCCGGACTCCAGCAGATCGATGGTCTGGAGCGCCAGGTCGGTAGGGCTGCCCGCGACGGCGGGTGTCGGGTGCAGTGCGAGCGCGAGATCCAGTGCGGTGGTGGCGGGGTCGGCCAGAGTCGCGGTGATCGGGGTCGCGAGATGCCAGACGGCCGGCGTGCTGGTGAGGGTGGGGCCGTCGGGCACGGACACCTCCGAGCACAGCGGGGCCAGTGCCTCCGCGATCGCGTCGACGACGAAGCGGTGCTCGGCCAGGTTCTTGGCGCTGGCGAGGAGGTCGGCGCCCGCCTGCTCGTCAGCTACCGGATCCTGGTGCCGTGCAGCAGTTCCGGCGAACGGTCGGCAGATCACCTCGGTGCCGGTGCGTCGCACGAGGAGTTCCGGGCTCGAGCCCACCAGATGGCGGCCGAAGTACGGACCACCCGCCGCGGTGAGATCGACGGCGAAACCGTTGTGCATCGGATTCGCCTCGATGAGCGTGTCCGCGAACGCCGTCGGTGACAGCGGGGCGTCGAACACCAGCGTGATCGACCGCGCGAGCACCACTTTGCGTAGCGCTGATCCGGGATGGTTCAGCACCGTCAGGGCGCGCTGCACCCGCGCGACGTGCTTGTCGGGCGGCGGGTTCTGAGAGGCGATCACGGCTCCGGGGAGTGTGACCGGCTCCGGTGTGCGTGGCTCGTCGCGCCGGTCGAACGTCGCAGGCTCCACGAGCGCACACCGCGTGGATGCGTCGAAACCGATGGCCCCCACGAGAACCCGCGCGGACCCGTCCTCGAGGGCCTCGCGCGCGTCGTCGATGTGGTCGAACGCCTGCCGAGTGCCCGTCGCCTCGACGCTGCGGTCGGGTCGGGAGTAGACGAATCTCATCCGAACGGGTTCGCGGTGTGCCCGATGAGATCGGCGACCGACTCGATGACCCGGGTGGGCCGGAACGGGTACATCTCGACGCTCGCCGGGGTGGAGATACCGGTGAGCACGAGGATGGTCTGGAGACCGGCCTCGAGCCCGGACACGATGTCGGTGTCCATGCGGTCGCCGATCATCAGCGTGTTCTCCGAGTGCGCGCCGATGGCCCGCAGAGCGGACCGCATCATCAGCGCGTTCGGCTTGCCCACGTAGTACGGCTCGCGTCCGGTCGCGCGCGTGATGAGCGCGGCGACGGATCCGGTCGCGGGCAGCGATCCGTCGCGTGACGGGCCCGTCGCGTCGGGATTGGTGGCGATGAAGCGCGCGCCGCGTTCGACCAGCCTGATGGCGGTGGTGATGGCCTCGAAGGAGTACGTGCGCGTCTCGCCGAGCACCACGTAGTCGGGATCGATGTCGGTGATGATGTAGCCGATGTCGTGCAGGGCCGTCGTCAGGCCGGACTCCCCGACCACGTACGCGGTGCCGTTCGGTCGCTGGTTCCCCAGGAAGGTGGCGGTGGCCAGTGCCGACGTCCAGATCGACTCCTCGGGGATCTCGAGGCCGGTCCGGCGCAGGCGTGCCTGCAGATCGCGACGGGTGCGGATCGAGTTGTTCGTCAGGACGATGAACGGGGTGTTCGTGTCCTGGAGTTCCTTCAGGAAACGGTCCGCTCCGGGGACGAGGTGCTCCTCGTGCACCAGGACACCGTCCATGTCCATCAGGTACGTCCACGGGGGCGTCCCCGTCGCGGACGGAGCATCGGCAGGTCGCACGGCGTCGTCAGGACTCACTCTGTCGGGGCTCACGACACCATTCTGCCCCTCCGGAATCGTCGCGACCACAACGCGCCGCGGCGTCGGAGCCGACCCTTACAGTGGCCTGGTGCAGTGCGACGACCGAGTTCCGGTGATCCCGACCCTCCCCGACGCGCATCCACTGGACGATCCCATCCGATCGTCCCTCGTCGGCGCCCACTCACGATTCGCCGAATGGCGGGGCCGCATCGCGCGCTACCACTCCGAGGTGGCCGGATTCTTCGGTCACCCCGAGGACATGACGGCGCAGGACTGGGCCGATCTCGGCGCCCTGCTCCCGGTGGGTGAACAGGCCGCACTGCGGGGCGACGGCATCACCCCGCCCGACGGGTGGCGCGTTCTCGACCGCATCGGGCTGCTGCAGTTCGACGGATCCGCGCTGATGGTCGAGCCGGAACCGGCCGCGCAGGTGCTCACCGCCGACGACGTGCCGGAGATGCTCGATCTCGTGCACCGCACCCGGCCCGGCCCGTTCCGCTCGCGGACCATCGAGATGGGCACGTACCTGGGTGTCCGGGACGGGTCGCGACTCGTCGCCATGGCCGGGGAACGCATGCATCCCGACGGCTGGACCGAGATCAGCGCCGTGTGCACCGACCCCGATCACCGAGGGCAGGGCCTGGCCACCCGCCTGATCCGCGCTGTCGGGTACGGCATCCGGGAGCGGGGCGAGGTGCCGTTCCTGCACACGAGTGTGACCAACACCGGAGCCGTCGCGCTGTACGACACCCTCGGATTCGTCCTGCGTCGACAGACCACGCTCACCATCGCGGAGGTCGCCTGATGGTCGACATCCGCATTCTCGAGTCGCGGTCGGACCTGCTGGAATCGCAGCGTGTCTTCCGCGCCGCGATGGTGGGACTGCCCACGCTGCAGGTCACCGAGGACGAGATCGCGAGTCTGCGCGAGCCCGGTCGGACCTACGGTGCCTTCGACGGCGATCGTCTCGTCGGGACCACCGATTCGGCCCGCGGAACTCTGACGCTGCCGGGCGGTGCTCGGGTCCCCCATCTCGCCGTCACCCACGTCGGGGTGTTGCCGACCCACACCCGCCGCGGCGTCGTGTCCGCTCTGCTGCGGCGTCAGCTGCGGGACGCGCGCGATGCCGGTGGCGTGGTCGCCTCGCTTCGCGCATCCGAGGCGGTGATCTACGGCCGCTACGGCTACGGCGTCGCCACCTCGTCCGTGTCCGCGGAAGTCGTGACGGCCCGTGCGTCGGTGCGGGACGAGGCCGTGTCCAGCGGCACCGTCCGCCTCGTCGAGGACGGGGACGTGTTCGATGTGCAGGCCGGCATCGTCGCCGCGCACCCGTCGAGTCGACCGGGCACCATCACCCGACTGCCCGTCTGGTGGAACGCGTCGAGGTTGCGCGGGCGGACCGACACGGGTCCGGTGTGGAACGCGGTGCACTCCACCGGCGGGGTCGACGACGGATACGTCCGGTACCGCCCGCGCGACCCGCGGACGTGGTGGTCCGGGAACGACCGTCGGGTGGTCGTCGAAGACTTCCATGCGCCCGACGACGCGGTGTTCGCCGATCTGGTCCGCTTCCTCCTGCGGCTCGACCTCGTCGACCGCATCACGTTTCCCGCTCTGCCCGTCGACACCGTGCTGCCACTGCTGATGCACGATCGCCGATCCGTACGGCTCGATCGCACCGAGGACGAGACCTGGCTGCGCATCCTCGACGTGTCCGCGGCTCTGTCCGCGCGCACGTACGGGGCTGGGGACCCCGTGACCATCGCCGTGCAGGACCCGGACCTGCCGGAGAACGCCGGGACCTACGCCGTCGCGCCGGACGGCGTACGGGTGGTCGACGCGGCGCCGGATCTGACGGTGCACGTCCGAGATCTGGCATCGGTGCTGCTCGGCGGGACGTCGTGGTCCGCTCTGGTGACCGCGGGCCTGGCGCAGGGCGAGCCCGCGGCGGCCGATGCGTTGTTCCGGACCGCGTCGGCGCCCTTCGCCGGGGTCGGATTCTGACGCACATTCCCCTCCGATCTCTGCGATTCCAACCCGTGTGCCGGGTGGTTGCCCGATCAGTGGTCGTTCTGCTCCTCTCGACGGGGAACCGCGCGGAATCCCGCCGAGAAGTTGTGCGAGGGGAGCAGAAGCACCAGGTGGCATCAGCCGCTGACGAACATTCCACCCCGGACAATGGGAACGCACCCGCTCCGGTCCACTTCCGCGGCGACTGCGACATCGTCGCCGAAGCCGATTGCCTCGAGTTCTCGACCGGAGCTGCAGTCTCGCAACGCTGTCGCTGCATCACCGCGGATCGACAGCCACGCCGCCCGTGCTGACAGTGCCTCGGGCGAAGGCGAGTCCAGGCCGCGCTCTTCGTCGAGGGCCGCGAGCACCGCCCCCGCACCCCAGAAGTCCTCGATCGCCGGACGCAGCGACCCGTCGGGCCACTTCTCACCCGCCGCGACGACGGCAACCGTGGCATCCGGTGGTGTCGTCCGGGCGATCCATCGAGCAACCGCGGTCGCCGTGCGAAGGGACGCAGCGATCACCACGGGGGCGGCAGTCAAGGCCTCGGCAATGGTCGATCCGTTGGGGGAGGGAAGGACCAGACGTTGCGGCACCGGGTCGGCCGAACGAATCGACGATGCGGACAACGTGATTCGGCCGGGGCCCGACTGCGAGCGAGGGACGGCTACTGCTGCGCCGAAGCGTCGGGCGACCGCTTCGGCGTCACTCCACCGATGTGGCACCACCTGGATACCTCGGTCGATCGCGACACTGACCGTCGTGGTGAACGACAGCACGTCGACGACCACAGCGATGTCCGCGTCGGCGGCCATGGCGTGGGCGCCGCGCAGTCCCCACTCGAGACGTTCGCGGTATGCGTGCTGGCGATGTGCGGGGTTCACGGCTGTTCGGCCAGTTCGGTTCCGCGCAGCTCGTACGACTTCACGGCCCAGTAGATGCCGAAGGTCGACACGGCCACGGCTTCGACGACCAGCACCGCCAACGCGCCTTGGCGGAGAACGAGGACCAGTGCCAGCGCCGAGACAGGAGCGACGACCACGATCACGGCCACCGCCCGGTAGACCATGCGATAGCGGCGGATGCGGGCAGCAGAGTCCCGAGACGTGTCGAGAGTGTCATCGGCGCACCACCATACGGACGCGGCGAAGCTGATGAAGAAGCCGACGGCCGCTGCGGCATGGACCGCCATGCGGAGCCCGAAGTCGCTCTCGCCCGGCGGATCCGTGGGAACCAGCGCAACCGCGACGAGAAGCGAACCGGCCACGTTCAGCAGTCCGTTCTCCAGCGGGCCGTACCCGCGGTAGCAGATCAGCGTGATCCCGGTTCCGACGAGCACGCCGACGAACACGTCGCGCGCGGGGCTGTAGTAGTACTCGCTCATGGACCCGAGGACAGGCAGATCACCGTCGAGAATCGACCATCCGACAAGGATGATCGGCAGTCCGACCGCGAGGACGGACATCGCCGCGCGAAGGGCGAAGTAGGTGCCGACGATGTGTCGAGCCAAGGCGTCGGTGGGGTCGTTCGCGGCGGGGAGCCTGCTCATAGGACGACTCTAACGATCGTGTCGGAGGCTTGGTCTACCTTCGGGTGGACTCAGGGATCCGGGGGGAATTCATGATCGAATATGCAGTGCTCGAACCACCGACGGTGGCCGAGATACGCCAATTCGCAACGCGATTGAGCCTTGTCGACGACTACGAGACGGCCGCATCGGATATCGACGCCGTGAGGGCTCTGGAAGAGTTGAAGTCGGTGGGGGCTGCGGCGCAGGCTTCGGTGACCGATCATGTCTCAGCGGTGATTCGTTCCGATCGCCGCGACCGTGGGGTGGCGCAGAACAAGTGGGACGCCGGCATCGCGTCGCAGGTGGGTCTTGCGCGCCGTGAATCTCATCATCGAGGCGGCACCTATCTCGGCCTGGCGCGGGCGGTGGTGCAGGAGATGCCGCACACCCATGCCTTGATGCGCAGAGGCCTGCTGAACGAGTATCGAGCGATGCTCCTGGTGCGGGAGACCGCACATCTATCGGCGGAGGATCGGCGGGAAGTCGACCGACGTCTGTGTGCCGAGGCGGCAACCCTGGACGGGAAGGGAGACCTGCATATCGTCGCGATGGCCTCCGCCGTCGCACAGGAGTTGGATGCGGCGTCGGTGGTGAAGCGCAATGCTCGGGCGAAGTCTCAACGCCGGGTGAGTGTGCGGCCCGCACCCGAGTTCATGGCGTACGTGAATGCTCTGATGCCGATGGATCAGGCGGTGTGCGTCTACGCGACGCTCCGACGAGACGCCGACGCGATGGTGGGGTCCGGCCTGGCGGGAGATCGAACCAGGGACCAGGTCATGGCCGACCTGCTGTTCGAGCGCGTGACCGGAGCCTCCGCGGCACAGGGCGCCCCCGTGGCCGTGCAGATGGTCATGTCCGACGAAACTCTGCTCGCGGGCGGCGACGAGGCTGCCTACGTTCCCGGCTACGGCACCGTTCCTGCGGCGTCGGCCCGCAGACTCGTGGCGGACAGCGTGGACACCGGCGGGGCCGGGGCGACCTTGCGGCGCGTGTATGCGAACCCGACGACAGCTCACCTGACGGCGATGGAGTCCAGTGCGCGGACGTTCCCCGCAGGGCTGGCGTCATACATCGACATCCGGGACCGGACGTGCAGGACGCCGTGGTGCGATGCGCCGATCCGTCACCACGACCACATCACCCCACACCGGTTCGGTGGACCGACCACCGCCGACAACGGCATGGGCCTCTGCGCTGCCTGCAACTACGCCAAGGAAGCGGACGGATGGGAGACGACGAGGATCCGAGAGGATGTCGCCGGCCTGCACATCGTCCGCTTCCGCACCGCAACAGGCCACACGTACGACTCCGAGGCGCCGGCATCCCCGCGCCCGATGTCATCGTCGTCCGTCGAAGTTCGGCTCGACGACCTCATGACCGAGAGGCGGGCAGGATAGGTGTCGTCAGGTCGCGACGAGTGCGCACAGGGTTGCGCGCACGACGATTCGAACGTCGTTACTGATAGACATGACAGGAGTCGGATCCCTACCGGCTACGAGACAGGAGTTCGGTGTGGCACAGGAACTGAAGCTGGGATACAAGGCGTCGGCCGAGCAGTTCGGTCCACGTGAGCTCGTCGAGATCGCGGTGCAGGCGGAGTCGTCGGGCATGGATTCGGCGACCGTGAGCGACCACTTCCAGCCCTGGCGCCACGAGGGCGGCCACGCCCCGTTCTCGCTCGCGTGGATGACGGCCGTCGGCGAGCGCACGAAGACCCTGCAGCTGGGCACGTCGGTCATGACTCCGACGTTCCGCTACAACCCCGCCGTGATCGCCCAGGCGTTCGCGACGATGGCGTGCCTGTACCCGAACCGGATCATGCTGGGCGTCGGCACCGGTGAGGCCCTGAACGAGATCGCGACCGGATTCGACGGCGAATGGCCAGAGTTCAAGGAGCGGTTCGCGCGCCTGCGTGAGGCGGTGTCGCTGATGCGCGAGCTGTGGCTCGGAGATCGCGTCGACTTCGAGGGCGAGTACTACAAGACCAAGGGCGCCTCGATCTACGACGTTCCCGACGGTGGGGTCCCGGTGTACATCGCCGCCGGTGGCCCGGTGGTCGCGCGCTATGCCGGACGCAGCGGCGACGGCTTCATCTGCACGTCCGGCAAGGGCATGGAGCTCTACACCGACAAACTGATCCCCGCGGTGGCCGAGGGTGCGGAGAAGATGAACCGGTCCGTGGGCGACATCGACCACATGATCGAGATCAAGATCTCGTACGACACGGATCCCGATGCGGCACTGGAGAACACCCGGTTCTGGGCTCCGCTGTCACTGACGCCGGAGCAGAAGCACTCCATCGACGATCCGATCGAGATGGAGAAGGCCGCGGACGAGCTGCCGATCGAGCAGGTGGCCAAGCGGTGGATCGTCGCGTCCGATCCCGACGAGGCCGTCGAGAAGGTGAAGCCGTACGTCGACGCCGGTCTCAACCACCTGGTGTTCCATGCGCCGGGCCACGATCAGCGTCGGTTCCTGGAGCTGTTCAAGACCGATCTCGAACCCCGTCTGCGCCGACTGGGCTGACCGCTCGCGCGAGGATGCGGTGCAGGTGCGCCGCATCCTCGGTGCTCAGGTGCTGTAGGGATGGCGGTGGCGGATCGCTGATGTCGCCGACACGCTCCATGACCGCGCGGCCGTCGTCCGTGACCGTGACGCGCTTGCTGCGTCGATCGGCTTCCACCGTGCGCTGGACGTAGCCGCGCTTCTCCAGATCGTTGACGCACACCGTCGTCGCCGGGGCGTCCATCGCCGCGGCCGACGCCAGTTCGGTCATGGTGAGCGACCCCGACATCAGGCGGCGTAGTACGCGTACGCGGCTGAACGGCATGTCGACCTCGGCCGCCACCCGTCGGCGCCACGTGTCGCGGTTCTCGAAGACCAGCGAGGTCATCGCGGCCCAGGCCTCCTCGATCGGCCGGCTCCGGCCGTCAGGCACGAGCGGGCTCCGGTGTCCGGAACAGTGCGGCAACGTCGTCCGCGGTGCGCGTGGCCCGCCTGCTCGCGCTGACCAGACCCAGGCCCGCGACGATCACACCGATGGCGGCCAGAGCCCACCAGACCGTGTGGGTGGAGGCGGCGAACCCCGCGTCGATTCCGGCCGCGGCACCCGCGGTGGTGAGGCTCCCGCAGAGCGCGACGCCGATACTGACGCCGATCTGGCGGCTGGTCGACGCGACCGCCGACGCCGCACCCGCGCGATCGCGGGGCATCCCGCCGACGGCCGCGTTGGTGATGGGGGCGTTGACCAGCCCGAAGCCGACACCGAAGATCGCGAACATGACGAGCAGCGCGCTGACAGGGGTGGTGGCGGAGAGGCGGGTGAGGGTCAGACCGGCGACGGCGATGACCACACCGGCGACGGTCATCGAGGGGCGGGCACCCCACCGCGCCACCATCCGCCCGGACAGCGGCGAGCAGATCAGCGTGGCGAGTGCCAGCGGCAGGAAGGACGCACCCGTGCCGATCGCGCTGAAGCCGCGCACCTCCTGCAGGTACAGCGACATGAGGAACAGGAACGCCCCGTATCCGCCGAAGGCGCACACGGCGACGATCGTCGCCGACGAGAACGGGATGCTGCGGAAGAAGCGCAGATCGATGAACGGGTCGACGCGCCTGTTCTCGTAAAGGACGAACGCGACGAACGAGGCGGCGGACAGGGCGAAGACGGCGAGGGTGACGGGCGACGACCATCCGAGCGAGGGACCCTCGATGAGGCCGAACACGAGGGCGGCCAGCATGACGACACCGAGCAGCTGACCGACCGGGTCGAACGCGCGCACGACCGGGGATCGCGACTCGGGGACGAACACGGCGGCCAGGACGAAGGCCGCGAGGCAGACCGGGATGTTGATCCAGAAGACGGACCGCCACCCGGAGATCTCGATCAACAGTCCGCCGAGCATGGGTCCGAGGGCCATGGAGATGCCGACTACGGCGCCCCACATACCGATCGCCCGGGCACGCTCGGCCTTGCCGGTGAACACCTGCGTGATGATCGACATGGCGACGGGGTTGAGCATCGACCCACCGATCGCCTGGACCATCCGCGCGAGGATGAGGATCGGCGCGGTGGGGGCCAGGCTGCAGAGCAGCGAGCCGACGGCGAAGCTGACGAGTCCGATCTGAAAGATCCGGCGCCGCCCCACGCGGTCCGCCGTCGTGCCGGACAGCAGCAGCAGGCTCGCGAGCACCAGTGTGTAGACGTCGATGGTCCACTGGAGTTGGGACACGGACGCGCCGAGTTCGGTGCGGATGGCGGGCAGCGCGACGTTCACGATGGTGGCGTCCATCGAGACGATGAGCAGGCTGAGGCAACACGTGGCCAGCACGATCATCTTGTGACGCTGGTCGAGACCGCGTGACGAGACAGTTGTGGACACACAAGCATTATGCTTGCGTAGGCTAAGAAAGTGCAGAGTTGTTCCCGAGATCACAGCGCGACCGCGGGACATCGTCTCGGACGCCCGCGGCGGCGTGCCCATTAGGCTGAGACCATGGTCGCCGCGCCCGCAGACACGCCCAGCTCGCCCGTCTCCAGCATCTACATCGCGTCGCCCGAGGGTGACACCGGCAAGTCGACCATCGCGTTGGGGCTGTTGCGCATGCTCGGTGCCTCGACGGCTCGGGTCGGTGTGTTCCGGCCGATCGCTCGATCGTCGTCCGAGACCGACTACATCCTCGAACTCATGATCGACCACACCACCGCGGACACCACGTACGAGCAGTCGCTGGGCGTCACCTACGACGAGGTGCACGCGGATCCCGACGCCGCGCTCGCCGAGATCGTGCGCCGCTACCACGACGTCGCGTCCCAGTGCGATGCCGTGGTGATCGTGGGCAGCGACTACACCGACATCGCCAGTCCCAGCGAACTGGGATTCAACGCGCGCGTCGCCGTGAACCTGGGTGCACCGGTACTCCTCGCGCTGCGTGGCTCCGAACGCACGCCCGAGGAGATCGCCCACCTCGCCGACGTGTGCCGATCGGAACTGTCGACGCACCGCGCCCATCTGGCCGGCATCGTCGCCAATCGGTGCGATCCCGACGCGTTGGACGACGTCATCGCGCACCTCTCGACCGAGGACGTGCCGGCGTGGGCTCTGCCCGAGGTACCACTGTTGGTCGCACCGACCATGGACGAGCTGCTGCACGCGATGAAGGGCGAGCTCTACAGCGGCGATGCCGAACTGCTGCAACGGGAGGCCCTGCGCGTGATGGTCGGCGGCATGACGGCCGAGCACATTCTCGAGCGACTCACCGAGGGAGTCGTCGTCATCGCCCCGGCCGATCGCTCCGACGTCGTGCTCGCGCTCGTCAACGCCCACGAGGCCGAGGGATTCCCGTCGCTGGCCGGCATCGTCATGAACGGCGGGCTGACACCACATCCCATGATCGCCAAGCTCATCGAGGGTCTGCAGCCCCGACTTCCGATCCTCACCACCGACCTCGGAACCTTCGACACCGCGAGTGTGGCCGCATCGACCCGTGGGCGGGTGGCCGTCGGATCGCAACGCAAGGTCGACACGGCGCTGGCGCTCATGGAGCGCCACGTCGACGCCGCCGAGATCCTGGGGCGCCTCGACGTCGCGATGCCGTCGGTGGTGACGCCGCAGATGTTCGAGTATCAGCTCATCGACCGGGCCCGCGCCGACCGCAAGCACATCGTGTTGCCCGAGGGGTCGGACGACCGGATCCTGCGCGCGGCCGGACGACTGCTGCAACGGCAGGTGGCCGACCTGACCATTCTCGGTGACGAGGCGGCGATCACGCGCCGGGCCGGGGAGCTGGGGGTGGACCTGTCCGAGGCCACCGTGCTGGATCCGACGGACTCGGAGTACACCGACGACTTCGTCTCCGAGTATGTCGAGCTGCGCAAGCACAAGGGCATGACCGAGGACAAGGCCCGCGAGATCATGTCCGACATCTCGTACTTCGGAACGATGATGGTACACAAGGGTATTGCCGACGGCATGGTCTCGGGCGCCGCACACACCACGGCGCACACCATCAAGCCGTCCTTCGAGATCATCAAGACCATGGACGGGGTCTCGACGGTGTCGAGCATCTTCCTGATGTGTCTCGCGGACAAGGTGCTCGCCTACGGCGACTGCGCCGTGGTTCCCGACCCCACGTCGGAACAGCTCGCCGACATCGCCGTCTCGTCCGCGGCCACCGCGTCGATGTTCGGCATCGAGCCGCGCGTGGCGATGCTGAGCTACTCCACAGGGGATTCCGGATCGGGTGCCGACGTGGACAAGGTTCGGACAGCGACCGACCTCGTCCGTGACCGGGCGCCGGATCTGTTGGTGGAGGGGCCGATCCAGTACGACGCGGCCATCGACCCGTCGGTGGCCAAGTCCAAGCTGCCCGACTCCGAGGTGGCGGGCCGGGCGACCGTGTTCGTCTTTCCCGATCTCAACACCGGCAACAACACGTACAAGGCGGTGCAGCGCAGCGCCAACGCCGTGGCGGTGGGACCGGTCCTGCAGGGACTGCGCAAGCCCGTCAACGATCTCAGTCGAGGAGCCCTGGTGCAGGACATCGTGAACACCGTGGCGATCACCGCCATCCAGGCCCAGTCCGGTACCGACGGTCTCGAGGTCGCGAAGTGAGCACGGTGCTGGTCGTCAACTCGGGATCGTCGTCGGTGAAGTTCCAGGTGGTGGACCCCGACTCGGGACACAGTGTCCTGCAGGGCATCGTCGAGCGCATCGGTGACGCCGACGGGCGCGTGGCCGTCACCCGCGGCGACGACACGACGGAGAAGACGACCGACATCCCCGATCACGTCACGGGGCTCCGGCTGGCGTTCGAGATGATGACCGACGCGGGACTGCCCCTCGCGGAGGCGGGCATCACGGCGGTGGGGCACCGAGTGGTGCACGGCGGCACCGTCTTCAGCGAGCCGACTCTCATCGACGATTCGGTCGTGGCGACCATCGACGAACTCAGTGCGCTGGCACCCCTGCACAATCCGGCCAACCTGCGCGGGATCGAGGTGGCGCGCCGGGAGCTGCCCGACGTGCCGCAGGTCGCCGTGTTCGACACGGCGTTCTTCCACACCCTCCCCGCCGCGGCCTCGACGTACGCCATCGATGCGGCCACCGCCGCGAAACACGACATCAAGCGCTACGGCATGCACGGCACGTCCCACGAGTACGTGAGTGGCCGCGTGGCGGAGTACCTGGGACGGTCGCCGTCGGACGTGAACCAGATCGTGCTGCATCTCGGGAACGGCGCCTCGGCATCGGCCGTGCGCGGCGGCGTCGCGGTGGACACGTCCATGGGCCTCACCCCGCTCGAGGGTCTCGTGATGGGAACCCGCAGCGGCGACATCGATCCCGGCATCGTGATGCACCTGCGGCGCAGTGCCGACATGGACGTCGACGCCATCGACGAACTGCTCAACCGCCGCTCCGGTATCAAGGGCCTGAGCGGTGTCACCGACTTCCGTGAGCTCCGGCGCCTCATCGACGACGGTGACGAGGCCGCGGCCCTGGCCTTCGACGTGTACGTCCATCGCCTGCGGCGCTACCTCGGCGCGTACATGATCGAGCTGGGCCACGTGGACGTCGTCACGTTCACCGCCGGCGTGGGCGAGAATTCGGCCGAGGTGCGCGCAGCGGCCCTGGCGGACCTCGAGATGTACGGGATCGAGCTGGACGAGGAGCGCAACACCGAGCGCGGCAAGGGAATCCGGGTCATCTCGACGGACGATTCCCCGGTGACGGTGTTGGTGGTGCCCACCAACGAGGAATTGGCCATCGCCCGCGCCGCGGTGGCCCTGATCGGCTGATCAGAAGAGGGACTTGGGCCGGACCGCGTTGGCCAGGTCCACCAGGGCGAAGCGGTGCGAGCGGGTGCGCGCGGTCCGGGCGAGGGATCGCAGAGCGGTCTCGGCGCCCGTCCGCAGGCCGTCCCGTGTGAAGGGCACGCCGAGCAGCGGCACCGTCGACTCGGGCGTGTGCCCGGACTCCATCCACTCGAGCGCGGTGCCCAGGACGACCGTCCGCAGTTGCAGCGCACGGGGTTCGCGCGCCGGCAGCGCCTCGACGCGCCGCGCCGCCTCGTAGAGCGCACCCTCGTCCATGTCGGCGGCGGACCCCGAGAGCAGTGTCAGCACCCCGGTCATGCGTGCCATCGAGTAGTGCCGTGACGTGGCGGGCACCAGGTCGAGAGTCATGATGGCGTCGAGCAGCGCACCGCGTTCCGCGAGCCGCCGGGCGAGACCGAACGCGGCGCTGACGATGGTGCGATCGGTCCGCCACACCGTGGTGTACATCGTCTCGGCCAGCGCGCACCACGTGTCGTGGCCGTCGTCGGAGGTCTGTTGCGCCAGCAGTTCCGCCGTCGCCGCGAGCGCGAGCTTGGGTGCGACCTCGCCGGGCATCGCGGAGAGCACCGAGTCGAACTTGTCGGCGGCGTCGACGAAGTTGCGGCACAGCAGCGCGATGGTGCCGCGGTGCCAGTCGACGCGCCAGTTGCCCGTCACGTCGTCCAGCCTGCGCATCACCTCCGCGGCCGAATCGCCCTCGCTCAGATCGAGATACGCGCGGGCCTCGGTCAGCACCGCTTCCACGGACCCGACCGAGTCGTCGCCCACGGTGCGATCGAGGCCGTTTTCCCGGGCGAGGCGCAGCGAGTCGAGCGTCTGGTGCGGTTCGCTGTGCACGGCCGCGGCGATGAGTTGTGCGCTCGGGTCCGACGTGTCGATCAGGGGGACGGGAAGCGCGGCCACCACGTCGCGTGGATCCAGCCTGGCCACGCGGTGCCGTCCGTCGATGTACACATCGGTGACGGCGACCTGCTCGTCGGTGCCGAAGGTGGTGCGCTGCGGGCTGAACACCGATGACAGCGACGGGTGGCTGTCCCCCGTCTGCTGCGAGAGGATCTCGCGCAGAACACCACTGAGCTGACTCGCGGCCTCGTCGGCGCTGCGGAACCGGGTGAGCGGGTCGGCGGCCGTCGCGCGTCGGAGCAGCCGGGCGAAGAACTGGTACTCCTGCAGAACGGGAGCGTCCTCGGGGATGCCGTCGACGTACCGCCCGTGCTCCGAGGCGATGTCGAGCGTCAGGACCGCGAGAGTGCGCCCCACGGTGAAGATGTCGGAGGCCACCGTGGGTCCGGTCCGCACGATCTCCGGCGCCTGGTACCCGGCCGTGCCGTACAGATAGCCGTAGTCCTCGAGCTGGCTCACCGCGCCCAGGTCGATCAGCTTGATCTGGTCCTGTGTCACCATGACGTTCTCGGGTTTGAGATCGTTGTACGCCAGGCCGATGGAGTGCAGGTAGGCCAGCGCGGGCATCACCTCGAGGAGATAGGCGATGGCCTCCTGCACAGGCAGTTTGGTGCGCGCCGGGTTGTCGGTCATGATCTGGCGCAGCGTGCGGCCGCCGACGTACTCCATGACGATGTACCCCGTCGACGACGGCGTCTCCCGGGAGCCGGGCGCGAGGGGGCGGGGATGCTCCACGAAGTTGTAGATCTTGACGATGCCGGGGTGGGTCACCTCGGCGAGGAACTGGCGTTCCGCCATCGCCACCGCGTGCGCCTCGGCGTTGCCGAAGTGCAGCAGGCCCTTGAGCACGACCCATCGATCGCTCACGTTGCGGTCGATGGCGAGGTAGATCCACCCGAGTCCGCCGTGCGCGATGCAACCCTGCACCTCGTACTGACCGGCCACCATCTCGCCGGGTTCGAGCAGCGGGGAGAAGTCGAAATGCGTTCCGCATCTGTCGCAGTCACCCGACGGATGAGCGGGTCGGCCGTCGACGCTACGTCCGACGGGGGCGTTGCACTTCCAGCAGAACCGCTTGCTCTCCGGGACGCGGGGGTCCGACATGACCGCGGTCGCGGGATCGACCTCCGGAATGCGTGGCAGTTCCACCAGCCCACCCCCGAGGCGGCGGCGCTTTCCGGTCCGCACACGGCGGCTCGGCCGGGAGGTGCGCCCGGTGGTGTCCTCGCGCAGCGCGGCCCGCGTGGCATCGTCGTCCTCGGGGCGCACCGAGGCCCTCGTCGCGCCGGAGTCCTGTTCGCGCAGTGCGGCGCGGGTCGCGTCGGGATCCTCGTCGCGCAACGAGGCCCGGGTCGCCTCGAGATCGGGTTCG
The DNA here is from genome assembly GCF_017832185.1 of Rhodococcus sp. PvP016. Lineage (NCBI taxonomy): Bacteria > Bacillati > Actinomycetota > Actinomycetes > Mycobacteriales > Nocardiaceae > Rhodococcus > Rhodococcus sp. PvP016. Next base: position 484,858 of record NZ_JAFIBH010000001.1, on the reverse strand, counting down.
GTACTCATGATCAACCGTTGTAGGAGGGGAAGGGCGCGCCGGGAGACGGGCCGAGGACGGACAACCACTGGGTGTAGATGCGGTTCCAGGTGCCGTCGCCGCGAATGCGTTCGAGCGTCTTGTTGATGACGCGCACGAGGTCGTCGTGACCCAGCGTCACGCCGATCCCGTACGGCTCGGCGGCGATGGAGAACCCGACGATCTCCAGATACGGATCCTGGGCGGCGAGTCCGGCGAGGATCGCGTCGTCGGTACTGACGGCGTCGACACCGCCCTGCTGCAGCACCACGAGACAGTCCGCCCAGCTGGGCACGCTGACGATCTGTGCACTGGGTTGCAGACGTTGGATGCGCAGCAGTGACGTGGTTCCCGCCGCGGCGCACACGCGCCGACCGCCGAGGTCGCCGACGCCCGTGATACCCGAGCCCTTGACGGCCAGGACCCGTTGGTCCGCTTGGTAGTACACGGTGGAGAAGGTCACCCGCTCGCGCCGGGCACACGTGATGGTCATGGTCTTGACGACGATGTCGACCTCGCCCTCGGCCAGGGCGTCGATCCGCTCGGCGGAGGCGAGGATGCGGTACTCCAGCCGGTCCGGGTCCCCGAACAGATCCCGGGCGACCTCGCGGGCGATGTCGACGTCGAAGCCGACGATCTCACCGCTCACGGGATCGCGGAAGCTGAACAGATTGCTGCCGGTGTCCAGCCCGACGACGAGGCGCCCGCGGGCGCGGATCGCGTCGACGTTCGGAGCGGGCACGGGTGCGCCGTCGGGAGCCGCGTAATTGGGCCGCAGGCTCGCGCGGGGGTCGCCGCAGTCCTCCGCCGGTGGCATCGGTGCGCCCGGGGTGACGCCGGTGGCCCCGTCGGGCAGCGGTTCGGCGACGGTGGCGCGGTCCGGCGCCTCCGGCACCGGCGTGGTGTCCGCGCAGCCGGTCAGGACGAGGAGGAGCGCGGCAGCGATCACGGCCGCGCGGCGGGCCGTCCGTCCCGACGCGCCGCGCATCACAGGTACTCCCGGATACGCGACCACATACCGCCCACGACGGCGAGCACGGCCAGGCCGCACACGATGCCGGTGCCCACGGTGAGGCCGGCCAGCACGCCCGACGCACGCTGGACGTCGTCTCGCAGAGACGCGCGGGACGCCTCGATCTCCTCGACGAGGGCCGAGTCGAGCCGACCGAACACGTCGCTGGAGTCGCCGGCAGCCGTTCCGGTGGCGATGGTGACGGCCGTGTCGAAGTCGCCGCCGTCCAGCGACGCGTTCATCCGATCGTGCGAGGTGGTCCAGAGCGACACCAGCGCGCGGGCGTCGTCCATCCGGGGGCTGTGCGTGTCGTCGTCGTGCGCGAGCGTGCCGAGGGTGTCGGCGAGGCCGGACACCGCGTCGGAGTACGACTTCTCGTAGTCGGCGAAGCCGCCGCGTCGCGTCATGCCGATGGTCTCGTCGGCGCGCGCCTGCTGGGCGAGGATCCGGCTGGTGGTGAGCAGGTCCAGCGGCTCGGCACCGCGCACCAGAGCGCGGTCGGTGGCGGTCGAGGAGATGAGTCCCGCGACGAGCATCCAGCCGAGCAGCAGGACGACGCCCACCGTGGCTCCCGCGAAACCGACGTTGACGGTGCGCTTGGTCTTCCGGCTCAGGAACATCTGCGCGCCGACGAGCACGAGCACGGTGATGCCCAGCACGACGAACGCCGACCAGGGCGGCGTCGCGAACTGGCGCTGCGCATCCGACACGTCACCGGACTTCTCCGCGTGCAGTTCCTCGGCCCACGGCAGGATCGTGTTCTGCATGAGGGTGGACGCCTCGGCCAGATAGGCGGAACCCACCGGGTTGCCGACGCGGTTGTTCGTCCGCGCGGTCTCGATGATGCCGGCGTACAGCGGCAGATTCGTGGAGATCGTCGCGAGAAGTTGCCGCGACGTCGCGTCGTCGCTCGCGAGTCCGGTGGACGCGCGGACCACCTCGCCGGCCGCCGCTCCGAGCGAGTCGGTGTACCGACCGCGAACGTCGCCGGGTTCCAGGCCGCCCGAGAGGAAGGCCGTCGCCGCCGTCGCGTCCGCGACCGACAGCTGCACGTACAGGTTCTGCGCCGCATCGGACAGCGGTTCGGTACGCGCGAGCAGCAGTTCGAGGGTGCGCTGGCGGTCGGACACCGACAGCGTCGTCACGAGAGCGGTGGTCACGAGCGTCGCGACGACCAGCAGACCCACTGCCAACAGGCGGACGGGAGTGGAACGGAGGAACTCCGACCGTTCGGAGCGGGTGTCGACGGGCGCGCGCAGAGTCAGCGCACTCGTCTGCTGTGACACCTCGACCCCTTCCCGCGCGATCGGTCGCCCTCATGTCCGGATTCGAGCATAGGCCCACCGTGGTCCGAGCACAGGCGACGCGAGGAGCAATAGGGTGGGGGAATGCGGACGGTGGACCATGCGCGGTGACGGGGACGGCTGGGTGTTCAGCAGCGACGGGAGCCGGCACTGGGGACGACACGGTGCGGCCGGTCTGCTGTTGCGGGCTCCGACCGAGTCGGCAGGCTCCGTGGTGCTGCTTCAGCACCGTGCGGCCTGGAGTCATCAGGGCGGGACGTGGGCATTGCCCGGTGGTGCCAGGGACAGTCACGAGAGCGCCGTCCACGCGGCCGTGCGCGAGGCCGGCGAGGAGGCGGGCATCACCGACGACCTGCTGACCGTGCGGGACGAGCACGTCACCAAGGTCGAGGACTCGGGATGGTCCTACACCACCGTGATCGCCGACGCGGAGCACGAGCTCGACACGGTTCCCAACGGTGAGAGCACCGAATTGCGGTGGGTCGCCGAGCACGAGGTGGACCTGCTGCCGCTGCACCCCGCCTTCGCGGAGAGCTGGCCGTCGTTGCGCACCGTGCCCGTCCGCGCGGTCCTGGCCGCCGACGCCCCCGACGAACTCCCGGCGCGCACCGTGCGGCTCGCCGTCGGCAGCTTCGGGTGGATCGTCGACACCGTGCGGGCCGAGAACGTGGACGCGGCGCTCGCAGCCGTCCGGAACGACACCGAACTGCGCATCGTCGTCGTGACGGCCGACGACGCGGTGCGCTCGGCAGTTCCCGCCGACGTCATCGTCCTGTCGCCGGCCGGACTCTGACGGTCAGACCGACGGCAGCAGATCGAGCAGTCGACGGGCCGCCGCCTCGGGGTCGCGAGCCTGCGTGACGGCCCGCACCACCGCGATGCGGGACGCGCCCGCCTCGAGCGCCTGCGTGACGTTGTTCTCCTCGACCCCGCCGATGACGAACCACGGCCGGGTGGGATGCGACTCGGCGACCTCGCGCACGACGTCCAGGCCCGCGGCCGACCGATTGGGCTTGGTGGGAGTGGCCCACACCGGACCGGTGGCGAAGTAGTCGACGCCGTCCTCGATGTCGGCGAGCGTGGCCTGCGCCCGGTTCTGGGTGGAGCGCCCGATGACGACGTCCGGGCCCACGATGCGGCGCGCGTAGTGCACCGGCAGATCGTTCTGGCCGAGGTGCAGCACGTCGGCGCCCGAGGCGAGCGCGAGATCGGCGCGATCGTTGACGGCCATCAGCGCGCCGTGGCGACGGCAGGCGGCGGAGATGACGGCGAGAGCGGCGAGCTCCTCCTTCGCCTCGATGGCGCCGTACTTCTTCTCCCCGGCCGACCCCTTGTCGCGGAGCTGCACGATGTCGACGCCCCCGGACAGCGCCGCGTCCACGAACTTGGCCAGGTCGCCGGTGTCGCGGCGGGCGTCGGTGCAGAGATACAGCCGGGCGGTGGCGAGCCGCTCGCGGGCGGTGATCCTCGAAGTCGTCACGAGTGTGAATGTAGTACCACCTGTACTGCGGGGAGGCCGGAGGCCGGTCGGGTCATCAGCCGGCAAGGCCGGAGGCCGGTCGGGTCATCAGCCGGTTAGTGTGAAGGGGAACGAACACGGGAGTCCCGGCCGGGGCTGAGAGTGGGCGAGAGCGCCCAGACCGTAACCACCTGACCCGGGTCATGCCGGCGGAGGAAGTGAGTTTCATGCAGCGATCCGTCTCCGTCGTGGGCGGCGGGGTGATCGGCCTCTTCTGCGCCCGCGCCGCCGCGGCGGCGGGATGGTCCGTCACCCTGCACGACCCGACGTTCGGGGCGCGCGCTGTCGGCGACGGCGCCGCCAGTTGGGTGGCGGGCGGCATGCTCGCTCCGCTGTCCGAGGGCTGGCCCGGCGAACACGCACTCCTGGCACTCGGTTCCGCGTCGCTGCGGCGGTGGCACGATCCGGTGCTGCGTGCTGACCTCGCGGGTCGAGGCGTCGTCGTGTCGAGTGGGTCGTTGACCGTCGCGTTCGACTCGGCCGACGCGGCGGACCTGCGCACCGTCGCCGACTGGGTGGGTGCGCAGGGCCACGATCTCGAGATCCTCTCGCGCAGCGAGGTGCGCACTCTGGAGCCGTCGCTGTCTCCGCGCGTTCGTCTGGGCCTGTCGGCGCCGGGGGAGTTGTCGGTGGACAACCGGGCGTTGGTGCTCGCGTTGGAGTCCGCGGTCCGCGACCGGGGAGTGCAGATCATACGTGCTCCCGTCACCGACCTCGATGCGCTCACCACCGATCGTGTGGTGGTCGCCGCGGGGTGGTCGACGTCCCGTCTGCTGCCGGGCGTCCCGGTGCGGCCGGTGAAGGGCGAGATCCTGCGCCTGCGTGCGCGCTCCGGCTCGGCGAGCGCGCCGACGCGGACCGTCCGCGCGAGCGTCAACGGTCGCGCGGTGTACCTGGTACCCCGCGGCGACGGACTGGTGGTCGGTGCGACGCAGTACGAGCACGGCGACGACACCGCCGTGACCGTCGCCGGCGTGCGCGATCTCCTGGCGGACGCCGAGGCCGTGTTCCCTGCCGTCGGTGACTACGAGTTGGCGGAGACGGCGGCGGGTCTGCGACCGGGGAGCCCGGACAACATCCCCGTGGTCGGGCGGCTGGACGACCGTGTGGTCGTCGCCGCCGGCCACGGTCGCAACGGGGTGCTGCTCGCGCCCGTCACGGCGGACGCCGTGGTGGCAGAACTGGAGGGCGAGCCGTTGGCGGAAGCGGCATGCGCTCTCCCCGAACGGTTTCCGAGTCTCACGCGAACTCGGGCACGGTAGGAGACGAACATGATCGCAGTGGGTGTCACCGTCAACGGTGCGGATCACGACCTCGAGCCCGGCACGACGGTGCAGGACATGCTGACCCAGCTGGGTCTTCCCGAGAAGGGTATCGCCGTGGCGGTGGACGGAATCGTGCTGCCGCGCTCGCGGTGGGGCGAGGACGTGGGCCGCGGCTGGACCATCGAGGTGCTGACGGCGGTGCAGGGTGGCTGATCAGCTGACCATCGCCGACCGCACCTTCTCCTCCCGCCTGATCATGGGGACGGGGGGCGCGGCCAATCTCGCGGTGCTGGAGGAGGCCCTCGTCGCATCGGGGACGGAACTCACCACCGTGGCTCTGCGCCGCGTCGACGCCGCCGGCGGCACCGGGGTGCTCGATCTCCTCACGCGCCTCGGCATCGCCCTGCTGCCCAACACGGCGGGATGTCGCGGCGCCGCCGAGTCGGTGCTCACCGCGCAGTTGGCACGAGAGGCGTTGGAGACGAACTGGATCAAGCTCGAGGTGATCGCCGACGAGCGGACCCTCCTGCCCGACGCCATCGAGCTGGTGCGCGCCGCGGAGCAGCTCGTGGACGATGATTTCGTGGTGTTGCCCTACACCACCGACGATCCGGTGCTCGCGCGTCGCCTCGAGGACGTGGGGTGTGCCGCGGTAATGCCGCTCGGATCGCCCATCGGCACGGGTCTGGGCATCGCGAATCCGCACAACATCGAGATGATCACCTCGGCTGCGGGGGTTCCCGTGGTGCTCGACGCCGGGATCGGTACGGCGAGCGACGCGGCACTCGCCATGGAGCTGGGGTGCTCGGCGGTGCTGCTCGCCACCGCGGTGACACGCGCTCGCGATCCGCGAATGATGGCCTCCGCCATGGCCGATGCGGTGCGCGGCGGACGATCGGCGGCGCTGGCGGGCCGGATCCCGAAGCGGTTCTGGGCGCAGGCATCCTCGCCCGACGTCGACTGACCACCACCGGGGGCGGCTCAGGGTCGCGTCATCCCTTCGGATGACCCGGGTCGAGACCCGGGAGCGATGTGGTCGGTGGTTCTGCTCGGGCATCCTGATGCACATGATCGAAGTGACAGGTTTGACCAAACAGTTCGGCGCGAAGAAAGCCGTGGACGATCTCTCCTTCACGGTGCGCCCGGGTATCGTGACGGGCTTCCTCGGCCCCAACGGTGCCGGCAAGTCCACCACGATGCGGATGATCCTCGGACTCGATCAGCCCACGTCCGGCACGGCACTCATCGAGGGCCGGCCCTACCGCGAGCTGAAGAATCCCATTCGCACCGTCGGCGCTCTGCTCGACGCGAAGTGGGTGCACCCCAACAGATCCGCTCGCGCTCATCTGCAGTGGATGGCGGCCTCCAACGGCATTGCCACGTCCCGCGTCGACGAGGTGCTCCGCCTCGTCGGCCTGTCCGAGGTGGCCAAGCAGAAGGCCGGTGGGTTCTCGCTCGGCATGTCGCAGCGACTCGGTCTGGCCGGTGCGCTGCTCGGTGACCCGAAGGTCCTGATGTTCGACGAGCCGGTCAACGGACTCGATCCCGAGGGCATCGTCTGGATCCGCAAGTTCATGCAGCGACTCGCCGCCGAGGGGCGGACCGTGCTGGTGTCCTCGCACCTGCTCTCCGAGATGGCGCTCACCGCAGAACAACTGATCGTCATCGGCCGTGGCCGGCTCATCTCGGACTCGTCCGTGCAGGAGTTCGTCGACCGCGCCTCGGAGGCGTCGGTCCGCGTCCGCAGCCCCCAGCTCGACGCCCTGCGCAGCGCGCTCACGTCGGCAGGTCTGACGGTCAAGGAGCCCAGCAGTCTCGATCAGGTGCATCCGACTCTCGTGGTGGCCGAGTCCACCACGGAGGCGATCGGCGAGATCGCCGCGCGCAACAACATCGTCCTGCACGAGCTGGCGTCCCAGCACGGTTCGCTCGAGGACGCGTTCATGAAACTCACCGGCGACGACGTGCAGTACCACGGCGCCGGTACCGACAACGACGTGAGCGGGCAGGCCGGAGGCCGGTCGGATTCAATGGGAGGGGCACTGCGATGAGTGTGCTTGCAGCGGAACGAATCAAACTCACCTCGACGAAGTCGCCGTGGTGGTGCACCGCCATCATCGTGGCGCTCGGGCTGGGCATCGGGGCCGTCATCGGCATCACGGCCAAGTCGACGGTCACCACCGTGCAGAACGACATCGCCGCCGGAAACGACCCCGGCTTCGAGCCGTACCTGCCGACCCTCGCTGACGCGGTCGCCGGCGTCAGCGGATTCGGCGTTCTCGTACTCATGATCCTCGCGGCGCTGTCGATCACCAGCGAGTACCGCTTCGGCATCATCCGGACCACGTTCCAGGCCATCCCCAGCCGCGCCTCGGTACTCGGCGTGAAGGCACTGCTCATCGGCGTCTTCGGCGCGGTGTTGTCCCTGGTGCTCACGCTGGGCGCGTTCTACATCGCGAAGGCGACGGCCGGTCCCGATGCGGGCGCCGCGCTGGTGCTCGAGGGTTCGGATGCGTGGCGCGCCGTCTACGGTGTCCCGATCTACGCCTTCCTGTGCGTCGTCCTCGCCGTGGGAGTCGGTGCGCTGCTGCGACAGTCGGCCGCCGCGATCGCGCTTCTGCTCCTGTGGCCGCTGCTGATCGAGTCGTTGTTCAACCTGTTCGGCAGCATCGGGCGCGACATCATGCCCTTCCTCCCGTTCATGAACGCGAACAACTTCCTCGGCTCGCCCGGCGGAGTGGAGTATCACTGGGGACCGTGGGGCAGCCTGGCCTACTTCGCAGCCTTCGTCGCCGTCGTGTTCGGCGCCGCAGTGGTGGTGGTGAACAAGCGAGACGCGTGACCGCTCTGCCGTTAGGGTGACGTTCATGCGGACGACACGATCGACCCTGTCCCTCGCGATCTGTGCGGCGGGAGTGCTCGCCCTGTCGTCCTGCTCCTCCGGCTCGTCCGGTGAGGGAGCCACCCCGTCCGAGGAACCCGTGGCTGCACCGGTCACGGGTTCCTCGCTGTCCGAGGGCGTCACCCTCGATGCGGTGGTGGGCCACCTGCAGGAGCTCTCCGACATCGCCGACGCCCACGACGGGAATCGCGCTGCCGGCACCGCCGGGTACGACGCGAGCGTCGACTACGTGGCCGGCAAGCTCCGGGACGCCGGCTTCGACGTCGAGACGCCCGAGTTCTCGTTCGACAGTTACACCCTCGACTCGGTGGCACTGCGCGCCGCCGACCGCGACGTTCCGGTCAGTGCGTTCACCTACTCCCCGGCCACGGCCGCCGGCGGGGTCTCCGGTCCGATCGTGGCGGCCCCCGCCGACGACTCACCCGGCTGCGAGGCCACCGACTACGACGGCCTCACGCTGACCGGCGCGGTCGCTCTGGTCCCGCGCGGGGTGTGCTCCTTCGCGCAGAAGGGGCAGATCGCCGCCGAGCGCGGCGCCGCCGCGATCATCGTGTCCAACAACGAGGACGGTCCGCTCGACGCCGGCACGCTCGGCGCGAAGGAGGATGCGCGCATCCCGTCGGTGGGTGTCAGCCGTGAGGACGGTGCCGCCCTGGCCGCGGCCCCGACCACCGCGCAGATCACGCTGGCCGCGGAGACCGAGACCACGACCAGCCGCAACATTCTCGCGCAGACAACGACGGGGTCCACCGAGAACATCGTCATGGCGGGAGCGCATCTCGACTCGGTCCCCGAGGGCCCGGGCATCAACGACAACGGCACCGGTACCGCCGCCGTGCTCGAGTCCGCGCTGCAGATGGGTGGCTCGCCGGACGTGACCAACGCCGTGCGCTTCGGGTTCTGGGGCGCGGAGGAACTCGGTCTGGTCGGATCCACGAAGTACGTCGAGGGACTGTCCGACGAGGACAAGGCCGCGATCGCGCTCTACCTGAACTTCGACATGGTCGGGTCGAACAACGCCGGCTACCTCGTCTACGACGGAGACGATTCGGATCAGGTCGGTGAACCCGCCGGCCCCACCGGCTCGGATGCGATCGAGCGCGTGTTCGAGGAGCAGCTCACGACGCAGGACGCCGACGGCACCGACTTCGACGGGCGCTCGGACTACGGCCCCTTCATCGAGGTCGGCATTCCCTCGGGCGGTGTCTTCAGCGGCGCGGACGACGTGAAGACCGAGGGGCAGGCCGCGCGCTGGGGCGGGACGGCGAACGAGCCCTTCGACCCGAACTACCACACCGCCGAGGACACGCTCGAGAACGTCGACCGGGAGGCTCTCGGCATCAACTCGAAGGCCGTCGCCTACGGCATCGGCACGTACGCCGAGTCGGTGACGGGCCCGAACGGCGTCCCCGTGGGTGCCGATCGAGACGCGGCCCGTCAGGCCGAGTGACGTTTACTGTCACTCGGAGTAACGACAAGATAAGGTCGAGCGGTGAAGATCAGCGCTGGTGACGCCGCCCGTCGGGCCGCCGAGGCTGCCCGCACCGTCAACCGGACGCCGCGGGTGGTCGAACTGGTCCGCCGCGTACGCGGGGTGCTGCCCGGTGATCCGTCGTTCGGCGATCCGCTCTCGACGGCCGGACCCGGAGCCGCGCGGATGGTCGCGCGAGTCACCGACCGGCTGCAGGGCGACGCTCCCGGCGCCTCGAAGGAACTCTCGCTGGGTGCGCTCCAGGTGTGGCAGGCGGTGCTCGAACGCGCGGGTCGTGGGCGTGGTGAGCGCGAGGTGACCATCGTCTTCACTGATCTCGTCGGCTTCTCCACGTGGTCGCTCTCCGCCGGAGACGCCACCACGCTGGTGCTGCTCAAGCAGGTGGCCCGTGCGGTCGAGCGGCCGATGCTCGACCGCGGCGGTCACATCGTCAAACGTCTGGGGGACGGGCTGATGGCCGTCTTTCCCAGCGCGGACAACGCGGTGCGGGCCGTCTTCGAGGCACAGACGGCGCTGGCCCGTGTCGACGTGAACGGCTACACGCCGCGGATGCGCGTCGGCATCCACACCGGCTGTCCGCGCGCCGTCGGATCGGACTGGCTCGGCGTCGACGTCACCGTGGCCGCGCGCGTCATGCAGACCGGTGCCGACGGCAACGTCATGATCTCGAACGTCGCGCTGGATCTGGTGTCACCCGAGGTGTTGGACACCGTCGGGCTGGCCACCAAGCCCTACCGGCGCGGGTTGTTCTCGCCGAAGCTGACCGGTGTGCCCGAGGACCTACGCATCAGCCGACTGGTGCAGTCGCCAGAGCGGTGAGACCGGGCCGTGCCCGTGGCCGAGGTCGTACGCGGCCTCGAGCGACTTCGTGACCCACTCCTTCGCGAACTCGAACGCGTCCGGCACCGCGTAGCCGTGGGCGAGGGCGCAGGCCAGCGCTGCAGCGAGGGTGTCGCCGCCACCGTGATCATTGCCCGTGTCGATCCGAGGGTTCGTGAACTCGAGCATCCGCTCGCCGTCGAAGAGCAGATCGGTGCTCGACGACGAGGTCCGCAGGTGTCCGCCCTTGACGACGGCCCACTGGGCGCCCAGGGCATGCAGTGCCTCGGCGGCCCGTCGTGCCGTCGCCTCGTCCTCGACGTCGATGCCGGTGAGCAGCCGGACCTCGTCGAGGTTGGGCGTGACGATCGTGGCAAGAGGAATGAGTCTGGTGCGCAACGCATCCAGTGCATCGGCGTGCAGGAGGGAATCGCCGTGCATCGACGCCGAGACCGGGTCCACGACGAGGGGCACCGAGCCACCGCGGCCGATCCCGACCTCGGTGCACACGTCGGTGACGGCCTCGATGATGGCGGTGGACGCCAGCATCCCCGTCTTGGCCGCGCCGATGCCGATGTCCGACACCACCGTTCGCACCTGGTCGGCCACCACGGCCGGCGGGATCTCGTGAAAACCGCTGACTCCCACCGTGTTCTGCACCGTGACGGCGGCGACCGCGACGCAGGCGTGCAGTCCGCACAGCGCGATGGTGCGCGAGTCGGCCTGGATTCCGGCGCCGCCGCCGGAGTCGGTGCCGGCGATGGTGAGGACGCGCCGCGGCGTCGTCCCGGAAGGTGCCAGAGGCAGCGTTGTCACATGCCGAACTGTACTCGAGCGCTTTTCCCGTGAGTTCGCCACATATTCACCCGCTCCCCCGGCGGAGACGCGAATCCTGTGCAATAGTGGTCTACGTCACATGCACCCATGTGATGCACACGACCGCGGCGACGAGGCTGCACGTGTCCCGCCCCGCGCCCGGGTTCGCACAGGAACCGGGTGAGCCCCACGGCCGCCAGGAGAAGATGATGCTGTCGGATGCGCCCGTCACCGATGTGACAGACAACCCGCACCAGAACCGGTTCGAGCTCCGGCTCAACGGTGACCTCGTCGGGATCGTCGGGTACTTCCCCGTCGACTCCATCGGACGCGGTGCGCGTCGTCAGCCCGTCGTCAGTTTCATGCACGCCGTCATCACCGAGGACTTCGGGCATCGCGGCCTCGCCGCCATCATGGTCCGCAACTCCCTCGATGCTGCTCGCGGCTACGGGTGGAAGGTGAAGCCGGTCTGCACCTACGTGCAGCGCTTCGTCGCCGAGAACCCCGAGTATCGCGACATGGTGACCGCCGACTGATCTCGACACCGTGACGACTTCGTCGCGATTGCGCATCAACAGTCCCAGGAACACCATCCGTCACAACATCGGTGGTGAACTGTTGTCATGGACACCAGTCTCGTGTCGGACGATCCGAGCAACTCGCGCTTCGTCCTGACCGTCGGCGATGCGCTCGTCGGCATCCTCGCGTACGAGGTCGCACCCGACAGCGACACGGTCGTGCTCCAGCACACCGTCGTCAAGGAGGAGTTCGGCGACCACGGGTGGGCAGCGGTCCTCGTGCGCGGCGCCCTCGACATCCTGCGCATCGGTGACCTGTCGATCTGGCCGCAGTGCTCCTACGTGCGCCGATTCATCGGTGCGAACATCGAGTACCTCGTCATGGTGGCCGATCAGGCCCCGGCCGGCTCGGTCACCGCGGCGTCCCCGCCCAGCTCCACGACGACCGGCGCGTGGTCGCTGGCGCCCTTCCCCTTGCGCTCCTGACGATCGATCGACGCGTCGGTGACCTGCGCCGCGAGTGCGGGTGAGGCCAGCACGAAGTCGATGCGGAGCCCTTCGCGGCGCGGGAAGCGCAGCTGCGTGTAGTCCCAGTAGGTGTAGACACCGGGCCCGGGGGTGAACGGTCGCACCACGTCCGCGAACCCTTCGTCGACGATGGCTCGGAACGCGTCGCGCTCCGGTCCCGAGGTGTGCGTGCGGCCCTCGAACAGCGCCGGGTCCCAGACATCGTCGTCGGTGGGGGCGACGTTCCAGTCACCGACCAACGCGATGCGTGCCTGCGGATCGGCGGCGAGCCACGACCGGGCGTCGTCGCGCAGCGTCGCGAGCCAGTCGAGCTTGTAGCGGTAGTGCGGGTCCTCGAGGGACCGTCCGTTGGGGACGTACAGGCTCCAGACGCGCACGCCCCCGCAGGTCGCGCCGATGGCCCGAGCCTCGTCGGCGGGCGGGACCTCCGGGTCCTTGCTGAACCCCGGCTGGTTCTCGAACCCGATCTGCACGTCGTCGAGCCCGACGCGTGACGCGATGGCGACACCGTTCCACTGACTCGTGCCCACGTGCGCGACCTGGTACCCGATGTCGGTGAAGCGCTGGTAGGGGAACTGCTCGTCCTTGCACTTCGTCTCCTGGATCGCGAGAACGTCGACGTCGGAGCGCCCCAGCCAGTCGACGATGCGGTCGACTCGCGAGCGGACGGAGTTCACGTTCCAGGTAGCCAGGCGCACGGTGAGCGACCCTAGCCCGGGGCGGTGACACCCTCCGGGCTCGCGTAGCGGTAGCGATGATGCTCGGTGAAGCCGAGGCGCTCGTACAGCGATCGCGCCTCGTCGTTGTCCACCTCGACCTGGACGTAGGCGTGCGTCGCACCCCGGGCGTCTCCCCACCGCATCGCCTCGGCACACACCGCGGCCGCGTGACCGCGCCGACGCTCCTCGGGCCGAGTGGCCACCGCGGTGATGCCGACCCAGCGTCGCCCGGTCGGCGATGCGGTGGCGGCAGCGCGGGCGACCGCGGCGTCGCCTCGTCGGAGGAATGTCACGACGCCGTCGCGGACCGCGGTGAGCAGATCGGGGCGATCCCGGTAACGAGGATGGTGCGCCAGCCATCGGTCGTCGGGCACGGCGATGCGCTCGGTGTGCGTGTCCGGCCCGGTCGACGACGGGATCGGCAGCGTCAGCACCAGCGCCTCGGCCGACAGGTTCCATCCCGCCGGGGGCCGGAGTAGTCGGTCCGGTAACGACAGCGAGGGCTGCAGGTCCCGGTCGTGATACCAGGCGGCGACGGCCGGTAGGTCGATCACCGACGCGTCAGGACGCAGGGGACTCGCGGAATTGCCCCGCCGGGTCACGCCGGCGCCGGCGCGGAGCAGCCATCCACCGATCCACTCCTGCTCGAGGCCCGGCCACGCATCGGCCGCCGCGCTCTCGAGCCCGCGGATCTCCGAATTGCGGACGGGCCGAGGGGCCAACGCCTTGAGTGCGACGATCCGCTCGGTCGGCACGGTCACCGGGTCACCGGACTCCGGCTGCACGGTCACCGCGGTGCCGGACGCCGTGAGGACGCCGATCACGTCGGTGAACGGTGGGGTCGACCCGTCCGGCAGGCGGTATCGCACCACCACCCGCGAACCCGGAACCGGGGCGTCCGGAGTCACTCGTCGTCGTCGTGGCCGAACGGATCCGCGACGGTGCCGGGGATCCAGCTCAGCCCGGGTACGCCCCACCCGTTCTTCTTGATGGCCTTCTTCGCCGCCCGCGCGTTGCGGCCGACCAGGACGTCGACGTAGAGGAACCCGTCGAGGTGGCCCACCTCGTGCTGCAGCATGCGCGCGAAGAAGCCGTGCCCCTCGATGTCGACGGGCTCGCCCTTCGCGTCGGTTCCGGTGACCCGCGCCCACTCGGCCCGACCCGTCGGGTGCTGCTCGCCGGGAACCGAGAGGCACCCCTCGTCGTCGTCGTCCGGATCGGGCATCGTCTCCGGGATCTCCGACGTCTCGAGAACCGGGTTGATCACCTCGCCGCGGCGGCGCGTCACCGTGCCGTCCTCGCTGTGGTCGGGGCAGTCGTAGATGAACAGTCGGAGCGGTTCACCCACCTGGTTGGCGGCCAGTCCGACACCCTTGGCGGCCTCGAGCGTGTCGTACATGTCCGCGATCAACGTCTCGAGTTCCGCGGGCGACGCCGTGACCTGCTGGGTGGGGGTGTGCAGCACCGGGTCACCGACGATACGGATGGGGAGAATTGCCATGGTCCAGAAGGATACTGCCCGCCCGGTGGACAAATTCTGGTCCGGTCGGCCGGTCCGAGACGCGCCGCGGTGTCGCCGCATCGCGAAGCCCCGTCCGTGGTTAGATTGGCGGCGAACGACACGGATGTGATTCACCGCCGTGCGCGGACCTCTTCGGGTCCGGGGGACGCGCGAGAACACGGTCACGACCGGGTTCACACGGCACAGCCCGAGGTCGACGGCAGAGCTCGCGAGACGCGATGCCGAGGGCGGCACAGACGACAGGAGTGAGATGGACAGCGCTGCAGCGCGAAGTCACGGGCGAGCCGACGGGGCCGACGAGCCGAGTGACGGACTCTCCCGCCGGGAACACGACATTCTCTCGTTCGAGCGCCAATGGTGGAAGTACGCCGGCGCGAAGGAAGAAGCGATCAAGGAACTGTTCGACATGTCGGCGACCCGCTACTACCAGGTGCTCAACGCTCTGGTGGACAAGCCGGAGGCGCTGGCCGCGGACCCGATGCTCGTGAAGCGCCTGCGCCGTCTGCGCGCGAGCCGGCAGAAGGCACGCGCTGCGCGCCGACTCGGCTTCGAGATCTGACGGGGGTCGTCCCGCGCCGCCCCGGGCAATCCGGTTCGGCCGAGTCGCTAGGCTCGCAGCGTGACTGATCAGACCCCCGCGAGCACTCCGAGCCCGGACTCGTCCGGCCCACCCTTGCGAGCGCTGGCCATGGTTCTGCTGTCGCTGGCCGTCGTCTTCGCAGGTCTCGGCTTCTTCTCGCTCACCGGCTCGGGCGAGGACACGCCCACCTCGACCGCAGCGGCCGTGACCACCACCGCCGCTGCGGCAGCACCCGCCGCGCCGCAGTCCGACGCGAGCGCTGGGTCCGCCGCCACGACGACGACCAGCGCGCCGTCCTCCACCACCGCCGCGGCACAGTCGCTGCGCGTGCTCAACAACAGCAATGTCAGCGGACTGGCCGCCGAGGTGGCGCAGACGCTCGAGTCGGCCGGTTTCACGGTCGGCGAGACCGGCAACTACAGCAGCGGCACCATCGCGGCCTCCACGGTCTACTACGACCCGTCGGTGCCCGGTCAGCAGGCCGAGGCCGAACGCATCGCGACCACACTGGGCTTCGGTGTCGAACCTCGTTTCGAGGGCATCGAGTCCTCCACGCCCGGCATCATCGTCATCGTCACCGGGTGACTAGAGTTCAGGTCAGCACGTCCCCACACATCTAGGAGACCCCCACCATGGCCAGCTGGAAGCGCAGCCGAGTCGCACCTCGTCACCTCGTCGTGGCGCCTCTCGCCGCAGTAGCCCTGTTCGGCATGGTGGCCTGCAGCAACGGCGAGGAAGCCAGCGACGTCGCCGGCACGACTCCGCCCGTCTTCACCAGCTCCGCGGCACCCGCGGGTTCCGAGCACGGCGAGGAGTCCCACAGCGCGGGTGGCGAGGGTTCCGAGGGCGAGGGCTCGGCGACCGAGGCCGCGATGACCGGTGACCTGCGCAGCCCCGAGGGCGAGACCATGGGCACGGTCTCCTTCGCCGAGGTCGACGGACACCTCGAGGTCACCGTCGAGGCAGAGGGTCTGACCCCGGGCTTCCACGGCCTGCACATGCATCAGAATCCGGTGTGCGAGCCCGATTCGGTCGCTCCCACCGGCGGCGAACCCGGCGCGTTCCTGTCCGCCGGCGGACACCTCCAGGTGAACGGCAACACCGGCCACCCGGCCAGCGGCGACCTGACCTCGCTGCAGGTGCGCGAGGACGGCACCGCCGACCTCACGACGACGACCGACTCGGTCACGCTCGACGACCTGCGCGGCGGCGTCGCTGTCATCGTCCACTCGGGCGCCGACAACTTCGCCAACATCCCGACGCGCTACACGCTGCCCGACGGCCAGCCCGTGCCCGACGCGACGACGCTCAGCACGGGCGACGCCGGCAGCCGCGTCGCCTGCGCGGTCGTCGAGTCCGAGTAGACGGGCACGTCCCCCTGAAGAACGAGTCGAGATCGACCACGGTGCCGTTCGCCGGGTCGGAGCGTCCGACCATCGGCGTCGAGTGGGAGATCGCGCTCGTCGACCGCGTCTCACGGGATCTGTCGAACACCGCGTCCGAGGTGATGGACGGTGTCGTCGAACTGGCGGGTGCGCACACGCCGCGCGTGACGAAGGAACTCCTGCGCAACACGGTCGAGTTGGTGACCGACATCTGCGACACCGTCGGCGAGGCGATCGACGATCTGAGCGAGTCGCTGGATCTGGTGCGCCGCGCCGCGGATCCGTTGGGAGTCGATCTGTTCTGCGCCGGGACACACCCCTTCGCCGAGTGGTCGTCGCAACAGCTCACCGCCGCACCGCATTACGACGAGCTGATCGAGCGCACGCAGTGGTGGGGTCGGCAGATGCTGATCTGGGGTGTCCACGTCCACGTCGGACTCCGCTCGGCCGACCGAGTCTTCCCCATCCTCAACTCGATTCTGCTGCAGTACCCGCACCTGCTCGCGCTGTCCGCGTCGTCCCCGATGTGGGCCGGGTCGGACACCGGCTACGCCAGCAACCGCGCGCTCATGTTCCAGCAACTCCCCACCGCGGGACTGCCGTTCCAGTTCGAGACCTGGTCGCAGTTCGAGGGTTTCGTGCACGACCAGATGAAGACCGGCGTCATATCGCAGCTCGGCGGCATGCACTGGGACATCCGTCCCGTGCCGCGGCTCGGCACCATCGAGATCAGGGTGTGCGACGGGGTGTCCACCAAGCGTGAGCTCGGTGCCCTGGTCGCCCTGATCCACTGTCTCGTGGTGCATCTCGACGAACGGCTCGATGCCGGCGAGCCGTTGCTCACGATCCCGCCGTGGCACGTGCAGGAGAACAAGTGGCGCGCCGCGCGGTACGGGCTGGACGCCGAGATCGTGCTCGACGCCGACAGCAACGAGCGCCTCATGACCGACGATCTGAACGATCTGCTCGAGAAGCTCACCCCGATCGCCGTGCGGCTGGGGTGCGCGGACGAACTGGGCCACGTCGCGGACATCCCGCGTCGGGGTGCGTCCTACCAGCGGCAGCGTGCCGTGGCGGAGACGTCGGGGGGCGACCTCATCGCCGTCGTCGACTCGCTGATCTCCGAACTGCTCTGATCTCCGAACTTCGCCGAGATCCGAACGTCGCTGCTCAGGCCCGGTCGTTGCGTTCGTCGTCGCGGAGATCGTCGACCATGAAGAGGTCGTCCCTGCTGCTGTGCTCACGGTAGGCGACCTGCCCCACGGTGTGCGCGATGATCGGCGCCGTGAGCACCGTGAAGACGCCGACGAGGAAGATCATCCAGATGTCGACGTTGCCGCGCAGGCTGATGAACGCGCCGATGAGAATCAGAATCAACCCCACCACCTGAGGTTTGGTGGCGGCGTGCATGCGGGACAGTGTGTCCGGGAAGCGGACGACCCCGATGGCCGCGGTGAGCGCGAGGATCGATCCCAGGATGATCATCGTGCCGCTGATGATGTCGGCGACGAGCTTCATCGCTTCTCCTGCCGTCTGTCGCGTGATTCGGTGTCGTGCGGGGGATGAGGTGTGCGTGCTGCGGCAGCGGCGGCGGCCTTCCTCTTCTCCGGGGTGTCGGAGACGCGGAATCTCGCCACACTGACCGATCCCACGAAGCCGACGACGGAGAGCGCGACGATGGACGGAACCAACGTGGTGTCCCGGCTGTAGACGGACCACACCATGACACCGCACACCGTCAGCGCGATGATGGTGTCCACCGCGACGAGTCGGTCCAGGGAGTCGGGCCCGGCGAGTAAGCGGTAGGCCGTGATGACGGCGGCCGCGAGGAGCAGGACGCCCGAGATGGTGAGAACGACGGTCACGGGCGGTCCTTCTTCCGGGAGTCACCGGTCGTCCGGGAGTAATCCGTGGAGATGTCGTCGATCGTGTCCGCCACGGAGTCGACGTCACTGTCGTCCGTCGGCGCGACGATGCTCGCGGGATGCCACTCGAGGTCACGCTCGAATGCCGCGATGAAGGCCGACTCGTAGGTGCGGACGATGGTGCGGAACTGGTCCACGGCATCGGGTTTGCCGACATCGAGGACGTGAATGTAGAGGACTCGATCCTCGCGGTCGATGTCCAGCACCATCGTGCCCGGAACCATGTTCAACGCGTCGACCATGAAGGTGAGTACCAGATCCGACTTGATCTCGACGGGATACCGCAACACCGCGTTCACCGGTGGTGGACCGGGACGGATCGCCGCCCACGCGACCTGAACACTGGACTGAGCGGCGTAGTAGACCAGGACGACCACCAGTCGGACCACCGACAGCGGGTGCACCCGGCCCTCGACCGGAACCCTCGGCAGTGCCAGGACAGTCATCACGAAGAGTCCGACCACGATCCCGCCGAGAACGTTCGCCGGGGAGAGGTTGCCCCACAACAACACCCACACCCCGGTGAGCCACGCCAGCAACGCAGCCTTGAGGGCTATGTCACGACCCATGATGGTCATCGTCCCCCCTCCTCCGACGCGTCGCGTCCGTCCGCGTAGGTGACGGGGTCCTCCACCGTGCCCAGAACAGCGGTGATGTACACGTTCCGATCGCGGAGGTCCTCCGCGGCCCGATCGCTGATGCCGATGAACGGGCCGGCGAAGACGGTCAGGGACAGGCCGACAGCGACCAGGCCGATCGTCGGGACGAGCATTCCCACCGGCATCCGGCCCGGGTCGACGCGCGAGTCGAAATCCACGTCGCTGGCGTTGTCCAGTAGCGCGGTCGGAGAGTCGTCGGACACGCCACCTTCCGGCGCGTCGGCGCGCGCCCGCCAGAACGCCTTGGTCCACACACGGGCCACGACGTAGAGGGTGAGGAGGCTGGTGACCGTGCCACCGGCGACGAGTATCCAGGCGAGAGAGCTCGCCTTGTCCGCGCCGGCTTGCAGTAGTGCGACCTTGCCGATGAAACCGGAGAACGGCGGAATGCCACCGAGATTGAGAGCGGGGACGAGAAACAGGACCGCCAACAACGGGCTCGCTGCGGCCAGACCGCCGAGGCGACGCAGGGATGACGAACCAGCCTGACGCTCGATGAGGCCGACGACGAGGAACAGCGTCGTCTGCACCAGAATGTGGTGCGCCACGTAGTACACGGAGCCGGACAACCCCGCCTTGGTGGACAGCGCGACACCGAAGATCATGTAGCCGATGTGCGAGACCAGCGTGAACGAGAGCAGACGCTTGATCTCGCTCTGCGCGATCGCGCCGAAGATGCCGATCACCATGGTGAGCAATCCGGCGACGAGCAGCACGTTGTCCATCGCGCCGTCCGGGAACAGCAGCGTGTGGGTGCGCATGATGGCGTAGACGCCCACCTTGGTGAGCAGGCCGGCGAAGACCGCGGTGACCGGGGCGGGAGCTGTCGGGTAGGAGTCTGGGAGCCAGGCCGACAGCGGGAAGACCGCGGCCTTGATACCGAACGCCACCAACAGGATCGAGAAGATCGCGAGCCGCGTGCCCTGCGGGATGTCGTCGAAGCGCAGCGCGAGCTGGGCGAAGTTCAGGGTGCCCGTGGCCGCGTACGTGGCGGCGATGCCCGCCAGGAAGATCATCGACGAGACGACGGAGACCATGACGTATGAGACGCCCGCGCGCACGCGTTCGGCGCTGGCGCCGAGCGTCAGCAACACGAACGACGCGACGAGCAGGACCTCGAATCCGACGTACAGGTTGAACAGATCGCCCGCCAGGAACGCATTGCTGACGCCCGCGGTGAGGGCGAGGTAGGTGGGCAGGAAGATCGAGACGGGCTGATTCGCGTCGCCGTCCCGGATGCCCTGGCCCACGGCGTAGACGATGACCGCCAGCAGCACGATGGACGACACGACGAGCATCAGCGCGGACAGTCGATCGACCACCAGCGTGATGCCCATCGGGGCCTCCCACCCACCGACCTGGAGAGCCGTGGTGCCGTCGCGGTCGGCCAGATAGAGGAGCACGCAGGACACGGCGGTGACCGCGACGAGCGCCGCGATGGTGACCGCTCGCTGCGCGCGCGGCTTGCGGCCCAGCACGAGGCACAGCGCCGCGGCGAGAAGTGGGATCACGACGGGGAGGGGTGTGAGGGTCCCGATGATCGTCGGTGACAGCGTCATCGGGAGTCACCCGCCGGCGAGGAGACGTCGTCACGGTCGCGGAACTTGCCCTCGTGGAGATCCTCGTAGCACTCGAGGTCTTCGCGGTTGGCGATCTGGTCGAGAGGAATCGGGTTTCCGTCCTTGTCGAAGGCGTCTCCGGCCTCGCCGGGCTCGCCGGTGATCGGGTCGTCGGACTTGTCGCGGTCGGGAGCGTCCGCGAGGCTGCGACGCGTGAGGACCTTGGTGTCCTCGGGGTCGTTCTCGACGACGTCCGCGACGTTGATCGTGTACGACCGGTAGGCCAGGGCCAGCACGAAGGCGGCGATGCCCATCGTGATGACGATGGCCGTGAGGATCAACGCCTGCGCCAGTGGATCGGCGTCGCCCTCGGCCACCTCGGACACACGTCCCACCACCGGCGGATTTCCCGGACCGCCGCCGGCGGTGAGGATGAGGAGGTTGACGCCGTTGCCGACCAGCAGCAGGCCCAGGAGCATGCGGATGATGCTGCGCTCGATCAACAGGTAGACGCCGGTGGCGATGAGTCCGGCGATGATGACGAGCATTCCGATGTTGGCGGTCACTGGCGACTCAATTCGATCTGGGCGTCGAGACGCGCGCCGAGGCTGCGGAGGACGTCGAGGACGAGGCCGACGACGATGAGGTAGACACCGAGGTCGAAGAACAGAGCCGTGACCATCTTGATGTCACCGAGAACAGGCAACGTCACTTCGAAGGTGGCCGACGAGAGAATGGGCGCTCCCAGGAAGAGGGATGCCACGGCTGTTCCGCCGGCGAACAGGAGACCGATGCCGAGAATCTTTCCGGCATCGAACGGGAGGGTCTCACCCAGTTCGTAGCGACCACCGGCGAGGTACCGCAGCACCAGTGCGAGACCCGCGGTCAGTCCGCCGGCGAACCCGCCGCCGGGGGCGTTGTGGCCGGCGAAGAAGAAGTAGATGGACAGCATCATCACCGTCGGGAACACCAATCGGGTGGTGATCTCCAAGACCAGGACGCGGTGCTTGGGGTCGATCAGATCGCTGCCGCTGAGCCACGTGATCTCGGACGCGACCTGCTGGCTGTCCATCGCCGACGGGGCGTCGGACACGCGCGGTGCGCTGCCGAAGCGCCGGTTACGGAAGACCAGACTCGCGACCCCGGTCGCGGCGACGAGCAGGACGGAGATCTCGCCGAAGGTGTCCCAGGCGCGGATGTCGACGAGGATCACGTTGACGACGTTGCTGCCGTCGCCGTAGTCGTACGCCAGGTCCGGGAGCAGTTCGGCGATGGGCCTGGTCGAGCGCGCATTCATCGCGTAGGCACCGATCAGCGTGACCGTGACGCCGACGAACACGGCCAGGGCGGCGCGCGCCGGCTTGCGGCCGAACGAGCGACCCTCGTCGATCTCGGCCGGCAGTTTGCGGAGCACGAGGACGAACACGACGAGTGTGAGTGTCTCGACGAGGAACTGGGTCAGCGCGAGGTCCGGCGCACCGTGCACCGCGAAGATCAGACCGCAGCCGTAGCCGGTGACACCGACGAGCAGCACCGCCGCGAGTCGGTTACGCATGATCGTGGCGCCGATGGCCGCTGCGACCATGATGCCGCCCACGATGATCTGGTACGGCGAGTCCGCGAGGCGGATGTCGACGCCGTCGCGGGTGTAGACGATCAGCGAGACGAGAGGGAACAGAGCCAGTGTCGCGAGAACTGTCGCCAGAGTGCCGGGGAGGGAGCCGCGCTGCGTGGTTCCGGTGAGGCGCAGCGACAGTAGATCCATCAGGTAGAGGACGCGGTCGTACACCCGATCGGCGTTCAGCGGCACGGCCGGGACGGTCCGCGCGATGGCCTTGTGCACCCGGTAGAGCAGAACGCCGACCAGGATGACGACGACGGTCAGACCCAGCGGGAGGTTGACGCCGTGCCACAGTGCGAGGTGGTAGTCCTCCGCACCGTAGGAGGGCAGGGTCTTGCTGTACGGCGCGATCAGGGTGTCCACGACGGGCGCGGCCAGACCCGCCACCAGCCCGAGGGCGGCGAGGAGCACGGGCGGGAAGAGGAAGAACCACCCCGGTGCGTGCATCGAGGCGACAGCCGCGCTGGGCTGCCGCAGCTTCTTGCGGCCGAAGGCGCCCCACACGAAGCGCAGGCTGTAGGCGACGGTGAGGATCGAGCCGACGACCATCGCAGCCAGTACCAGAGCAGACGAGAGTGGACCCATCGCGTCCGAGTCGAGCGTCGACTCGAACGCGGTCTCCTTGCCGAGGAATCCGAGGAACGGCGGGAGGCCCGCCATGCTCGCCGCCGCGATCACGGCCGTCGCGGCGAGAACGGGTGACCGGTCCCCGAGGTGCGCGAGCTTGCGCACGTCGCGGGTGCCGGTCGAGTGGTCGATGATGCCCACCACCATGAACAGCGCGGCCTTGAAGAAGCCGTGGGCGAGGACCATCGCGAGGCCCGCGAGCATCGCGGTCCGCGAACCGATGCCGACGATGGCGACGAGGAAGCCGAGCTGGCTCACCGTGCCGAAGGCGAGCACGAGCTTGAGGTCGTACGCCCGCAGTGCGCGGTAGCCGCCGACGAGCATCGACGCCAGACCGAGCGTGAGGATGGTGAAGCGCCAGGGCCCCGCATCGGCGAAGCCCGGTGCGAGCCGCGCCACCAGGTAGATGCCGGCCTTGACCATCGCCGCGGCGTGCAGGTACCCGCTGACGGGTGTCGGCGCGGCCATGGCGCCGGGCAACCAGAAGTGCAGGGGCACGATGGCCGACTTGCTCAGCGCGCCGACCAGGACGAGGACCAGGGCGGTGCCCGCCAGCCAGCCGCGCGGAGCCGCCTCGATGACGTCGGAGAGGTTGTAGCTGCCCACCGTCTGGCCCAGCACGATGATGCCGACCAGCATCGCGAGACCGCCGGCCGTGGTGACCAGCAACGCCTGCGTCGCGGCACGTCGACTCGAGGCGCGCTCGGCGTAGTGCCCGACCAACAGGAACGACAGCACCGTCGTCAGTTCCCAGAAGATGTAGAGCATCAGCATGTTGTCGCTGGTGACCAGCGCGAACATGACACCGGCGAACGCGACGAGCTCCGCGGCGAAGATGCCCAGACGGGGCTCGTCGTCCTCGAAGTAGCGAGCGCAGTACAGCAGGATCAGTGCGCCGATGCCGAGCACCAGCGTGGACATGACCGCGGCCAGTGAATCGAAGCGCAGGTCGATGTTCATGGAGAGTCCGGGAACCCACTCGATGGACAGTCGCTGCTCGGTGTTCCAGTTCGCAGCGACCCAGCCGAGCGAGGCGGCGGGTACGGCGGCGAGCGGAAGAAAAGCCTGTCGTCCCCACAGACGCACGAGAAGCGGCGCGATCAGCGCGGCCACCGTGTGGGCAACGAGAATGGAAAGCAAGAGGCACTCCGTCGTGGACGTCGGGGCGGCGGGGTGTCGGACGCACGAGACGTCGTCCACTCCATACTACCGGTGCGGGTCGACGCGCTCGCCGTCAGAGATACCCACCCCCCGTACGGGTATGGTCTCCGGGCGATGACCGAACCGCTGCGCACCGCCGCCCTTGCCCTCGTCCGTGACGGTCGGATGCTGCAGGCGCGATCGGTCGGCAAGCGTGCGTTCTACATGGTCGGTGGCAAGATCGATCCCGGTGAGACACCGCTCGAGGCGTTGCACCGCGAGGTGCGGGAGGAACTGGGCGTCGACGTCGTCGAGTCGTCGGTCCACCTGCTGTGTGTCGTCGAGTGCCCGGCGTTCGGCGATCCACTCGGCCGTGATCTGCACATGACGTGCTTCTCCGCCGGCCTCACCGGCGAGCCGCGAGCGACCAGCGAGATCGCCGATCTGCGGTGGTTCACCGTCGCCGAGTACGCCGCCATGCCGGACGTCGCGCCGGGATCGATGCGCGTGTTCCGGCACCTCCAGGCGCAGGGGCTGGTGATCTAGGGATCGCGCCGTGCCTCACCGTCCACAACTCGGGCGGATCGACGGGATCCCGTCGATCCGGTGGAGTTGTGGACGCTCACGCACGGGGTGCAGGGGGCTCGGCGTCCGGCTCGGGGGCATCTGTGCGCCGGGACAGCCACACGATGCGCAGCGTGCAGAGCGCGGCGACCCCGAGCAGGAGGTAGGCGGAGGTCGAGCTCACCTCGTTGAGCGGCACTCCACCAGGTACCAGATCGATTCCGGTCGCCGGCCCCACGTCGATTCCCGAGTCGGCCAGGAGTTGATCCAGCGCATCGACATCGAGGTCCGCCTTCGGCACCGGCGCCGCCGCAGCGACGAGGATCGCGAGCCCGGGCAGCGCCGCCGCCAACGGCCGTACCGACGCGTGCGGATTCGCGGTGACGGAGGTCAGGGCGATCGGAATCAGCGCGGCCACCACCCCGAGCACGGCAGCGGACACCTCGTCGACGCTCACGAGGGCGGCGACCATCGGCAGCGCGGTGAGGGCCAGGGCGGCGAGCCAGGACGTGATGCGTCCGACGGGGAGCCGCCAGGCCAGGACGGCGCCGAGGACGAGTCCGCCCACGCCCACCACGGTGAGCAGCCAGGAGTCGAGCAGGGTGCGGGCGCCCACGTTCCACATCGCGACGGCAGAGGCGGTGACGAGGACCGCGACCAGCACCGTTCGAGCATCGGCGGCCTCCCACCGTGCGGCGACGCGGTCCACGACGACGAGTGCCACGATCACCACGACGACGGCTTTCCACACTGCGTACTCGCCGGTGCCG
Source organism: Rhodococcus sp. PvP016 (assembly GCF_017832185.1). Lineage (NCBI taxonomy): Bacteria > Bacillati > Actinomycetota > Actinomycetes > Mycobacteriales > Nocardiaceae > Rhodococcus > Rhodococcus sp. PvP016. The sequence goes on along the minus strand of NZ_JAFIBH010000001.1, from coordinate 459,594 downwards.
ACGATCTCGACGCCCACCCGGCAGACGACGGCGACGATCACCGCGTAGACGGTGAGCCGCACCAGTTCGCGAGCGGTCGGATCCTCGTCGGGATCGGCGGCCGGTCGATGCAGAACGGCGGCGACGATGCACGCCGCGAAGGCGGAACCGATCAACCACCAGGCCGGTTCGCCGAACACGCTGGTGCTGTCGAGACGCGTCGCCACGAACGCGGCGGACGCGGCGGTCGTTCCGACGGAGGCGAGCAGCGTTCCGCCGAGCACGCCGGTCGCGAGGGCCACCCATCCGGCGGCGGATCGTCGGGTGGCGTGCAGGACGAGGCCGACCAGGACGCCGGCCGCGCACGACTTGAGGATGTGCAGTGCGGTGAAGACGGCCAGGCTCGCCGCTTCGGGAATCGCCACCTTGGTGAAGGCGAGCACCACGACCAGCAGAGCCGCGCACACCCAGGGGGCGATGCGCGTCGGCATCCGCAGCCCGACGGCCAGCGCGACGGTGACCACCACCAGCACCTGCCCGACCACGGTGGCGGTGGACTGGGTGGACGACCACCCGATGAGATCGTCGACGGTGGCCGCGAACGGCCAGGTGTCGCTGCGGGGGCCGGACCACGCGAGAGCGCCGAGAGCTCCGACGAGCGCGGCTGCGAGGAGTGCGGCGGCGAAGGCGATGTGGTGTCTCACCCGCGGCGCCGTCGGATCAGTTCGGCGCCGACGGCGCACAGAGCGAGGCAGGTCACCGTCACCAGTGTCCCTGCCGTGGGCTCGGTGAGGGTGACGGACCCCGACTGCAGGGTGAGTGGCGTGTACGCCGTCCAGCCGAAGTCCGCCGAGATCGGGGACGAGGGCATGGTCGTCAGAGCGAGGGGCACGAGCAGGCCTGCGCCGACGACGGCGGGGGGTGCCGGCACGTCGACGGACGCGGCGCCGGCCCCGACGACGGCGCCGGTCGCGAGCGCCGCCGCGATGACGGCCACCCCGGTGAAGGACGTCCCGAGATGGATCGCCGTCACCACGGCCGCGCAGCACAGGATGGCCAGCGGGGGACCCACCGCGGGTCGTGCACGGGCGCCTGCTGCCGCGCCCACGGCGCAGGCGAGCGCGACACCGACGACGAGGACAAGGGGGAGGGCCGTGGTGCCGGCCGTCGTGAGGACGACGACGGAGGCGGGCCGCGTCGACAACCACAGCACGGTGCCCGCGACGACGAGGATGCCGCCGCTCGGCAGTGCCAGAGCGACACCGACGAGAATCACGGTGACGACGATCGTCGACACCGACCACGTGGCCGTCGTGGTCACCGCGCCCAGCCCGGCGGCTCCGGCGGCGGCCGTCAGGTTCGTGACCAGCACCGGAACAAGTCCGACGAGGGCGATGATCACCGCCGTCAGGGCGGTGCGAGCCGAGGGACTCAGAGTCGAGGAACTTCGGGACGAGTGTTGCGTCCGCGACCGCAGAGCGATCGCGAGAACCGTCACCACCATCGCGGCGACGAGTGCGATCGTGCGGGACGTCGTCGTGTCGGTGTCGACGTAGGAGGCGTATCGCCGCGGTATCGCGACGACGGTGATGCTCAGGACCAGAGAGACGGTCGACGCGACTCCGAACGCAGCGACCCACAGGCGTCGGACCGAGGCGAGGACGGCGAGCGCGCCGAGGACGACGCCACTGCCGAGCGCCCCCAGCAGTGACAGGACGGCCGAGGATCCGAGAGTGCCCACGACCAACGCTGCGCCGCCGACGGCAGCGAGGACCGCGGGTGCAGCTCTGCTCGATCTCCCCGTGAGCAGCGCGGCCACGGCGACGGCGGCCACCACTGCTGCTGGGCCGTTGCCGGTGTCGGCGACGAGATCGGGCGACGTCACGGCGTGCACCGCGGCGCCCGCACCGACGACGAGGGCGATCGGCGTCGACACGGCGTCGAGACGTCCACCGGATGCGCTCACGCGGCGAACCTATCGGTCTTCATCCCGTTTCGGGAATCGACAGCGGCCCCCCTCGGTTGCCCCGAGCATGACTCTCGCAACGAAGGCCACGACCCTCCTCGAACTGCACGTCCCCGGAAACCCGGTGATCCTACCGACCGTGTGGGACGCCTGGTCCGCGAACCTCGCGGTGAGCGCGGGTTTCACTGCCCTGACCGTCGGCTCGCATCCCGTGTCCGACTCGATCGGCAAGCCGGACAACGAGGGCATCACGTTCGACGAGCTGCTCACTCGCATCCGCCAGATCACCGCCGCGGTCGACGTGCCGATCTCCGTCGACATCGAGTCGGGCTACGGCGAGGACCCGAAGCGTCTCATCGAGGGCCTGATCGACGCGGGCGCCGTCGGCCTGAACATCGAGGACACCGTGCACAGCGAGGGTGGCCGTCTGCGTGAGGCGCAGGAGCACGCCGACTTCGTGGGTGCACTGCGCGCAGCCTCGGATGCCACCGACGTCCACGTGGTGATCAATGCCCGTACCGACCTCTTCGTCAAGCAGATCGGTGACGAGAACGATCGCGTGGATCGCGCCATCGCCCGCCTGAAGCTGGCTGCCGCTGCCGGTGCCGACGTGCTCTACCCGGTCGGCTTCCACTCGGGCGACGACCAGAAGCGACTCACCGCGGAGCTCCCGCTGCCGGTCAACGCCATCGGCCACCCGGTGAACAACTCGAAGTCCGCGCTCGCACAGCTGGGTGTCGGCCGTGTCAGCTTCGGCCCGATCTTCCAGATGGTGCTCGCCGAGCGTGCGAACGAGGTGCTCGCCGACTGGGCGTGAGCTAGGTCCTCGTGCTGTAGGCCTCGAGAGCGGCCACCTGGACGGGATCGAGTGACGGCCGGACGGCGTCGCGCGCAGTCGCGACGTCGTTCGCTGTCACCACGGCGGTGTCGACGTCGCGGCGCATCGCGGCGAGAGCCGCCTCGCGCAGTAGTGCCGCACAGTCCGCGGCGGAGTACCCGTCGAGATCCTCGGCCAGAGAGTCGAGATCGACGTCGTCCGCGAGCGGCACCGACGCTCCGGCCGTCGCGAGGATCGCGCGACGCGCCTCGGCGTCGGGCGGCGGTACGAACACCAACTTCTCCAGTCGTCCCGGCCTCAGCAGTGCCGGGTCGATGAGCTCGGGCCGGTTGGTCGCACCCAGGATCACGACGTCCTGCAGCGGCTCGACACCGTCCATCTCGGTGAGCAACGCGGCCACGACGCGATCGCCGACGCCGGAATCGCTGCTCTGCCCGCGGCGCGGCGCCAGGGCGTCGACCTCGTCGAGGAAGATGAGCGACGGTGCCGAGTCCCGTGCGCGCCGGAACAGTTCGCGAACGGCCTTCTCCGACGAGCCGACCCACTTGTCCATCAGCTCCGCGCCCTTGACGGCGTGCACGCTGAGTTGCCCCGAGCTGGCGAGGGCCCGGACGACGAACGTCTTTCCGCACCCCGGCGGGCCGTAGAGCAACACGCCCCGCGGCGGCTCGACACCGAGCCGCGCGAAGGAATCGGGATGGCGCAGCGGCCACAACACCGCTTCCGTCAAGGCCCGCTTCGTCTCCACCATGTCGCCGACGTCGTCGAGGGTCAGGCTGCCGACCGCGAGTTCCTCGGTGCCCGACCGGGAGAGCGGCCGGATCACCGACAGCGCCGCGACGAGATCGTCCTGCGTGAGTACGGGTTCGGTCGAGTCCCGGTGGGCACGCACCGCGGCCCGGACGGCTGCCTCCCGGCAGAGGGCTGCGAGGTCCGCGACGACGAATCCGGGTGTACGCAGGGCGATCTCGGCAGGGGCGATCTTTCGGGTCGGAACATCACGCAGCAATGCCTCGAGCAACGCGGCGCGCTCGACCGACCCCGGAAGCGGGAGTGTGAGCTCACGATCGCACAGATCCGGCGCACGCAGACGCGGATCGGCCGCGTCCGGCCGCGACGTCGTGCAGATCAGGACGGTTCCTGGTGTCTGCACCACCTGTCGCAGGCGATCGAGGACGAGAGTCGACACCGGATCCGCCGCGGAGCCCCGCCCGTCGGCGGACAGGGGGAGCAGCGCATCCACGTTGCCGACGAGAAGCACTGCACCGGTGGGACTGTCGGTCAGTCGATCGGCCGCGGCGACCACCGCGGCCAACCGGTCCTCGGGGGCGAGCGACCCGACCGACGGACCGTCGATCTCCACCAGCCTGCGACCGGCGGCGACGGCGCGGACGAAGGTGGACTTGCCCACGCCGCCCGGCCCGGTGACCAGGACACCGAGCTGGGCCGACGCGCCGAGAGTGCGGAGCAGCTCGGGCCGATCGAGCGAGAGTTCGAGCCACTCCGTCAGTTTCGCCGCCTGATCGCGTACGCCGACCAGGTCGTCCACCGGAATCGCGGGCTGGGGCGGAGCTTCGACGGGTTCGGGTGTCGCGCGGTCGTTCGACTGGCCGCGGGCGGCGGCGCCGCGCGTCACGGCCGTCGTGGGCTGGATGCTGACGATGCCGGCCGGGTCGGTCGACGTGACAGTGAGCAGTTCGGTGGTCCACGCGACACCGACCGTGCGCGAGAGCGTCTGCGAGACCGACGCGGTGGAGGTGCCCGGCCCCAGGTCGCGGGGCAGGAGCGACACGGCGTCACCCGCGACGACCACCTTCCCCAGCAGCGCGCGGCGCAGCGTCGTGTCGTCGAGCGCTGTGGTGGTCGCGGATCCGTGCACCAGGACGGTGCGTGCCGCCTGCACCGAGACGGGCGCGACGACCACCGACGCGTTCTCCGTCAGCCCCGCGTTCGACATCGTCACGTCGTCGAGCAGCACGGTCCCCGTGGGCGTTCCGGACGGTGCCTTTGCCACCACGGTGGCGGTACGCCTCGCGCCGATCAACTCGACGGCGTCCCACTCGCGCAGTCCCAACGCGGTGAGCACCTCCGCGTGCACGCGGACGACGCCGCGGCGGGCATCGGCGGCGGAGGTGGTGAGGCGAACGGTCAGGGCGAGATCGGGGGTGCTCACTCCTCGAGCCTATCGAGCCGGTCGGCCCGGGCTCTCGCTCCAGCGGGTGCGGCCGGCCCGTTTATGCTGCGCGCATGACCCGTGCCGCCCTCGTCTTCCACGAACGTGACCACGCCCTCGGCGTCCGGAACGTCGGCTCGATCGGCCCGGCTCTCCGGACAAGCGGGTTCGAGACGACGACCTTCTCGTTCGAGGGTGACAGCCGTGATGCGGACCGGCCCGCTGCCTCGTCGTTCGACCTGATCGTGCTGATGGGCTCACCCGATGCCGCCTACGATGATGCGCTCCCGTGGCTGGCGGAGGAGATCGCCTGGCTCGGTGATGCTGTCGCGCAGCGCGTTCCGGTCCTCGGTGTGTGTTTCGGTGGTCAGCTGCTCGCGCGGGTGCTCGGCGGGACCGTCACCCGTGCGGCCGAGTCGGAGCACGGATTCGTGACCGTGCGGACGGAGTGCGACGAGCTGATTCCGCAGGGCCCCTGGATGCAGTTCCACGACGACACGTTCACACTCCCCCCGGGCGCCGAGCCGCTCGCGACCACGGCAGCCGCACTGCAGGCCTTCGTCTCGGGACCGCACATCGGCCTGCAGTTCCACCCCGAGATCACGGTCGACGTGTTCGAGTCGTGGATCGAGGGGTGGGACGCACGGGGAGTACGGGCGGAGGTGGAGTCGAGCGTGGACGTCCCCGCGATCCGCGCCGAGGTCGCGCGACGGGAGCAGACCTCCATCGAGGCCTGCTCCCGATTGATCGACGCGGTCCTCGCTCGTGCGGGAGTGTCCCGCTAGATCTCGTCGCGCGGCGGGACGTCGGCTGCTCGGGCGCTCGGCGACCGGAGTCGGAGCCGAGCCGAACTCGCCGTGGCGCGGGTGGGACGACGCCGCCGGGCGATACCGGTGCGTGCCGGGCGGTCCTTGCGCATCGCTCGTCGTACGGCCCGTCGCTCGGCGGGCTTGGCCTCCCATGTCTCGGGACGTGCGGCCACCCAACGCTGCGACCGCACCGCGAACGGGATGTGGAGCAGGTACAGCACGATCAGAACCATGAGCAGCACGAACGGGAACGTGATCAGTGCCGCGCCCGCCAGGCCGACGAGGATCAACAGCAACGTCGCCATCCTCGGCGGAACCGAGACGGTCTTGAACGCCATCGTCGGGATACGGCTGACGATGAGCAGGGCGGACAGCACCACCCAGGTGGCGACGACGTAGTACGAGGACCACCAGCCGTTGCCCCACTGCTCTTCCGCGGCGAGCGGCAGGAGTGTGACCAGGGCTCCCGCCGGAGCGGGGACACCCACGAAGTACTCGCCGGCGAACGCGGGCCGGGAGTCGTCGTCGAGAAGCGTGTTGAACCGGGCGAGGCGCAGCACGATGCTCACCGCGTAGATCAGGGCGATGACCCACCCGCCGCTGCTGCCTTCGAGCAGCGTCACGTACAGCACCAGGGCCGGCGCGACGCCGAAGGAGATGGCGTCGGCGAGCGAATCGAGCTCGGCGCCCATCCGGCTGGTCGCGTCGAGCATGCGTGCGATGCGACCGTCGAGGGCATCGAAGACTGCGGCTGCGCCGATCATGGCCAGCGACAACCCGAGTCGACCGTCGAGCGCGAACTTCACCGCCGACAGTCCTGCGCACATCGCCAGCACCGTGACGGCACTGGGCAACAGGCGGACCGCGCCCTGGCGGCCGGTGGACTCGTCGGCCTGCCCGCGTGCCGCGCTCACGGAAGCTCGGCCAGAACCGTCTCGGCTCCGATGGCGCGCTGCCCGACGATCACCGCCGTCCGCGACCCCTCCGGGAAGTAGGTGTCGACGCGCGAACCGAAGCGGATCAGTCCGTAGGTGTCGCCGATGGTGAGCGAGTCGCCCACCGACGTGGTGTTGACGATGCGGCGCGCGAGCAGTCCGGCGATCTGGACGACCGCTAGATCGTGACCCGACGGTGTGCGCAGATGCATGCTGGTGCGCTCGTTGACCTCGCTGGCGTCGGCGAGGTCGGCCGACAGGAACTGTCCGGCCTTGTGCACCACGGCCTCGACCGTGCCGGACACCGGGACACGCTGGACGTGGACGTCGAGCACGGACAGGAAGATGCTGACCCGCGGCAGCGGAGTGCTGCCGAGGTTCAGCTCGGCGGGCGGCACCGCGTGGTCCACCAGTGCGACCTCACCGTCGGCGGGAGCGACGACCACTCCGGCCCGATTCGGTGGGACGCGCGGAGGGTGACGGAAGAAGCCCGCCATGGCCCCGGCGGTGAGCAACGAGGCGGTGCGCACGACGCGGTGGCGGCGACCCAGTCCGGCGAGCGCCAGCGGCACCGCGACGAACGGGGTACCGGCGGGGTGCAGCGGCGGAATGCTGCGACGCACCAGGTCCACGATGTGTCCTGCTCCGGTCGGTTCAGGCGTACCAGGGGGGACAGGTCTGCGGGCCACGGGCTCCTCTTACGTCGATCGGGCGGACGGTCACGGCCCGAGGGGTGTGCGGACACGACTCGGGGCCCCTCACAGATTACGTGAGGGGCCCCGAGAGGCGGGGTCTGCGTCAGACGCGCGAACCGCGTCCCGTGACTGCCTTGACGATGAACAGCAGGATGATCGCGCCGACGAGGCACGTGACGAAGCTGAAGATGATGCCGCCGCCCTGGACGTCGACACCGAACGCACGGAGCAGGAATCCACCCAGCAGGCCGCCGATGATGCCGACGACGATGTTGAGGATGATGCCCTGCTGCGCATCCGTCTTCATGATCTTGCTGCCGATCCATCCGGCGAGTCCGCCGATGATGATCCAACCGATGATGCCCAGACCCAACATGATGGAACCTCTTTCAGATCAGCTTTGCTGCCCGTGGACCGGGCATGACTACTGACCTTCTGTACCCGGACCCGATACTCAGCAAACGTTAAGCCGATCGACGGCACATCACGATCCGGCCTCGACTCCGTGACGGCGGGCCTACTGCGGCGTGACCAGCAGAATCTGGTCAGTGTCGCCGTTGTCGGTCGTCACGAGCAGCGTTCCGTCCGGTTGTGCCGACACCGTGCGGATGCGGCCGTACTCGCTGAGGGCGGGAATCGTCGACTGCGCGTCCACCGTGGTGCCGTCGTCGGAGAGGTCGAGGAGCAGGACCTCCTGACCCTTCTGCACGCCGACGGCGAGCATGCCGTTCCACGCGCCCCAGGCATCACCGTCGAGGAAGCTGGCCGACGCGGTGGCGATGGTGCTCGGGCCCGAACTCCACACCGCGTTCCGGGCGCCGGGTACGCGCTCCGGATCGGTCATCGCGACGGACTCGTCGTAGCCGCCGCCGCGGTCCGGGCGGTACCCGTAGTTGCCGCCCGCCGCGAGGAGGTTCACCTCGTCGTCCCGCGACGTGCCCTGTTCGACGGAGAAGATCTGGTCGGTGCCGGGCCGAGCGGCCAGTCCCTGAACGTTGCGGTGGCCGAGCGTGAAGACGGGACTCGCCGGGTCGGGATTGCCTGCGGCGGGCGCACCCGTGGCGGCGTCGACCCGGAGAACCTTGCCGCCGAGCGACGTCGGGTCCTGCGGAACGGTGCCCTGAGCCGAGTCGCCGGTGCCGATGAACAGGGTGCCGTCGGCGTTCGCGAGAACGCGGCACCCGCCATGGCGTCCCGAGGTGACCGGGAACCCGGAGATGACGGTGCGCTCACGCGTGAGACTCGAGTAGTCGTCGGCCACGGTCCACGCGACCACGCCGATGGTGGGATCGTCGCCGCGGATCCCCTGGCACGAGTACAGGGTCCGATCCGTCTCGAACGTCGGGGACAGCGCGAGGCCCATCAGGCCGGTCTCGGAACCGACGAACAGATCGCCGAGGTCGGCGTCGATCGGAGTCGGCTCACCGCCGGGCCGGATCGCCGTGAAGCGGCCGGGGCGCTCGTCGAAGATCACGGTGCCGTCCGGCGCCCGGACCACGTCCCACGGGTGATCGAGCCCGGTGGCCAGTGAGGAGACGACGACGTTCGGAACGGCGCCCGCGGCGTCCGCGGACATCGGCGCCGGTGTCGCTGCCTGCGCTGTCGGCGATTCGGGGGTGCCGGCCGCGGGGGAGGCGTCGGACTCGGTCGTGGTCGAACACGCCGTCGTCGCCAGAGCGGCGGACAGGGCGAGGCCGGCGAGGGCGCGGGTCGTGCGGGCGCGAGGGGTCATCACTTCACGGTACGAGCAGAACTCTCGGCCGCGTCCTTGATCCTCGCCAGGGTGGACGCCATGCCCCGCTCGAGCTCGGCCTCGAAGTTGCGTGTGCCGCCCAACACCAGTCGCACCGCGGTGTCGGAGACCTTGGTGGTGCCGCCGGGTGCCTCGCGTCGCTCGGTCACGCGCGTGCCCGTCTCGGTCGGCTCCAGGAAGTAGGACCACACCGTGTGGTTCTCAGTGATGCGGAACGCGAGCAGACGCTCGGGCTCGAGCTGCACCACCCGCGACGTCGTGGGCCACACGAGAGGTCCGCGCCGATTGACGTTGAGAGTGCGGGTGCCCACGCGCAGCGGACCGAACACCTTCATCACCGCGCACTGGGGGCTCCACTCACCCATGCGCTTCAGGTCGGACACCACGGACCAGACCGCGCTCGGCGGTGCATCGATGTCGACGCTGACGGACAGGGGTGTGGCCATGGAGTTCTCCCGGTGTGTGCAAAAAGGCTGGATGTGTCGGCGTCAGGGTAGTAGGACGTCCACGACGTGCACCGCGACGTCCTCTGCCGTCAGAGTGGTGCCGAGCGTGGTGTTCACCGCGTCGGCCGTCCTCCCGGTCAGGGTCACCGCCAGCGCGGCCATGTCCTGGCCGTAGGTCACGGCGATGTCGAGGGACACTCCCGTGCATCGGCGGCCGTCGACCTCGAGATCGATGCCCTTGACCGCGCAGGGCAGTTCCGAGAGGGCGCGGGCAATCGACAGGAGAACCAGGTGATCGCCCACACGCAGCGAGTCGCCGTCGACGAAGCCCGGGTGCGACGCGTCCAGCGCGCGTGTCCGCCGAGCCGTCGCGCGGAGTGCGGTGAGGATCGCCGTGCTGGCCTCGACCCAGGACGGCACCTCCTCGTCGCGCAGTTCCTGTGCGGCGCGGCTGAGCACGGGATCGTCCGGCTCGTCCGCCGTGTCTAACGCCATGACGCCATCCTCTCGCTCAGAGTGCTTCGTGCGCGGGTGACCTGACCGCGCACCGCGGACGGCGACATGGACAGGATCTCCCCGATCTCGACATGAGTCATTCCCTCGACCTCGCGGAGCAACCAGCACGAGCGCTGCATCTGTGGCAGTGACCCGAGGGCCACGCGTAGTTCGGCGAGGAATCCGGATTCCGTCGCCCGCACCTCAGGATCGTCCGACACGTCGCTCACGGCGTCGTCGAACAGCCACTCCTCGTGCGGGCGGGGGATGCGGCGCCGCGTGGCGTCGATGGCCTTGTGTGCGGTGATGCCGAAAAGCCATGTGCGCAGCGCCGAGTCGGACCGGTAGTTGCCCAGGCTCTTCCAGGCCGCGACGAAGGCGTCTTGGACGACCTCTTCCGCGACGCCGTCGTCCCGCAGCATGTTGCGGGCATAGCGAAACATCGCGGGGCCGTGCGTGCGGACGATCTCCTCGAACGCGCCGCGGTCACCGATGACCGCAGCGTCGACGAGAGCCGCATCGCTGTCCACGGAGCAGATTCGAACCAGCGGGTGTGAAACGTCAGTGGTGTGGCATACATCACACTCGCATACGTTTTCCTCGGTCGGCCTCGACCTACTCCCGACACAACGAACCCGAAAGGATGACGTAGATGACGACAGCACAGGGATCCACCACGTCCGCCACCGCCACCGGCTCGAACGGTGCGCTGGACAAGAAGACCGACTCCACCGGTGCGCTGGTCGCGTCCGACGGCCGCACCACCATCGCGGACGTGGTCGTGTCCAAGATCGCCGGCATCGCCACCCGTGAGGTCCAGGGCGTGCACGACGTGGGCGGCGGCGCGACCCGCGCCATCGGCGCACTGCGTGAGCGCATCCCCGGTGCCCGGGTCAACCACTCACAGGGCGTGTCCGTGGAGGTCGGCGAGAGCCAGGCAGCCGTCGACATCGACATCGTGGCCGACTACGGCGTGTCCATCGCGGATCTTGCCGCGGGCATCCGTCGCAACGTCATCGACGCGGTCGAGCGGATGACCGGCCTGCAGGTCACCGAGGTCAACATCACCGTGCACGACGTCTTCCTCTTCGAAGAAGAAGACGAGCGCGACGACGCAGCACCCGCACGCGTTCGATGAGCCCCGCGGCACCGTCGGGCAGCGATCGCGCCGATCTCGTCGCGGACGCGGTCGTCGCGGTGGACGGAGTCGCCTCGTTGCACGGCGGGATGTTCGGCGAGATCGGCACCTACCTTCCCGGTAGGCGCGTCGCCGGCGTCGCGATCCGTGACGACGGGACCGAGATCCACATCGCCGTGACTCCGGACGCCGTCGTACGCGAGACGGCCGACGCGGTCCGCCGCGCCGTCCGTGCGGTGGTCGATACCCCGGTGCACGTCGTGGTCGAGGACGTGGCGTCGCCGTCGGACGGTGGCGCCGCCACAGGGTCTGCCGGACCGGAACCGACAGGGTCCTCCGAGCCGGGGTCGACCTCGGCTCCCGGGGGTACTCTCCGCCCGTGACCCAGCCTCCTCCGCCGCACGCCGACCCCGCCTACCGCGAGGCCCGGCGTGCGGCGGCGAGAGCGCACCACCCCGACGCCGGGGGCGACGCCGAGTCGCTCATCCGCGCGCTGCGCGACATCGACGCGAAATTTTCCCGCGGGGCCGTCGCGACGCAGGTGGTCGTCGGCGTCTCCCGACGACGGCTCGCCGTTCGCCGACTGTCCCGGGTCCGTCGACTGCTGCCCACCCGGCGCACCTACGTCGACCTGCCCACGAGCTCGGCCGACCGGCCACCCAGACACACGGACCCAGGTTCCCCCTCCCGGGCGAACTGACCGCTCTCCACGATCGGAGCACCATGACTTCCTCGACCATCGGCCTTCTCGCCGGCCTTCTTCTGGCAATCGCTGCCGCAGCCGGCGGATTCACCGGATTCCTCGTCGCTCTCGTCCTGGGTGCGATCGGGTTCGCCGTCGGCGCGTACCGCGACGGAAACTTCGACCCCGAGGCACTCCTGCGAGGTCGCGGCCGTGGCTGACACCGCCCCGAGCGACACGGCGGACGCAGCGGGCACCGTCTCGAAGGACCCGTCCGATCGGCCCGACCCATCCGACAGGCCCGACCCCGGGGCGGTCGACCCCGCGCAGCGTGGGTCGCTCACGGTGCTCGATCGCGCAGTCGAATCCATCGCCGACGCCTCCCTCGGGCGCACCGACGGTGTCGTCACCTCCGGCGGCAGCTTCGGCCGCAAGCCGTCCCGTGTGAAGGTGACGAAGCAGGACGACCGGGTACGCGCCGCCGTCGACGTGACCGTGGCGTGGCCGCGCTCGGCGGCATCGGTCGCCGACGATCTCCGCCGCGACATCGCACGCGGTATGACCGACTCGGGCCTGCGCACGGATTCGGTGGACGTGCACGTCGGCGATTTCGGTTCCGTGTCCTCGTCCGCCGCGCCGGCGGCGGGCGCGGCCCCGGCACCGACCACCCGTCCGCTCGCGGCTCCGGCCGCGACCCCGATCGCGATCGTGGTGTCGCTGCTGCTCCTCGCCGGGGCGGGCGTGCTGATCCGCGACGCGCTGGTCGGTTTCTCCGTCATCAGCGGCCGGGAGTGGACGGCGAGTGCACTCGACTGGATCGACGGACTCACCCCGCTGTCCTGGATGTTCCCCGCGGGCATCGCCGTCGCGGTCGTCGGAGTTCTGGTCGTCCTGGCCTCGCTCAAGTGGCGCGCACGTCGGTACCGGTCCAGTGGGATCGCGGAGGACGTGTGGGTGCACAAGGCTGACCTGGCCAAGGTGACCGAGCCGGAACCCACGGCCGCCGCCGCACCCGAGACCACGGCCACCCCGACTGTCGCAGGAGGCGAGAAATGAAGCGGACCACGGTGTTCTTCGACCGCCTCGGTGTCCTGATCGTCGGACTCGCGCTCGTGGCCGTCGGCGGTGGCGCCGCACTGTGGCAGCGCGATCGACTCCCGTTCGAACTCACCGAGGTCGACGCCTCGGTGGTGACCGACGCGCAGAACCAGCAGTGGTGGCCGTGGGCTCTCCTCGGCGCAGGGGTGCTGATCGCCCTGCTCGTGCTGTTCTCGCTGGTGCGCAGGCTGCCGTCCTCGGCGGGGCGCACTCTGTCGCTGCCGATCACCGGCGATCCCGACGGTCGCGTGACCGTCGATCTGCGATCGGTCGCGCACAAGGCGGCCGACACCGCCCGCGAGGTCGACGGCGTGAAGTCGGCGCGTGCGCGTCTGCGTCACGAACGGTCCGACGGTGGACGTGTCCCGGTGATCACCGTGGTGGTGCGTGCCGAGGAGTCCGCATCGCTGCGCACCGTGGCGGAGAAGTTGACGGGCGTGCGCAGCGCGGTCGCGTCGGTCGTCGGCGACGGCGCCGTCGGCGTCCGGGTGTTGCTCTCGGCCTGATCCTCGCGGCTCAGAGCGCGAGTGCGGTGGCCACGACGGCCAGTCCTGCCGGGACGATCTGCACGAGCGCGCCCTTCATCATCCGACGGTCGGTGCCGAGCAGAACGCTGCCGGCGCCGACCATCGATCCCGCGGACACGAAGACCAGGACGGCGCCGACGGTGTGATTCCCTGCCACCAGGTTCACCGCGCCGACCGCGGCACCCACCGCGAGGAACAGGTTGTAGAAACCCTGGTTGAAGGCCCACCGCTCGACGACGTCGACGTGGGAGTCCTCTCGCACGCCGAAGACGTGACGGCCCTTGGTGCGGAACACCAGGGACTCCAGAACGAAGATGTACACGTGGAGCGCGGCGGCGAGAGCGGCCAGAACAGCAGCGACGGCGGTCATGCCGGTCAGTATGTACTGCACCTGCCACCCGGCACGCGATCAGCACCTGTTGTGTTTTCTCACGAAGTTGTCACAGGAGCCCCGGGACTCTCTTCCGGCGCGTACGCTTCGGCCCACGGACGAGAAGGTGTATCGCTACACGATCCCGTTTCGTTACACACAGATTCGGCGTCGTGTCGACGCCCCTCGTGTCGGGGAGAACCACATGCACGACCTTCTGGCGCACCGCTCACATGCGGTCAACACCGGCCACACCGAGATGATCCGCGCGGTCTTCTGCGACGAGTTCGAGATCGGCGTGGACCAGGACGTCCTGACCACCATCTCGCACGGCGACATCGGGCAGTGGGTGTCCGATCTGCGGTTCACCGGCCTGTTCCTGCCGGGTGAGATCGAGGCCATCGAGTGTCAGTGGAACACCGACCCCGCAGGTCTGGTGGCCGCGCTCATGGGCGGCATCGACGAGGTCGGGCGGCGCCGCTCGGCGCACCAGGCTCCGCAGGTCGACGTGGTCGCGCAGCGCTTCGTCGGCTGACCCGACTCGCCGGGCCGCGCGTCCGTCAGCGGTTCTTCGGGGGCCTGTTCGTCTGCGCCCGGCGCGCTTCTTCCTTCTCCTTCACGCGAATCGCCTCGCGCTGCACCTCCGCGTAGTTCTCGCGTTCGGCCTTCAGCCAGTCCGGTTCCTCGGCGGACAGCGCGTCGATCTCGGCCTGCGTCATCGAGTCGGACACGTCGTTGCGCGCCAGTGCGGTGTTGGTGACGCCGAGTTTGCGAGCGACGACGTCGCGGGGGAACGGCCCCGCCGTCCACAGATCGCTCAACCACTGCGGCGGGTTCTGGCGCAGAGCCTCGAGGTCGCCTCGCGTGATGGGCTGGGAGCGGAACTCCTCCGGCGCCGCCGGGAGGAAGATCCCGAGCTTGGCAGCAGCCGTCAGGGGCTTCATCGTCTGGGCGTTCAGGTCCTGGCTCACCGCGCCAGCGTAGCGCCCGCACGGGGTGTGCCGAGGACTACGCTGTCCCGGTGAACGATGCGACCCTCCTGCGCTGGTACATCGAGGTCGCCGAGACGCTCGCGTTCGGGCGGGCGGCGAAGGCACTGAACATCTCCCGGCTCCGCCTGAGTGCTGCGGTCAGGGAGCTCCAGGACGAGGTCGGCGAACCGCTGTTCGTTCCGGGCGACGGG
This sequence comes from Rhodococcus sp. PvP016, assembly GCF_017832185.1. Classification (NCBI taxonomy): domain Bacteria; kingdom Bacillati; phylum Actinomycetota; class Actinomycetes; order Mycobacteriales; family Nocardiaceae; genus Rhodococcus; species Rhodococcus sp. PvP016. The sequence continues at coordinate 444,507 of NZ_JAFIBH010000001.1, read as the reverse complement.
CCGACCGAACTCACGGATGCCGGACGGGCCCTGCTGGACCGGGCACGCGACGTCGTGGCCGAGGACGATCGCCGCCGCGCCGAGGAGGCCGCGGCCGCGCCCGCTCGGCCGACGCTGCGGGTCGGTTTCGTTCCGGGAGTGACGGTCACGAAATGGACCCGTATCTGGGCGGATCGCCATCCCGGCACCGACCTGCAGACGGTCGTCGTCGAGGAGTCGGACCAGCTCGTCGCGCTGCGGACGGGTGTGGTCGACATGTGCTTCGTGCGGGAGCCCGCCGAGCGTGAGGGGCTGCACTGCGTGCCGCTGTACTCCGAGGTCGCCGTCGTGGTGGTGCCCAAGGACCATCCGGCCGCGGCCTACGACGCCGTCACGCTCGGCGATCTCGAGGGCGAGTCGCTGCAGGACGGCACCGACCGGTCCGAGGCGACGCTGCCGACGACGCTCGAGATGGTGGCCGCAGGTGTCGGCCCGGTGCTCGTGCCGCACTCGTTGGCTCGTCTGCACAGTCGCAAGGACCTGCTGTACCGGCCCGTCACCGATGCGGACCCCACCCGGATCTTCCTGGCCTGGCCCACATCGGTCGCCGCACCCGAGGAGGGAACACTCGACCTGCCGCAGGAGTTCCTGGGGGTGGTGCGCGGACGGGCCGCGCACAGTTCGCGTACCGAGTCCGAACGCGGGACACCGCCGAGGAAGAAGAAGGCAGCTGCTCCGCGACCGGCCGCCAAGCGAAGTCAGGCGCCCCGCCGACGACGCTGACATACTGTCGCCGTCGTGACGAGTGGAAAGGCGGGTTCGTGAGCGACCCAGCTCCCCGAAGTTCTGCCGGCGCGAGCAAGCCGGCCATCCTCACCGTGGACGACGATCCCGGGGTGTCCCGCGCCGTCGCCCGCGATCTGCGGCGCAAGTACGGCGAGAAGTACCGCATCATCCGGGCGGAGTCCGGGGAGTCCGCCCTGGGGGCGTTGCGAGAGATCGCGTTGCGCGGTGACCAGGTCGCGGTGCTGCTCGCGGACTACCGCATGCCGTCCATGAGCGGTCTCGAGTTCCTCGAGCAGGCCATGGACATCTTCCCGTTCGCGCGGCGCGTGCTCCTCACGGCATACGCGGACACCGATGCCGCGATCGAGGCGATCAATGTCGTCGACCTGGACTACTACCTGCTCAAGCCGTGGGACCCGCCGGAGGAGAAGCTGTACCCGGTGGTGGACACGCTGCTCGACGCGTGGCACGCCGCGGACATCCGGCCCATTCTGGAGACGAAGATCATCGCTGGTCGGTGGGCGTCTCGATCGTCGGAGATGCGCGAATTCCTCGCCCGTAACAGGCTTCCGTACCGGTGGTTCCTCGCGGACGAACCCGAGGGAGCGCGTCTGCTGGCGGCGGCGGGCCACGACGATCGCACCCTGCCGGTGGTGGTGTGCGCCGACGGATCGTGTCTGCTCGACCCCACCGACACCGAGTTGGCCGAGTACTTCGGTCTGGGCACCACGCCGGCGGAGGACTTCTACGACCTCGTCGTCGTGGGCGGTGGGCCCGCCGGCCTGGGCGCGGCCGTCTACGGCGCGTCCGAAGGTCTCCGGACGGTCCTCGTCGAGCGCACCGCGACGGGTGGGCAGGCGGGCCAGAGCTCGCGCATCGAGAACTACCTGGGATTTCCCGACGGAGTCTCCGGGGCACAGTTGGCCGAACGTGCGCGTCGGCAGGCGGAGAAGTTCGGCGCCGAGCTGATCACCACCCGTGAGGTCGCCGGCCTCGAAGTGGACGGACCTGCGCGCCTCGTCCGGTTGACCGACGGCAGTGCGATCGCCGCGCACTCGATCATCCTGGCCACGGGAGTCTCGTATCGCCGGCATCCCGCGGCGGGTGTCGACGACTTCGCGGGTCGCGGCGTGTTCTACGGGTCCGCGGTGACCGAAGCGGTCGGGTGCACGGGACAGGACGTCTACATCGTCGGCGGTGCCAACTCGGCAGGGCAGGCCGCGATGTATCTGTCGAAGTGGGCGAAGTCCGTCACCATCGTCGTGCGCGCGGAGTCGCTCGAGGCGTCGATGTCGTACTACCTCGTGCAGCAGATCGAGAATAACCCTGTCATCTCCGTCCGCCCCTGCACCGAGGTGACCGCCGCGCACGGCGACGGCCACCTCGAACAGATCACCCTGCGCGACAGGGTCTCCGGCGCCGAGGAGACCGTCGACACCGGCTACCTCTTCCTCTTCATCGGGGCGGCGCCGCGAACCGAGTGGCTGGACGGTGTGGTGGTGCGCGACCGCCACGGCTTCGTCGTCTCGGGCCAGGACCTCACGGTCGACGGGGCCCGCCCGCCGGGGTGGTCGGTCGACCGCGCACCGCACCACCTCGAGACCAGCGTGCCCGGCATCTTCGCGGCGGGCGACGTGCGCGCGGACTCCGCCAAGCGCGTCGCGTCGGCCGTCGGTGAGGGTGCGATGGCCGTCATGCTCGTCCACCCTTATCTCGCCCAACCCTGACCACCGCACACGTCCCGGGAGCTGGATCATCATGGCCGAACTCGACTGCAGCACAGAGGAACTGAAGACGCTGTTTCTCTTCGAGTCGCTCGCAGACGAGCAGCTCGAGCAACTGTGCGCCAACGGGCACGTGGAGATGATCGAAGCCGGTCCCGTGTTCGCCGAGGGCGACGACGCCACGTGCTTCTACGTGCTCCTCGACGGTGAGCTGGTGCTGACCAAGATGTCGGGTGGCGAGAAGATCGAGGTGAATCGCACGTCGTCGCGGGGCGTCTACGCGGGTGCGTGGCAGGCATACCTCGGGGACCGCGCCCCGCAGAAGTACATGTCGGGCATGGACGTGACGCGTCCGTCCCGCTTCTTCGTGCTCGATGCAGAGCGGTTCGGGAACCTGGTACGCGAGTGGTTTCCCATGGCGGTCCACATGCTCGAAGGACTGTTCTTCGGACAGCAGAGCAGCAAGCAGGTCATCGACCAGCGGGAACGGTTGCTGGCGCTGGGGTCCCTGTCGGCCGGTCTGACGCACGAGCTGAACAACCCGGCCGCCGCGGCGGTCCGCGCGACGGCGGCGCTGCGGGACCGGGTGTCGCACATGCGGCGCAAACTCGGCGTCATCGCCTCGGGCGTCTACGACACCGACTCCCTGACGGGTCTGATCCGGCTGCAGGACGAGGCCGCCGAATTGGTGGGCAAGGCGCCGGAGCTCACTCCCATGGAGGCCTCCGACCGGGAGGACGCGTTGGGGGAGTGGTTCGAGGATCACGGCATCACCGACGGGTGGGACCTCGCCCCGACGTTCGTGCAGGCCGGTATCGAGGCCGACTGGCTCGAGCGTGTCGCCGCGGACACGGGGGCGGAGCTTCTCGAGAGCACGATCCGCTGGCTGAACTACACCATCGAGACCGAACTGCTCATGAACGAGATCTCCGACTCCACCACCAGGGTGTCGACGCTGGTCAACGCCGCGAAGCAGTATTCGCAGATGGATCGTGCGCCGTTCCAGAAGGTGGATCTGCGGGTCCTCCTCAAGAGCACCCTGGTGATGCTCGGCCGCAAGATCGGCGACGACATCACGGTGGTCAAGGACTTCGACCCGGCACTGCCTCCCGTCGCGGCGTACGCCGCGGAGCTCAACCAGGTGTGGACCAACCTCATCGACAACGCGGTGCAGGCCATGGACGGTCACGGAACACTCACCCTGCGCACCGCGCGGGAGAACGACACGGCTCTGATCGAGATCGGGGACACCGGCCCGGGGGTGCCCGAGGCGATCCGGTCCCGCATCTTCGAACCGTTCTTCACCACCAAGCCGGTGGGTGAGGGCACCGGACTGGGTCTCGACATCTCGTGGCGGATCGTGGTGAAGAAGCACGGCGGCGACCTCCGGTTGCTGTCGGAGCCGGGAGACACCCGGTTTCAGGTGCGGATACCGATCGACGGCCCGGCCGGGGCGCCGATGCCGACCGCAGAGGAGGAAGTCGGATGAGCACGAACGGAATCGACACCGCGGTACCGCCCAGTGGTGCGGGCTGCGTGGAGTGCGACGCCACCGACGGGTGGTGGGTGCATCTGCGTCGGTGCGCTCAGTGCGGCCACGTCGGATGCTGTGACTCCTCACCGTCGCAGCACGCGAGTGCCCACGCCGTGACCAGCGGTCATCCCGTCGTGCAGTCGTTCGAACCCGGCGAGACGTGGTTCTGGAACTACGTCACCGAGGAGGGCTTCGACGGGCCCGAACTCGCTGCGCCGCATCACCATCCGATGGACCAGACGGTACCCGGACCGTCGTCTCGGGTCCCCTGGGACTGGCAGCGCCACGTCCGCTGAACCCAACATCGAATCGTTATGGAGTTACCCGCCGGTAGGGACGAGCGGGCGGTAAGGTCTGCGGTGCATTGCACGATGCATTCTCTCGCACAGCCTCAGGAGCCGTCCGTGTCGTTCATCCCCACCCCGTCCTTCTTCTCCAACGCTACGCGCTCGGATCGAAGTTCCTCTCGTGCAACGCGACTCGGCGCATCCGTCGCTGTCGGCGCCACCATCGCCGCAGGGGCGATCCTCGGTACCGGGGTGGCGTCCGCGGCCCCGGTCACCTGCGTGTCCCCGCCCGCGGCCAACGACATCCAGGTGAGCGACACGGCCAGCTGCGGAGCCAAGGCCACCGGCGCAGGCGTCGCCACGTCGTCGGCGTCCGAGAGTGGCACCGCGGTGAGCGTCGCCGACGGCGGGCGCTCGACGTCGAACGCCACCGGCTTCGGCACCGCGCTGAGTGCCGTTCTGGGAGCGGGTACCTCGTACTCGTACTCCCTCGGTGGCGGCATCTCGCAGTCCTTCGCCACGAACGGTGCCACCTCGGTCGCCATCGCCGGCTACGGCGGCGGCGCCACGGCCAGCACGGTCACGGGTGTGAACTGCGCCGGTCTCAACTCCTTCGCTCTCGACCTCTCGACCGGGCGGTCCTGCATCGCCGGTCTGTAACCGTCGTGAACGCCACCGTGCTGGCGGTGCTCTGCGCCGTCGGTCGGCTGGGACCCATCACCACGCTGGTCCGCGAGCCTCTGTGGTGGATCGGCACTGTCGTCGGTATGGGCGGCTACGGACTGCAGGCGGCGGCGCTGGGGCCGGCCGAGAACGTCGAACCCGCCCATCCTGCCCCGAACCCGTAGCGGCACTAGGCTCGTCGCATGAGTCCGATCGGTGGGGTGCTGTTCGATATCGACGGTGTGCTCATGACCAGTTGGCGTCCCGTACCCGGGGCCGCGGAGACGGTGAGCACGCTGCGCAGCAACGACGTGGCGTGCGCGTTCCTGACCAACACGACGTCGAAGACACGGGAGCAGATCTCCGAGGCGCTCACCGACGCGGGCATCGAGGTGCACGCCGACGAGATCGTCACCGCGGCCACTCTCACCGCTGACCACCTGCGCACGCGGTACCCCGGAGCGCGGTGCGTCCTCCTCAACAGCGGTAGGATCGCCGACGATCTGCCCGGTGTGGAGTGGGTCGACAGCGATCCGGACGTGGTGGTGCTCGGCGGCGCCGGCGAGCAGTTCACCCACGAGGCGCTCAGCCGGGTCTACGACTGGATGTGCCAGGGCGTGCCCGTCGTCGCGATGCACCGCAGCCTCATGTGGACCACGGCCGAGGGGCTGCGCATCGACACGGGCATGTATCTGACGGGCATGGAATCGGCGTCCGGCCGCACGGCGACGGCCGTCGGCAAGCCGGCGCCGCTCGGCTTCCAGACGTCGGCGGAACGCATGGGCGTCGATCCCGACCTCGTGGTGATGGTCGGGGACGATCTCGACAACGACGTGCTCGCCGCCCAGGTCGTCGGCATGCGCGGCATGTTGGTCCGCACGGGCAAGTTCCGACAGGAACGCCTCGACCGGCACGCGCGCGACCAGTACGCGATGCAACCGGCGTTCGTCGTCGACTCCGTCGCGGACCTGCCGACGGTGCTGGAGATCGGTCGGTAGTGGTCCTGCGGCCGGGATCCGAGTTCGCGGGGTTCCGCGTCGAGAGACTGCTCGGTCACGGCGGCACCGCCGAGGTGTATCTCGCCAGACGTGGATCGGCACCGCCGGAGACCCTGAAGATCCTGCGTGCGGACGCTCCGCGAGACGCGTTCGAGACCGAGGTGCGGATCGGCTCGCTGCTGCAGCACCCGAACATCGTCGCGGCGCACGATCACGGCGAGTTCCACGGTCGACCGTGGATGTCGATGCGCCACGTCGACGGATACAGCGCCGCCCGTCTCGTCGCCCGCGGACAGATACCGCTGGACGTTCACCGGGCCGCTCGCATCGTCGACGGCGTGGCGAGCGCACTCGATCACGCGCACGGCCTCGGCATCGTGCACCGGGACGTCAAGCCCGCCAACGTCCTGCTCTCGACCGACACGGACGACCGGGAACAGATCCTGCTGTCGGACTGGGGAATCGCCCGGCTGACGAACTCGCCGACACCGCTGGTGTCGGACGACGGGACGGTGCTGACGTCGATCGGCTACGCGGCACCCGAGTTGCTGCGCGGCGACACGCTCACCGCCCGCACCGACATCTACGCGCTCGGTGCCACCCTCGTCGAACTGCTCACGGGACGGCCGCCGTTCCCGCTCGCGACTCCGTTCGCCGTCATGGACGCCCAGCTGAGGCGGACCCCGCCGTCCGTCAGCTCGCGTCGGGCCGACCTGCCGACCCGCCTCGACGCCGTCGTGCAGCGTGCGATGGCCAAGGAGCCGGCGGACCGGTTCGGGTCGTGCCACGACCTGAGCGTGGCGGTGGCGCGGGCCCTGCGGGACCACACGCCACCCGAGCCCGACCGGCCTCCGGCCTTCCCGCTACCCGAGCCCGGTCGGCGCTGGTACCGACGTCGCTAGTTGCTCGGCGCCTCGGGATCCGTCGGCCGGTTCGCGACGACGGGGTAATTGCCCGTGTAGCCCATCCGTTCCTCGGCGACGCTGAGGACGCGGGCCCGGACGAGGAACCAGCCGCCGATGAGCATCGGCACGATGACGACGAGTGTGGCGACGGTCCACGTCCCGATCGGCGCGTCGAGCGCCATGAGGACCAGCACCGCGGCGAGGAACGCGAGCGTCGCGTAACTCGTGTACGGCGCCCCGAAGAGCCGGAACGACGGCCGTTCGAGGATGCCCTTGCGGCTCCACCGGTAGAGCTGCAGCTGGCAGAGCACGATGGTCGCCCACGAGGCGATGATGCCCAGGGCCGACATGTTGAGCACGATCTCGAACGCCTCGCCGGGCTTGAACGCGTTGAGCGCGACGCCGAGGAGGGTCAGGGCGCCGGTGAGCAGGATGCCGCCGAACGGAACGCCGTTCTTGCTCATCTTGGCGGTGAACGACGGTGCGCTGCCGTTCATGGCCATCGACCGCAGGATCCGGCCCGTGGAGTACAGGCCGGCGTTGAGGCTGGACAGCGCCGCGGTGACCACGACGATGTTCATGATGGTGCCGGCGCCCTCGATGCCGATGCGGGAGAAGAACGTGACGAAGGGGCTCTCGCCCGACTTGTACGTCGTGTACGGCAGCAGCAATGCCAACAGGACGAGCGAACCCACATAGAACAGTGCGATGCGGACGATGACGGAGTTGATGGCCCGCGGCATCACCTTCGCCGGGTTCTCGGTCTCGCCGGCCGCGGTCCCGACCAGCTCGACGGCCGCGTAGGCGAAGACGACACCCGACGTGACGATGACCAGCGGCCACGCCCCGGTGGGGAAGAGGCCGCCGTTGCCCGAGATGACACCGAAACCGGTCGACTGGCCGTCGACGTCGAAACGACCGGCGAGGAAGACGGTGCCGACGACCAGGAAGGTCACCAGCGCTGCGACCTTGATCATGGCGGCCCAGAACTCCATCTCGCCGAACCACTTCACCGACACGAGGTTCACGGCGAGCACGATGGCCAGCGCGATCAGGGCGATGGTCCACTGCGGGATGCCCTTGAAGGCGCCCCAGTAGTGCATGTACGTCGCGACGGCCGTGACGTCGACGATCGCCGTCATCGCCCAGTTGAGGAAGTACATCCACCCGGCTGCGTAGGCGGCCTTCTCGCCGTAGAACTCACGGGCGTAGGAGACGAACGATCCGGATGACGGGCGGTGGAGCACCAGCTCGCCCAGCGCTCGGAGGATGAAGAAGACGAAGACGCCGCAGACGGCGTAGATGATGAACAGGCCCGGGCCCGCGGACTCGAGGCGGCCGCCCGCGCCGAGGAACAGGCCGGTGCCGATCGCGCCGCCGATGGCGATCATCTGCAGTTGCCGAGGTTTCAGGCCCTTGTCGTAGCCCTCCTCCTCGTGTGCCATCGCCGAGTTGTCGTAACCGGTGTCGACTGCATCGGACACGATGTGGTCCTTTCGTCCGCAGGGGTGGGCGGGTGGATATGTCCGATTCGCGTGGATTCTGTTGTGGCAGGCGACAACTGGTCGCGTCACACATTCTTCTCACGCGTGAGTCGGTCGTCGTTCCGGCACGTGAACACCGTGTGAATCACGACCGTTCGACGACGACCTTGCACTCGACCACCTCGACTGCTAGAAATCTGGTTGGCACTCGCGTACTGTGAGTGCCAGGTCGAAGAGGTGAGATCGGGAATCATCGACACCCCTGGTCGTCCGTCGCGGGCACCGACTCGGCCGGATGTGGAAAGGGAGCGACCCACCCGCGGTCGCTTCGTGTGTCACCCCAATCCGGAGGATCACTTCGCAATGGCCAAGATCATCGCGTTCGACGAAGAGGCACGCCGTGGCCTCGAACGGGGCTTGAACAGCCTCGCCGACGCAGTCAAGGTGACGTTGGGCCCCAAGGGTCGCAACGTCGTACTCGAGAAGAAGTGGGGCGCCCCCACGATCACCAACGATGGTGTGTCCATCGCCAAGGAGATCGAGCTGGAGGACCCGTACGAGAAGATCGGCGCAGAGCTGGTCAAAGAGGTCGCCAAGAAGACCGACGACGTCGCAGGTGACGGCACCACCACCGCGACCGTTCTCGCTCAGGCACTCGTCCGCGAAGGCCTGCGCAACGTCGCAGCCGGCGCGAACCCGCTCGGCCTCAAGCGCGGCATCGAGGCAGCCGTCGCCGCTGTCACCGAGTCCCTGCTGAAGTCCGCCAAGGAGATCGACACCAAGGAGCAGATCGCTGCGACCGCTGGTATCTCCGCAGGCGACGCGTCCATCGGCGAGCTCATCGCCGAGGCCATGGACAAGGTCGGCAAGGAAGGCGTCATCACGGTCGAGGAGTCCAACACCTTCGGCCTGCAGCTCGAGCTCACCGAGGGCATGCGCTTCGACAAGGGCTACATCTCGGGATACTTCGTCACCGACGCCGAGCGCCAGGAAGCCGTCCTCGAGGACGCGTACATCCTGCTCGTCAGCTCGAAGGTCTCCACCGTCAAGGACCTGCTGCCCCTGCTGGAGAAGGTCATCCAGTCCGGCAAGCCGCTCCTCATCATCGCCGAGGACGTCGAGGGCGAAGCGCTCTCCACCCTCGTCGTGAACAAGATCCGCGGCACCTTCAAGTCCGTCGCCGTCAAGGCACCGGGCTTCGGTGACCGTCGCAAGGCGCAGCTCGCCGACATCGCCATCCTCACCGGTGGCGAGGTCATCAGCGAAGAGGTCGGCCTCTCCCTCGAGGGTGCCGGACTCGAGCTGCTCGGCCAGGCTCGCAAGGTCGTCGTGACCAAGGACGAGACCACCATCATCGAGGGCTCCGGCGACGCCGACGCCATCGCGGGTCGTGTCTCGCAGATCCGTTCCGAGATCGAGAACTCCGACTCGGACTACGACCGTGAGAAGCTGCAGGAGCGCCTGGCCAAGCTGGCCGGTGGCGTTGCAGTCATCAAGGCCGGTGCCGCCACCGAGGTCGAGCTCAAGGAGCGCAAGCACCGCATCGAAGATGCCGTGCGCAACGCCAAGGCAGCTGTCGAGGAGGGCATCGTCGCCGGTGGTGGCGTCGCGCTGCTGCAGTCGGCTCCCGCACTCGAGAACCTGAACCTCACGGGCGACGAGGCCACCGGCGCGAACATCGTTCGCGTCGCCCTCGAGGCACCGCTGAAGCAGATCGCGTTCAACGCCGGCCTCGAGCCCGGCGTCGTCGCGGAGAAGGTGCGCAACCTCCCGCTCGGCCACGGCCTCAACGCCGCGACCAACGAGTACGAGGACCTGCTCGCCGCCGGCATCAACGACCCGGTCAAGGTCACCCGCTCGGCACTGCAGAACGCAGCGTCGATCGCGGCTCTGTTCCTCACCACCGAGGCCGTCGTCGCCGACAAGCCGGAGAAGGCCGGAGCGCCCGCGGGCGATCCGACCGGCGGCATGGGCGGCATGGACTTCTGAGTCCCCGCTCCCTGATCGCACGAGAGCCGGTCACCCTCACGGGGTGGCCGGCTCTCGGCGTTCCGCGGTGAGTTCCGGTGCCCCGTCGAGTCGGTACCGGTATGACGCGACTGCTGTTCGTCCACGGCGCCGGCGGCGAGGACGACGACGAGCCACTGGCGGAGGAGTTCGGCGCGCTGCTCGGTGCGACGCTCGACATGCCCCGCATCCCGAGCGACGACATGAGCGTCGAGGCGTGGGCGGGGCAGATACGCCGCAGCCTCGGGGCGAGTCCCGACCTCGTGATCGCCCACTCCTTCGGCGCCACCGTCCTGCTGCACGTGCTCGCCTCGGTACCGTTTCCCGCGGCCACGTTGCTCGCGATGCCCGACTGGAGCGCGTCCGGCTGGGACGTCCCGCAGTACGAGTGGCCGACGGTGCCGCCGGGGGTGTCGCTCACCCTGCACCACTGCCGCGACGACGACGTGGTGCCGTTCTCCCACCTGGCCCTGGCTTCCGCGCAGCTTCCCGACGCTGGGGTGGTCGAACACCCGCGGGGTGGGCACCAGTTCGACGGTGCCGTCGTGGAGGTGGTGGCGTCGATGCGGCTGTAGGTGATGCCTCAGCGTCCACAACTCGCCCGGATCACCGGGATCCCGTCGATCCGGGCGAGTTGCGGTACGTCAGGCACGGGCTCGACGTCGGCGCCGGACTTCTGTGACGATCTGGTCCACCACCTCGTCGGTCTGCGCCATGACGGTCGCCACCGAGTACCGCAGGACCAGCCACCCACTCAACACGAGGTCGTTCTGGCGTACGCGGTCTCGGGTGAACGTGTGCGGGTCGATATGGAACTCGCGGCCGTCGATCTCGACGATCACTCGACCTCGCCGGTCGACCAGATCTCCGTAGTAGGGGCCCACTTCACCGTTGATCTCCAGGGGAAAGTTGCGCCGAGCGAGCGCCCTTGCCACCAGTCGTTCCGGTTCGGACAGCGTGCGGGGACAACAGCGTCGAAGCTGTTCCCGCACGGCAGGAACACCGTGCATGCCCCGCGCCGCATCGCAGGCCTGCGCAACCGCACGCCATCGGACGCGCCGCGTGAGTGCGTGATCGACGAAGCGTTCCAGAGCCTCCGTGTCCAGGGTCGTCGCGACGTCGACGAAGCACTGCTCCGCCGTCACGACGGGTAGGAGGTCTCGGTACACGACCGTGCTGATCCGGCGCCGGTGGAGCACGGACCAGTCCGGGCCGCGGTAGGAGTCGGACGGCGGCACCGTGGCGTGCACCGTCACGGGCTCCACTTCGAGCAGGCCCCACAGCCAAGCGGCGGTGTCGTGGCTGAGGACGGCGGCGGGTTTCCAGAGTACGACCGCACGGCACCGATCTTCGTAGCTCGGCGGCGTCGTCGAGTAGACCGCGGGCAGCAGGCGGTGCAGGGAGCCGGACCTGACGCGACGCGACAAGGCACCTCTGCCGATTCCGTTGCGCAGCAACTCGGCTCGACTCAGGACGACCACCCGTCGAGTGTGGTCGTGGACGCACCCGCGGCGCCAGGGGTGGGAACGCACCTGTGGACAACCGTGCCTCAGCATCCACAAGTCACACGAATCGACGGGATTCCATCGATTCGTGCGACTTGTGGGCCACAATGCACGCTCCTCAGCGCCCGGGAACGTAGTGCCGCGGGTTCTGCCGACGACCCGGGGGCGGGAGGTTGCGGTCGGGGGTCTCCACCAGCGGGGCGGTGACGGGGATCCGGCCGGCGGCCCGGTCCAGCCCGGCGCGCGCCCGCGGATGCTTGCGGCGCCGCGCCGGCACGGCCCGGAACGCCACGTTCACCAGGAAGCCCAGGCGCCGCAGCCAGCGCTCGTCTCGGTCGGTCCACCTGTAGCCCAACAGGTCTCGGATTGCCGGGTCGTAGAGCCCCACGGTGATGCGCCGGAAGGTGCGGTCGACGACCGGGCGCATCCGGGCCCACAGCCACTCGGGTATCGGCAGGAACGGCGGCACCGGCACGGACGACATGTCGAGGACCAGGCGTGCGGCCGGGGTGTCCTCGAGCACGGTGCGGCACATTCGGTCCCAGTACGCCTGGAAGTCGGACCACGTCTCGGGCACGGGGCGCATGCTTGTGCCGTACAGGGCGTACCACCGTCGGTGCTCGTCGAACAGCTGCTCGCGCTCGGCCTCGGTGATGCCGCCCATGAAGTACTCGGCGGTGAGCATGGTGCCCACGAAGAACGTGGCGTGTGCCCAGTAGAAGATGTCGGGATCGAGGGCGTGGTACGGCCGCCCGTGAGCATCGAGTCCGCTGATGTCGTTGTGGTAGCGCCTGATCCGCTCCGCGGTCTCGGGTGCGCGGTCACCGTCGAACACGACGCCGCCGATGGGGTAGAGCGAGCGCATGACGCGCTCCCAGCGTTCGACCTCGAACGTCGAGTGCTCGCTCACGGCCGCGCCGAGACCCGGGTGCATGTTCTGCATCGAGCCGGCCCACGGTCCCTGCAGGATCCCGCGCCAGTCCCCGAACCATCGCCAGGTGAGGGAGTCGGGGCCGAGCGTCTGACTACGCATGTTGTCACCGTAGAGTCGAGCGAGCACGGCAGTCAACAGTGAGGTGTCATCGACGTGACCACGCTCGAGGCGCGACGCGAGCAGCGCCGCGCGGCGCTGCTCGCGGCCGGGATCGATCTACTGGGAGCCGTCGGTGGTCCCGCGGTGAGTGTGCGGGCGGTGTGCTCGCGGGCGTCGTTGACCGAGCGCTACTTCTACGAGAACTTCGGCGACCGCGACTCGTTCGTCCGCACGGTGTACACCGCCGTGGCCGAGGAGGGGCGCGATGCACTGGTCCGCGCGGTGGGTCAGGCCCGCCGCCCGGAGGAGCGGGCACGCCGCGCCGTCACCGCGTTCGTCGAGCTCATGATCGACCGTCCCGAACACGGCCGAGTGCTGTTGTCGGCGCCGTTCGCCGATCCGGCGCTGAGCACCTGGGGGCGACGCACCATGCCGATCTTCGTCGCGCTCATCGGCGACGCTCTGCCCGCCGAGTCGGACGACGTCGACCGCCTGCTGACTGCCACCGGTGTCGTCGGGGCGCTGACGGCCCTGTTCACGGCGTACCTCGACGGCGAGATCGGGGTGGAACGGCAGCGCTTGGTGGACCACTGCACGGACCTGGTGCTGTCCGCGAGCAACCGACGCACGGCATGATGGCGAGCATGGAGCTGGTGCGCGCAGGAGTGCTCGACGTGGGCGTCGAGCGGTACGGCGACCCGAGCGGTCCGCCGGTCGTGTTGCTGCACGGGTTTCCGTACGACACCCGGTCCTACGACGACGTCGCCCGACTGTTGGCGGACACGGGTGCCGACGTGGTGGTGCCGTACCTGCGCGGCTTCGGGCCCACGCGGTTCGTCGAGGACACCACGCTGCGGTCGGGAGAGCAGGCCGCGTTGGCGCACGATCTGCACGACCTCATCGGGGCGATGGCACTCGACCGCCCGATCGTCGCCGGCTACGACTGGGGTGGCCGCGCGGCATGCGCCGTGGCGGCGCTGTGGCCCGAGTCGGTGTCGGGTCTGGTCAGCGTGTCCGGCTACCTGGTGCAGGACATCGAGGGTGCCGTGGCGACGCCGGCACCGCCGCACCTCGAGAAGCGGTACTGGTACCAGTACTACCTGCACTCCGAGCGGGGTCGCGCCGGTCTCGCCGCCTACCGCGCCGAGATCGCGCAGACGCTGTGGACCGACTGGTCGCCGACGTGGCGGTTCGGGGACTCCGAATTCGCCGCCACCGCACCATCGTTCGAGAACCCGGACTTCGTCGACGTCGCGGTGCACTCGTACCGGCACCGGTACGGACTCGCGCCGGGGGATCCGCGATACGCGGCCACACAGGACGCGCTCGCAGGGCAGCCGTCGATCACGGTGCCGACCGTCCTACTCGATCCAACCGAGGACACGGTCGCCGGGCTGTACAGCTCGCCCGATCACGGCGCGCACTTCACGGATCTCGTCGACGTGCGTGCGGTCGACGCCGGCCACAACCCGCCGCAGGAACTGCCCGGGGTGTTCGCCGACGCCGTCCGCACGCTCGCCGAGATCGTGGCCGCGCGGAACTAGACCGCGAGCTCGCCGAGCTCCGACCAGTCGGTGCCCTCGACCTCGGTGCTGACGATCTTCGGCGTCTCCTGCAGGTAGGGCGGGAGGTCCTTCTGTGCCTGCTTGAAATGGTCCGACTGTACGTGTGCCGCACCGGCATCCGGGTCGCGGAATGCTTCGACCAGCACGTACTCGGTGGGATCGGCGAGTGTGCGCGACCAGAAGTACCAGAGGCATCCCTCTTCCGCCTGGCAGGCCTCGGTGAAGGCCCGAGAGATCTCGGGCCAGTCGTCCGCGTGTTCTGCCTTCACTCGGAACTTGGCGGTGATGAAGATCAAGGGGTGCTCCTTCGCTCGTACGAAACTCCTACGTGTTCCTGTGTACCCCCTCGGCCCGCACTAGTATCGCGTCATGGCAGCCACGTCACCGGCGATCGAACTCGAGGTCAGCGGACGCACGGTGCGGGTGTCCAATCCCGACCGCGTGTACTTCCCGGCGAGCGGCGCCACCAAGCGTGATCTCGTCGAGTACTACCTGTCGGTCGGCGACGGCATCGTGCGCGCGCTGCGGGAGCGGCCCTGCATGATGCACCGGTTCCCCGACGGTCTCGCCGGGGAGAAGGTGCACCAGAAGCGGTTGCCGAAAGGCGCTCCGGACTGGATGGAGACGGTGCGGGTCACCTTCCCGCGCTACAACCGCACCGCCGACGAACTCTGCGTCACCGAACTGGCGCACGTCATCTGGGCCGTGCAGATGTCGACGGTGGAGTTCCATCCGTGGAACAGCCGACGTGCCGACGTGGAGAGTCCGGACGAGTGGCGCATCGACCTGGATCCGATGCCGGACTGCTCCTTCGGCAGGGTGCGCCGGGTGGCGGCGGTGGCGCGCGAGGTGCTCGACGAACTCGGTGCCGTCGGGTGGCCGAAGACGTCGGGTGGCAACGGGTTGCACGTGTACGTGCGGATCGCACCCGAGCAGAGCTTCGCCGATGTCCGCAGGGCCGCACTGGCGTTCGCCCGGGAGGTGGAACGGCGCGTGCCGGACGACGTGACCACGACGTGGTGGCGCAAGGACCGCGACCCGACGAAGCTGTTCGTCGACTACAACCAGAACGCCCGTGACCACACCATCGCCAGCGCGTACTCCGTGCGCGGCAATCAGGACGCGACGGTGTCGACGCCCATCACGTGGGACGAGATCGCCGACGTGGAGCCGCGGGACCTCACCATGTACACGGTGCCGTCCCGATTCGCGGACCTCGGTGATCTGCACGCAGGAATCGACGATGCCGTGTACTCGATCGCCCCGCTGATCGAGTGGGCCGAGCGTGACGAGCGGGCGGGGCTCACCGAACCCGAGGAGTGACCGGATCGTCCCCTGTGAGCTGTGTGTTCTCACCAATTCGCGCCGTGGCCGGATGTAGATCGACCGAATGATTTGGGGCCTGAAACCGGCATAGAGTCTTTTTCTGTGGCAGAATACGTGCAAATCGTACAAGCAGTGCGTCCGGTCCATCCCGTCGTCGGGGCCCGAGACGGACGCGCGGCCTGCCAGTGAGGAATGCTCATGCACTGCCGTCTCTGCGGATCCGCCGACCTCGAGAGTGTCCTCGACCTGGGCGCGACACCGCCGTGCGAATCGTTCCTCACCGCAGCGCAACTCGACGATCCGGAGCCCACCTACCCCCTGCACCTGCGACTCTGCCGAGAGTGCCTGCTACTGCAGATTCCGGCTCTGGTGTCGCCGGCCGAGACGTTCACCGAGTACGCGTACTTCTCGTCGTTCTCGAGCAGCTGGGTCGACCATGCCCGGACATTCGTGCAGGAGTCCGTGCGCCGCCTGGATCTGTCCGACGAGTCGTTCGTGGTCGAGGTGGCGAGCAACGACGGCTACCTCCTGCAGCACGTCGTGGACGCCGGGATCCGGTGCCTCGGCATCGAGCCGAGCGTGAACGTCGGTGCGGCAGCGCGTGAATCCGGCGTTCCGACGGAGACCGCGTTCCTCGATCCGTCGACCGCGGCGCGGGTGCGTGCCGCGCACGGCCCGGCTGATCTGGTGGTCGCGAACAACGTGTACGCCCACATTCCGGACGTCGCGGGGTTCACCGAGGGGCTGCGCACGCTGGTGTCGGACCACGGCATGGTCAGCATCGAGGTGCACCACGCCCTCCACCTGGTGGCCGACGCGCAGTTCGACACGGTCTACCACGAGCACTTCCAGTACTGGACGGTCCTGACGGCGACGAGGGCGCTCGCCAAGGGCGACCTGACCGTCGTGGACGTCGAGGAACTGCCCACCCACGGTGGTTCCGTCCGGATCTGGGCGACCCCGTCCGCGAACGCCGGCCCGCCCAGCGAGCGCACGCTCGACCTGCTCGCGGCCGAGCAGCGCGCGGGACTGCATCACGTGGTCGGCTACCGCGGGCTCGAGAAGGCGGCGCGTGGGGTCCGAGCGACGTTGCTCGAGTTCCTCCTCGACTGTCGTCGGCGGGGTGAACGAGTGGTCGGCTACGGCGCGCCGGGCAAGGGCAACACCCTGCTCAACTACTGCGGAATCCGAACGGACCTGCTGGAGTACACCGTCGATCGCAATCCCTACAAGCACGGTCGGTTCACCCCGGGAACGCGAATCCCGGTGCACCATCCCGATCGCATCGCGGCGGATAGTCCGGACGTGGTCCTGGTCCTGCCGTGGAATCTCGAGAGCGAGCTCACCGAGCAGCTGAGCTACGTCGCCGAGTGGGGTGGGCGCGTCGTGTTCCCACTCCCCGTTCTCCACACCGCCGACATCGGGCGGCTCGACACATCGGAGGCTCTGGCATGAAGGTCGTACTGTTCTGTGGCGGTTACGGAATGCGCATGCGCAACGACCGCAACGACGACATCCCGAAGCCCCTCCAGATGGTCGGGCCCCGTCCGCTCCTCTGGCACATCATGAAGTACTACGCCCACTACGGGCACAAGGACTTCGTGCTGTGCCTCGGTTACGGCGCGGCAGCGATCAAGCAGTTCTTCCTGGACTATCACGAGGAGCAGTCCAACGACTTCGTCATGCGCGACGGCAAGGTCGAGTTGCTGAGCACGGACATGAGCGACTGGTCGATCACGTTCGTGGACACCGGTGTCGAGTCGCCCATCGGCGAGAGGTTGCGGCGCGTCCGTGACCACCTGGACGGCGATCGGTACTTCCTCGCCAACTACTCCGACGTGTTGACGGACGCCCCGTTGGACACGATGATCGAGCGCTACCACGAGTCGGGCGCCGTGGCGTCCATGCTGGTGGTGCCGCCGCAGTCGAGCTTCCACTGCGTCGACGTGTCCGAGACCGGCGAGATCAAGGACATCGTTCCGGTCAGCCGTTTCCCGATCTGGGAGAACGGCGGCTACTTCGTCCTCAGCCAGGAAGTCTTCGACCACATTCCCGAGGGCGGTGATCTGGTCGGCGATGCCTGCATGGCGCTGGCAGGTCGCGGCGAGCTGTTCGGATACCGGCACGAGGGATTCTGGAAGCCTGCCGACACCTTCAAGGAACGCGCGGAACTGGACAACGACTACGGCCGCGGCATCCGCCCGTGGGCGGTGTGGGAGGGCGCACAGGACCGGCCCGAATTGTCGAGCGTCGTCGCATGATCGGTCTGTCCCCCGGTCGTGTCCGCTCGGTGGCCGTCGTCGGGGCGCACCCCGACGACATCGCCATCGGCGCCGGAGGGACGCTCCTCGACCTCACCCGGGCGGGAGACGTCCAGGTGCACGCTCTCGTGCTGACGGGCGGGGGCACCGATCGAGAGGCCGAGGAACGGAAAGCGCTGTCGGACTTCTGTTCCGACGGTCCGCTCTCGCTCACCGTGCTCGACATTCCCGACGGCCGCACCCCGGATCACTGGAGCGCCGTCAAGGAGGGCCTCGAGACGTTCCGCCGCACCTGCGAACCCGACATCGTCCTCGCGCCGCAGCGCCGCGATGCGCACCAGGATCACCGGCTGCTGGCGGAGTCGGTACCAACCGTGTTCCGCGATCACCTGATTCTGGGATACGAGATCGTCAAATGGGAGTCCGATCTTCCGACGCCCGGCCTCTATCATCCGCTCGACGACGCCGTGGCCGAGCGTAAAGCGGAACTGTTGTCGCTCCACTACCCGTCGCAGCATCACCATGACTGGTACGACGCCGAGACCTTCCTCGGTCTGGCGCGCGTGCGAGGTGTGCAGTGCCGCAGCAGATATGCGGAGGCGTTCGTCGTCGAGAAGATGATTCTGCACACCGGGCACCGGCCGTCGGACCGTCCGACACCACAGACGAAAGGGTCGTGAACAGCATGCGTGTACTCGTCACCGGACACCAGGGTTACCTCGGCACCGTCATGGTTCCCCTCCTGCAGGAGTGTGGTCACACCGTGGTGGGCCTCGACAGTGGCCTGTTCGCCGACTGCGTGCTCGGTGACGCTCTCGTGGATCCGGTCACTCTGGCAACGGATCTGCGCGATGTCGTCGCCGCCGATCTCGCGGGCTTCGACGCGGTGATTCACCTCGCCGCACTGTCGAACGATCCGCTCGGCACGCTGGCGCCGGAGATCACGCACGACATCAATCACCATGCCTCCGTGCGTCTCGCACGTGCCGCGAAGGATGCGGGGGTGGGCCGGTTCCTGTACGCGTCCACCTGTTCGGTCTACGGCGCCGCCGGTCAGGACGCAGTCACGGAGGATGCGGTACTGAGACCCCTCACCCCCTACGCCGTGAGCAAGGTACGCGTCGAGGACGACGTCGCGGCCATGGCGGACGACAGCTTCGCGCCGGTGTTTCTCCGTAACGCCACGGCCTTCGGTTACTCACCGCGGCTGCGGGCGGACATCGTGGTCAACGATCTCACGGCGTCGGCGTTCCTCACCGGACGCATCGTCGTCAAGTCCGACGGCACGCCGTGGCGCCCTCTCGTGCACGCGCGGGACATCGCGCACGCCTTCGCGGCCGCACTCGAGGCGCCGGTCGATCGAATTCGGAACCGCGCGTTGAACATCGGCACCGAGGCGAACAACGTCACGGTGCGCGACATCGCCGAGACGGTCGCCGACGTGACGGGCGCGGAGGTGGTGGTCACCGGAGAATACGGGGCCGACCCTCGGTCCTACCGCGTCGACTTCTCCGCGGCGCGAGAGGTGCTGCCCGCCTTCGTCCCCGAGTGGAGTGTTCGAGCCGGTGCGGAGGAACTGTTCGCCGCCTACGCCCGCCACGGTCTCACCGCGGACGCACTGGCGCAGCGCTTCACGCGTCTCGCCCGCGTCACCGAGCTCCAGCGGACCGGCGCGATCGACGAGAACCTCCGCAGGACGCGGGTGGGTGTCGGCAGTGCGTGAGAGATCACCCGCCGGCGACGAGGTCTCGCCAGGAGCGTGCCGCCGCGTCCCGGTCGCTCACGATGTTCGGCGTCCCGCGCCAGCGGATCGCCAGATCCGCGTCGTCCCACCGGACGCCCACGTCCTCGGAGGGTTCGTGCGGACGGTCGATCCGGTAGCACACGTCTGCGGTCTCGCCGAGGGTGAGGAAGCCGTGCAGGAAACCGGGGGGCACGAACAGGTGCGCGCACTCCACGTCGTCGAGCACGACGTCGAACCACTCACCGAAGGTGGGCGACTCCGTCCGAGTGTCCACCAGGACGTCCTGGACGGCGCCACGGGCGCACCGCACCAACTTGGCCTCGCCGCGGCCACCCCGGCCGTGCAGACCGCGCAGAACCCCGGCAGCGGAACGCGACTGGGAATCCTGACGGAAATCGGCGGCCCGCGTCGAGAGTGTCGTGTGCTCGGCGATCGCCGCGTCGAAGATCTCGGTGTCGAACGTCCTCGTGAAGAAGCCGCGGTCGTCCCGATGCGGGGTCGGCAGGAACAGCAGGACATCTCGCAGAGGTGTGGTCTGGACGCGCATGAGTCCAGTCTCTCCGACGGGTGCTCCCGGCGTGCGACGAGCCGGAGAATCGCATGAGTTCGTGCAGAGCGTGCAACTCGGCGACGGTGACCACCGTGCTCGATCTCGGTCTCGTGCCGGCCGCGGACAGCTTCCCGCCGGCCGAGTCCTCTCCCGAGGGCGACGAGATGCACGCTCTCGCGATGGGCCTGTGCACGACGTGCGGTCTCGCGCAGCTCCTGGACGACGACACCCGTGCGGACGAACCGCGGGGAGTGGAACCGGAGGCGTTGACGCGGGCGGCGTCTCGGGCGATGGACGAGATCGCGCGACGCGGGTGGCTCCCCGACGGCGCCGTCGTCCGCGAGTACGGAAGCCCCCACGGTGGGTCCTGGATCCCCGATGTGCGATCGCGCGGCATCACCGATGCCGCTCCGGCCGTGGCAGGTTCACGCCCCGCCGACCTCGTCGTCGACGGTTTCGGACTGATGCACGAGCCGGACCAGGCGGCCGCCCTGCGTGAACGTCGGGCGCTGCTCCGCGACGGCGGCGTGCTGGTGCTGCAGATCCACTCCTTCGCCACCATCGTGCGGGAGCGCCAGTGGACGGCGCTGCGCCACGGACACTTCGCCTACTGGTCGTCGACCGCGCTCGAGACCGCCCTGCGGGCAACCGGGCTCCTGCCCACCGGGTGTTGGGAGTCGGACCTCTACGGCGGGACTCTGCTGGTCTCGGCGATGCGTGACGACTCGGTGCGCCTCCCGGTGTGGGAGGACGACCTGGTGACGGCACGACGTGTGCGGGACGCCGAGGCTGTCGCCGCCGTCACCGACCCCGCCGTCGTGTCGACCCTCGGAGCAGCCGCCGTCGCGGAGGTCGAGGCGGTGCGGGCGACACTCGGCGCGTCGTCTCGCGCAGGTGTGACGCTCGCCGCGTACGGTGCGGCGTCACGCGCGGTCGCTCTGTTCGCGATGGCGGGGGTGACCACGGAGGTGGTCGGCGCGGTCGTCGATGCGTCCCCGGCGAAATGGGGCCGCCGCATGCCGGGAACGGACGTTCCCATCGTCGGCCCGGACTGGCTGTACGCCCACCGTCCCGACCGGGTGGTGGTGACTGTTCCGGATCTCCTCCCGGAAGTCGCTGCGGCGCATCCGGAGATGTCGTTCGTCGATCTGAACTCGGCCACGGAAGGACTCCGCTCATGACCGCTCCGCTCTCGGTGTGTATCCCGGCCTACGAGGCCGCGCGCACCCTGGAGACCACACTGGCCTCCGTCCTGGACCAGGACGAGGACATGGAGGTCCTGGTGCTCGACAACGCCAGCACCGACGCGACCGGCGACATCGCCCGCTCCTTCCACGACGAGCGCGTCCGAATCGTGCGGAACGACCGGGTGCTCGCCATCGGGGACAACTGGAACGCGGCCGTGCGGGCCTCGACGGGCCGGCTCGTCAAGGTGGTGTGCGCCGACGACGTGCTCCGTCCCGGTGCGCTGGCCGGTCAGCGGGCCGTACTCGACGATCCCGGGGTCGCGGTGGTCTCGTCCAAGTTCGAGGTGATCGACGAACAGGGGTCGGTGAAGGAGACCGGGCTCGGCCTCCCCGGTCTGCTCGGTCGACGACCGGGCAAGGACCTCGCGGGCATCATCGTGCGCCGCGGTCCCGCCGAGTTCGGGCCGACGGCGGCCACCACCTTCCGCCGCGACCTGTTCGACCGGGTGGGCGGTTTCCGCGGCGACCTGGTGTTCCCGATGGACGTGGATCTGTTCGCCCGGATGGGTGCCCACGGGGACTTCCACGGCGTCTCCACCGTCGACGCGGCGTGGCGCGACTCGACTTTCAACCTGTGCAGCCGGACGTCGAGCTACAGCAAGCTCAGCGAGTCGGTCCGGCTGCATCACCGTCTCGCACGCGAACTCCCCGCTCTGGTGTCCACCGGCGACGTCCTCGCCGGAGACGGACGCATTCTCGGCGCTGTGCTCACCCGGTTGCGCGCGCGTGCCGGCGACGTGGCTCACCGCGTTCAGCGGCGCTGATGCTGCGGCTCGCCCGGGACGTCCTGCTCGTGGGCTTCGGCACCTACGGTCAGTTCCTCGTCACGCTCGTCACCCTGCCGCTGACAGCCCGGCTCCTCGGAACCGAGGGAGTCGGGCTCGTCGCGGTGGGGATGTCGGCGTACTTCCTCGGCTCGGTCCTCGTCGATCTGGGGGCCACTCAGTACTTCGCTGCGCGCGTCGACGACCCCGACATCACGCAGGTGCGTGGCGCGTACGCGGTGGTGCGATCCGGCCTCTTCGCCGTGCTGGTCGTCGCGGCGCTCCTCGGGTGGGCCCTCGGTGTGGAGGGTGCCGCGCGGATGATCCTGCTCGGCGCGGTCGCCGGGGGCATCTGGTCACTGTCGGAGGACTGGCTGCTGATCGGTCGTGGTCGCTTCGGTGCCTCCACCGCGTACCAGGCCGCCGGACGTGTGGCATACCTGGTGGCGCTGGTCGTCCTGCTGCCGCAGTTCCCGACGCCCGAGGTCGCGCTGGCGTGTCTGGGCGGCTCGTCGATCGTCACCGTGATCGTCACCGGTGTGGACGCCGACCGACACTTCGGTCGCCTCGTCCCCTCGTGGCGGGTCGGTGAGATTCTGAGGACGGCGGCACCGGTGCTCGCCTCGCGGCTCCTGCTGACCGGTTACGGACAGGGCGGCGCGGCGGCGTACTCCACGGTGCTCGACGCGGTCTCCCTGGGCCTGTTCTCGGCCGCGGACCGGCTGGTCCGAGCGGGACAATCGGTCCTCGATCCGATCGGGTTCGCGCTGCTCCCGCGGATGACTCGGATCCGGGACGGCCAGGCCTTCCGGGCGCGGACGATGCAGGGTGCGGCAGGATGTCTCGCACTCGCGGTCGTCGCCGCGGCGGGGCTGACGCTCGTGGCCCCCCTGGTGATCCGAATCGTCTACGGCACCGAGTTCGCCGAGGCGACGGACCTGTTGCGCATCCTCGCCTGGATCCTCCCTGCCACCACGCTCACGTCCTACGTCACCACCGCCGTGCTCCCGGCGCAGGGTCGGACGTCGACGGTGCTCAGCGGCGCCGTCCTCGGCGTCACCCTCGCGGCGTCGGCTCTGCTGATCACCTCGGTCACCGGATCGGTCGTGACCATGGTCGTCGGGGTGCTCGTCTCCGAGTGGGCGGTGGCGCTGTGGTTCGTCGCCACGACCGCGCGGACCGTCCTGCGGCGCGAGTCGGACCACCCCGACGACACCATTTCCTCCCACGACGATCGCCGAGAGGCCACGCGATGACACACGAGAGATCCTCGGAACTCCAGGAACGTCTGCACCGCCTCGTCCCCGGTGGAAGCCACACGTACGCACGGGGTTCGGATCAGTACCCGGAGCACCTCACCCCGATCCTCACGCATGGAGTCGGCGCCCGCGTGTGGGACGTCGACGACAACGAGTACGTCGAGTACGGGAGTGGGCTGCGCTCGGTGACGCTCGGGCACGGGTACCGCCCAGTGGTCGACGCCGTGGCGGACGCGGTCGCTCGGGGAACCAACTTCTCGCGGCCGACCGAGCTCGAAGTGCTCGCGGCAGAAGACTTCCTGAGGACCGTTCCCACCGCGGAGATGGTGAAGTTCGCGAAGAACGGCTCCGACGCGACCACTGCGGCGGTCCGACTGTCGCGCGCGGTCACCGGGCGCACCGAGATCGCGGTCTGTGCGCAGCCGTTCTTCTCCGTCGACGACTGGTTCATCGGGACGACGGAGATGAACGCAGGAATCTCGCCCGGTGCGGTACATAGGTTCCCGTTCGACGACGCCCCTGCCCTGGAACGGATCCTGGCCGATCACGACATCGCGTGCGTCGTCATGGAGGCAGCCGGTGCGCTGGCCGAGCCGTCGCCGGGGTACCTCGAGGCCGTCCGTGCAGCCTGTGATCGACACGGGACCGTTCTCGTGTTCGACGAGATGATCACCGGGTTCCGGTGGTCGTCCGCGGGCGCGCAGGGTGTGTACGGCGTGACTCCCGATCTGTCGTGCTGGGGCAAGGCCATGGGCAACGGACTCCCGGTGTCCGCGCTCGCCGGTCGGCGCGACCTGATGGAGCTCGGCGGTCTGCGCACGGACTCCGACCGAGTCTTCCTGCTGTCGACGACACACGGGCCGGAGACGACGGGGCTCGCCGCGTTTCGCGCTGTCGTCCGGGCATACGAGACGGAGGACCCCGTGGGCGCGATGGAGCGCGCCGGCGCTCGGTTACGTGACGCCGTGACCGAGGTGGCAGCCGAGGCCGGTATCGCGGAACACCTTCGGGTTCTCGGACGCCCCAGCTGCCTGGTGTTCGCCACCGCGGACGCCGGCGGGGTTCCCTCGCAGGCCTACCGGACTCTCTTCCTGCAGGAGATGCTCTCGCGCGGTGTCCTCGGTCAGTCGTTCGTCGTGTCCGCGGCGCACACGGACGCGGACGTCGACCAGACGGTCGATGCTGTGCGGGAGGCGGTCCTCGTCTACCGGAAGGCTCTCGAGGCGGGCACCACCGAGGGGCTGCTCCGAGGCCGACCGGTGGCACCGGCTCTGCGGCGGCTCGCGGCCCCGCGGCGACTGCCCGATCTCACTCGGTCCCACCTCGAGCCGTAGCCAGGATCTCGCGTGCCGCTCGCCGACCCGAGCGCACGGCCCCGTCGAGATAGCCGGGCCAGCGATCGGCCAGATCCGTTCCCGCCCAGTGCACGCGGTCCGTGGTCAGGTCCTGATGATGAAAGACGCCTCCGTACGGTGGGATCGCGGTGGGCGCCCCACCCAGCCAGGGTTGCGCCGACCAGGTGATGTCGTCGACACGACGAGGCGACCGCGCCCGCGGCCCGAACAGCCGCGCCAACTCGTCGACGACGATGTCACGACGATCGGTGCGGGAGAACAGGTCAGCCGCGGCTCGGCCGCCGCTGAAGGCGACCAGAATGCCGGGCGCATCCCCGCCGGCGTTGCCGTCGACGATCATCTGGACCGGGCCGTCGACGTCGAGCGCCGTTCCGGTGAGTCCGTTCTCGCGCCACCACGGACTGTCGTACACGACGATGGTCTTCGCGTACTCGCCCATGTGAGAGGTGCGCATCCGGTCCCCTGGTCCGGCGGGGAGTGCGCCGTCGATGTCGGCGGCGCGGGGGAGGGGAACAGCGAGAACCACCGACGATGCGCGGACGGTCCCGGCCGCGGTGACCACGTCGACTCCGGAGGTGTCCGGCCGGATCGCGGTGACCGGTCGAGACGTCTCCGGCGGGGTGGAGAGCTGCTGTGCGACAGCCGAGATCAGCGATGCGGTGCCGTCCACGAAGTAGCGTTCCTGCGCTCCGTCACGCACCTCGGCGATCGCCCGCAGGCTGCCGGCCGCGCGCAGGTACTCGAGTGCGGCGCGGGCGGGAACCTCGTCGGGGTCGGCGCCGAAGATCAAGCGGAAGAAGCACGTGAGGATGTCGCGGCCGTACGCGGAGGGAAACATCCGGCGCGCGAGAACGTCGGACATCTCGTGATCTCCGGGCCGCCAGGACGACAGCAGCGGCACCGCGCGGTCGACGGTGCGGACCGCCAGGTCGAGGCGCGCGATACCCGAACCGACGGGAAGCCATTGGCGGACGGGGATGCGCGGCACCTGACCGTGATAGCGGTGGACGCGGCCGTCGGCAGCAAACACCTCGTCCGCACCGCGTCGCCGTCGCGGTTCGGGAGCTGTGTCGACACCGAACTCGGCGGCAAGTGCGAGCACGGCGGTTTGATCACCGCCGATCCAGTGGGCGCCGTGATCGACGTGGTGACCGTCCGTGTCGACGGTGAGGACCTTGCCGCCGATCCGGTCGGCGGCCTCGAGGACGGTGACCGAGCGCCCCGCCCTGGTCAGGTCGAGTGCTGCCACCAACCCGCTGAGTCCCGCCCCGACCACGACCACGTCCCCCGACATACGCCCACCCTACGGGTGGGCATATGTCCTCAGGTCACATCGTGCGTGTCAGCCTCTCCGCCAACAACTTCGCGAACGACGCCGGGTCGTCCAGCTCGCCACCCTCGGCGAGCAGGGCCGTCCCGTACAGCAGCTTGGCCGTCTCGGCCAGCGCCATCTCGTCCTTCTTCTCCGCGTGAGCCTTCTCCAGCGCGGTGACCAGTGCGTGGTCCGGATTGAGCTCGAGAATGCGCTTGGTCTTGGGGACCGGCTGGCCGGAGGCGCGGTACATCTTCTCGAGCTGCGGGCTCAGAGAGAAGTCGTCGCCGACGATGCACGCGGGTGAGGTGGTCAGGCGTGAGGACAGGCGGACCTCCTTGACGTCGTCGGACAGCGTCTCGGCCATCCACGTGGTGAGGTCGGCGAACCGGGCCTTCTGCGCATCCTTCTCCTCGGATTCGGCCTCGTCGTCACCCAGATCGACGGCACCCTTGGCGATGGAGCGGAACGGCTTCCCGTCGAACTCGGGAACGGACCCGGTCCACATCTCGTCGACGGCGTCGGTGAGAATCAGCACCTCGAGCCCCTTGGCGGTGAACGCCTCCATGTGCGGGGAGTTCTCCACCTGCTGACGCGACTCGCCGGTCATGTAGTAGATCGCGTCCTGGCCGTCCTTCATGCGAGAGACGTACTCCGCCAACGTGGTCGGCTTCTCGTCGCTCTGCGTCGTCGCGAAGGACGACAGCCCGAGGATGGTCTCCTGGTTGTCGTGGTCGGACAGCAGCCCTTCCTTGAGGGCACGGCCGAATTCACCCCAGAACGTGCTGTACTTCTCCGGCTCGTTCGCCTGCAGGTCCTTGACGGTGCTCAGCACCTTCTTGGTCAGGCGGCGACGGATCGCGCGGATCTGGCGGTCCTGCTGCAGGATCTCACGAGAGACGTTGAGCGACAGATCGGCTGCGTCGACGACACCCTTGACGAAGCGCAGGTACTCGGGGACGAGTTCCTCGCAGTCGTCCATGATGAACACGCGCTTCACGTACAGCTGGATGCCGATCTTCGACTCCCGCATGAAGAGGTCGAACGGCGCACGCGACGGAATGAAGAGCAGGGCCTGGTACTCGAAGGTGCCCTCGGCCTTCATGGGGATGACCTCGAGCGGCTCGTCCCAGGCGTGGCTGACGTGACGGTAGAACTCGGTGTACTCCTCGTCGGAGACCTCGTCCTTCGACCGCGTCCACAGCGCCTTCATCGAGTTGACGGTCTCGTCCTCGAGCACCGTCGTGGCGTCGTCGCCCTCGCCGGTGGTCTTCTCGACCTGCATGCGGATGGGCCACGCGATGAAGTCCGAGTACCGCTTCACCAGTTCACGGATCTTGTGCTCGGACGTGTAGTCGTAGAGGTGATCGTCGTCGTCGGCCGGCTTGAGGTGCAGGGTCACGGCGCTGCCCTGAGGCGCGTCGGACACCTCCTCGATGGTGTACGTGCCTTCACCGCTGGACTCCCAGCGAGTCGCGGCGTCCTCGCCCGCGCGCCGGGTCACGAGGGTGACCTTGTCGGCCACCATGAACGTGGAGTAGAAGCCGATTCCGAACTGGCCGATGAGCTCCTCGGACGCGGCCGCATCCTTCGCTTCCTTCAGCTTCGCGCGGACCTCGGCGGTGCCCGACTTCGCGAGCGTGCCGATGAGATCGACGACCTCGTCGCGCGACATGCCGATGCCGTTGTCCCGCACGGTGAGGGTGCGGTTCTCCTTGTCGATCTCCAGGTCGATGTGGAGATCGGAGGTGTCGGCGCCGAGATCCTTGTTCTGGAACGACTCGAGTCGCAGCTTGTCCAGTGCGTCCGACGAGTTGGACACCAACTCGCGGAGGAACGAGTCCTTGTTGGAGTAGACCGAATGGATCATCAGATCCAACAGCTGCCGGGTCTCGGCCTGGAACTGCATTTCTTCGACGTGCGCGGTCACGTGACTCCCCTGATCGAAACAAGTGCCTGGTTGACCCTCCTATTTTACGGCAACCGTGTCTGCTGTCCCGCGTACCTCTTCCCTCGTAACAGTCCGCACGGTACGGTTCGCCAAGGCCGGGACTCTCTCATCGAAAGGTGTGTGTCATGGTGCGAATCGGAGTTCGACGAATGATCGGTGGGGTGCTCGCCGCCGGAGCCGTCACGGCGGGATCGGTCCTGGCAGGGGCGGGAACCGCGTCCGCGGAGCCGACGTACGTCGGGCCGCTGTACTACGAGGTGGTGCCGGGGTTCTTCCCCACGTGTCCGGACGTCGCTGCAGCAGAGCGCGCCAAGGGCACGACCATCCTGGTCGACTGCATCCGCTGGTTCGGACCTCAGCGTGGTTTCTCGCTGACTCCGTACCAACTCATTGCCGGCATCGCGCCCCTCGACGGCAGTTAGCCGGCCCGTGTCCCGATCGTGACGTGAGTGCAGGTAACGACGCCACGAAAAAGACCGATGGGTATGTCAGAGGGGGTGGCGTTCGGCCGGCTCCGGACAGGAGTCGACATGCCGTTCTCGATGAGCACACGGGCCGCCGTCGCGGCCGCTCTGGTCGCCGGCGCCGCGGTGCTGGGGGCCTGTTCGGATCCGGAGCAGGTGACGTCTGCGACGGCGGTTCCGGCGCCCGCTGAAACCTCGGTCGTGACGCCGACGGGGACATCGGTCGTGGCGCCGACGGGAACACCGGTCACGGCCCCGACCGACGCCGAGGAACAGTCGGTCGAGCAGCCGCCGTCCACCGTGCGATCAGAAGAGTCGGCAGGGTCGGCAGACGCACTCCCGCGCCCGGGCTCGCAGGAGGTCTCGGTGGATCCTGAGCTCTTCCGCGACAGTGGCGGGGCCGGTGAGGGGTACTACTTCCGGACACCGTCGGGAAATGTGTCGTGCGGGCTCTTCCCGAACGGAACCTCGGTCGGATTCCTGGGATGCCAGGCCGTGTCCAGCGTCGCTCCCGACGAGGGCGAGGTCTGCTCGAACAGTGCCACCAGCAAGTACGCCGTCCGCGTGGAGAGCACCGGGCCGATCCATTACTGCACGAATCAGGGCTACTTCACCGGGTCGGAGAACATCCGCACACTGCAGTACGGCGAGGTGATCAACACGGGGCAGAGTTTCTGCGTCTCTCGGGAGGACGGAGTCGCCTGCGCCCGCGTCGGCTCCACCGCGTTCTTCCTCTCCCGTGACGAGAACACCACCCTGCGCTGACACCGGTCAGCGGTGGTCGATCGTGGTGCGTATCTGCGTCGTCGACGGGGCAGCGGGGGTGGACCCGAATCCGAACCGCACCGGCGGCTCCACCGGTGACAGGTGTCCCAGATCGTCGCCCTTCCACGATGCCGTCGCGCCGACGATGCTGCGCTGCCCTCGCGCTCCGTAGTACTCGCGTCGCCCACCGCCCGCGGTGCCCCTGGTCCGCACGCCGCGCATCACGACCCGCGCGATCGGGTCGCTCACCGTACAGAACCAGGGTGCGGTGACCACCGATGTCGGTGCGACGGACAGCAGTCGACCCAGCAGGGTGGGGCCGCCGATCTGGAACGACACCTCGAGATCACCCGCCGAGACGCCGACGCGGTCGCCTCGGCGGTGATACGAGACGTCGGTGATGGTCGTCGTGTCGAAGTGGTAGGTCGCGGTGACGAATTCGCGGACCGCGTCGGACGGTGCCAGCAGGAGGCGCTCGCCGTCCGCGAACTCGACCATGACATCGGTGAAGTCGCCGAGTGGCGACGACGTCCAGTGGCCGACGACGATCCTGGTTCCGCTGGAGGTCCCGAGACCGGCGATGTCGCCGTCGAAGATCGATCGTGTCACCGGCTCGACAGTAGCGTCGAGGTGGCACTGTGAGGCGATCGAGGTTCGGGGGAGCCCCCGACTGGGCATCATGGAGGCATGGCTGACACTGCGACATCCGAATCCGGCGGAGCTCCGACCGTCTTCGTGCTCTTCGGGGCGACGGGAGACCTTGCCAAGCGCATGGTGCTGCCGGCGTTCTACGAACTGGCTCAGGAAGGGCTGCTGCCCGAGCAGTGGGCGTTGGTGGGCAACGGTCGAGGTGAGAAGACCGACGACGAGTTCCGCGAGCACATCCGCGCGGCGCTCGAGGAGTTCGGACCCGGCGAGGGTGTCGACAGCATCGACGAGAAGGTGTGGTCGTCGTTTGCGGACCGTGTTCGCTTCGCGGGCAACGGATTCACTGCCGATGATCCGGGAGACCTGCTGACGGTCATCGGAGACGTGAAGGACGAGCTGGGCGGCGACGTGCAGCTCGTGCACTACATCGCGCTGCCGCCCTCGACCTTCATCGACTACACCGAGGCGCTCGGCGCACACGATCTCGCGGAGGGCGCGCGAGTGGTCTACGAGAAGCCGTTCGGCACGTCGCAGGAGAACTTCGAGAAGCTCGACGAGGCGGTCCATGCCATCGTCGACGAGAAGCAGGTCTATCGGATCGACCACTTCCTCGGCAAGGAGAACACCCAGAACCTGCACATCCTGCGCTTCGCGAACGGGATGATCGAGGGGATCTGGAACCGGGAACACGTGGAGCAGGTGCAGATCGACGTGCCGGAGACGCTGGACATCGACGACCGTGCCGAGTTCTACGACGCCACGGGTGCCGTGCTCGACATGTTGGTGACCCACCTGTTCCAGGTCGCGGCCGAGGTGGCCATGGAGCCCCCACTCAGCCTCGGTGCGGACGACCTGCAGACTGCCCGCGAGTCGGTCATCGCGGCGTTCCGCCCGCTCGACACGTCCGAGGTGGTCCTAGGTCAGTACCGCGGCTACCAGGACACCCCGGGTATCGCGGACGATTCGTCGACCGACACGTTCGTCGCCGCACGCATGTGGGTCGACACCGACCGGTGGCGCGACGTTCCCTTCGTCCTGCGCACCGGCAAGATGTTGGGAACCAGCACGCAGCGGGTGTCGCTCGTGTTCCGTCGCCCCGAGGGGCCGGTGAAGCACCTGCCGGCCGACGGCGCCGTGCTGACGTTCGACCTGTCGGGCGACGGCCGAGTGGACATCGCCATGACGGTCAAGGAGCCCGGCCCCGGCGAGGACCTCGGGATCGGTCGGATGTCGCTCGACCTGTCGACGGTGTCGGACGCCGAACCGCTGTCGCCCTATTCACGACTCATTCTCGACGTTCTCGACGGTGACCGATCGCTGTTCACCCGTCCCGACGGACTGGCTCACGTGTGGGAGGTCGCCGCACCGTTGTTGACCTCTCCGCCGGATGTGCTCCCGTACGAGCCCGGCTCGATGGGACCCGAGGCAGCGAACGATCTTGCCTCTCCCTGTGGTTGGTTGGTCACCGGAGACGAGTGATCGAACGCCGCGCGATGGTCATGCTCGGGGAACCAGCATGACCATCGCGAGGTAGAGCAGGGCGACGGTGCCGAACGAGACGAGGGCGCCGACCACGGTGAGGGCACGCACCAGGCTCGGGTCCCATCCGGTGTACGCGGCGACGCCGCCGCAGACGCCGGCGATCCAGGCGTCGTCTCGGCTTCTCGTCAGCTGCGTGGTGTGGTTCGGGTGGACGGTGGAGTTGCTCTCGTGGAATGTCATGTCTCCATCCTGGGTTCGGCCCGCGCGCTGCACCATCGGTGACCACCCCGAGACGTACCCTGAAACTCCGCCGGTCACGGCATCTGCTGTTCACCCCGTGATCACCGTCCCGTCTCCGGCGGCTCGTAGGTTCCTGGCCGTGACCGCTCTCGATGACTTCGCCCTGTCCCGGATCGTGGATCTCTCGGACACCTCGTCGTTCAGCGTGCGTGACGATGACGACGACGACCCCGTGCTGCTGACCGGTGACGGAGTCCCGGTGGACACCTGGCGCCAGGCGTACCCGTACGACGAGCGGATGCCACGCGCGGAATACGAAGGCACGAAACGGCTTCTGCAGATCGAGTTGCTGAAGCTGCAGATGTGGATCAAGGAGACCGGTGGACGCCACGTCATCGTCTTCGAGGGTCGCGACGCCGCCGGCAAGGGCGGCACGATCAAGCGCTTCATGGAGCATCTCAACCCTCGCGGCGCACGGGTGGTGGCACTCGAGAAGCCGTCGCCGCGCGAATCGACGGAGTGGTACTTCCAGCGGTACGTCACCCACCTACCGGCTGCCGGTGAGCTGGTCCTGTTCGACCGTTCCTGGTACAACCGGGCCGGCGTGGAACGCGTCATGGGGTTCTGCAGCGACGAGCAGTATCACCGATTCCTGCACCAGGCACCGTTGTTCGAGCAGATGCTCGTCGACGACGGAGTACAGCTGACCAAGTTCTGGTTCTCGGTGTCCCAGCTCGAACAGCGGACGCGCTTCGCCATCCGCCAGGTCGATCCGGTGCGGCAGTGGAAGCTCTCGCCCATGGACCTCGCCTCCCTGGACAAGTGGGACGCGTACACGAGGGCCAAGGAGGACATGATCCGGTTCACCCACACCGATCACGCGCCGTGGACCACGGTGAAGAGCAACGACAAGAAACGCGCCCGCCTCGAGGCGATGCGCTTCGTGCTGAACAGCTTCGACTACTCGAACAAGGACCACGAGGTGGTGGGGCGACCGGATCCGTCCATCGTCGGACTCGCGGAACCGGACACCGACTGACCTAGCGGGTGCCGCCCCCGAGCGTCCGCCACAGGAACGTGTACGCCAGAGCGGACTTGAATGCGGCCTGCGCGTTGTCCGCCGCACCGCCGTGGCCGCCCTCGATGTTCTCGTAGTAGGAGACGTCGTACCCGTACTCCTCGAGGAGGGCATCCATCTTGCGCGCGTGTCCGGGGTGCACGCGGTCGTCCCTCGTCGACGTCGTGATGAGGATCGGCGGATACACACCGATCGAGTTCCCCGGCGGTGAGACGTTCTGGTACGGGCTGTACTCGGAGATGAAGGCCCACTCGTCGGGATCGTCGGGATCTCCGTACTCGGCCATCCACGATGCGCCGGCCAAGAGGCGGTGATACCGCTTCATGTCCAGGAGCGGCACCTGACACACGATGGCGCCGAACGACTCCGGGTACTTGGTGAGCATGATGCCCATGAGCAGGCCGCCGTTGCTGCCGCCCTGCGCGCCCAACTGGTCCGGGGTGGTGATGCCGCGCTCCACCAGATCGCTCGCGACCGCCGCGAAGTCCTCGTGCACCTTGTGTCGACCGGACTTCAGCACCTCGGTGTGCCACGACGGCCCGTACTCGCCGCCGCCGCGGATGTTCGCCACCACATAGGTGCCGCCCCGCGCCAGCCAGGCCGCGCCGACCACGCCGCTGTAGGACGGGGTGAGGGAGACCTCGAAGCCGCCGTATCCGTAGAGGAGGGTGGGGCCTGCGGCCGTCGGACGGTCCTGCGTCGCGGGGTTCCGGACGACGAAGTAGGGCACGCGGGTGCCGTCGAGTGAGGTGGCGAAGTACTGCTCGACCGCGAGGCCCGTGGTGTCGAAGAACGCGGGAGCGGACTTCAGGACCTCGGGTGCGGTCCCGACGGTGCCCACCAGAAGGGTGGACGGGGTGAGGTGGCCGCTCGCGTCGAGGAAGTACTCGTCACCGCCGAACTCGGGGTCGGTGCCGATGATCGTGACGTCGACGGCGTCCGGAAGTCCTTGCAGGCGTTCGGAGGTGACCGTGTCGCCCAGCGTCACCACGTGCACGCTGGAACGGACGTCCTCGAGCAGCACCATCAGCAGATGGTTCTCGGTCCAGGCGTACTGATGCAGCGACGTGCGGGCGTCGGGCGCGAAGACGACGACCAGATCTCGTGCACCGGCGAGGAACTCGTCGATCTTCGCGGCCAGCAGCGACCCTGCGGCGTACTCGGTGCCGTCGACGGTCCATGCGGTCGTCAGGCGAACGATCAACCAGTTCTCGTGCAGGGACACCGAGGCGTCGGTGGGCACGTCGAGGACGGTGGTCGATCCGTCGTCGTTCAGGATCGACGTGACCGCGTTGAAGAAGTCGGTGGCGCGCTGGACCAGGCTGCGCTCGTAGCCGGGCGTCGCATCGTGGGAGGCGGAGACCGCGACGTCGGTCTGCTCACCCTCGTACACGACGGGAGCCTCCGCGAGAGGCGTTCCACGGTGCCATCGGTGGGCGCGCCGGGGGTACCCGGAGTCGGTGAGCGACCCCGGTCCGAGATCCGTGCCGACGAAGACGGTGTCCGCGTCGATCCAGTCGATGTCCGTCTTGGCCTCGGGGACGACGAAGCCACCGTCCTCGGGTGCGACGAAGGAGCGGGACGTGAGCGAGTACTCGCGGATCACCGATGCGTCCGCGCCGCCGCGCGACAGGGAGATCAGCGCGCGGTCGAACGACGGACGGAGCACCTGCGCGCTCTTCCACACCCAGTTCTCGCCCTCGGCCTCGGCGAGAGCGTCGAGATCGAGGATGACGTCCCAGACGGGACTGTCCTTCCGGTACTCCTCCATCGTGGTACGCCGCCACAGCCCGCGAGGGTGCGACGCGTCCTTCCAGAAGTTGTAGAGGTGGTCACCGCGCTTGCGTGGGTACGGGATGCGCGCGTCGGTGTCGAGAATGCTCCGGATGTCGGACTCGAGTGTCCTGAACTCGTCGTTCGCGGTGAACTCGTCGACCGTGCGCTCGTTCCGGGTGCGGACCCACTCCAGGGCGGCGTCGCCGGTCACGTCTTCGAGCCATTCGTACTTGTCGGTCACGCGCACCATTCTGCCCGCGGAGCGATGCCGCCGTTGGGTGCCGAAACAGTGCGTGGAGGAACCGTAGTGGCATCAAAACAAGATCACGGTATGTTTATAGGGTAGTATCACGCCACAAAGGACGTAAAGAGTCCGTATTCGGTCGGGGAGACCATCACAGGGAGTGGATGATGACCGTGTCGATCCAGAGCGACGGCGTCGGAGCCGTGCCGAACCACGATGTGCCGGGGCACGGTGCGCCGGGTTCCAGGAGCCGTGTTCACGGCACCTCGGCTCGGGGAACCGACTACGTCGGCGTGCGCGTCGTGTACCTCGGCCACCGATCGGCGGTGGTCACCGCAGCGATGCGCCTGACCCTGCCCGGCGCCGAGGTGACGTTCGTCGAGGCGGATCGTCTGCACGAGCTGTCCGTCGACGGTGAGGCGATCGTCCTGATGGACGAGTCGCACGACCCGGCCGACGTCCCCGCTCTCCTCGAGGCCGCGGCGCGCCGCAGTGTCGGCATGGTGGTGGGATCGCGCAGCACGACGGGTGGTCGAGACGGATCGTCCGCGCTGCGTCGAGTGGGCACGAGGGTCGCGAACGCGCTGATCCGGCACACCGCTGACCTGCCCCTGCGCGACGTCACCTCCAGCTTCCGCGTGTACACGGGCGACGCCTGGCGGTCCATCGGCGGCGCCGCGGCGCTCCGAGGTGGTCTCCTCCCGTCGCTCGTCACCTCCGCCCACGCCGTGCACCATCAGCGCTGGATCATCGCCGAGGTGCCGGTGAGCACGCGGCCGCTGTCCGGCAGTGCGCGACCGAACGTCGGCGCACTTGCACGCACGGTCGTCCTTCTCGCGAGGCGCCGTCGGGCCTAGAGTCGTCCGGGTGACCGAACCCCGCACGCCGACGGAACTGTGGGAACAGCACACCTGCTTACCGCTGTACGCGGACACCGACATCACCGAACTCGCGCGGTACGAGGCGGGCAGCTACATCTCCGTGAACGTCGGATACTCGCCCCACACCAAGGCGTCGGCGACGGAGTTGGCCACGACGTGGAGTGCGCGGGCACTCGCGGACGGTCGTTTCCTTCCGGTGCGGAGCGTCGCCGACATCGACGACGCGCGACGACGGGGACTGCGTGCCCTCGCCTTCGACCTCGAGGACTCCGCTCCTCTCGACGGCGACCTCGACAACGTGCGGTATTTCGTGGAGCTGGGTGTGCGCTCGATGCTGCCCACCTACAACCATGCGAACGCCGCGGGATGCGGATGCCTCGACGCCGTCGACACGGGCCTCACCGCTCACGGACGCGACCTGATCCGTGCGATGAACGAGGCGGGCATAGCGGCGGACGGGTCGCACTGTTCCCGGCGGACGGGGCTCGACATCGCCGCGACGACGTCCCGGCCGATGATCTACAGTCACTCCAATTTCGCTGCACTGTGGGAACATCCGCGGAACATCACCGACGAGCAGGCGCGCGCGTGCGCCGACACCGGTGGTGTGGTCGGCATCAACGGGGTGGGCATCTTCCTCGGCGTCAACGAACCCGAGCGTGGCGCGGATCGGGTACGCGCCATGGCCGATCACGTCGAGTACGGCGTCGACCTGGTGGGGATCGACCACATCGGTGTCGGCAGCGACTACTCCTTCGACCACGAGGACTTCAACACCGAATTGGCGCTCCACCCCGAGGCGTTCTCCGAGGAGTACACGAGATACGGTGCACTGCAGTGGGTTCCGCCCGAGGGCACCCACACGCTCCCTGCCGTGCTCGCCGAACGCGGCTGGGACGAGGGTGCGGTGGCGGCGATATTCGGCGGCAACTTCCGCCGCGTCGCCGACGCAGTCTGGACGTGATCTTCTCCGATCAGCCAGGAGTGAGCCGGAAGATCGGAAAGCGTCGACCCTCGGCAGTGTCGATGTAGTCGAGGAAGCCGGGCGACGCGGCGGTGAACTTCGCCCACTGGGTCTCCCACTCGTCGTCGCCCACCTCGGTCACGTCGACGGTGACGGTCCGCACGGCGCCGTCCCCGGGCACTTCGACGTCGATCCGGGGATTCGACCGCAGGTTGTGCACCCACGCCGGGTCCTTCACCGCGCCGGCCGCCGATCCCACGATGAGCCAGGTGCCACTCTCGGCGATGGCGAACAGCGGGTTGAGTCGTACCTCGCCGCTGCGCGCACCGATCGAGTGCAGCACCACGAGGTTGTCGCCGAAGCCGGCTGTGCGGACGTGGCCGGCGTTGTCCCGGAATTCGGAGATGACCTGCTCGTTGAAGTCGCTCACCCGACCATCATCACCGGCGGGAGTCGGAATGAGAAGAGTCGACGAGGGGAATAACGACCGAGTCGCCCCCCTTGCACCTGTGGAGAGTGCGCGTTGCTTGGTCCGCTCGTGGACCGGGTAGTCCGCTCGCAGCTTCACCAGAACTCGACGACGAGGAGATATCCCCCATGACACAGGTTCCTTCGATTTCCCTCAACGACGGCCGGTCCATCCCCCAGCTGGGTTTCGGTGTCTTCCAGATCGAGCCGGAGAAGACCGCCGATGCCGTCCGCACCGCGATCGAGGTCGGCTACCGCCACCTGGACACCGCGCAGATGTACGGCAACGAGAAGGAGACCGGCCAGGGGGTGAAGGACTCGGGCGTCTCCCGTGACGACGTCTGGATCACCAGCAA
Source organism: Rhodococcus sp. PvP016 (assembly GCF_017832185.1). Classification (NCBI taxonomy): domain Bacteria; kingdom Bacillati; phylum Actinomycetota; class Actinomycetes; order Mycobacteriales; family Nocardiaceae; genus Rhodococcus; species Rhodococcus sp. PvP016. Next base: position 406,902 of record NZ_JAFIBH010000001.1, on the reverse strand, counting down.
GCTCAACAACGGCTTCCACCGCCCCGACGACGCTCGTCGCTCGTTCGACGAGACCCTCGAGAAGCTGGGCACCGACTACATCGACCTGTTCCTCATCCACTGGCCGCTGCCGACGCAGTACGACGGCGACTACGTGTCCACGTGGAAGGTGCTCGAAGAGTTCAAGAGAGACGGACGGGCACGCAGCATCGGTGTCTCGAACTTCCAGGTGCCGCACCTCGAGAAGCTGGCGCAGGAGACCGAGACCGTCCCGTCGGTCAATCAGATCGAGGTCCACCCGTACTTCTCGAACTACCAGGTGCGCGCGTACGGCGCGGAGCACGGCATCGCCACCGAGGCGTGGTCACCCATCGCGCAGGGCAAGGTTCTCGACGACCCCGAGCTCGAGCGGATCGCGAAGGACGTCGGCAAGACGACCGCACAGGTCACCCTCCGCTGGCACATCCAGCGCGGCGACATCATCTTCCCTAAGTCGGTCACGCGTGAGCGTGTCGAGGCGAACTTCGACATCTTCGACTTCGAACTCGACGACCGTCAGATCGCCGACATCTCGGCGCTGGACAAGGGCGAGGACGGCCGCACCGGCCCGAACCCCGACACCTTCGACATGATCCCCGACTGATCACCTCCGGCCCTCCCGGCTCCATGTCGGCCGGCCTCCGGCCTTCCCGGTGAAATAAAGACACGAAAGGTCCGGTTACCAACCAGTAGCCGGACCTTTCGATGTGTGTCCGGATCGACGGGACTAAGGTGGACCACCGTGACCTCACACTATGACGTCGTCGTTCTCGGAGCCGGACCCGGTGGATACGTCGCTGCCATCCGCGCGGCACAACTGGGCCTGAAAACCGCCATCATCGAGCAGAAGTACTGGGGCGGTGTGTGCCTGAACGTGGGCTGCATCCCGTCCAAGGCGCTGCTGCGCAACGCGGAACTGGCGCACCTGTTCACCAAGGAGGCCAAGCAGTTCGGCATCTCCGGTGACGTGTCGTTCGATTTCGGCGCGGCGTACGACCGCAGCCGCAAGGTGGCGGACGGCCGCGTCAAGGGCATCCACTTCCTGATGAAGAAGAACAAGATCGACCAGCTCGACGGCAAGGGGTCGTTCACCGACGCCAACACCATCGAGGTGGAGCTGACGAAGGGTGGCAGCGAGACCGTCACCTTCGACAACGCGATCATCTCCACCGGCAGCACCACCAAGCTGCTGCCGGGAACGTCGCTCAGCGAGAACGTCGTGACGTACGAAGAGCAGATCATGACGAAGGAGCTCCCGGGCTCCATCCTCATCGTCGGCGCGGGCGCCATCGGCATGGAGTTCGGGTACGTCCTGAAGAACTACGGCGTCGACGTCACCATCGTCGAGTTCCTCGATCGCGCCCTCCCGAACGAGGACGAGGACGTCTCCAAGGAGATCGCCAAGCAGTACAAGAAGCTCGGCGTGAAGATCATGACCGGCGCCGCGGTGCAGAGCATCGACGACGACGGCAGCAAGGTCACCGTCGCGATCAAGAACAACAAGAGCGGCGAGACCGAGACGGTCACCGTCGACAAGGTCATGCAGTCCGTCGGATTTGCTCCTCGCGTCGAGGGTTTCGGGCTCGACAAGACGGGCGTCGAGGTCACCGATCGCGGCGCCATCGCCATCGACTCGGTCATGCGCACCAACGTGCCGCACATCTACGCGATCGGCGACGTGACGGCGAAGCTGCAGCTCGCGCATGTCGCCGAGGCACAGGGTGTCGTGGCGGCCGAGACCATCGGCGGCGCCGAGACGCTTCCCATCGACGACTACCGCTTCATGCCGCGCGCGACCTTCTGCCAGCCCCAGGTTGCCAGCTTCGGTCTCACCGAGCAGCAGGCCAAGGACGCCGGCCACGACATCAAGGTCGCGACGTTCCCGATGACGGCGAACGGCAAGGCGCACGGCCTCGGCGATCCCACCGGCTTCGTCAAGCTCATCGCCGACACGAAGCACGGCGAGCTGCTCGGCGGGCACCTCATCGGACCCGACGTCTCGGAGCTCCTCCCGGAGCTGACGCTCGCGCAGAAGTGGGACCTGACGGCCACCGAACTCGCGCGCAACGTGCACACGCACCCGACCCTCTCCGAGGCACTGCAGGAGGCCATCCACGGCCTCGCAGGGCACATGATCAACTTCTGATCCTCCGACGACGACACCCCGGCCGCTCACGAGCGACCGGGGTGTTCTCGTCTGTGCTGCTACTGGTAGTCGCGGGGGATGCGCAGCGTCGTGATCGTGGTGGCGAGTCCGTCGTACTGGGTCACCAGTAGCACGAACTCGATGAGCGATCGGGACGACCAGACCGTCGTCAGTTCGGTCCATGTGGCATCGGACAGATCGCGGGTCGACACCACTTCGTCCACCGCCCGCAGGATCAGGGCGGTCCGACTGTCGAGACCCGGAGCGTCGGGACCGGCGGCGATGGCATCGGCGAGGGCGTCGTCGATGCCGGCGCGCGCGCCCAGACGGAGGTGATGGTCCTGTTCGTACCGGCAGTCGCGCAGTGCGGCGACGCGCAGGATCACCGTCTCGGTGTCCTTGCGAGGTAAACCGCCGAACGGCATCAGGCGGCCGCTGTAGAACAGCCAGGCGCGGAACAGGCCGCCCGTCTGTCCCAGAGTGGAGAACAGGTGCATGTCGCCGGTGCGGGTGACCGCGCCGGCCAGTCGGGCGATGCCCCAGTTGACGGGACGCAGCGAGCGGAGGGTGGCCGGAGGGGTGCGATGTCCTGTCACGTCGCTGAGGCTAACACCCGAGACGTGTGCCGCCAGGTGCTTGCGTGTCAAGCACTCTTGACACGAAATGACAAGTGGAGTTGACTTGGATCATGGTCGTGACGAACCGGGTGCGGGAGTTCCGAAAGTCGTCGCGCCTGACCCAGGCGGAACTGGGGCGGGCGTGCGGAGTGAGCCGGCAGTCGATCGTCTCGGTCGAGGGTGGCGATTATTCGCCCAGCGTGTACCTGGCCCTGAAGCTGGCGGGAGCGCTCGACTCCACGGTCGAGGATCTCTTCCCGCTCACCCCCGATGATCGGCTCGAACCCGAGGAGGAATCCTGATGAGTACCTTCACCACGACGATGCGTTTCGTCGGCGATCTGGACAACGAGTTCTATGACGACGAGCGTCAGAGAGACGTGTGGAACGAGGCAGCAGCCGTGGGTCTGCAGTTGCACGCGTTCGGTGGGTTGATCGCCGCCGCCGTCCTCCCGTGGGTGGCCGGTGCGACGGGTGCGTGGATCGCGTTGGGCATCATCGTCTTCGGTGCGGTCGTGAACTACGCGATCATCGGGTACGCGAAGTCGAAGAACGTCGACCTGTTCGCGGAATCGCGGTGGTTCACGGCGCGCGGCAACGTGACCGCCGCGCTGATGCTCGTCGCCCTTGTCGGCATCGGTGTGACTCTCGCCCCCGAGAAGTACCTGCCGAGCCGCGCGGGAACCGACACGTGGGCGGGCCTGGTGGTCGGGGGAGTCGTCGGCGGCGGAGCGGTGGCGCTGATGATCCGGCGCAGCCGCCGTCGCAAGGAGCAGTTCGAGACCGAAGAGGACTGAGTCAGCGAATGGTGTAGGGCGACACCGAGCTTCGATGCTCGTCGATGTCGAGCTCCTTGCCCAGTGGCGGGAACGCCCGTTGCGGGCAGTGGGCGCGTTCGCACACGCGGCACCCGGCGCCGATCGGCGTCGCCACTGTGGAACCGTCCAGCTCCAGTCCGTCGGCGTAGACGAGCCGATTCCCGTGGCGCACCTCGCATCCCAGACCGATGGCGAACGTCTTGCCGGGTTCGCCGTAGCGCGCCGCTCGCCGCTCCACCGTGCGCGCGATCCACAGGTAGCGCCGACCGTCGGGCATCTCGGCGATCTGGGTCATGATCTTGCCCGGGTAGGCGAACGTCTCGTACACGTTCCACAGCGGACAGGTGCCGCCGCTCGACGAGAAGTGGAACCCGGTGGCCGACTGGCGTTTGGACATGTTTCCGGCACGGTCGACCCGGACGAACGAGAACGGGACCCCGCGGAGCGACGGCCGCTGCAGCGTCGAGAGCCGGTGACAGATGGTCTCGTAACTCACCGCGTAGTAGGCGGAGAGTCGTTCGATGTCGTACCGGAAATCCTCCGCCACCTCGTGGAAGCGCGCGTACGGCAGCACGGTCGCCGCGGCGAAGTAGTTGGCGAAGCCGAGTCGCGCCAGTGCCCGCGACTCCTCGCCCGTGAAGCCCCCGTCCTCGACCATGCTGCGGATCAGGTCGCCGTTCTCCAGGTATGCGAGTTCGGCCGCGAAGCGGAACACCTTCTGGCCGGCCGAGAGTCGCGGGGAGATCTCGAGAACACGGGTCCGCGCGTCGAAGCGGTGCAGGACGTTCTCGCCCAGGTCGATGCGCTCGATGACCTGGACGTCGTACAGATTGCGGAGCCGTTTGGCTATCTCGGCCGCGACGTCCGCCCGGTGGAAGCGCAACCGGTTCGCCAGGTCCTCGGCCGCACGATCGAGTGCGTCGAGGTAGTTCTGGCGTTGGTAGAAGTAGTCGCGGACCTCCTCGTGCGGTTTCGAGATGGATCCGCTGCCGCTGCCGTCGGCGAAACGGTCCTCTGTCGCCGCCGCGAGTTGGGCGGTGGTGTTGCGGTACCGGCGATGCATGTTCACCATCGCGCGTGCCATCGCCGGGTGCGCCGCCACGAGGTCGGCGAGTTCGTCGATGTCGGCATCGACTCCGACGTCCTGATCGAGGGTGACCTCGCGCAGTTCGGCGACGAGCCGCGTGTTGTCCTGCGACGCGAAGAACGTGGTGTCGACGCCGAAGACCGTGGTGATGCGCGTCAGGACGGCCGTCGTCAACGGCCGGACGTCGTGCTCGATCTGGTTGAGGTAACTGGCCGAGATGTCGAGTCGATCGGCCAGAGCCACCTGGCTGAGTCCGCGCTCGGTCCGCAACTGGCGGAGGCGACTGCCCACGAAGGTCTTGGCCATGACTGCAAGCTACCGCCGCACCCGTGCGACGAGCCCTCGGAGGGAGAACGACTCGAGTCGGCGCAGCGCGGGAACGAGGAGCGCTGACCCGGGCATCGAGGTGGGCAGGGCCGTGACCGTGACGGCGCGGTACTCACCCGTGGTCCACGCCTCCTTGAAGCCGTTGGTCCCGACACCGAGGTCGATCCGGTCGACTCCGATCTCGCGCGCATGGTCGACGAGGGACTCCATCATCTGATGGCCGGGTTGGGCGTCGGCGAACTCCGGGTCGTAGTGGGTGAGCCACCCCTCGAAGGTATTCTTCGACCGGACCAGGAAGAGCTGAGCCGCCGCGGTACGACCGACGGCGAGGGTGGCGACGGCGAGTCGGCCTGCCGTCGCCTCGCGGCGCAGGACCGATCGCACCAGGTCACCGAGCGGCGGCGCGAGATAGTCGGTGCGATCCTGTCCCGACACACCGGCCGCGGACAGCCTCGCCATCTCGTCCCAGTTCGCGTCGAGCTGGTCGGCGGTGGACAGAATGTCGATGCTCAGCGGGGTGCCGGCCTCGTCGAAGTCGCGGCGGGTCGATCGCAACCGTCGACGGGATCCGCGGCTGCGCAGACCGACGGCACCCGGCCCCGTCTGCGGCACGTCGATCACCATGACGGGTCGGCCGGGGTTCACGGACGCGCGCCAGCGGGGGCTGTCGACGATGTGCCGCAGAGCCGGGTCTCGTTCGTCCATCTCGTCGAGATGGACACCGATGCGTCGCCCGGCCACCGCGGACCACAGTGCCGAGACGGCTGCGTCGTCCTCTGCCAGGATCTCGCTGACCATGCCCAGGTCGTCGCCCATGACGCGCGCGATGCGCAGGAGGCCGTAGCGGCGCACGACGAACGGTGCCAGAGCGACCAGATGTCCACCACGGTGCACCGTGACGATCAGCGGTCGTCGCGTCCGTCGCAGCCGCAGGGACCCGACGGAGTACTCGGGCCGCGCGGCCACGTGCCGGCCGACGCGGTCGGCGAGATCGAGCCACTGTTCCCACAGTCGGTCGGTGCAGACGGCGCCCGATCGAGTAGCGCTGTGGAATCGAACGCTGAGGTTCTGGGAGTCCGATCCGGTGCCGATCACGTCCTCGACGGTACTCAGCTCGTCGACAGGTCACCCGGGTCGCCGACGCGGCGCAGTGCGCGAGGGTGATCGTGGTCACACTCGTGACCGAGAGGTGTGCATGCGGCGGCCGGGGTACGACGAGTTGCGCTCCGACGTCCGGCCGCGAAAAAGTACGCCTGTACTGCTATTTTGCCCTACCGGCGAGTAGGTTCGGCCGTGGGAGGGTCCGTCGATCTTCGCAAGATTTGCAAGGGCCACCAAAAAGGTAGCCACGATTTACAGTCGCAGCACGTAGACAGTGGTTTTCGGCTGTGCCATTCTCGACGAGTACGTCAGAAATGCCTGGCAAGCCTGCAAAGACTGCCACCAGGCGAAGACTCCCCGGGCCGGTCACGCGCACTGCCCGGGTACACGAACAGAGACGGAGCTTGTCGATGTCGACCACCGGCACACCGAAGACCACGGAAGAGATCCAGAAGGACTGGGACACCAATCCCCGCTGGAAGGGCGTCACCCGCAACTTCACCGCGCAGCAGGTGTCCGACCTGCAGGGCAGCGTCGTGGAGGAAGCCACGCTCGCGCGTCGCGGGTCGGAGATCCTCTGGGATCTCGTGAACAACGAGGACTACATCAACTCGCTGGGCGCCCTCACCGGCAACCAGGCCGTGCAGCAGGTGCGCGCCGGCCTCCAGGCCATCTATCTCTCCGGCTGGCAGGTCGCCGGTGATGCCAACCTCTCCGGCCACACCTACCCGGACCAGAGCCTCTACCCGGCCAACTCGGTTCCGAGCGTCGTGCGTCGCATCAACAACGCGCTTCTGCGCGCCGACGAGATCGCCAAGGTCGAGGGTGACTCGTCCGTGAAGAACTGGCTCGCGCCCGTCGTCGCGGACGCCGAGGCCGGCTTCGGTGGCGCGCTCAACGCCTACGAGCTGCAGAAGGCCATGATCGCGGCCGGCGCCGCAGGCGTGCACTGGGAGGACCAGCTCGCCTCGGAGAAGAAGTGCGGCCACCTCGGTGGCAAGGTGCTCATCCCCACCCAGCAGCACATCCGCACCCTGACCTCCGCGCGTCTCGCGTCCGACGTGGCCGACGTGCCGTCGGTCATCATCGCCCGCACCGACGCCGAGGCAGCCACGCTGATCACCTCGGACGTCGACGAGCGCGACCAGGAGTTCCTGGACGGAACCCGCACCGCCGAGGGCTTCTTCGGCGTGAAGAACGGCATCGAGCCCTGCATCGCCCGTGCGAAGGCCTACGCGCCGTACGCCGACCTCATCTGGATGGAGACCGGTGTGCCGGATCTCGAGGTCGCCAAGAAGTTCTCCGAGTCGGTCCGCAGCGAGTTCCCCGACCAGCTGCTCGCCTACAACTGCTCGCCCTCCTTCAACTGGAAGGCGCACCTGGACGACGCGACCATCGCGAAGTTCCAGAAGGAGCTCGGCGCGATGGGCTTCAAGTTCCAGTTCATCACCCTCGCCGGCTTCCACTCGCTCAACTACGGCATGTTCGACCTGGCGCACGGCTACGCCCGCGAGGGCATGACGGCGTTCGTCGACCTGCAGGAGCGCGAGTTCAAGGCAGCCGAGGAGCGCGGCTTCACCGCCATCAAGCACCAGCGTGAGGTCGGCGCCGGCTACTTCGACCGCATCGCCACCACCGTCGACCCGAACACGTCGACCGCAGCCCTGAAGGGCTCCACCGAAGAGGGCCAGTTTCATTAACCCCCACTCGGCGCTTTCTGCGCACTAGTCAGGCGGCTCGCAGCTTTCGTTGCGGGCCGCCTGTCTCGTACGCGGTGGGTTCGCCCGTGCCCCAGCAGAGTTACCCTCGCCTCGCCTTCGCGCGGGGAATCGTGGATCGTGAAGGAGAAACGTGAGCAGCGAGAAGATCGAACGTGTCGGGATCGTCGGCGCCGGACAGATGGGGGCCGGAATCGCCGAGGTGTGCGCACGCGCCCACGTCGACGTGATCGTGTTCGAGCAGACACGTGAACTGGCCGCCGCAGGCAAGGCGCGCATCCTGAAGTCGCTCGACCGCGGCGTCAGCAGCGGCAAGATCACCGAGCGTGAACGTGAGCAGGCCGCTGCACGGTTGACCTTCACGTCCGAGCTGTCCGACTTCGCCGATCGCGAGATCGTCGTCGAGGCCGTGCTCGAGGACGAGGCGATCAAGACGGCTCTCTTCGTCGAGCTCGACAGGGTGGTCACGGATCCCGACGCAGTACTCGCGTCCAACACCTCGTCGATCCCCATCATGAAACTCGGTGTGGCCACGTCCCGCCCCGAACGGGTCATCGGCATGCACTTCTTCAACCCGGTGCCGGTTCTGCCTCTCGTGGAACTCATCTCGTCGCTGAAGACGTCCGATGCCGTCCTGGCACGCGCGGAACGCTTCGCGGCGGACGTCCTCGGCAAGCAGGTCGTCCGCGCGGCCGACAGGTCTGGCTTCGTCGTCAACGCTCTGCTGGTGCCATACCTCCTGTCGGCGATCCGCATGGTCGAGTCCGGCTTCGCCACGCGCGACGACATCGACAAGGCCACGGTGCTGGGCCTCGCGCATCCCATGGGCCCCCTCGCGCTGTCCGACCTCATCGGGCTGGACACCGTGAAGTCGATCGCCGACTCGATGTACGCCGAGTACAAGGAACCGCTCTTCGCGCCGCCGCCTCTCCTGCTCCGTATGGTCGAGGCCGGCCTGCTGGGCAAGAAGACCAGTGCCGGGTTCTACGAGTACGTCAACGGTCGCATCGCGACCTAGCCCGGGGCCCGATGTTTGTCAGGCGTCACTGAACTCGCGAGAAACCAACTCGATCCCCGTTCTGCCGCGCTAGTTTTCAGCGCGGCGCACCACCTGCGTCCGACTGACTCGAGACGTACGGGGGGATCGACATGGCGCGCAGCATGCCGCTCGTCTCACGTGTCACGACGGGCACCCGCACACTGGGTCGTTTCGCCGACCTCGTGGTCGCCGCGTTCGGTCACCTGGTGCGGGACCTGGCGGGCCTGCGCTTCGCCTGGCGCGAGTTCCTCGACCAGGCGTGGTTCATGGTCACGGTCACCGTGCTTCCCGCCATTCTCGTCTCGGTGCCGTTCGGCGTCATCGTCTCGGTCCAGGTGGGCAGCCTGACCAACCAGATCGGTGCCACGTCCATCGCGGGCGCCGCGGGCGGTCTCGGAGTCATCCGGCAGGGAGCGCCCATCGTGACCGCGCTGTTGCTCGGCGGCGCAGCGGGATCCGCGATCGCGGCCGATCTCGGTGCCCGCACGGTGCGCGAGGAGATCGACGCGATGCGCGTCATGGGCATCGACCCGGTGCGCCGGCTCGCGACCCCTCGGCTCGCCGCCATGCTCGTCGTCGCACCGCTGCTGTGCTCGCTGGTCATCTTCATGGGCCTGGTGTCCGGGTACGTCGTGAACGTCGGGTTCCAGGGCGGTACGCCGGGCAGCTACCTGTCCTCCTTCGCGTCCTTCGCCTCGACCACCGACCTGGTCGTCGCGATGGTGAAGGCCGAGATCTTCGGCATCATCGTGGTTCTCGTCGCGTGCCAACGCGGGTTCGAGGCCACGTCGGGCCCTCGCGGTGTCGCGAACGCGGTCAACGCCTCGGTCGTCGTCGGTGTGCTGTCGGCCTTCATCGTCAACGTCCTCGCCACCCAGTTGGTGTCGATGTTCCTTCCGCAGCGGCTCGGGTGACGCGATGACCGTCTCTCGCTACACCCCGCCCGGCACCGCGCCGCTCGTCCGCGGCGGCAAGCGCATCGCCCGAGTGCCGCTCGGGCTGGTCGAGCATCTCGGGCATCAGCTGACCTTCGTGTGGCAGGTACTCGTCGCGATTCCGCACACCCTGCGTGCCTATCGACGCCAGACCATGATCGTGCTCACCGACATCACCTGGGGCAGCGGCAATCTCGTGGTCGGCGGCGGTACCGTCTCGGTGCTGGTCATCCTCGGTGTGGCCGTGGGTTCGTCCATCGGGATCGAGGGCTACAACGCCCTGAACCTCGTCGGTATGGGTCCTCTCACCGGCTTCATCTCGGCCTACGCCAGCACGCGGGAACTCGCCCCGATGATCGCCGCGATCGGGTTCGCCTCCCAGGCGGGATGCCGCATGACGGCGGAGATCGGCGCGATGCGTATCTCCGAGGAGATCGACGCGCTCGAAGTCGTGGGGATCCGGTCGATCCCGTTCGTCGTCACCACGCGCGTCATCGCCGGCGTCGTCACGATCATCCCGCTGTACCTGCTCACGCTGATCCTGAGCTACGTCTCGTGTGCGTTCATCGTCGCCGCGTTCGGCGATCAGTCGTCGGGGACGTACGACCACTACTTCTCGGCGTTCCTGCAGCCGTCGGACCTGCTGTACTCGCTGCTCAAGGCCACCATCTTCGTCGGCGCCGTCATCATGATCCACGGCTACCAGGGCTACTACGCGACGGGCGGACCCGAGGGTGTCGGCCGTGCGTCGGGCCGCGCGATCCGCGCGTCTCTCATCGTCATCGTCGTGCTCGACATGATCCTCACCGTGGTCATCTGGGGAGTCGACGTCGGCATCAGGATCTCGGGGTAGGGGATCATGGCAGTCTTCGACGATCTGTCCCGCAGATCCGCGGGCCCTCGCTCGCTCCGGATACGCGGCCTCGTGGTGGCCGTCGTGCTCGTGGTCCTCGGTGTGGTGCTCGGCAAGTACGCCACCGGTGACTTCGAGTCCCGTTTCGATCTCACGATCGACAGCACCGCGGTCGGTGACGGCCTCGCGATCGGGTCGGACGTCAAGTACCGCGGACTCCCCGTCGGCCGTGTCGACGAGATCGAGCCGCTCGGGTTCGGATCGCAGCGAGTGCACACGCATATCGAGCCGGCCGTCGCCTCGGTCCTGACCGACGACGTCACCGCGCGGTTCTCCTCCGCGACGGTCTTCGGTGCGACGGTCATCGAGTTGTACTCGGAGGGACGGGGATCCCCTCTGCGCGAGGACACCGTCCTGGCGCTGGGCGACGACACCGAGACGGCGACGGTCACCGGCGTCTTCCGCCGACTCGCCGATCTGACCGACGTGCTCGACGCGGACAACACCGAGCGGGTGCTCGACCTGGCGTCCCGAGTGTCGTCGGAGTTCGGCGACAGCCTGAAGCCCTTCTTCGACACCGCGCAGATGATGGCCGAGACCCAGCGCGCGCCGCTCGCCTGGAAGCTGCACCGTGGTGGTGAGTTGGCGGACGGGCTGGGCGCCTCCATCGGACCGGTCACCGACGTGATCGACCAGGTCGTCACCAGCAGTGAGTACTTCGAGAATCCGGAGAACAGTGCGCGGGCGATCAAGGCCATGTCCGGCCTCGGGTCCGGCCTCTCGATCCCACTGGGAGATCTGTTGCGCGACAACGGTCCGTACCTCCGCCCGCTGCTCGACACCCTGCTGGACGTGCTGCTGCCGGTGGCCCTCTCGGCGGGAACGCTGGCGCCGGCCTACCAGCGCGTGCCCGGCGTGATCTCCGGCGTCGAGGACGCATTCCCGAACGTCGACGGCCGGACCCAGCTGCAACTCCAGGTGATCGTGAAGAACATGCCCGCCATGGCCGGTCCGGTGGAGGCCTTCGCTGCGGGACTCGGCGGTGTCCTGTGACGCGCTCGTCGGTGGTGGGGACGCCCGTGGCGACCCTGCTGAAGCTCGGTGCGTTCGCCCTCGTGGCCGTGCTGTGTCTCGTCCTCGTGGGCGGCGCGCTGCGCAACGGCGGCGGCGACGACCGGTCCACGTTCGACGCGCGTTTCGACGACGTCTCCGGCCTCTACGCCGGTGACGACGTCCGCCTCTCGGGTGTGCTCGTGGGATCGGTGACCGACATCGAGCTCGACGGGAATCGGGCCAGGGTGTCCTTCGAGGTCGACTCCGACCGGCCGGTGCTCACGACCACGAAAGCTGCTGTGCGCTACCAGAACCTGCTGGGTCAGCGGTATCTCGAGCTGATCCGCACGGACGACTCGGGGTCCGAGTTGGCACCGGGGTCCTCGCTGGCGGACGACATGACCGTGCCGTCGTTCGACATCACGACGCTCTTCGACGGGTTCCAGCCCATCTTCGAGACCATCGACACCGACCAGGTGAACCGGTTCGCGCAGAACGTGCTCGACCTCGTGCAGGGCGACGGGTCGGGTCTCGGGCCGGTCCTGCGAGACCTGGACGGGCTGACCACCTATGCCTCGCAGCGCGAGGACCTCATCGTGCTCCTCATCCGCAACCTGGGCGCCATCTCCGGTGTGGTGGCCGAGCGCTCGGAGCAACTGGGTCGACTGTTCGCCGAACTCGACCGCGTGGTGTCGACGTTCGCCGACAGGGCCGACACCCTGCTCTCGTCCGTCGACGACATCAATTCCGGCCAGGGACCGTTCATCTCGATCGGAGAGCAGTTGCGCGACACCTACGACTCCGAGTACGGCCCGGTGGATTCGGCCTTCAAGCGGCTCGTGCCGGGAGCCCAACAACTGGTGGACCTGCTCGCGATGGTGCCCAGCCTGCTGCGCGGCGTCGACCAGTCGGTGCGCAACGCACCCGAGGGGCAGGTCTCCGCGTGCTCGGCCGGCGACACCGAGATTCCCGGCATCGGCTCGGTCGTGCTCGGAACCCAGCGCCTGGTGGTGTGCCGATGAGCTCCGTGCGGCAGGGAAGCCAGACCGTCTGGGGGATCGTGGGTGTGCTCGCACTCGTCGTCGCCGTGGTGGCCGCCGTCGTCGTGTACTCGCTGCCCATCGGACACCGCACGTACACAGCGGCATTCGAGACGACCGGCGGAGCGCACGCCGGTGACGACGTCCGCATCGCCGGCATCTCGGTGGGGTCGGTGACGTCCATGAAGCTGGACGGCGACCACGTCGAGGTGGCCTTCGAGGTCGACGAGAACGTCGTACTGGGCGACGCGACGTCGCTCGGGGTGCGTCTGCTGACTCCGGTGGGTGGTCACTACTTCTCCTTGATCCCGGGCGGTACCGGCGAGTTGCAGGACGGGGAGATCCCGCTCGAGCACACCCGCGTGCCGTTCTCGTTGTCCGACACGGTCGAGGCGGCGACGCCGATCCTCCGCGATCTCGACGGAACGACGTTGCGGCAGAACATCGTCGAGATCGATCGGGCCGTCCAGGCTCAGCCGGAGTCGATCCGCGACATCACCACGACCCTGACGTCCATGACCGGCGCGATCGCCGATCGCCAGGACGATCTCGATCGGAGCCTCGACGTGGCCGACGAGTACATCGGCGAACTGGCGACCGATCGCGAGATCCTGCTGGGTCTGCTGAAGCAGATCGGCATCATCACCTCGAAGTTGGGCGCGAAGCGCGCCGACGTCGCTGCGGCCGCCGACAAGCTCTACCGGCTGTTCTCCCTCCTGCACCGCCCGATCATGGCGCTCGACGAGGGGCTCGGCCCCACGATCGACGAGGTCGAGAATCTCGTGGCATCGCTGAAGGAGCGCACGGGGTCCATCGACGACGCGATCTCCGCCGGCCGCGAGTTCTCCGAGTCCATGGCCGGCCTTCTCGACACCGGCGCCGGACCCGTGATCGACCGCAGTGCCGCCGTCGTCACGGGATCGACGCTGTGTGTCCCGGTTCCCGGAAAGGTGTGCTGACGTGGCCGCTCGCAGCAAGGTGGTGGCAGTGGCCGTCGCCGCCGTGGTCCTGGTCGGCGCCGGAACCGCGGCGTCGTCCGCAGCCCAGCTCGTCGGGACCCCGCGCTCGGATCTGTGCGCCGAGATGACCGACTCGGTCGGTCTCTACGAGGGGAACGACGTGACGCTCCTCGGGATCCCCGTCGGCGAGGTGACCGGCATCGAGCCCCGCGGCGACCACGTCCGGGTCACGATGTCCGTCGACGACTCGCTCACGCTGCCGGCCGACGTGGGCGCGGTGACGATGTCGGACTCGATCGTCACCGATCGTCGGCTCGAACTGACCACGCCGTATCGCGACGGCGTTCCCCTCGATCGTGACGAGTGCATCCCGCTCGAGCGCACCCGCACACCCATCGGGATCAGCGACACCCTCGAGGCAGTGAACAAGCTCGGCGCGGAGCTTCTCGGAACGACGTCGACGACCGATCCGGACAACCCCCGGCCGCCGGACGAGGAGATACTCGGCGACACCCTGCGCTCGCTCGACACCGCTCTCGACGGCAGCGGAGAGCAACTCGGTACCGCGCTGTCCCAGATCTCCGACCTGGTCGGCAATCCGGCGAACAAGGACACGCAGGTGCGCCGCATGGTCGACAGCGTCGACACGCTGACGGCGGCCCTGGTGGACCGGTGGCCGGACATCACCCTGCTGATCGAGAACCTGAAGCAGGGTCTCGGGGCCGCGGGCGACTTCTCGGAGCGGTTCGCCCAGGCGATCGATCTGACGGTCGAGTTCCTCCCCGTCCTCGAGAAGACGCTGCCGAAGTTCGCACCCACGCTCTACCGCGTGCTCGACGTCGTGGTTCCGATCGTGGCGATCATCGTCAGCAGGGTCGGCGACATCGCGAGCATTCTGTCGCGGGTGCCGAAGCAGACGGAACAGCTGGCCTCGTTGCAGGATCCGGACACACAGGCCGCCCGGCTGACCTTCGCACCTCCGCAGTTCGCGGTGCCCGTCGCGGGTGGGTCCACCGTGAACGTCGATCTGGTTCCGCTCGTGCTCGGATCGGCAGGGTCCCGGTGAAGCGGCTCCTGGCGGCGCTGACCGTGGCGGCCGCGGCCGTGACGGCGTCGGGCTGCGGTGCCTCGATCGCCGACCTGCCGGTGCCTGGCAGTTACGTTCCGGGCCCGACCTACCGGGTCGACATCGAGTTCTCGAGTGTGCTGAATCTACCGGCGCGCGCCAAGGTGGTCCTCGACGGTGTGGACGTCGGCCTCCTGGAGTCGGTCACCCTCACCGGTTCGACCGCCGTCGCCGCCGTGAACGTCGATCGCACCGTCGCACTGCCGGCACTCACGCGAGCGGAACTGCGCCAGGGCACGATCCTGGGCGAGATCTACGTCGCGTTGCAGCGTCCGGAGGACGGATCCGACACCTCGGGTGCCACCCTGCAGGACGGCGACGTCATCCCGCTCGAGCGGACGACTCCGGCGGACAACGTCGAGGACGTGCTGCGCGGACTCTCCGAGGTGGTGGCCGGCGGGCACATCGTCGACTTCCAGCGGTCCATCGATCGGTTCAACCGGGCGATCCCGCCGGATCCGGCGACGGTCGATCTCATCAACGACAAGGCCCGAGAGGCGTTGCGGGACTTGGCGACCAACACGACGGAGCTGGATCGCATCCTGGGCGGCGCCGAGGCGGTGACACGATCGTTCGCCGAGAAGACGGACACGCTCGACACCATCCTGACCAGTGGTCCGGAACGTGTCGCAGGACTCGCGGACGCCCTGCTCGTCGTGGTCGACGCCCTGATCGATCTGGGATACATGTCCCGGAACATCGGTGCCGTGATCAACCCGGTGGCGGGAGATCTGCACGACGTGATCGCCACTCTGCAGCCCATGATCCGGACTCTCGCCACGGCCGACCTGACGGCGCCGATGCTGGCGTCCCGCATGGACGCCCTGCTGCGCGAGAAGCTGGTGCCGTTCTTCACGTCCTCGCCGAACGTCCGCATCGCCTCCGTCTCGGGCGACACGCCCGCGGGAGAAGTTCCAGTCGATCGGGAAGGCCGGAGGCCGGCCGACGGCCTCGATCGGGCCGACGAGATGATTCAGGTCCTGCGATCGATCGGATTCGTGCGATGAGGGGTTCGATCCTGTCCGCCACGGCGCTCGCGGCGGTCGCCGTGCTGGGTGTCGGATACCTGTCGCTGAACGTCCTGGACATCGATCCGCGGCGCGACCACGCCGAGATCACCGTGCCGCTCACGACCTCCGGCGGCCTGATCGACACCTCGCAGGTCACGTTGCGAGGATTCGCGATCGGCAGGGTCGAGCGAATCGACGTCGAGCGCGGTGGACTCCGGGCCGTGGTGAGAGTGGATGCCGCACAGAAGATTCCGGTCGACACCGAGGTGCGGGTCTCGAATCTCTCCGCGGCGGGCGAACAGTTCCTCGACTTCCGTCCACACTCCGATACCGGGCCGTACCTGGCGGACGGAGACGTGGTGGACGCGGCCGACGTCTCGGTCGCTCCCAGTGTCAGCGACACCCTCGCGGTCGCCGAGGCGCTCACGCGGGAGATCGACACCGACGCGCTGGGCGGCATCGTCGACACGGTCGACACCGCCACGCGGGGCCGGGAGTCGGACATCGACAACGTCGTCGAGGTGCTGCGCCTGCTGTCCGTCACGTTGGCCGACAAGAAGGACGAGATCCGCCGGCTGTATCGCAACCTGCAGGTGCTCGGCGAGAACGCGTACGCCGATGCGCTGGGGCCGCGGCTCGCGGACGCCGTTCCCGAACTCGAGGCCTCCGGGGCAGGTCTCGACCACCTGATCTCGTCGTACCAGGACTACTCGTACGTCGGTGAGACCGTGTGGGACGGCGAACTGGCCCGGTTGGTGCCGAAGATCGACGAGTACCTGAGTCAGTTGTCGCCGGACCTCGGCTTCATCGCCACCGTGCTGCGCCCGGTCACACAACCGATCCGCCCGCTCCGAGTCGATGCCGGAGCCCTGGTGACGATGCTCGAGCAGGTCTTCCCGCGCGGCGGGCCGGCTCGGGTGGCCGTGACCCTGCCCGGTAATTGACGTACCACTCCTGCACCAGACGGACGACGAGAAGGCCATCATGACAACAGAACTCGACACCACTTCGACCGAGGACGACGCAGCGCCGGACGCGGCAGCGCCCGCGGTGTCGTCCCGGACGCGCTTCGTGGCGATCGTCGCGACCGTGGTCGCCGTGCTCGCGACCGTCGCCGCCGTGGTGGCAGGTGTGCAGTGGCAGTCCGCCCACTCGGCACTGGCCGCGGAACGCGGAGCCGATGCCGACCGCGCCACCGCCGAGAACACGGCGCGGGCCTACACGGAGCGGTCGTTGACCTACGACCACACGGACATCGACGGCTTCTTCGGCGGCGTCGAGGAGGGCACCACCGACGCTCTGCGTGAGCGCTTCGACGGTGTGCGCGAGGTGTTGACGCAGATCATGACCGACTCGCAGGTCGTGGCGTCGGGTCGGGTGAATGCGGCGACGGTCACCGCGCAGGAGGGCGACACCTACACGGTGTCGGTCTTCGCGACCCAGACCACGCAGAACCTGCAGCAACCCGAACCCGGTGCCGTGCCGACACTCTTGACGGTGACCGTCGAGCGCACCGGCGACGAGTGGTTGGTCTCGGACTACGGAGCCGACACCGGCACGTCCTGACCGCTCCGGCACAGCCGCCCGGTGACGAACTGGGCTGCGCCGTGGATGCGCTGCTCCACATGCTCGACTCCGCGTTCCCGCAGGACGTCGGTGATGTCGTCACGTCGGAACATCTCCAGTCCCACGGTGCTCGCTGCCGCCGCGGTGACCGCCCCGACCGGCTGAGGGCCGCGCCGCACCGTCGTCATGAGCGCGATGCGGCCGCCCGGTCGCAGCACCCGGATCATCTCGTCGAGCACCCGGTACGGCTCGGGCACCAGGTACAGCGCGGCGTAGCAGCACACCGCGTCCACGGCGTCGTCCTCGAACGGGAGCTCTCGGGCGTCGCCGAGCAGATAGGCGACGTGCTCGTCGTCGTCGGTGTCCGCCGACGCCCGAGCGATCATCGGCTCCGACGCGTCCAGGCCGATCACCAGGGGCTCCGACACGTGCGCGGCGGTCAGCAGTGCGTCGGCCAGCGACCGGGAGAAGTTCCCCGGCCCGCACGCGACGTCCAGGACGACCGACACGTCGGGGGACACGAGCCCGAGGTCACGCACCGCGTAGGCCCGCTGTTCCTCCACGGAGGGCCCGCCGGCGCCCATCCACAGGCGGAACAGGGGTCGCCACGCGCGTTCGTAGACGGCCGCGAGGGGGGAGAAGGTCATCAGGCGCCCGGCGACGGACGACGCGGAGGCAGGGGACGCCTGTCGCGCTGTGGAGTCCGTCACCCGGACGTCGAGCACTCCGCGCATCGGCGACGACGCGTCGACACCCGTTCGGAGCAGTTCTCGGGTCCGCCGTACCGCGGGTGTCTCGGCCATGCCGACCACGCTAGCGCGACCACGCCCACGGCGGTGCGGACGTTGCTACTGTGACCGACGGGGTCCGGTCGGACCCGTACGCGTACAGGGGAGGACGTCACGTCATGGCTTCGATCACGGTGCCCACCATCGCTGGAATCGGTCTCGCTGCAACAGGTGCCGCGCACTTCGTGGCGCCCGACGCCTTCCGCTCGATCACCGAGCCGGCGTTCCCGAAGGACACTCGTACGTGGACCTACCGCAACGGTGCGTCGGAACTCGTGATCGGCACCGCCATCGCGGTCCCGGCCACGCGCAAGGTCGGTCTCGTCGCGCTCGCGGGGTACGTCGGCTTCCTCGGGTACCGGATGGCCACCGCCCGCTGATCCGTCGCCGGGGACGAACCGGACATGGTTTACGAGTCAACGATGCACGGGTAGACATGTGTACATGTCCACAGCAACTGCATACGCCGCCACCGCACCAGACGCACCGCTCGAGAAGACCACCATCGAGCGACGAGAGCTCGGTCCGAACGACATCCTGATCGACGTCAAGTTCGCCGGTATCTGCCACTCGGACATCCACACCGCCCGTAACGAGTGGGGCGGCACCACGTACCCCGTCGTCCCCGGCCACGAGATCGCCGGCATCGTCGCCGAGGTCGGTTCCGACGTCACCAGCCGCAAGGTCGGCGACCGCGTCGGCGTCGGCTGCTTCGTCGACTCCTGCGGCACCTGCGAGGCCTGCAAGGACGGCGACGAGCAGTACTGCACCAAGGGTGTCGTCCAGACGTACAACTCGAAGACCTACGAGGGCGAGTTCACCCACGGTGGCTACTCGACGCAGATCGTCGTCACCGAGAACTTCGTCCTGGGCATCCCCGAGGGTGTCGAGCTCGACGTCGCCGCACCGCTGCTGTGCGCCGGCATCACCCTCTACTCGCCGCTGAAGCACTGGGGAGCCGGTCCCGACAAGAAGGTCGCCATCATCGGCATGGGCGGACTGGGCCACGTCGGCGTCAAGATCGCCCACGCGCTCGGCGCCCACGTCACCGTGCTCAGCCAGACGCTGAGCAAGGAGGAGGACGGCAAGCGACTCGGGGCAGACGAGTACTACGCCACCAAGGACACCACCGCGCTGAAGGACCTGCGTGGAAAGTTCGACCTCATCCTCAACACTGTCTCGGCGAACCTCCCGATGGGCGACTACCTCGGCCTGCTCGCCCGTAACGGCACGCTCGTCGAGCTGGGCGTTCCCGAGAAGCCCCTCGAGGTCCCGGCCTTCAACCTGCTGGCGAACCGTCGTTCGTTCTCGGGCTCCATGGTCGGCGGTATCGCCGAGACCCAGGAGATGCTGGACTTCTGCGCCGAGCACCACATCGGCGCCGAGATCGAGGTCATCTCCGGCGACCAGATCAACGAGGCGTACGACCGCGTCGTGAAGTCGGACGTGCGCTACCGCTTCGTGATCGACACCGCCACCCTCTGATCCACAGCCGCAGCACTCGGCAGCTGCGACACCACCTTCGGGCGCCGACCTCGCGGTCGGCGCCCGTCGGCGTTCACGGCCGCGGCAGGGACGCCAGACGCTGCTTCTCGTGCTCCACGTCGAAGTCCGCGGGCGGCCACTGCAGGTCCAACGACGTCAGCGCGCCCGTCAGCAGTTCGGTGACGGCGAGCCGGCTGTACCACTTGTGATCGGACGGCACCACGTACCAGGGAGCCCACTCCGTGTCGGTGCGATCCAGGACCGCCTGGTACGCCTCCTGGTAGGCGACCCACTTCTCGCGCGCCTCGATGTCGCTCGGGTCGTACTTCCAGTACTTGTCCGGCCGGCGCAGTCGACGAGCGAGACGCTTGCCCTGCTGCTCCCACGACAGCGCCATGGCCACCTTCACGATGGTGGTGCCGCTCTCGACCACGCGGCGCTCGAAGTCGTTGATCTCGTCGTAGCGGGTGCGCCACACACTCGGGGGCGCGAGTTCGTTCACACGGACGATGAGGACGTCCTCGTAGTGGGACCGGTCGAAGACCCCGATCTGGCCCGGTCGCGGCAGCTTCTTCTCCACGCGCCACAGGAACGGGTGCGCCCGCTCCTCCTCCGTCGGGGTGCCGAAGGTCGCGTGATCGACACCCTGGGGCTCGACCATGCCGAGCACGTGCCGCACCATGCCGCCCTTGCCCGAGGTGTCCATCCCCTGCAGCACGAGCAGGACCGATCGATGATCCCCGCTCTTACCGCAGGCGTACAGGCGCTCCTGCAGTTCCGACAGGATCTTGCCGCGCGCCGACATCAGCTCCTTGCCGGCGTCCTTGTCGCGATCGAAACCGGGTGTCGACGCGGCGTCCACCGTCGACCACGACGTGCCCGAGGCGGCCAGAGCCGCGGGCAGATTCGTGGTGAAACCGGGCGACGGTGAGCTGCTCATCCCGCGAGCGTAGGCGTACGCCGCGCTCGGCTAGTGCAGTTCCTCGCGGAGTTGGGCGAGTGTCCGGGCGAGGAGACGAGAGACGTGCATCTGCGAGATCCCCATCTTCTCGGCGATCTGCGTCTGCGTCATGTTGCCGAAGAAGCGCAGCAAGAGAACGTTGCGCTCACGCTCGGGGAGCTTCTCGAGCAGCGGACGGAGCGCCTCGTGGTTCTCGACGTTCTCCATCTCCTTGTCGTAGTCGCCGAGGGTGTCCGCCAACGACAGGCCCTCGGAATCGCTTCCGCTGGAGGCGCTGTCGACCGAGAGCGTCTGGTACGCGTTGCCGGCGGTGAGTCCCATCGCGACCTCGTCGCGGTCCAGATCGAGGTACTCGGCCAACTCGGAGACGGTCGGTGACCGACCCTGCGTCTGCGACAGATCCGCGATGGCTCGGGAGAGCTGCAGGTGCAGTTCCTTCATCCGCCGAGGGACGCGGACGGCCCATCCCGCGTCGCGGAAGTGTCGGCGGACCTCGCCCATGATCGTGGGTACCGCGAAGGACACGAAATCGGATCCGCGCTCGACGTCGAAGCGATCGACCGCGTTGACCAGCCCGACGCGGGCGACCTGCACCAGATCGTCGTGCGCCTCACCGCGGCCGTCGAATCGGCGGGCGATGTGTTCGGCCAGTGGCAGGCACCGCGTCACCAGCTCGTCGCGCAGCTTGCCTCGCAGGGGATCGCCCTCGGGCAGCGTGCGGATGCGCGTGAACCGTTCCGCGACGTCGGCGTACTCGTCCGCCGAACGCCGTGACTTCGTCTTGCGTTCGCTTGTCGTCACTCGTCCCAGCCGTGCTTGCTCTTGGTGAACTCGATGGTGGTCGAGACGACACCGTGCTCGTCCTCGGACTGCGACGTCGACACGGAGTCGGTCAGGGCGTTGAGAACGTGCCAGCCGAAACCGCTCGCGTCCAGATCGGCGCCGGCCTCGGTCGTCGTCGTCACCGACACGTGGAGGGCGTCGTCCGCCGTGAGGAAACGGCACACCATGCGGGCACCCGGGGTGGCGCGCACGATGAGGCGGCTGCAGGACTCGTCGATGGCGAGCCGGATGTCGGCGATGCTGTCCAGATCGAAGTCGTCCTGGGCGGCGAGTGTCGCGGCCACGGCGCGAGTGACCGACAGCTGGCTCGCGTCGGCGTGGACACCGAGCTCGATGGTGGCGTCGGCCCCCTCCGTGTTCGGCTCCGTCGTGATGGCCCGTGTCATGAGGTCTCCCACTTCTTCGTGTCGCGTGTCGGTTCAGACGAACCTCGTACGTGTTCGACCGGTCGAGATTACCCGGGGGCGGTTCTCGCAAAACGTGCACCGTACCGGCGGCGTCTTCCATGGCGTCGCTCGATGTTCACCACGATCCTCACCGAAGTGGTTGGCAGACCGCTCCGGGTAGCGTAGGTTCAGAGACAGGTTGAGTCAGCAGCCGACGTACGAAGCACCGTCGATGGTCGCTCGGACTCCTTTCCATCAACCGCCACTCATTCTGCAGTCGCGGTCGGGTTCTTTCACCTGTAGCACCATTGCTCTGCTTCTCCAGCTAGATCGGCATTTGGAGAATCATGACTGTTTCGACTTCACACGCATCCACCACCACCACCACTCTCGGCGACGACGTCGTCATGCTCGGCGGACTCATCTCCGTCGTGCGTACCGACTCGGAGACCACGTACCGCGTCACCGGCAGTGTGGACCTGTCCAACTCGTCCACCTTCTCGGACGTCGTGAGCAACGACGTCGAGGCGGGACGAAGCATCGTGCTCGATCTGTCCGGAGTCGACTTCTTCGGCACCGCAGCACTTTCCGTCGTGGCGGGTCTCGACGACCGCAGCGCGGCGAACGGTTCCCACCTGACCCTCGTGGTCGGCGACGCGGTCACCCGCGTCATGGGTGCCGCTCGGTGGGAACCCACAGCACGCGTGGTCCGCTGACCAGGCTGCACCGAAACTCGGCGTGATCCGGTTCGTCCGGGTCGTCGCTCCCCCCTGCCCCTGTCGCCGGTTCCCGGTGGCAGGGGCAGTGTCATGTCCGGGGCCGTAGGCTCTGACGGCATGGAACCTGTTGCCGCACTGCGAGAGGTGGCGTTCTGGCTCGAGCGGTCGCGGGCCGAGACGCGCCGGGTCAAGGCCTACCGCGCCGCCGCCGACGTCCTGGCCACACTGGACGCCGACAGGGTGGCCGAGCTCGCTCGCACCGACGGCTGGACCACCCTGCGCGGGATCGGTCCGAAGACCTCCGCGGTCGCCTCGGCGGCCGCAGCCGGTGAGGTTCCCGAGTACCTCCTGCAGCTGCGCGCCGAGGCACAGCCCATCGGTGTCGGCGGCGAGAAACTCCGGGCAGCTCTGCGCGGAGATCTGCACACGCACTCCGACTGGTCGGACGGCGGCAGCCCGATCGAGGAGATGGCGGAGACCGCGCGCAGGATCGGGCACGAGTACTGGGTGCTCACCGACCACTCGCCGCGTCTGACCGTCGCCCACGGGCTCTCCGCCGACCGCCTGCGCGCCCAGCTCGAGGTCATGGACGGGGTGCAGAGACGGTTCGAGACCGACGGCGGACGGCCGATGCGGGTGCTCACCGGCATCGAGGTCGACATCCTCGACGACGGGTCGCTGGACCAGGAGCCGGAGCTGCTCGACGACCTCGACATCGTCGTCGCGAGCGTCCACTCCCACCTGCGGGCGGACAGCGCCACGATGACGGCGCGCATGATCGCCGCGGTGACGAACCCGCAGGTCGATGTTCTGGGCCACTGCACCGGTCGTCTCGTCGAGGGTGGGCGCGGAACCCGCCCCGAGTCGACGTTCGACGCCCGTGCCGTGTTCGAGGCGTGCCGTGACCACGGGACCGCGGTGGAGATCAACGCTCGTCCGGAGCGCCAGGACCCGCCGGAGCGACTGATGGAGCTCGCTCTGGAGATCGGCTGCCTGTTCAGCATCGACACCGACGCGCACGCCCCCGGCCAACTGGACTGGCTCGGCCACGGTTGTGCGCGTGCCACCGCGGTGGGCGTTCCGCCGGACCGTATCGTCACCACCTGGCCGGTCGACCGGTTGCTGGACTGGGCGTCGTCGAACGGAGCGTGACGCGAACAGGTACCGGTCCCCGAGAGGAAAAAGCGGGCAAAGAACGGGCAGAGTGCGGCGAAAGTGGAACAATCGCGAGGTGTTGCTGGGGGCGGAAACGGGTCTGGGGGCGGAGACGTGGTGACCGGAAGCCTGAACTCGGGTGGTTCGGACTCGGGAGACGTCGGCGACAGGCGCACCGTTCTGGCAGCGCTGACGGCGATCGCCGAGTCGTCCCAGGACGGTGTCGTGGTCTTCGATCGCAACACCTCCGTGCGGTACGCCAACGCCGCCGCGCGCACCATTCTCGAGTTCCCGGCCCACGAGAACCCGTCCGCGCGAGATCTCGTCGCGGACACCGCGGCCTCGACGCTCGACCTCGTCCTCGCCGAGCTGAACGCCACGGGAGCCTGGACCGGCCGGATCGCAGTGGGATCGCCGGCCAGACCGATCCTGGTGTCCGCCTGGGTACTCGGGCCCACCGACGGACACGAGGTCGTGGTCGCCACACTCGTGGACGGCTCCGAGCGGCAGGAGCGCGAGGAGGAGCTCGTCGACGCTCTCACCGCCGTCCGCCGCCGAGCGCGCGAGCAGCGCATCATCGCCGGGCTCAACCGTGCGGCGCTCACCGGTTCCTTCGACGACCTCGTGGCCACCGCCCTGCAGTCCATCGTGGACCTCGTCGGTGCCACGCACGCCGTGGTGTTCCGCAGACGCGGTGCGGACCGCCTGGCCGTCCACGCGGCCACGTTCGAGCCGCCGGACGAGGAGACCCTGCCGTCGGGCAGCTCGACGCTGGCCGGTCACGCGCTCGAGCGCGAGGAGGTGATCGTGTGCGCGGACACTCGCGACGAGACCCGTTTCGATGTCACTCTGCTCGAGGACCACGACCTCCGCAGCGGTATCGCAGCTCCCGTCCGCGGGGGTGACGGCACGTGGGGTGTCCTCGTCGTCTATCGCACCGAGCCGCACACACCGTCGGCAGACACGCTGTCCTTCGTCGTCACGGTGGCCGCGGTGCTGGCGTCCGCCGTGCGCCGCTCCGACCTCGAACGCGAGCTGCGGTACCGCAGCCTGCACGACCCGCTGACGCAGTTGGCGAACCGCACGCTCGCGTACCAGCGCATCGACTCCGCGCTCGGAGTCTCGCGTGAGGACGGCACGCTCACCGCGGTGATCCTGGTGGACCTCCACGACTTCCGCACCATCAACGACAGCTTCGGCCACGGCGCCGGGGACGCGGTGCTCACGGCGGTGGCACCGATGCTCACCCGCACCGTCAGACCCTCCGACACCGTCGCGCGCTTCGGCGGCGACGAGTTCCTGCTCGTGTGCCCGGGCCTGCGCAGCACCTTCGACGCCATCGGCGTCGCCCAGGGCGTGCTGGCCATGTTCCGGCGTCCGCTCACCATCGGGAATCGGACGACGACCGTCACCGCCTGCATGGGCATCTCGGTCGGCTACGGCGAGCACACAGCCGCGGAGATGGTCCGCCAGGCGGACGTGGCCATGGGCGGCGCGAAGAAGGAGGGGCCGGGGAGCTACGAGCTGTACGACAAGGTGCAGGGCGGAGAAGCATTGCGGCGCTTGACCATCGCGTCGGAACTGCGCTCCGCGATCGAGAACGACGACCTCGACGTGGCCTACCAGCCCGTGTTCGACGTCCGATCCGGACGCATGACGGGGGTCGAGGCGCTCGCGCGGTGGACCACGTCGAGTCTCGGCGTCGTCGGGCCCGACGAGTTCGTTCCCGCAGCCGAACGCGCCGGCCTGATCGGGCCGCTCGGCAGCTGGGTGCTGCGCCGGGCGTGCACCGAGGCCGCGCGCTGGCAGACCGGTGATCCGGTGGAACTCCGCGTCAACGTCAGTCCCTTGCAGCTTCGTCAGCGCACGTTCGCGTCGTCTCTCGCGGACACCCTCGAGCGGACCGGTCTCGCCCCGGACCTGCTGGGTATCGAGATCACCGAGACCCTGTGGCTCGAGGACACCTCCGCCGTGAAGAACAACCTCGACGAGCTGCACCGAATGGGCATCAAGATCCTGCTGGACGATTTCGGTGTCGGCCACAGCTCGCTGGACTACCTGACGCGCTTCCCGATCCTCGACGCCATCAAGATCGATCGGTCGTTCGTCGCCGACCTGCCGACCGAGCAGTCGGAGGCGGTCATCCGCGCCGTCGTGTCGGTGGCCGACGCGTTCGGCCTCGACGTGGTCGGCGAGGGCGTGGAGACCACGGCCCAGCTCGACAGCCTCGTCCGGTGCGGATGCGGGTACGCGCAGGGCTACCTGATGGCGCGTCCACTACCGCCGGGCGACGTGACCGCCCTGGTGGCGTCCGGGGGTCGGATGAATGTCGACGCCGGACCTGCTCGATGACCGACGCTTCGACACGTACATGTTCTCGTCCGCGAGCGACCACGACGCGGTGATGCTGCCGGCCTCGGTGACGGTGCTCCAGCCGACCGACATCGGCACCTCCGCCGCATACGCGGAGGATTCCAGCGCCGTGAGCATGTCGTCGACGTCGGTGGCGTCGCGGTCGAACACCAGGACACCGAACTCGTCGCCGCCGAGCCGGGCCACGACGCCCGACTCGTGAGCCCACGACCGCAGCAGTTCGGCGGCGCGTCGAATCACCAGGTCACCCGCGGCATGGCCGTGACGGTCGTTCACCTGCTTCATGCCGTCGAGGTCGACGACCACCACGGCACCGGGGTCGGCGAAGCGTGTCCAGCGCGCGTCCTCGGGCTCGAGCACCCGGTTCCAACCACGCCGGTTGAAGAGTCCGGTGAGGGGGTCGGTCTCCGCCTCGCGTCGAGCCAGTTCGGCGGCCCGCTCCGCGACCGCGCGGGCGTGGTCGGTCTCGAACACCGTGGTGAGCAGCCCGGACAGGAGATCGAGCAGCGCGGTCGTGCCGGCGGGGAGCGGCCCGCTGATCGGCCGCGAGCCGAAACCGCACATCGTGCCGAACAGCGAGCCGTCCGCCCGCCGGATGGGCACACCGATGTACGACCGGACCGGGTCGTGCCCGGGGACGCCGATGCGCGGGATGCCCGCGCCGTCGAGGTCCTCCACGACGGACGGGATCTCGCCCTCGGTCATCGAATGGCACAGCGACTCGTTCCACCCCACCACGAGGCCGGTGTCGATACCCAGGCCGTTGGTGTTGGTGCGGAGGAAGATCTGCTTGTCGTCGACGACGCGCGAGACGGCCCAGGCCGTCGCGGGAACGATGCTGTCGAGATACGCGACGATGGCCGCACCCGCGGCGTCGAAGGTGGACAGAGTGGAGAGCGGCGGTGCGATCGAGAGGGGACGAGGTGGAACGGTCACGGTCTGTCCTGAGGGCGGGAGGTCGACCGCGGCACCCCCGGAACCGCGTGGCCGGTGAGTCCGGACCGAGTGTCGTCTGACGGCACCGATTCTAGCCCCCGGCGGGGGAGCACCTACCCTCGAATCATGGCACCGACGTACGCAACAGCCGACCGAGTCGATCTCGATGCCCTGCATCGCTTCGTCGCCGAGCGGCATCACGCCACCCTGGTCACCACGAAGCAATCCGGTGGACTGCAGGTCTCACCCGTGACCTGCGGGCTCGACGCGCAGGGGCGCATCGTCGTCTCGACGTACCCGCAGCGCGCCAAGACCGTGAACATCCGTCGGTCGTCGGCCGTCACACTCTGCATCCACTCCGACGACTGGAACGGCCCCTACGTGCAGATCGACGGCACCGCGGAGGTCATCGACCTGCCGGACTCCGTCGAGCCGCTCGTGGACTACTACCGGGCGATCGCGGGCGAGCACCCCGACTGGGACGAGTACCGGCAGGCGATGGTGACGCAGGGCAAGTCGATCATCCGGATCGCCATCGACACGTGGGGACCGATCGCGACCGGCGGTTTCCCGCCGCCCACGCAGGATCAGCCGGCCGACGAGTCGAACGGCTGACCAAGCCTCACTCGGCCGTGTCGAGAGCGGTGACGGCGTGGACCACGGCTTCGCAGAACGCCGGGATGTCGTCGGGGTTGCGGCTGGAGATCAGGTTGCCGTCCACGACGACCTCCTCGTCCACCACCGTGCCTCCGGCGTTTCGGATGTCCGTGCGCACGCTCGGGTACGAGGTCAGCGTGCGACCCCGGACGACATCGGCCTCGACGAGCGTCCACGGGCCGTGGCAGATCACCCCCACCGGCTTGCCCGAGTTCACGAAGTCGCGGACGAACGACACCGCGTCGGCGTCGAGGCGTAGTTTGTCCGGGTTGGTGGTCCCGCCCGGCAGGACCAGGGCGTCGAAATCGTCGACGGAGGCCTCGGCGACCAACTGGTCGACGGCGAAGGTGTCGGCGGGTTCGGTGTCGTTCTCGAATGCCTGGATCTCACCGTGGGTCAGCGAGAGCAGCACCGTGGTCGCGCCGGCCTGATCGAGTGCCTCACGGGGAGCGGTGAGCTCGATCTGCTCGACACCGTCCGTCGCGAGGAACGCCACGGTGCGGCGGGGCGACCCGGAGTCGGTGTTCGGGGTGTCAGTCATCGTGAACCTCTCTCGTTGCGGGCCGTGTCGCGGGACGCGAGGCGGCCGTCCCGATCTACCCGCCACCCAGTGGTGGGAAACGGCACACCCTCGGCTGGTTGGATCGGCCCGGGCGCGGGTATCTGCCCTTCGACCGGATGGTGAGCACGTCCGATCGAGGCACCGCTGAGTTCACCGCGAGGTGACGCGGGAGAGGGGAACAGCAGTGAGCACACCGACAGTGGACGCAGCCGGAGCGATGGCGTCCGACTCGGCCGGCGATGCAACCGAGGCACCCGTGGTGACCTGCCTGTTCGAGCACACCACGGCGGGAATCGTCCTGATGGTCGCCCTGTGCGCCGGGATGGCGGCGTTCGTGGCGGCCGCGGTGAACTCCTTCGCTCTCGGAGCTCTGGTCGGCGTCCTGATGGTCGGCGTGGCAGGGATGGCCGTGGTGTTGGTTCCGGTCGAGCGCCGGTAACCTCGGCACGGCAGTTCGCAGACATCGAGGGAGGGAACGACAGATGCCCGATTTCACGAGCCCGGAACTTCCCGTCGAGGACGCTCTCGAGCAGGAGCGCGACACGGTGGAGGACGACGAGACGGCGGAGGTCACGCCCAGTGTCGCCGTGGCGTACGACGCCTCCGACGCAGATCTGCTCGAACAGAGTCGCGACGTCCCGCTCGACGACGAGCACGACCGCTAGGCGCCTCTACTCGTCGACGAGTGGGTGGTCGACCGCGTTGAAGCGCGACGGCGATCCACCCGCTTCCGCGACACCGTGGATGCCGCCCCACACCATCATGGTGAGGTAGTCGATGAGGTCCGCCGCCGACATCGACCGGTTGGAGATCCACCAGTGCGTGGCCAACTGGACGCCGCCCACGATCCCGTACGACCAGGGCAGTGATCCGCCCGAGTCCATCTCCATCCGGCGCAGGCGCTCACCGAGCACCGTTGCCAACAGCTCGGCGATCATGCGCTCCGACTCGGCGACCACGTCGCGGTTCGGCCCCGAGCTGTTCGACATCGCGTAGAGGTAGACCTCGGGGTCGTCCGCGACGGTCTCCACGTACGCGGCGACCACCTGGCGGGTGAGGTTGTACTCGTCGAGTTCGACGCTGATCGCGTCGTAGATGCGCGGCGCGAGAGTCGTCTCCACGTACCGCTCGAGTGTCGCGTTGGTCAGATCGTTCTTGTCGTGGAAGTAGCGGTACAGGACGGTCTTCGAGATGCCGATCTCGCTGGCGATCTCGTCCATGCCGATGTTCCGGCCGCGCAGCCGGATGGCGGCGAGGGTGCCGTCCACCAGCTCCTCACGGCGCGCGATCTTGTGCTCGCGCCAGCGCCGCTTACGGCCGTCGGGCTTGTCGGTGCGGGTGTCGGTCGCGGAGTCGTCGGAATCGGGCTTCGCTGTGGCACCCGCCTCGGACTTCGCGGATCGGGTTCGTCCGGCCTTCCGTGCCACGGTCTCGTCGGCGTCCTGGTCGGCGCTGTCCCCGTCGCTCTTCCTTGCTGCCGATCTGCTCGCCACGCGCGTGTACTCCGTCCCGATGTCCGACTGCGCTTCTGGCGCACTCGTGTGCGGCGGCGCATGTCACGTCGCCCACCCCAACAGTAGTGCCCGATGCCGTCGGACCCGCGTCCGGGCGAGACGTCGTCGCCGGTCGGGGCACGAGTCGCGCGCCGACCCTGCACAATGGAGTCGGTGCAGCTCATGACATTCGACGAGGACGTCAAACGACGCGACCTCCGCAAGATGAAGATCGTCGCCACCGGCTTCCTGGTGTTCGCCTCCATCGTCTATCTCTTCTGCCGGTGGCAGGAGTCCCGCGGCGCCGGCGGCTGGGTCGGTTTCGTCCGGGCGGCGTCGGAGGCGGGCATGGTCGGTGCGCTCGCCGACTGGTTCGCCGTCACCGCCCTCTTCAAGCACCCGATGGGTCTGAAGATCCCGCACACCGCGATCATCAAGCGGAAGAAGGACCAGCTCGGCACCAGCCTCGGATCGTTCGTCGGGCAGAACTTCCTCGCCGTCGACGTCGTGTCGCAGAAGGTCGAGTCCGCGCGCATCCCGCTGCGCCTCGGCACCTGGCTCGCAGACCCGGCCCACGCCGACCGTGTCGCCGAGGAGACGGCGACCGTGCTGCGCGGCTTCCTCGACGTGCTCGACGACGAGGACATCCAGCAGGTCATCGACAACACCATCGTCAAGCGCCTCGGTGATCCGCAGTGGGGGCCGCCGATCGGACGCGTCCTGGGCTCGCTGCTCGAGGACAACCGGCAGAAACCGCTGATCGACCTGCTCGCCGAGCGCGCCCACGAATGGGCCCAGAACAGCTTGCCGACCATCGACCGGATCGTGTCGAGGGACTCTCCGTCCTGGTCGCCCAAGTTCGTCGATGTGCTTCTCGGCGAACGTATCCACCGCGAACTCGTGGAGTTCACGTGGAAGGTCCGGTCGAACCCGCAGCACGAGTTGCGGCTCGCGGCCGACAAGTTCCTCACCGACTTCGCCGACGATCTGCAGAACGACCCCGACACCATCGCCAAGGCCGAGTCGATCAAGTCGGAGATCATGGGCCGCGACGAGGTCACCGGTCTCGCAGCGGCATCGTGGAAGGTGGCCAAGCGGCTCATCGTCGACTCGGTGGACGACCCGAAGAGCACTCTGCGCGCCAAGATCAGCGAGAACGTGCAGAAGTTCGGGCTCCGCCTGCGCGACGACGACGCGATGCGCGGCAAGGCGGACGGCTGGCTGATGGCCGGCGTGCGCTACATCGTCGAGAACTACACCGACGAGATCACCACCGTCATCACCGACACCGTCGCCCGATGGGACGCCGACGAGGCCAGCCGCAAGATCGAGCTGCAGGTGGGACGGGACCTGCAGTTCATCCGCATCAACGGCACGGTGGTCGGCTCGCTCGCGGGTCTGGCGATCTACGCCGTATCGCAGCTGCTGTTCGGCTGACTCACGGCGCATTGCGCTCTGTAGTACATCGAGAAGGAGAGCCTGCAATGACAGATTCAGTAGCAACGGCACTGACCCGAGTGGTCACGTTCGCCAACGGCAAGGGCGGTGCAGGCAATACCTCTACAGCGGTGAACGTCGCGGGACTGGCAGCAGCCGGCGGTTGGCGGACACTCCTGATCGACCTCGACCCGCAGGGCAACGCCGGCCACGATCTCGGCTACTACTGGGACGGCCGAGGCGACTCCGGTCAGCTCCTGTGCAACGCCCTCGGAACCGGCTCAGCACTGACTCCGGTTGTGGCAGACGTCCGCCCCGGCCTGGACGTCATCAGCGGTGGCGACGCGCTCGACGATCTCGAATCCATTATCACCGGTCGCGCTCAGCGGTCGCGCCCCTTCCGCTCGATGCTCGCGGAAGCGCTCGCTCCCATCGCATCCGACTACGACCTGATTGTGTTGGACACCCCGCCGACTCGACAGAACCTGCTCCAACTCGCCCTGTGCGCCACCCGCTGGATCGTCGTACCCACCCGTGCCGATCGAGCCAGTATCGAAGGCTTGCGCGTTCTCTCCCACCAGATCGAGACCGCCCGCGACGTGAACCCCGCCGTCGAACTGCTGGGCGCGGTCCTGTTCGACGTCTCGACCTCCGCCAAGGTCGTCCGACGCAACGCTGCCGCCGACATCGAGTCGGCGCTGAACGGCGCGGCTCCGTTGCTCAAGGCCGTCATCCGTCACGGCGAGTCGGCTGCAGTGAACGCACGCGAACGCGGAGTCCTGGTGCACGAACAGGCCGAACAGGCCGAGCACGCCGAGCCATTCTGGAAGGCGCTCCGTGCCGGACGCACACCCGACCGGATCCCCGGCAGCGCCTCAGCGCTCGCCGAGGACTACCTGGTGCTCTGCCAGGAAGTCCTGCAGCGCATCCAGTCCGTCGAGCAGACCGCGGAGGTGACGGCATGACCGAACGGCCGGCATTCCCGCCCGTTCAGGGCCTCTCCAAGCGCACGGCATCGATCCCAGGCCCTTTCCGCCGCGGCGCGCCGCCGCTCCGCCCCCCACACCCACCTCAGAGGCCACCGAGGCCCCTGAGCGGCCGCAGGCACCTACGCCCCGCAGAACGGCGTCCACACCGACGAGGAACGCCAAAGAGCGCGTCGACACAGCGCCGGTGACACTGTCCCTTCCGACGCCGCTGGCCGAACAGTCGAGCGCGATCGCCAAGAAGACATCCGTCTCGTACCCGGACCTCGTCATGAACGCGATCGTCGCCTCACACGAGGTACTGCGTGATCTCATCGCCGCGGCCAACGCCGAAGCGTCATCGGACGGGCTCTTCGTCCGCACCCGCCGTCAGTCCGCGGGTCCCCGGTCGACCAAGTCGTTCCGCATGCGCCGCGACAACCTCGAAGTGATCGACCAGCTCGTCCAGGACGTCGAAGCAGAGTCCCGATCGCAGCTGTGCCGCGTCGCGATGGAGCACTACTTCAAGAACGGCACCAAGTAGGACCGTGCGAGATACTCCTCGTACGCAAACCAACGACCTGCGCCGATGTGAGACAAGCCGACGCAGTTCGCACAGAAGGAGAGGGGACAGGTGTGACCACTGACCCGACAACCGGGCAGGCATCCCTCGACGAGTGGATGCCGGAGGCTTTCACCGTCCCCCTGACCAACAGCTACGCCGGTATCGACGCCGGCCGCGGCTACCGTGTGCCGGCAGTGCAGCAAGCCGCCGGTGTGACGTACCGCCAGCTCGACTACTGGGCACGGACCGGCCTGATGGTGCCGTCCATCCGCAGCGCAGCCGGCAGCGGATCTCAGCGCCTGTACTCCTTCGCCGACGTCGTCGCCGTCCGAGTCGTCAAGAGGTTGCTCGACACCGGGGTCAGCCTTCAGAACGTACGGATCGCCGTCGACCACCTCCGTGCCCACGGCCAGGACGACCTCGCGACCCTCACCCTCGTGTGCGACGGCGTGTCCGTCTACGAATGCACCACCGACGACGAGATCGTCGACCTCCTGCGCGGGGGACAGGGCGTGTTCGGCATCGCCATCGGCCACACCGCCACAGACGTCGCAGCCGTCGTGCGACACCTACCGTCGGTGGACGCCACTGAAGACGCTGACGTCGGCCCCGGCGCCGACGAACTCAGCCTGCACCGCGCGCGCCGTAGCGCGTAAGGCACTCGTATTCTCGAAGCGCTACATGGTCATTCCTCGGCAGCGCGTTGGCCGCCGGGTTTGGGGCGACAGACGAGGAGTGGCAGTGAGCAGCTATGCGTCACAGGTAATGAACAGCGTCGCATCCGGCACGTGGGCCTTGATGACCGAAGGCATAGCAGCAGGGATCGGCCCCGGGGAAGAGACCCTGACCGACCGACATCAATCTCATTCGGTTGAAGCAATCTCTGCCGGGCCTGAACGTCAAGAAATTTGACCGACACGAGGAGAAGGGCAACGGTGCCGACTGGGAGTGGTGGATCGGGTCGAGCACCGAGAGGCGCTGGATCAAATTAAGGGTTCAGGCGAAGCGATCCAGCCACGCCGGCAACCAGTACGCGGAGATCGGTCGCAAACCTAAGGGCAGTCCCTTCAGGCAATATGACACGCTCATCGCCGCGAGTATTCGAGACCGGGCAATACCGCTCCACGTCTTCTATAACGGCTGGCCAGAGAACAGATTCAAAGTCGCCGGCAAGTACCACGATGTGATTGCCCGTCACCGCAGAGCGGCAAGAGACGGATTCCATCCGAGTTCAGCCTGGGACACTGCCAACTGGGGATGCTCGATCGCCGCGACCGAGAACGTAAAGAAGATCCACGAAGACCCGACCATATCCGACTTCCCACGCTCATTGGTGTCTGGTGCCACGCTGAGCAACCTCACTTACGTTCCGCTATACCTCATCCACTCCGTTCCGTGGGCGTTGCTACTCGACTCGGGTGGTAACTACCGCGGGCCGACGGTTCGAGAAGTGGCGCAGAACCTCCACCTGATCCAAAACGGCGATGGAACGCTTACCAACGACGAGTTCGAAAGGATGACCTACCCGAACCCGTCAGAAGCTGCTCAGGCCCTTGAGATGGGCGAGCCTGGCCCCGAGTTCGACGACGCGACTGATGGTGGACGGGAGCAGAGGGTGGATCAAGCGGTGCGCTATCTCCAGTCGCTTGAGTATGT
Source organism: Rhodococcus sp. PvP016 (assembly GCF_017832185.1). Lineage (NCBI taxonomy): Bacteria > Bacillati > Actinomycetota > Actinomycetes > Mycobacteriales > Nocardiaceae > Rhodococcus > Rhodococcus sp. PvP016. The sequence continues at coordinate 372,509 of NZ_JAFIBH010000001.1, read as the reverse complement.
CTCCCGCGACCCGATCGGGTCGAACATATCGCGAGAGAGCCTCGACGCATTCTTGCCGAGTGCGGTGAAGTACATGCTGACTTTCGACCTTGCTCGTCTCCAGTCGTTTTGACAGCTGTTGGTCAGTTTCCCCAGACAAGTAAGAACAGTGAGAAAGCGGCGATGGCTGCACCTGCTGAGGCGAGCAAGCCCATCGGTATGCGGGTCATCCCAATGCTCAGATCGGAGTGCCGAGCAGCGACTCCGGCTCCGACTGCTGCGGCGATGACTCCGACAACCAAAAACGTGATCCAGAGAGGTGTCAGTTCTCCCACGAGTTCTTTTATGAAGGGAGGGGCCTCGGGTGTTGGACTGGGTACCTGAGCGTAGAAAGACATTATGACTCGTTCCTTCTCACTGCAATCGTAACGGTAAGTACGTAGAGTACTTGCACTGCTGCGGCCGGGGCCCGCGCCGTCACCCGAAGCGGACGTACTGCTTCAAAACTGCACGGTAGGAATCGAACTCCGAGTCGGTGAGGATCCCGGTCGCAGTCATCGTGCCCCACACGCCTTTCCCATGTCTTTCGATGTGCTCACGGAATCGTGTCTCGGCGGGGAGGCTCCCATCGCGTCTCTGATTGCGGTCGCCGACAAACTCACCCGAATTTGCGTGCCACATGCCGAGATCAGGCACCCGAAGGAAATGCTGCACAAAACCCGTCCGGTACTCGACGTCATCCATCAGCCGTCTGAACTGTTCGCCGCTCGGGAGATGGTCGGCGAAGACTGCTTCCAGGTCGTTCCGGAGCATGTGGCTGGGGGGATACGACCACCGATGTCCGTTCCATCGTGGAAGTACAAGGACCGTACCGTCGTCCAGGACCTGTCCCATGTGTAGGACGTCGAAGGCAGGGGACGGATCGCGGCCGATGTCTGCCCACCTGGGCGCGGTGAGCAGCTCCGTAAACAGTCCGTCTCGGCTGCGCTCCACCGCGACGATGTTCATGGATTGCAGCGCGAGAAGCGCCGGGTAGTGCTGCAGTGGGAGCAGCGCGGTGGGGCCGGTGAACGTTTGCCTCAGATCGAGCAAGCGCTGAAGAATGTCCACCCATAGTCGCGTGTGCGCTCCCTCGTCGTCGTGATAGACGCCCGCAATCAGGAGACGTAGCAGGGGAGTCGTGGCGGCCAAAAGTTCCGTGAAGTGCCCGTCTAGATCATCAACAGTGAGAACGTTGCTGCGGAAGGGGAGTGATCGGACCGCGGTGGCGACATCGTCGACCTTGCTCATCACTAGATCGTGGAGATCGATCCGCAGCACGGGGTTCGGTAGATACCGCTTCAGTCGGGCAATCGCCATCGCGGTCGTCAGCTGCGGTTCCGCAAGCCGATCCAGCGCATCGATGCTGCCTGCGAGGTCGCTGAACAGTTGCTCGGCCGTCTCGGCCGGCATCCGGTGCCCGTGCAGCGCCGTCAAAAGCTGACGCGCACCCGGCCCGTTCGAGGACCTGCTGTCCCAGTAGAGCGGGTAACGGCGCGGGGCCGACTCCAGCGCAGCCACGAGGGCCTTGTCCCACTCGCCCGACCATCCCGAGATGACGAGCCCGAACTCGGTGAATACCTGGCGAAGAAGTTCTGTCCACTCTTTGGGATAGGTAGTCAGCTCATCCAACGTGTTGCGCGTGTCCAGCTCGGTGTAGTCACCGTGCAACTTGATGACGGTCACTGCTGCGTGCGTCAGCGGGGTCATCCCCTTCACGGCGTCCGCACGGCTGATCACCTGGGCCTGGACCCCTTCTGCATCGAGTGCCTGCTCGATCAGTCGGTCGAAGTTGGTGGTCAGAATGACTCGCACCGTTCCGCGTTTTGCCAGCTCAGCGACTGCAGTGTGGGCGGGTCCAGGGACCTTGTTCCCCTCTTCACGCTCTCTGTCCGTTGCTACGAAGTACTCGCGTAGAAGACCCTGCCGGGTCGAGGCCGATGGCGCAGCTTCAGCGAGCAGAGATGAGTACCCGAGTTCGCCGTCGGCGTGCGCGGACCACCATGCTTCGGGGTCCGAGGCGGCGAGGGCGTGCGACTGCGCGTCGTCGGGGTCTTCGGCGGCCGCAAGTTTCGAGACGAGACTCTTGACGACGCCCCAGCCTGTGGGAATGCCGGCGCTCGTGGAGATTCCCGACCCGAGCAACAACGCGTATACACCCGGCTGAGCGTGCATCGCCATCGCCAGCATGGCCCTAGGAGACAGCGCGTTCTTCGGAGACACAGACGTGACTGCGTCTGACTGCGTCATCCGCGGGGTTCTTCGGCGTAGGTATCGAGAGTCTGCGAACCAGTGCGGCGAGGCGAGACACCGAGCACCGAGAGCGCTCGCCGTCCAAGGTGGAGTGCCGGGTTGATCATCGTTGCGTCCGTTCGTTGTCCTCGGTGGGGTGGTCGAAAGTATGCCTGGGTTCATGCCGGGTCCCGAGCGGCTTCTCGGTCGCATATTCACCGGACCGGTGCCGTGTCGAACGCAGGCGCTAGGTCTCGTTCTATGGGTGCACTCCGCCTGTGGCGGGGGCCTCGGTCTCGGGCCTGGCTGTGATTGCCCAGTGGTGCGCACCCCGCCGGTCGTCTGCTCGCGCAATCAACCCACCGTCGCCTCTACGGTCGAGGGACGTCCGCCATTACTCGATCCACTACTGCATTGCCCGTGCTCAGGACCAAGCGTATGATTCATTATGAATCGAGGTGGTGGGTATGTCCGTCAAGGAACAGATCTCGCAGGAATTGGTGCGTCAAGGTGCCTTGGATCGGCTCGCAGACCGGAAGCGGACGCGGTTGATTTTGGGGGCCGCGGCAAGTGGTCTCCCGCAGCGGGAGATCAGTCGGTGCCTGCATAACGTTTCGCAGACGACGGTGAACCGGATTCTGGCTCGCGCGGAGACCGATCCGGACCTGGACCGGACGACTCCGGCAGAGGTGATCGACCGGTACGCGGCCGGGGAGATCGACGAGAAAGACATGATGGAGACGCTGGCGAACTGGGTGTACACGTTCGGTGGTGTTCGGTCGGTCGACGGTGTCGACACCGATGCGTACACGAGCGGAGACTGGGACCAGGTGGAGCGAGCGTTCTACCGAGGACTATTGAATGACGAGCAGTTCGAGGCGCTGATGCGCCGGCAGAACGAGCTCCTCGACCGCAACATCGCCGCATCGCGTCCCGCCCGGTGAGTGGCGACGACGCCACACTTCGCGGCGTCGTGGCCAGCGAACTGGACGCTCTGGATGACCTGCGAACCGAGGGCGCCCGTAACAGCGCTGCGGTGTACGAGCAGGATTTCGCACGCCGCAAGTTCCGGAGGGAGCTGATCACGGACCTGCTCGATACAGACGAGTCAATCGAGTGCGGACGGTCGGCCATCGTGACCGCGGGGGTGCCGGGTGCAGGCAAGTCGACGATGCTCAGAGCGAGAGGCACCGATCTTGGGGGCTATCGGTTTCTCGATGCCGACGAGATCAAGGTGTCGTTGATCGAACGAGCGCTCGAGGACGGTATCTACGACGACGTTCTCGGTGTGCGGCTGGCTGACGGACATTGTGTCGCACCGATGGAGCTGGCCTCCTTGGTGCACAGAGAGTCGGTCAACATCGTCGAGGCGGTGCGGGAGGAATGCCTGCGGCGCGGGGAGAACATCGTCGTCGAGGGCACTCTGAAATGGGAAGGACAGCCGCCCGATCTGTACGGAGAGTTCTCCGACGCCGGGTACCGCAGGATCGAGGTGCTGGCGGTAGAAGTGGAGGCGCAGACCGCACACAATCGGGCGCTAACAAGGTGGTGGGGCAAGCGCATGCGCTGGCGGACCGGTGATGACCGCTTAGGTGGCCGATTCACCCCGCCCGCGTCGATCGACAGCGGTTACGACGGTCTTGGCCAGTCGAAATGTGCGCGCCATGCCTGGACGTTCCTCGACCTTGCGAAGACCGGGCAGGTGGACTTGGTCTCAGTCGAAATCATGGCTCCGACCGCCGGATCTCGGCAATGGAGAACCCTACGCAGCGAGCAGTTCGCACGGCAGTAACCACGGGGTGCGCGAGTTGCGGGTATCCGCTCGCTCAGGCTCGGCCTGGTCGTCGCCGGTCGGCTGCTGCTCGGTGTGGGAGTGCTCGGCCGGCCTCTCGCGCTCGGGGTGCTCGGGTGCGGCCGCGGTGGCGAGCCGCAGGGTCTCGACGAGGGTGAGCGCGATCGCGTGGAGGGTGTGTGCGATCGCGTCGTGGCCGGCGGTATGAGTATTCAGCCGAGGTGACGAGAGGGGCGGGGCACTTTTTCGGGTTCGTTGTTGTCGACGACGTTCCAGTAGCGGCCGTTTGCATCCATGACCGAATACCAGATGAGAACAAATGGGGGAGCGGTCTTCTGTTCGGCGGCGTCAGCTGACTCCCACCGGACGACGAACCTTGCACCCGCGTCGAGCACGGACTCTTTCTGCCACCCCCCGGACCTGATCATTGTGTCCTCCGACAGACGTGTCTCTGCGAACGCACGCATGTGCACAGGCCCAGCATCGTCCTCGACATGAGCCCGAAAGCCGTGCACTTCGAGGTTGTAGAGCGGGTCTGAGCTGCGATTGGTGAACTCCGTGCGCCACTGCTGTCTACCGTCTGGGTCGAGGCCGTCCTGCAGCGGCAGCATCTCCAGTAGCCGAACTTGGTTAGCCTGGTCCTCCAGGTCTGCACGACGCGTCTCCTGGTAGGAACGTAGGGCGAGTATGACGCCGGCTGCGGTGAACAGAGCACCGCCTGCCGAGACCCACGCTGGAAGTGAGCCCATATCAACGTCGGTGTGAGTGGTCGTGACAACGAGCGCGACTGCGGTCACCAAAACTGCGGCCAAAGCCCACGCTCGATCTCGCTTGCGTGGACGCGCACGCCAAAGGCTGTAGATGGGACATCCGATCGCGATACAGCCTGAAGCGAGGGCGGTGAACGCTGCTGTCACCCAGGCGTCGTGTATGACTCGATCTAAGGTCCAGCCCATCCGCTGCAGAGAAGTCGCGCAGAAAAGGATTGCGAGCGTACCGCACACCACACCTGTGACGCGGAGCCAATTACCAAGCGTTGCTTTCACTCAGCCACCTTAGAAGGCTGCTGGATAACTGGGTCGAGTCGCACCGAGGAGGCGCTGCATGTCGGTGCGTACGACAAAGCCGCACATATGCCGCGCTCCCGACCGGCGGGAAACCGATGGGTGGGGAACAGATGCGAAAGCTCCACGTAGTCTCCGGGTCAGATCTGGTTGGTCGCGCTTCGAAGAGCACCGGAATTCAGCGCCTTCACCTGAACATGTTCGGATATACCGAGTTTCGTCATCATGACCAGGACCAGCAGTGCGACAGTGCGTTCATGCAATCCGTACCAAATATCCTCTGGCACGGTGCGTTCGGTTGGCTCGTCTCCGTGTGCGAGGTGGTTTCGAGCCTTCGTAAGGTGTCCCGCCCATTCGTCGATGTCGGGGATGACAAGTGCGCGCGCCGCTTCTGGAGGAATAGCGGCGAGAGCTGCACACCTCTGTCGGTAGTCGACCTTCTTCGGGTCTGGGTAGAGCCCCCGGTGGAGGGCCTCGAGTGTTCCGCACACACCCAGCAAACGAGTTTCGTAGAACGTGGTTGTTTCGCGTAGCTGTGCGACCAAGGACGCCACACCATAAAAGGCGCCGGTATGGAGTTCGTTCCACCGACCGAGCAGCTGCTCGACATCGTCGACGTCGGACAACCGAAAATTGATTCGACGTCGACTGCGCTCGTCCAGGGCGGTGTTCTCCTCCGGGAGGTCATCCGCGCTCCACCATTCATAGCGGTCACTGATGCCGGAGGAGCCGACGGTCTCATGAAACGTAATGGCGCGGACACCTGCGGGACGGCGCATCGCGATCGTGACGAGGTCGGAGAGGCGGCGCGAAATGGCAAGGTGGTCGTCAACTGAGAGAAGCTCGACGCTCGATACGGAGATGATGTTCTTGAACCGGCCGGGAAGGGTCATATCGTCGCGGGTGAAGCGGCTCCGACCGGAATAGCTGGAATAGCTGCCGACCGTGACTTCGACGGCGCCGTAAGACGCGGTACGGGGTAGCGGATCGGGAACGGTGAAGGAGATTTTGCCGCCGGGCGGGTGCGAAATCGTAGGGTCGAACTCGGCCGTCCAGAACGTCAAGTAGTCCAGTTCGACTACCGCCTCGGCGAAAGCCAGAGCGCTCTTATCGGCCACGTGGTTCGGTCCGATCACTACGCCGGCACCCTCGACCGTCTGGCGACGGTGATCTTCGCCGTTACGAACGATGCCGCTCTCGGTCGTAACGTACGCGCCAAAAATCGAGACGGCTCGACCGCCCGAACTGCCGTGCACGGTGACGGAGTCGCGCGAAAAGCCCAGTAGTTCACTGCCGAGATCAAGCCGTGGCTCGGCGTCGTCGCCGAGGGTGAAAACGCCGTACACGGTGCGGTCAGCCGCGTCTGCCGCCCACCACTGACCATGCAATTGCTGTGCCGTCGACATGCGACGAGACTAGGGGCAAACGTCCTGCCGCGGGCGTGCTCGGGTGCGGCCGCGGTGGCGAGCTGCAGGGGTTCGAGGGTGAACGCGATCGCGTCGTGGCCGGCGTTCTGGTGGCGATCGCGGCGGCCTGGAGGGTGATGGCGACGAGCTCATCACGTTGTGTCGCCTCCAGTCGCTGACTTCACAGCTGCGCAGCAGACCAGCTGCCACCAGCGTTACGTCGGGCAGACACGCGGGCGGTTCGGCGCTGCGTCCGCACGCTGCGACCGTGTGATGATGGGCGAATGTCACGGCCACGTTCTCGACGCACCTGGCAGTTCTGCTGCCGCGTCTTGCACTCATGACGGTCGGTCCGACCGTGGGTGCCGGACCGACCGGGCCGCCGCAGAAGGCGGACGTGCTCGCACGGGCCTGCGTTGCGCTCAGTGCAGGAGACGTCGGCGCCGCCAAGAAGATCATCTTCTCCGATTACCCCCTGGTCATCGGCACAGCAGCCCAACGCGAATACACGCTCACCGAGAAGCTGCGCATCTTCTTCCGTGACGGTTTCCTCGACCGGTATTCCGGTGACCGACTGATCCATCCGGGGGCGCTCCGGATCCTGTCCATGCTGCTGCCGAATGAGTTCCCCGCTCATCCCAACGGGAAGATGACCGAGACCCACTTCGCGCAGTGGGAGCTGTTTCCGGCCATCGACCATGTCGACCCGGTCACCCGCGGTGGCGTAGACGACGCCTCGAACTGGGTCACCACCTCGATGTTGCGCAACTCCGCCAAAGCTCACTGGACGCTACGTGAGCTGGGATGGACTCTGCACCCTGCAGGCGACGCCGAGCATTGGGACGGCCTGTCGGGCTGGTTCACGCAGTACCTCGCCGACCACACCGATCTCGCATTCTCGTCGGACTACCTGCGCAAGTGGTTGCGCGCTACCCGCACGGTCCAGACCGAACGCGCCTAAACCGGGCACTTCGAGACCGAGGAATGAGACGGTGCCGTCATCTGAACGGGTGAATCTCCATGCGTCCCGTGCAATGGGCCAATTACTCGGCAAGACTGTTCCCGCGTGTCGGGCGTGCAAGAAAGTATGTCGAAAGGGCTCAAATGCATCGTGCGGGTGTCATGGTGACAGTGCTCGCTCTACTGTTCACGGCTGGATGTAGCCCCCCGGATTCCGGCTCAAGCGCTAATGAAGCGCCTGAAGCGCACCGGGCTGAAGCTGAGGTAACTGCGAACGGGGTGGAACTGACCCTGAACGACTTCACGATCAAGGGGCCGTCCACGGTTGGGCAGGGGTCGAACCTGGTCGTGTCGGATGAGATTCCTGCGGCACAGGCGGTCGTGCCGGGGGATGTGTCATGGTTGGACCCGTTTTCACCCACTGTGCAGATCACTCTCGACGGTGACCGTCAACCGGGGGCTCCACTCCGACTCGAATATCGGCTGCCGCAGGGCGCAAGCGCAAGTGGGCCCGACGGTGCGGTGCCCGTAGTGGTGTCGCGTAGTGCAGACGGCAGTGTCGACATGGTCGAAGCACGCGTCGAAGGCGACACCATGACGGCGGACCTCGGCCATCTGAGCTGGGATGTTTTTGCTTGGTTCAAGCCAGAAGAGGTGGTCAGGGAACTCACCGAGGTTGTGAAACCGATCCTGGGAACGGGGTCACCGAAACCGGACTGCGTAGATAAGCCACTGACGTACCCGAACTTGATCAAGACAGTTGCCCCCGTTGAGGGCAACGTTGCTTGGATGTGCATCTACGACACTCCTGGCCTGAACACAACCGAGCCGAGCACCAGCATCGGGATTACGATCAACTCGCCGTTCGCCTGGCGACTTTCAGCAAACCCCCGCGCACTAAAGGTGGTGCTAACGGACACCGACTCGGGGAATCAGTCCCTACGCGCCCTTTACAGGAAAATGGCCGATACCGACCAGGTAGCTGGGCCCGGTGACACCGTTCAGATGAATTTCGGACAATACGAGCAAGGTCCGCGCACCGGCACCTTGACTCGCAACTCGAAGATGGACGCCATCGCTCTGACAGCTTGGGCTTACGAAGAAGTCCTGCAGAATGGCCCCTTCAAAGGTGTCTTTGCCGCGCTAGATGTGGGTCCCGAACTCGTCAAGTGTTCTGGGACCCGAACAGATGTCGGCCTAGGGCAGTGGGGGGCGGACTTGAAATCTTGCGCCCAGGGTCTCGGTGCCGCAGTCGTTCGGCTGGTCATCGGTAAGACAGGCGTCGCTTTCGGTGCGTACCTGAGTGAGGCGCTGAGCAAGACCCCGACCAGCGCTACGTGGACCATCACGAGCCAGACACGCACCGAACAAGCCAACCAAGCGCCCACCTCTACATGGGACGGCACCGTGGTCCTTGGTCGCGCCGACGACCAATACTCCGTGGGGTACGGCACGTCGAAACCTGAGACGGTCTCGCTAAACTCGCTGTGCGCGAACACGATCAGCAACATCGATTGGTCCACTTGGGGTGGCTCGGAAGCAAAAGGCAGGGGCCAGCTGTGCGCCCCCGCTGGCTCGCCGGAGAGCGGCGGCCCTGTCGAGCTCACCGCGACCGATCTCGGCGACTGTAATGGTGCATCCGCCTACCGCAAACTTCTAATCGGTGGAAAGCAGGGTTGGGACATCTGCAACTAATCCTGCGTGCTGCAAGGCGGTTGCGTCCGATTCGGGTGTGGAGCCTTCGGCGGCGCGGAAGGCGTTGATCGGGGGGTCGGTCGCATTCTGCGCGAGGACGAGGTGGCGTACCTGTAGCGGGTCGGCTCGATGGGGTGCCCCGGCCTGTTGGCCGAGCCTTCCTCGTTTCCGGGTCTGCTTTTTCGGGGCCGGTGTGGCGCTGCGTGCTTCTCTGACAGCTCAAGGGGGGTCATGTCAGGTGTCGGGTTCGTCGTTGGTCTGCTCAGGCTCGTCCTGCTCCTCGTTCGGGCCCCGGTCATGAGCCCGGTCGTCGTCGGTCGGGGCCCGTCGTGTTCGGCCGGCCTCTCGCGCTCGGTGCCGGCGTGCTCGGCCGCGGCCGGCGGCATCGGGATGGCGGGCTAGTTGGGCGTACAGATTGTCGGCTGCTCGGTCGAGAGCGTGGTGCGTGGAGTCGAGGGTGTGTGCGATCGCGTCGTGGCCGGTGTTCTGGGTGGCGATCGCGGCGGCCTGGAGGGCGATGGCGACGAGTTCGACGAGCTGCTTGCGGGTGGGTCTGTTCATGTCCGGTGCCTGTCGTCACGGGATCGACACTTCGGGCGGTCCTCGCTACTTCTGCTGGCTCGAAGCCGTTTTCACAGGGTGGGGTCCCGGAGTTGCGGGGGCGGGCGCTGTCGATCTCGGTGCCCTGGTGGCGGTTTATTGTGATTCAGGGGTGCTAGCAGAGTGCTTGCTATTGCTAGCACCCTTCGTTACCCTGGAATGCGAGGCACACACTTCACCAGTGGAGGAGTTCACGAATGGCATCCCAGGAGAAGGAAGGCGACGACACCACAGTGGTGTCGGTGGCCGGAGATCTCGCCGCACGGGTCGTCAGTACGGCGACTCAGGACATCGGGAGTTTCATTCGCGCACAGCGAGAATCCGCGCAGGTGTCCCTGCGACAACTCGCTCTCTCCGCCGGAGTTTCCAATCCCTACCTCAGCCAGATCGAGCGGGGACTGCGTAAACCGTCGGCGGAAGTCCTCAGCCAGATCGCCAAGGGTCTTCGCGTGTCCTCGGAGGTCCTGTACGTGCGAGCCGGCCTGCTCGAGGAGCGGCCGCACAGTCCTATCGCCGATGCGGTGCTCGGTGACGACTCCATCACGGAGCGTCAGAAGCAGGTGCTCCTCGAGATCTTCTACTCGTTCCGCCGCGAGAACGAGACCGGCACCGAACCGCTCCGCCGCAGCACCACACCAGAAACGACATCAGGAGAAACCACATGACCGACCCGAAGTTCGACACCGTCAAGACCCCGCTGTTCGCCGCCGTCGGCGCCGGAGATGCCGTGGTCCAGGCCGTGGCAGACGTGGTGGCCCAGGTGCGCAACCGCGCCGAGAGCACGCAGGCCGACGTCAACGACCGCGTCGACACCGCCCGTGCACGTCTCGCGGACCTGCAGGAAGACGTCACCGAGAGCGTCGAGACGCTGCGTGGCCGACTGAACGCACTGCCCCAGGAACTGCCCGAGGAGATCGCCGACTTGCGTGAGCGTTTCACCCCGGAAGAGCTGCGCAAGGTCGCCGAGGCGTACCTCAAGGTGGCGTCGGACCTCTACACCGCACTCGCCGAGCGCGGCGAGGAGACGGTCGAGCGCATCCGCAAGAACCCGGCGGTCGAGGACGGTCTCGAGCGCGCCAACGCCGTCGCCAACGACGCTGTCGACCTCACCGAGCAGACCCTCGGCACCGTCGCCTCGCAGACCCGCGCCGTCGGTGAGCGCGCCGCAGCCCTCGCGGGCCGCGCGTCCGATCGTGTGCAGGAAGGTGCCGACGAGGCCACCGACGCGATCAAGGAAGGCGCCGAGGACGCCGTCGACAATGTCGACGAGGCTGCCGACGAGCTGAGCGAGAAGATCGACGAGCTCGGCCAGAAGGCGAAGACCGCAGGCCAGAAGGCGTCGGATCGCGCCTCGGGTGCAGCAGGCACGGTCGAGGGCAAGACGCGAAACAACGCGGGCTCGCCCATCAAGAAGACCCCGGCCACGAAGTCGGCTCCCGCCAAGGCCGCCCCGGCCAAGGCCTCGACTCCCGCCCCCGCCAAGAAGGCCACCCCGGCCAAGAAGGCTCCGGCCAAGAAGTCGACCAGCTAGTCGATCGCGACAATTCCGACCCCCGCGCTGACGAAGCGCGGGGGTCGGTGTCGTTTAGGATGACCGCATGCCCATGGCGTACAGCGCGACCAGCGCGATCATGAACATCCTGCAACTCATCGCTCTGGTGGGTGTGGCGTTCGCGCTCTTCCACGCCATCCGCCAGCGCCCCGACGCCTTCACCGCCGCGGACAAGCTGAACAAGCCGGGGTGGGTGGCCATTCTCGCGGTCGCGCTGCTGATCCTGCTCGTCTTCCCGGTGGTGGGCTTCGTCGGCATCATCGCCGTCGTCGCCATCGGTGTGTACCTCGTGGACGTGCGGCCCAAGGTCGACGACATCCAGCGCGGACCGCGCTGGTAGCGCGTCGCTACCCCTGGCCGGTGACCGTGAGCCAGAGCAGCGCCGCGTTGAGCGCGACGATCAGGCCGGTGGTGACGACGGCGAGGACCACGGTGGTCCGTGAGTTGATGCGGGTGCCCATCACCGCGCTGCTGGAGGTCATGCGCACCAGCGGGATGAGCGCGAACGGAATGCACAGGCTCAGCACCACCTGACTCAGCACCAGCGCCAGTGTCGGATCGACGCCGATACCCAGGACCACCAGTGCGGGGATCAACGTGACGACGCGGCGTACCTGGATCGGGATCCGCTTCTGCAGCAGTCCCTTCATGATCTCGGCACCGGCGGCGCAGCCCACCGACGTCGATGCGAGGCCCGAGGCGAGCAGGCCGACGGCGAAGATCGCGGCCACGGCGGACCCGAGATTGTTCTCGATGGCCGCATGCGCGCCGTCGATGGTGTCGGTGCCCTCCTCACCGCGGAACGCCGATGCGGCGAGCAGCAGCATGCCGATGTTGACACTGCCGGCGATGATGAGCGCGAACGTGACGTCCCACTTGGTCGCGCGCAGCAGGCGGTCGAGCTTGCCGGAGTCCTTCTCGACGCCGTGGCGGTCGCGGGCGAGCGCGGAGTGCAGGTAGATGGCGTGCGGCATGACCGTCGCGCCCAGCATGCTGGCCGCGAGCAGGACCGATCCGGAGCCGTCGAACCCCGGTACGAGACCGCCGGCGACGCCGCCCGCGTCGATGTCGGTGAACAGCAGGCCGGTGAGGAAGCCGATCGTGATGATGGCGAGCATGCCGATGACGACGAACTCGAAGGTGCGCTGACCGCGCCGCGACTGGACGGCCAGGATCACCATCGACACGACGCCGGTGATGAGACCGCCCACGAAGAGCGGAACGCCGAACAGGAGATTGAGCGCGATGGCGCCGCCGATCACCTCGGCGAGGTCCGTCGCGATCGCCACGGCCTCGGCCTGCACCCAGAACGCCCGCCTGGGCCAGGGACGCATGCGGTCGCCGAGCATCTCCGGCAGTGATCGTCCGGAGACCAGGCCCAGCTTGGCCGAGAGGTACTGGATCAGCACCGCCATCGCATTCGCGGCCACGAGCACCCACACCAGGAGGTAGCCGTAGCGCGCGCCGGCGGTGAGATTGGCGGCGACGTTGCCCGGATCGACGTAGGCGATGGCGGCGACGAACGCGGGGCCGAGCAACGTGAACAGCCGGACGGGAGTGATACCTCCGGATGTGGGTAGACGTGTTCCGATGCGGTCGACCATGACGGAAGTGTAGGGCACCCGGCGCGATCGTGTTCGCCCGGCCGTACCGATAAGTTAGGGGACCCGCATCATGTCTCGTCGTCCACCCATTCGAGCAGGTCACCCGGCTGGCACTCCAGCACCCGGCACATGGTCTCCAGGGTGCTGAACCGCACCGCGCGGGCCCGCCCGTTCTTGAGTACGGCGACGTTGGCGGGGGTCAGTCCGACGCGCTCGGCGAACTCGCCGACGCTCATCTTGCGCTTGGCCAGCTCCACGTCGATGCGGACGACGATGGGCATCAGATGACGCCCTCGAGGTCGGCGCGCAGGTCGGTCGCCTTCCGCAGTAGGGCACGCATGACCATCATCAGCAGTGCGGCGACGCCGACGATCATGCAGAGCAGGAACAGCAGGAGCACGGGCCCCGGATCGTCCGCGCGGAACCCGACGACGAGGAACACGACACCGAGCGACACACCGGCGGCCACGATCGCACGGACGATCGCATCGACCCACACGAACGCGGCACCGGAGAAGATGCGATCCCGGCGGACGAGAGTGAGCAGCTTCCAGGTGGCGATGACGACGATCTGCACGCACACCACCCAGAAGATGGTGAGCGCGGTGAGGGGCCATCGGAGGTACGCGGATTCCGGGTTCTCGCGGGCCATGTGCGCGAACTGTCCCGGCAACGACATGACCTGGAACAGGACGAGCAGGGCGAACAGGCCGGCGAGGAACACCCTGAGTGTCGCGACGACGCGTCTTTCCGTGATCATGCATCGAGTATCGGTCAGGATCTATCGAAAATCAATAGTTACTGGTGCGGGAGGGCGGCAGGGTTAAGGTCTGAGGGTGCCGGACTCCCCACTCGACGATGCTCGCTCGCGTGATCCCCGGGATCTCCGCCGAGTCGGCCTGACCGAGTACCGGATCGACGACCTCGCCAGGGAAGCCGGCGTGAGCGTCCGCAACGTGCGCGTCTATCAGGACCGCGGTCTGCTGCCGCCCCCGCGCAAGGTGGGTCGGACGGGCTGGTACGACGAGTCGCACCTCGCTCGGCTGCAGATGATCTCGCGCATGCTCGACCGTGGCTACACCTTCGTCACCATCAGCGAACTCCTCACCGCGGCGCAGTACGGACTCCGCGTCGAGGACGTCCTGGGCACCGAGGATCCCGACGGCGCCGCCAACGTCGACCACCCGGCGCGGCTGACCCGCGACGAGATCGACACCATGTTCGACGGACGGATCAGCGACGACGATCTGACGCGTGCGGAAGCGCTCGACGTCTTCTCCCGCGACGGGGACGGCTATCGCATCGAGAATCCGGCGCTGGTCCGTGCGGCCAAGGTGCTGTTCGACGCGGGTCTCGCGCTGCCGGACATCCTGTCCCGCACCGAGCGCGTCCACCAGGATCTGACGAGCGTGTCCCAGCAGTTCGTGCGTCTGGTCGTCGACAGGTTCGTTCCGGGCGGCGCCGATCCGTTCACGCTCGACCCCAGCGAACTCTCGGCCATGGCGGACCTCATCACCACCCTGCGTCCGCTGGCCAGCCGTGCCGTGCAGGCGCTCTTCTCGGAGACCATGGACGCCGAGATCGTGCACGCGATGGAGAAGGCGCTCAGCGGCGACAGTGACGGCAACGGCGCGAGCACCAGCTCGAGCGCCAGGACAGGAGACCGATGATGACCCGTGGTGCGGTGGTGACCGCCGCCGTGGCTGCGGTCGCGGTGGCCGGTGCAGCTTCGATCCGGGCGACTCGACGGGCGTCACCGCCCTCGGCGCGGATGGCGGACACCGATGTACTGCTGGCGCGTCCGGAGCTCACCCCACGGGTGCGCACGGTCGTCGCCGAGGACGGTGCCGCGCTGCACGTGCGCGAGTACGGCGACCCGGACGCCGCCCCGATCGTCCTCAGTCACGGATGGACCTGCTCCGCCGACTTCTGGGCGCCGCAGATCAACGACCTCGCCGGACGGTACCGCGTCGTCGTGTACGACCAGCGCGGGCACGGAGCCAGTGAGGTGGGGACCCGGCCGCTCGGTGCCGACGTCCTGGGGGACGATCTCGCCGCGGTGCTCGACGCGACGGTCGACTCGGACACCAAGGCAGTCGTCGCCGGACACAGTATGGGCGGCATGTCCGTGATGAGTTGGGCAGCACAGTATCCCGCGCAGGTGCGCCACTACGTGAAGGCGATACTGCTGGCCAACACGGCCACCGACAGTCTGGTCCGCGAGACCACTGTCATCCCGTTGCCACCCGGTGTCGCGCAGGTGCCGGCGCGGGTGGCGTCGAGCGTGCTCGGATCGGCACTGCCCATCCCGTCGAGTCCGTTCTCCGCTCGTGCTCTGAAGTACGTGACGATGGGCGCCGAGTCCACTCCGGCGCAGGTGGCGTTCTGCGAACGCATCGTGCGCGAGTGCTCCCCTCGAACGCGGGGCATGTGGGGATCGGCGCTGTCCGCGTTGGACATTCACGACGCGCTGGAGAACATCGACGTCCCGACGTCGGTGATCGTCGGTACTCGCGACCGCCTGACGCCGCCGGTGCACGCCCGCAAGCTCGCCGATCGACTCTCCCGCGCCGGAGTGCTGGGCCGGTTCCTCGAACTCGACGGTGTCGGACACATGAGCTCGGTGGAATCGATCGCGGAGTTCGACGCCGAGCTGGTCCGGCTCGCGGAGCTGCCGGCATGAGCGACGACACCAGAGGGGACGCCTACACCGAGCGGCTGCGCGAGCTGCAGGGTGCGCGGTGGAAACGCGTTCTGCGCGTGCAGGCTCCGTATCAGTGGAACATCCGACGCCATCTCGCTGGGCGGCGCGTTCTCGACGTCGGCTGCGGGATCGGCCGGAATCTGCGCAACCTTCCCGCGGGCAGCGTCGGTGTCGATCACAACGTCGCGTCCGTCGAGTTCTGCCGCTCGCAGGGCATGACCGCATACACACCCGAGGAGTTCCACGCCCTCGGCGACACGGGCTTCGACGGCATGCTCATGGCCCACCTGCTCGAGCACCTGCCGCCGGGCGCGGAGGGCGAAGTGCTGACGGAGTACCTGCCGTGTCTGCAGCCGGACTCCGTCGTCATGATCGTGTGCCCACAGGAAGTCGGGTTCGCCAGCGACCCGACGCACACGAGCTGGTTGGACGCCGCCGACCTGCTCGCCCTCTGCGCTGCCGCCGGCATCGAGCGCACGACGTCCGCCTCGTTCCCGTTCCCGCGTCCGGTGGGAAAGCTGTTCGTCTACAACGAGACCGTCGTGGTGGGTCGAACCCCAGCTGCCTGATACGACCAGCTGTCTAGTCGAACACCACGGTCTTGCGGCCGTGCACCAGCACACGGTCCTCGAGATGCCAGCGCAGGCCGCGGGCGAGCACCATCTTCTCGATGTCCCGGCCCTGACGGACCATGTCCGCGACCGCGTCCGCATGGTCGATGCGGATGACGTCCTGCTCGATGATGGGTCCGGCATCGAGCTCGGCGGTGACGAAGTGGCACGTCGCGCCGATGAGCTTGACCCCTCGTGCGAACGCCTGGTGATACGGGCGAGCACCCACGAACGACGGCAGAAAGCTGTGGTGGATGTTGATCGCGCGCCCGGACCAGTGCTCGCACAACGATTCCGGCAGCACCTGCATGAAGCGCGCCAGCACCACCGCGTCGGGGGAGTAGCCGTCGACGAGATCGCGGAGCGCATCGAAGGAGGGTCCGCGCTCGCTGGGGTCCCGGGGGAACGGCACGTGGTGGAACTGCACACCGTGTGCGCGCGTGACGGATTCGAGGTCGGGGTGATTGCCGATGACCGCCTCGATGGTCGCCGGCAGCTCTCCGCCGGCGGCGCGCCCGAGGAGATCGTGGAGGCAGTGCCCCTCCTTGCTCACCAGGAGCACGACCTTCTTGCGCTCCCCGGAATCGTGCAGCGACCACTCGGAATCCGGGCCGATCTCCGCGGCGACCGCCGCGAACCGTGCGCGCAACTCGTCGACACCGATGTCGATGGACGAGGCCGCGACGGCCTGGCGGGTGAAGAACCAGCCGCTGTCCGCGTCGGCGTGATAGGCGGCCTCGACGATCGAACCCCCGAGGTCGGCCAGGAAGGTCGAGATGCGCGCGACGATGCCCGTGCGGTCGGGGCAGCCCAGGGTGAGGACGTAGCGGCGAGAGTCGGAACGTGGAGATTCGGGCGGCATGGGCGCCATTGTCTCACTGACACCCGTCCCTTCCTGACCGATCCCGACCGGCCTCCGTCTGGAAAGGTGGAGCGCATGACAACCCTCACGCGCACCGACGTCGCCCGCATGGTCGACCACACTCTGCTCAAGCCCGAGGCGACGGTCGCCGACGTCCGGGCGCTCGTCGCGGAGGCGAAGGATCTGGGTGTCCTCGCGGTCTGCGTGTCGCCGTCGATGCTTCCGGTCCGCGATACCGGTGACCTGGTGATCGCCGCGGTGGCGGGATTCCCGTCCGGAAAGCACCACTCGTTGATCAAGGGGTCGGAGGCGCGTCTGGCGGTGCAGCACGGGGCGCGCGAGGTGGACATGGTGATCGACGTCGGCGCCGCGGTGGAGGGCGACTTCAATGCCGTGCTGGCGGACATCATCACCGTGCGAGAGGCGATGGGCGAGAACGCCGTCCTGAAGGTGATCATCGAGTCGGCGGCGCTGCTCGCGACGGCGGACGGGGAGCGCGCGGTGATCGAGTGCTGCCGGGCGGCGGAGCGGGCCGGGGCGAACTTCGTCAAGACGTCCACCGGGTTCCATCCCGCGGGTGGAGCATCGACGGAGGCCGTGAGTCTGATGGCCCGGACCGTCGGTGGCCGCCTGGGCGTCAAGGCGTCGGGCGGCATCCGCGATGCGGACACCGCCCGAGCGATGATCGACGCCGGCGCCACGCGCCTGGGCCTGTCCGGGACCCGCAGCGTGTTGGACGGGTTCTCCGACTGACCGGACTGCCTTCGCCTCCTAGCAGGTGACCTGCTGCTGACCGCCCTGCGCGGCGGGGATCGTGTACTGGCCGCCGCTGAGGGTCATTCGGATCCCGGCGTCGGTCACCTCGAGGGCGTCCGGTGTCATACCGAGCGGGTAGGCCTGCAGGCTGTCCGTGAGCACCGAGACGACGCTGTCCGCGAGGTCGGTGGGGATACCGATGCCGAGGATCGACGCGTCGGTGGTCTGAACCTCGATCGTGTCGCCCTGCACCACGGGCTTCACGGTGAGTTCCGCGAGTCCACCGACGATGGCGAACTTCAGCGTTCCGGCGGCTGGGTCGCTGGTCACACCGGACACGACGCTGCCGACGCCCTGCTCCTGCAGGGTCGCGAGAATGCCGCCGGTCGACCACGTGACGTCGGCCGAACTGCTGCCGATCTGACCGGACGTGGTGTCCGTGGACGTGAGGTCGACGTCGTTCACCGTCGCCTGGACCTGCATGTCCTGTGCCGGCCCGAACTTCGTGTCGTCGCTCGAGATGTCGACGGACGAGAACTTCTTCGTCGCGAGGGAGAACAGGACGGGCTGCAGGCCGAGGCCGACGTCGATCTGTGAACCCAGTTCGCTCTCGAACTGGGTCGTGAGGCAGTTCTCGACGCGGTTCCGGGCGTAGAACTCGCCGCCGACGAGTGCCGCGATGACGACGATGACCAGCACTCCGGCGATGAGAGGCACCCGGGAGCGTCGTCTGGATGCGGTGTCGTGAGTCATGGAAGACAGTGTGGACGAGATCTCTGAGGTTCCTCTGTGGACCGGCCGATCGGGTGCACGGCGGCAGCGCCATTTCTCTGTGACGCGTGACACAACCACGTAGTCTTCGAGCATGGCGGGCGACGATGTGGCGGAACGTCTGGACGGCGTGGTCGCCGAACAGGACGGGTACTTCACCGCAGCTCACGCGCTCGATGCCGGGTACCTGCCGTCCGAGATCGAGTCGCATGTCGCCGACGGATCATGGACCCGGGTCGAGACCGATCTGTTGCGGTTGTCGGACTGGCCGAGTCACGATCTCGAGGAGTGCTCGAAGTGGTGCGTGTGGCTCGGCCCCACCGCCGTGATCTCCCACCAGAGCGCCGCCGAGCTGCACGGCATGGGCAGCCTGCACCCGCAGTTCGTCCACGTCCGTGTCAGCGGGACGGCGCGAGCGCACGACCAGCGCCTCGCGATCCACCGGGGGCGCCTGACGGGCGCGGACATCGAGCTCTCCGGTGCCTTCCGCATGACGACGCCGGTCCGCACCGTGCTCGATCTCGCGGCGGGCGGCATCTCGCAGTTCACCCTCGACGAGGTGGTCGCCGACGGTCTGGTGCTCGGGCGTCTGGTCGTCGACGACCTCTTCGAGCAGGCGGTGGAGTGCGGTGACAGGGTGGCCGAGCGGGTGGAGACGGCGCTGCGCTGAGAGGATGTTCCTCTCATGCGCACGCTGCTGATCGACAACTACGACTCGTTCACCCACAACCTGGCCCAGTACCTGGAGCAGGTGTCCGGCACCGCGCCGATCGTCGTGCACAACGACGTCCCGTGGTCGTCGCTCCCGCTGGACCGGGTGGACGCCGTCGTCGTCTCGCCCGGACCGGGCCGCCCGAGTCGCCCGGCCGACATGGGCGTCAGCAGCAGGGTGATCCGAGACGGTGGGCTACCCCTTCTCGGGGTGTGTCTGGGGCATCAGGGCATCGCGGACAGCCTCGGTGGCGTCGTCGATCTGGCGCCCGAGCCCATGCACGGCCGGATGTCCGACGTGCGGCACGACGGCACCGATCTCTTCGCCGGCCTGCCGTCGCCCCTGCGTGTGGTGCGGTATCACTCGCTCACCGTCACGGACCTGCCCGACGAGCTCGAGGCGACGGCGTGGACCGACGACGGAGTGATGATGGCGCTGCGGCATCGGTCACGGCCGCTGTGGGGCGTGCAGTTCCATCCCGAGTCGATCGGCACGGAACGTGGACTGCAGGTGATCGCCAACTTCCTCGACCTCGCCCGCGACGCCCGTCCGAGCACCCACACCACCGTGCCGACCGCGGCGCCGCGTGACCCGGTGGTGCGCGACCCCCGCTACCGGGTGCTCGTGCGCCGTCTCGATGTTCTGCCGGACCCCGAGGAGGTGGCGCGCCCGCTCGGCGGACGGTCCACGTTCTGGCTCGACTCGAGCGCCGAGCTCGACGGCAGTGCCCGGTTCTCCTACCTCGGACCCGGTGACGGCCCGCTGGCTGAGGAGGTGTCGTACGACGTCGCCACCTCGTGCGTGACGACGACGACCGCCGACGGCACCACCGAGGAGACGGTCACGTCGTTCCTCGACCACCTCGGTGAGCAGATCGCGGCGCGGACCATCGCCAACGTGCCCGCGGTGCCGTTCGACTTCGTCCTCGGCTACGTCGGTCACCTCGGCTACGAGCTCAAGGCCGAGACCGGCGGGGCGGCGACGCATGCATCGCGGACGGCCGATGCACGGATGATGTTCGCGGACAGGCTCATCGCGCTCGACCACCGCGATCGGTGCACCTACCTGCTCACCCTCACGCTCGTCGGTGGCGACGACACCGCGGCGCTCGGATGGCTGGACGAGACCGCCGCGGCCGTGACCGCGATGCCCCGCTCGGAACGCGGTCGCCCGACGGCGTCCGGTACCCCGCTCGGCGCGCTGCCGCCGGCGGTCGACACTCGGCACGACGACGACGCGTATCGCGCGGCGATCGCGGACTGCCTGGAGCAGATCACGATGGGGGAGAGCTACGAGATCTGTCTGACCAACGAGATGAGCGTGCCGTTCGACGGCGACGCGGCCGACCTCTACCTCGCGGTGCGGCGCGCCAGTCCCGCCCCGTACGCGGCGTTCCTGCGTTTCCCCGGACTGGCGGTACTCAGCGCGTCACCGGAACGCTTCCTGCGGATCACGGCGTCGGGCATCGTGGACTCCAAGCCCATCAAGGGAACTCGGGCTCGCGGGCGCACGCCGGCGGAGGACGCGGCCGCACGACTCGACCTCGCGACGAGCGAGAAGGACCGCGCCGAGAACATCATGATCGTCGATCTCGTCCGCAACGACCTGAATCAGGTGTGCGTGCCCGGGTCGGTGCACGTGCCTGTGCTCTTCGACGTCGAGAGCCACACCCATGTGCATCAACTGGTCTCGACGGTCGAGGGTCGGGTGCGGCCGGGGCTCTCGGCCGTCGACTGTGTGCGTGCGGCGTTCCCGGGCGGATCGATGACCGGCGCCCCGAAGCGCCGCACCATGGCGATCATCGACCGCCTCGAACGCGGGCCGCGCGGCGTGTACTCCGGTGCGCTGGGCTGGTTCTCGCTCACCGGCGCGGCGGACCTGTCCATCGTCATCCGGACCGTGGTGCTCGCGGACGGCCGCGCGTCGGTGGGAACGGGCGGTGCCGTCGTGTCGCTGTCCGACCCGCAGGACGAGGTGGACGAGATGCACCTCAAGGCCGACGCGCTACTGCGTGTCCTCGGCGGGAGCGACGGCCGACCAGGGTAACGCGAGCACGTTGTCCCGGAGTCGTCGTCGTGGCACGGTGACCGGAAGCCCCTGCGCCGCCAGGGCGGTCACCGCCGCACGCCACCGGACGCGGGGTCCGAACGGTGCCAGCGGCGCCGCCACGTCCCACGCCCGATCGGCCGCCCGCAGCACCTCGTGCACGCGCTCGCCCGCGACGTTGCGATGGATCAGGACCTTCGGCAGCCGCTCCGCGACATCCGACGGCCGCTCCACCGTGAACGGGTCCCAGGCGATGGTCAGGCTGCGCGGTCCCGACGCGTCCACCGTGACCCACGTGGCTCGACGCCCCAGTTCGTCGCACGTGCCGTCGACCAGAAGGCCGCCCTCCGCGAGTGCCGAGGTGATGCGTGCCCACGCGCCCGGTACCGCGTCCTCGGGGTACTGCCGCAGCACGTTGAACGCGCGCACCAGGTGTGGACGCAGACCCGCGAGTTCGAAGCCGCCGCGGCGGAAGGAAACACCGTCCTGATCGGGGACGACGCGGGACGGCTCGATCTCCAGCCCGACGACGGCGACGTCCGCACGGACGGTGCGCAGGCGCGCGGCCAGCTCCAGAGTGGTGACCGGACTCGCGCCGTAACCCAGGTCGACCACCAGGGGACGCGTCGCGCCGCGCAGCAACGCTCGGACGTCGGGATCGTGCACCAGTCGGCGATCGCTGCGCCGCAACCGGTTGATGTTGGTCGTCCCGCGAGTGACCACACCCTCCGGAGCGGTCCGGGAGATCATGATGTCCAGCAGTTCGTTCCGTTCATCCCGACCGGCCTCCGGCCTACCCGCTCATCCCGACCGGCCTCCGGCCCACTCGCTCATCCCGACCGGCCTCCGGCCCACCCGCCGGTCAGGCGTTCTTCGTGAGCCAGTCGTGCGTGACCTCGCCCTCGCCCCGCCACAGGTCGACGAGGTTCACGAGCATCAACTGTTCGAGCTTGCCGCCGATGAAGGGGATGTACACCTTGGCCTCGGACGTGGTGCGCAGCGTGGAACCGGCCTCGGTGGCGAAGAGTGACGTCGTGCCGGTGAGGCTGCCCGGGCCGGCGGGAATCGAGGCGTCGTACTTCCCGGCGGTGGTCTCGGAGTACGCGTCGTGATGGATGTTGCGGGTGATGACCATGTCCTTCTTCATCACCGCCTGCGCGACGTCGGGCAGGGTGTCGCGCGGAATGATGTGCCGCATGACCACGTCGACACCGTCCGCCGTGACCTCGAAGCGCGTGAGCTCGTTCTCGGAGTACTTCCGCAGCTCCTCGATCACCGCGTCCCAGTAGTCACGCGTCGTCAGCGCCCCGTACACCTGCTCTGTGGTGAACGGGAGCCGAGCCGAGTAGTTCATGCGACGTGCCATGGTCGATGAGGTTACCGGTGAGTCAGAGGTGCTCCGGCGCCCAGGTGTCGGTGAACTCCTGCTCGGCGTCGATCAGCGCGAGAACCTGCTCGATGACCGCCTGCTCGATCTTGCCGCCGAAGATCGGCACCTTGACCTCGGCCTGACCCGTCGCCGTCAGGCTCGATGCGGATCCCTTCGAGCGCAGTGCCAGGGTGCCCGTGATGGACGCCGGAGCGCCCTCGACCTTGGCCTCGAACGTGCCCGAGGCGCCCTGCGCGTCGAGGGAACCCCACGACTCGGTCCGGTGGATGATCAGATCGCCCGGGCGGATGCTGGTGATGGCACCGGGCAGGAACTCCTCCGCGATGGCCTGGGTCATCGACACCGACACCGTGCGGCTGTCCGCGTCGTCGCCCGAGACGGTCACGTCGTTCAGCTGCGCCTTGGGGCCGCCGACGGCCTCGAGCCGATCGGTCCAGTACTGCTCGGTGGTGAGGGCGGCGTGGACCTCGGACGCGGCGAGCGTGGACGGGACCGTGTGATCGAACCTGCGTGGCATGAGCTGAGATTAGCCTGTGGCACGTCGTTCGAACCTCGAGCCCGGACCCTCGACCGTCACGACCTCGACGGGGAGCGGGGGTCAGCCGGAACCGAGTCGCGTGACGGTCGACCAGAGCGGATCGTCGTAGCCGATGTCGAAGGTGCACTCGCCCGGTCGCGGATCGGGAACGAAGGCCCAGAGCAGGAACCCGGCGGTGCCCGCTGCGCGCTGGCCGGCCACCTTGGTCTCGATGTTCTCGACCCGGTGATCCAGTGAGGAACAGGATCCGGCGTTCTGACCGATCTCTCCCACGAGCAGCGGTTTGCCCATCTCCGATGCCTGCACGAGACGGCGTTCGAGCCCGTTCCACCGATCACCGGGAAGCGGAACACCGTCCGCGCCGTAATCGTGGTACTGGACGATGTCGACGTACGGCGACGCGGCGATGTCGCGGTACTCGTCGCCCTGCGTGCCGCACTGGCCACCTCCGGTCAGGCCGGCCGTGATCGGTGTGGAGGCGTCGAGAGAGCGGACCAGCGCCCCGGTGTCGTCGACGAAACGACGCAGCACCGATGCTGCATCGGCGGGGCACGTCCGGTCGGTCCAGTCGCAGGACTCGCCGCAGACTCCCGGTTCCGGTTCGCCGACCACCTCCCAGGCCGCGAGCGCCGCGTCCCCGCGCCAGCGGTCGACCGCCCGCGTCACCCACTCCTCGAAGCTGACCACGGCGCGTGCGTCGGCGACGTCGCGCCACCCCTCGGCGTACCAGTAGCGGTCCTTGAACTGCTCGTCCTCGCACGCGCCGTCCTGGGCGGCGAGTACGGGTATCACCAGTTGGCCGTGTGTCCGGGCGGCGTCCATGACCGCGTCCATCGGGGCGAAGTTCAGCGTGCCCGTGGTGCCGTCGATCGCGAGTGCCTGGAAGGCGTCGAATCGGGTGACGGAGCGTGGCGGCAGCGCGGCGAAGTATCGATCGAGATCGACCATCGCCCCACATCCCTGATTGACCGACCAGTCCGTCGCCAGTTGATAGGCATTGAATCCGGACGGCCACCAGGGTCGGCCGTCGAGCGTCAGACCGTCGGCCGATGCCGCGACGCGCGCCGCGGTCCGCGGCGGTGCCGCGACGGAGGGGACGGCCTGTGCGCAGCTCGTCAGGAGGAGAACCACGACCACGGCCGCGCGCAGCACGGCGCCTGCGGATGACATTGCGACACTGTATCTCCGGACGTGTCCGCGGAAATGCCGACGCGACACGAGTCGAGCGCCCCGTTCGGACGAGGCAATCGGACCGAATCGACAATTCTCGTGCTGGTCTCTGATGAAACGGTTTGTACTGCTGCTCGGCACGAGTCGCAATACTGTTGCGACACTGCAAATTCCGGACGAGAACCGTTACCGTGCCGATGCGAGAATCTGGGTGGCCTCGTTTATGATCGACCGAATTCGCCATTCTGTGCGGCTTCTGTTTTCCATCGTTCTCGAGAAAGACGTGCTGCGCCGATGCGTGTGGTTCCCAGTCGTCGACGCGCCGTAGCCGCGTCGGTCGTCGTGTTCTCCCTGTTGCTCAGCTCACCGGGTCTCGCCGTCGCGCAGGAGGACTCGGAACCCGCACCGGTGTCGACGCCCCTGAGCTTCGCGTCGATGGGGCTCGGCGGCTCCATTGCTCTCGCCGGTCAGCGCGGATCCGCCGTCGTCACGGTTCCGGTGCCGCCCGGGACGGTTCCCGCCGCGTTGCGGGGCATCGTCGAGGTCCCGGCCGGACTCGAACGCGGGTGGCTGGACGTCACGCACCGCGGCCGGATCGTGGGGCGGGTCGATCTGCCCACCGGAGTGCCCACCGCCCCGGTCGAGATTCCGCTGACCGGCCTCGACGTCGTGGACGACACCGTGACTCTCGAGATGGCCACCACCGTGGTGCCGTCGGCCGGATACTGCCTCGACTCCCGTGAGTCGTCGACCGTGCGGCTCCAGGATCCTGCGATGGACGTCGTCGGAACACCCGCGAATCCCACGGTCGTGGCCGACTTTCTGCCGCCCGTGCTGTCCGGACTGCGGATCTTCGTGCCGGACGAGCCCACGGCGGACCAGTCGACCGCCGCACTCACTCTCGCCACCTCGGTGGTCGACTTCTACGGTTCGCAGCCCGTCCGAGTGAGCGTCGTCCCGGCGAGCGCCGCCGGGGGCGCGGCCCCCGACGGCCCGTTCGAGCGATCGGTGGTGCTCACGCAGAACACCGATCCCGACGCCCGTCTGATCTACCCCGCGACACCCGGCGCACCCCCGCAACTGTTCGTCTCGGGTGACGGGACCACCCTCGTGGATCAGATCGCGCTGCT
Source organism: Rhodococcus sp. PvP016 (assembly GCF_017832185.1). Taxonomy (NCBI): domain Bacteria; kingdom Bacillati; phylum Actinomycetota; class Actinomycetes; order Mycobacteriales; family Nocardiaceae; genus Rhodococcus; species Rhodococcus sp. PvP016. The sequence goes on along the minus strand of NZ_JAFIBH010000001.1, from coordinate 346,896 downwards.
GACCAGTGACGTGTCCGCGCTGGCGGTCTCGACCCGGGTGTCGGCCGGTGCCGTCCGCGAACGACCCACCCTCACCGCCGATGCGATGACCCTCGGCGACATGTCGCTCGGCCCACTGACGGCGTCGGGGTCCGGCGAGGTCACGGTCACCGTCCCGGTCGACCAGACGCGCCTGGGACGGGCGGCGTCGAATCTGCGTGTGCACGTCCTGGGTGACTACACCCCGCTGTCCTCGGAGATCGCGGGTGCGCTCCGGATCTCCGTCGGCTCGAACGATCTGGTCACCTGGCCGGCCGACGACACCGGGAGAATCGATCAGTGGGTCGACGTGCCCGCGGACCTGGTCGACCGGGTGACGTCGCTCGACGTCGTCATGCAGACCTCGGGTAACGGGGACGCGTGCTCCACGGGCGGGTCACTGACCCTGACCGTCGACGGCGGTACGACGATCGAGAGCTCGGGCGGGACACCGGACGCGCGTGGCTTCGCCTCCGTCCCGCAAGCGCTCATGCCGACCGTGGACGTGGCACTGGCGCAGCAGGATCTGCCGAACACCGTCCGCGCCGCGACCCTCCTGACCGGACTGCAGCGGTTGTCGGCTCGCGCGTTGTCGCCGGCCGTGGTTCCCGTCGAGCAGTTGCTCACCGGTTCCGATCCGGGGTTGCTGGTGGCGCCCGATGGTGTCGACGACCTCGGTGGCGACTCCGGGCTGACCCTGCCGCTCGCCACGACCGGGACCAGCATCCTGACCCTGCGCGACGCGGAGGGTGACGACGACGGTGCTCAGGTCACCGTCGACAGCGACGTACCGTTCGCGTCCGTGCAGGTGGCCCGCGACAGCGACCGGACCCTGCTCGTGGCCACGGCGTCCGACCCGGTCCAGCTCGACGGCCTGGTGAGCTGGCTGGGTGCGGACCCGACACGCTGGGAGGGTCTGACCGGCGACGTGGTGCTCGGTGCGGGCGAGCGGGAACCGGTGTCACTGTCGTCGTCCGCCGACGTCGCGGGGTCGGAGCCGGTGGCCGCCGGATCGACCGCCCCCTCCGGCGTCTCGGCGATCCTGGTGGCCGGGCTCGTCGCGTTGCTCGTCGGAGTGGTCGCGGCGGTGCTCGTGTTCGTGCGCAGTAGAGGTCGGCAGGACGAGGTGCCGCCGACGAGACCCGACGTGAGCGGCGGCTCGTCGGAGACGTCGTGACACGACCGGTCCGCACCCTTGCGCTTCGGTGGGCGGTGCTCGTCGTGTGCGTGGCGTTCGCCTTCGCGCCGACCTGGATCCGTCTCGCCGAGGAGGCGGACAGCGGCGCCGTCACCGCCTACGTCTTCGTCTTCCCCGTCCTCGCCGTGGTCGCGGGGCAGGGGACAGCCCGTCGACGCGAAGGAGAACTGCCGATCCACGACCGCCAGACCGATCTCATCGTCGGCGGAATCGGCGCCCTGCTCGCGCTGGCCGTCCAGGCCCTCTGGCTTCCGCGGTACTCGGATCAGTACGCGTTGCTGCACATCGACCTCGCCGCCGTGGTGCTGTTCACCCTCAGTGGTGCGATCATGCTCTTCGGCCTGCGCCCGGTCGGGCAGTTCTGGCCGATTCTGCTGTTGGCCTTCGCGATGTCGCCCATGCTGTACCGCCTCCTCGCGGTGTCGATGGGCGGCAGTCGATTCGCGTACGGCATGGTGCTCGTGCTCGTCGCCGGCGTCGCCGGGGCCATCGCGGTGGGTCGGACCCGAGGGCGCGCTGCGCTGGGGTTCCTCGTCACCGTGGCGGTCGGCGCCGCCGTGCTGCAGCTGTTGCTGGTTCTGGACCCGACCATCGACATCGTTCTGCTGCAACTGATTCCGACCGTGGGAGCCTCGGCCGCGACGGGGACCCTGTTCTATCTCCTCGCGCGGCGCGGCCGATCCAAGCGACCACTCGGGCGCCCCGTCGGTGCGCCGTCGGTGAAGAGTGCGCGATCGGCCGTGATCACGCTGGTGGTGGTCGCGGTCGCGCTGGTCACCAGGCCGCTGCCCGCTCCGCCGCCGCCCGTGGACACGGTCGGTCCGCCCGGCGTCGTCGCGGCCGCACTGGCCGCCCCCACCGGATGGCGTCTCCTCGACGACGAGACGTATCCGTGGGTCCGCTCGTACTTCGGGCAGCGCTCCTCGCTCGTGCGTCAGGAACTGCAGGCAGCGGTGGCGAATCCCGAGTGGGACGTGCGCGGGCGTCCGCGCACCGTCGTGGTGGACACGCTGACCACGACGAACGCCGCGTCACTCGCCGTCTACCCGGAGCGGACGCTCTACCGCTTGGCGAGCACCCGAAGCAGTCCGGAGCTGCCCGTCGAACTCGGACACGGCGTGACGGCCTCCCTCCACACCTCGGTGGACGACACGCTGCTGCTCACCTGGACCAAGCTGGTCTTCGACTGGGTACGCGACGGTGTCTTCCAACGGATCACGATCATCAGCGTGGACAACCACGAGCCGGGTGCGGAGTTCCCCGAACCCACCCCGTCCATGGCGTCGAATCTCTCCTCGGTGTTCGCCGTGTTCCTGCGGGGCAACACCGTCGTCGGGGACGACGACCCCGACTTCGACGATCGTGGTCTGCTGGCATCGGTGGGCGCATCGCTGGTCGACGCCCAGTTCCCCGCCGGCATGGAGGACGCCCGATGACGGCCGAGATCGGTCGTGCGAGGCCGCCACGGATCGGTACCGAGACCGCCGAGTTCCGCGCCGCCGCAATGGAGGACGCGATCGACGGCCTCGCGCGCCGTGACCCCCTGGCCTCGGCCGCGGTGGCGTTCGTCCCGTGGCAGCGCAACCTCGGACTGGGCGTCCTCGTGGTGGTCGTGGCGGCGCTCGTCCTCGCGCCCATCGCCACACTCGTGGTCGTCAGCGTCGTCTGCACTCTCGGGTACATCGCGATGATGGTGGATCGGGTACTGCTCTTCGCGCGCGGTCTCGATGCCTCGGCCATCGTCACGATCACCGACGCCGAGGCGCTCGCCGTGCCCGACGACGACCTGCCGGACTACACCATTCTCGTTCCGGCGTACGACGAACCGGAGGTGGTGGGCGATCTGATCGCCGCCATGACCGCGCTGAACTATCCCCCGGAGAAGCTGCAGGTCCTTCTGCTGCTCGAGGAGGACGACGACGTCACCATCGAGGCGGCCAGGCGCGCCGGCGTCAGTCGGGTGGTGGAGGTCGTCCTCGTTCCCGCCGGCGATCCCCGGACCAAGCCCAAGGCCTGCAACTACGGCCTGCACTTCGCCACCGGCACCATCGTGACGATCTTCGACGCCGAGGATCTCCCCGAACCGCTGCAGTTGCGGCGCGTCGTGGCGGCCTTCGCCAGGCTGCCGTCGACGGTGGCGTGCGTGCAGGCGAAGCTGGCCTTCCACAACGGATCTCAGAATCTGCTCACCGGCTGGTTCACCGCCGACTACGCGCTGTGGTTCGGATACCTGCTGCCCGGTCTGATGAAGAGTCGATCGCCGATCCCGTTGGGCGGCACGTCGAATCATCTACGCGCCGACGTCATCGCCGAGGTGGGTGCCTGGGACGGTTTCAACGTGACCGAGGACGCCGATCTCGGCGTGCGCATCGCGGCGTCCGGATACTCCACCGCCGTCCTCGACTCGACCACCCTGGAGGAGGCCAACAGCGATCCCATCAACTGGGTGCGGCAGCGATCCCGGTGGTACAAGGGCTATCTACAGACCTGGCTGGTGCACATGCGACGTCCGCGTCGAACCGTGCGCGCTCTCGGATGGGTGGGTACCTACCGCTTCACTCTGTTGCTCGCCGGCACGCCCGTCACCGCCTGCATCAACATGGTGTTCTGGTTCACCACCGCAGCCTGGATCCTGGGTCAGCCGAGTGTGATCGTGGCCTTGTTCCCGCCGTACATCTACTACTTCTCGCTCGTCTCGCTGATCCTGGGCAACGTCGCCACCATCTACATGTATCTCGTCGCGAGTCGGGAGAGCGGGAACGCCTACCTCCTCGTTCCGAGCCTCACCATGCCGCTCTACTGGGTGATGATGAGTGTCGCTGCACTGAAGGGGTGTTGGCAGCTGCTGCGGAATCCGTCGTACTGGGAGAAGACCTTCCACGGGCTCTCGACACCCGCGAAGGACACCGCGCTCACCGAGGACACGCCGCCGTGAGCGCGCGCGGACCGTCGACGGCGCTCCGGTGGTTCACGTGCCTCGCCGCCGCCTACGGCTTCGTGGGAGCAGTCCTGTCGCTGCGCTTCGGGTACCTGCTGGGCGATGCCCTCAGCCGGACGTACGCCGCGCAGGCGGTGCTGCACAGCCGTGATCCGCACGTGTCGGCCATCGGCTTCGTCTTCACGCCGTTGACCGCGCTGCTGCAGCTCCCCGTGGTCGCGTTCTCGGACCTGCTGCCCGCCATCACCCGCTGGAACCTCTCCGGCATCGCGGTGTCCGCCGTGTTCATGGCGGGCGCGGTGACGACGGTGCGCGGCATCTGTCTGGATCGCGGGTGCGGTCCCGTCCAGACCACGGCTCTCACACTGGTGTTCGCGGTGAATCCGATGATCGTGTTCTACGGTGCGAACGGCATGAGCGAGGCCGTCTTCCTGTTCTTCCTCTGCTGGACCGCGCGTCGACTGCTGCGCTGGATCAGCACCGACGACGTCCACGATCTGCTCGTCGCCGGAATCGCTCTCGCACTGGCGTATCTCACGCGCTACGACGCGGTCGCAGCCATCGCGGCCGCAGCCTTCCTCGTCTTCGGGGTGACCCTGTGGCGCCGGGGCCGTCCGCACTGGCGGGAGATGCGTCGACAGGCGCTGCTCGATGCAGTGCTGGTGGCGGGGCCGGGTCTGGTCGCGTTCCTGGTGTGGGCGGCGATCAGTTGGATCATCACCGGGCAGGCGTTCGCTCAGTTCAGCTCGACCTACGGCAACGCGGCGATCCTCGCGCAGTCCGGTGGGCCCACGGGGGACCCGATCGGCAACGCGGCCTACGTGGCCACCGCTGTCCTCGCGCTGGGCCCGGCGATTCCGCTGCTGCTGCCGACCGTGGCCGGACTGTCCTGGCGGCGACGTGACCTCGAATTCCTCGTGGCCCCGGCCTTGTTCGGCGCGGTTCTCGCGTTCCAGGCACTCACCTACATCGGCGGATCGACGTTCGGGTTCCTGCGCTTCTTCATCGCCGCGATCCCGCTGGCTCTCGTCGGATGCATCCAGATGCTGTCCGCGCGTGGCGCCGTCCCGAGCCGTCGTCCCGGCACGTTCGCACACTCGCGGCGTCGACCCGAGGCGCCCACGGACCGCACCCGGTTCCGCCGCATCGTGGCGGTGGGCACGGTGATCCTGTCGGTGGCGTCGCTGCCGGTGACCACCTACGTGCTCCTGCAGCCGTCGCTGTCACCGCAGCAGTACGCGCTGGGCCAGGTGCTGAGTCGGCAGCGGTCGGACGAGGCGCAGCGGATCATCGCGTCGTTCTCGACGGAGCGGGGCCTGGCCGACTATCTGGACGCGCAGGGTCTGCCCGACGGTTCGGTACTGGTGGACTCGGTCTACGGGTTCGCGATCGTCGCCGCGTCACGTCACCCGAGGCAGTTCGTGGTGCCCTCCGACCAGGACTTCACGACCGTCCTCAACGATCCTGCCGAGGCGGGTGTGCGGCTGATGCTCACGGTGCCGAACACTGGCCGCGGCGAGTCCGACGCGCTCAATCGCCGCTACCCGACCATCTGGGAGAACGGCGCCGAAGTCGGCTCGCTCGTGGTCGAGGTGCCCAACGACGGTGCAGATCAACCGGTCTGGCGTGTCTACCGGGTTCTCGGGGTGGCCGACTGACCGTCGGGTCAGGCGCGCTCGGCCCGCAGCGGGTGGCCCTTCGACGTGAGGCACTTGCCCGTCTCGAGGTTCCAGTCCCAGCCGTGCAGGTTGCACGTGAGCGTGGTGCCCCCTCGCCCGTTGTCACTGATGACACCGAACTTCGACAGATCTGCTTTCAGGTGCGGGCAGCGGCGCTGGATCTCCCAGCCGTCCTTGACAATGGTGGCCGTGTCGTCGTGTGCCTCGGCGAACCAGCCGTCCGCGTAGGCGATCCGCTCGTCGGTGAGGCACTTGAAGAACGTGTAGAGGAACTCGTTGTACCCACCGACCCGCTTGGCCCGGAACCGGGTGGACAGGAAGATCGAGTTGACCCAGTCGGACTCGCCGTCCCGCAGCACCGTGCGGACCAGCTCGGCCGGGATCTCGAACGTGTAGCGGAACTTCTCGTCCTGGATCGGTTCGCGGACGATCCGCTTGGGAAAGTCGAGCACGACACGATCCGCACCCTGCAGGTTGAGCTCCACGGGGTAGCCGATGCCGTCGGAGATCTGGTCGGTCTGCGCCATGATCGGCTCGAACAGCGCACGCAGCGGCCCCAGCAACGGCTCGCCGGCTGCGGTGGCCCACGACGCCTTCTCGGCCGCGATGACGTCGGCCTGACGCTGCGCGTACGCCTCGATGTAGTCGGCCTTGCCGGTGGTGAAGATGGCCTCCACCTCGTCGGTGGGCAGCGGGTGCGCCAGCTCGTTCAAGTCGGAACCCGCGAAGTCCGCCGTGGTTCCCGGCATCATCAGCAGGCCCTTGTCGTGGCCGTGGCGGCGCATCTGGTCCAGGAAGACCATCTGGTCGGGGAAGATGTTCGCCGGATCGCCGTAGACGTCGTTGAGCGAGCGCAACTCGTCGTCGAGGAAGCACGGGGGACCGGCGGACGGGATGACCCACGTTGCGCCGACCTGCTCGATGTACTGCCGACACCGGTCCATCTGACGCTGCCGCTTCTGCGTCCCGAACGCGTCCTTGGCGCGCTGCGGCATGTCGTAGACCATCGGGTACCAGATGGCGCCCGAGTACTGCAGCATGTGCACGTCGATGTGGCCGAAGGCCTCGGTCATCATGTCCAGATCGACGGGCCGGGCATCGTTCATGTTGAACGCGGTGGTCTCACCGTCGCTCACCACCAGGCCCGAGTCGCCGATGGGTCCGTCGGCCGGGGCACGCAGCGCCACGATCATGACGTCCAGGTCGCCCTTGGGGCCGGACACCGTGTGCTTGACCGAGTCCGTCGTCTCGAAGAACTTCGTGAAGCCGAGCTTCTCCAGCTCCGTGCGCAGGTCCGGCACCGGGTAGTCCGGCAGCAACACGACCGCGTCCTTGTTCACGTGCTTCGCCAGGTGCTTCGGGTCGAAGTGGTCCTTGTGCAGGTGCGAGACGTAGAGGTAGTCGCAGTTGCCCAGGTCGTCCCAGTCCAGCTGGGAGTTGTCGGGGAACGGGAACCAGGACGTGAAGTACGCCGGATTGACCCACGGGTCGCACAGAATGGACCCCGCAGACGTCTGGATGTGAAATCCCGCGTGTCCGACACTGGTGACCTGCACGTGAATCCTCCCGAAATATGGAACCTGGTTCGGTGACCATGGTAGGCGCGAACACCCGGTGCTCACGACGAGGCGGGGGGACAGCCGGGTAGCGTTCACCCCCGTGACGAGCAGTCCCCTCCAGTCCGCGACGGCTCCGGAGACCGGCGATCCCGGCTCCGCGACGGCCGCGCACCGCCCCGTGTCCTTCGCCGACCTCACCACGATCCACGTCGGTGGCCCCGTCGGACGTCTCGTCGAGGCGACCACCTCGCAGGAGCTCGTCGACGCCGTACGCAGCGCCGACGCCGCCGGGACTCCGGTGCTCGTCATCGGCGGTGGCTCGAACCTGCTGGTCGGAGACGACGGCTTCGACGGCACCGTCGTCCGCGTCGCGACGTCCGGTCTCCGGGTCGACGGCACCCGCATGCACGTGGACGCCGGAGTCGAGTGGGATCTCGTCGTCCGCACCGCGCTCGATCACGGACTCGCCGGCATCGAGGCGCTCTCGGGCATCCCGGGCAGCACCGGCGGAACGCCGGTGCAGAACGTCGGCGCGTACGGCGCCTCCACGTCGGACTGGCTCGAGTCGGTGACGGTGCTCGACCGGGAGAGCGGCGAGGTCGAGGTGTGGGACAACGCACGCTGCGGATTCGGCTCGCACCGGTCGTCGGCGTTCAAGTACACCGATCGCTACGTCGTGGTGGACGTCACGTTCGCGCTGCGACGCAGTGACGAGTCGGCGCCGGTGCGCTATGCGGCCCTCGCCGAGCGGCTCGGCGTGCGCATCGGGGAGAGCGTCTCGGCGCGCGAGGTGCGCGACGCCGTGATCGCTCTGCGGACCGATCGCGGCATGGTGTGGGACGAGGCGGAGCACGACTCCTGGAGTGTCGGGTCCTTCTTCCTCAACCCGATCGTGTCGTCCGTACCGCCCGAAGCACTCGGATCGCCGCAGTTCACGGACCCGAAGGGCATCAAGCTCAGTGCTGCCTGGCTCATCGAGCACGCCGGGTTCTCCCGCGGGTACGGCGAGCGCGTCGGCACCGGACGGGCCACCCTCTCCACCCGTCACGTCCTGGCCGTCACCAACCGGGGCGGCGCGAGCGCAGCGGACGTCACCGCACTCGCGTCGCACGTGCGCGCGGGTGTGCGGGACAAGTACGGCATCACGCTGATTCCCGAGTGCCGCCTGGTGAACTGCACGCTCGACTGATCGGTCTGTTGCCACAGGTAACGTCGTCCCCGTGAAGATGCAGGGGAGAACACCGTACGCAGCCGTCCTGGCCGTGCTGGCACTCGTGATCGCACTGGTCGCGGGGTGCTCCGGCACACCCGGGTCCTCGGAGAGCGCCGCGCCGACCACCGAGGCAGCGCCCGTGGCGGCCGTGACCTACACGCCGGCGGCCGGTGCGACCGACGTCTCACCCACCGCTCCGATCTCCGTCTCGGTCGCGAACGGCACCTTCGAGGCCGTGTCGCTCACCACCGCCGACGGCCGCGCCGTCGCGGGAACGCTGGATCCGGCGAAGACGACGTTCACCGTCACCGAGCCCCTCGGGTACGACGCGGTCTACACGTGGGCCGGAACGGCGGTCGGCAGTGACGGCAAGCCGGTGCCGGTCGAGGGCACCCTCGGCACGGTCGCGCCGCAGTCGATCACGTCGGTCTCCACCAACATCGGTGACGGTCAGGAGGTCGGTGTCGCGGCGCCGATCATCCTGAAGTTCGACGACGCGATCGTCGACAAGAAGGCGGTCGAGAAGGCGCTGACGGTGACCACGAACCCGCCGACGGCCGGCTCGTGGGCCTGGCTGCCCGACGACGGCGGATCCCGCGTGCACTGGCGTCCGCAGAACTACTGGGCACCCGGCACGACCGTCGACGTGTCGGCGAAGCTCTACGGCGTGAACTACGGCGGCGGCGCCTACGGCGACTCGGACGTCACGGTGAACTTCACCATCGGTCGGAGCCAGGTCGTCATCGCCGACGCGACCAGCCACCGGATGCAGGTGGTCCGCGACGGCCAGACCGTCATGGACATCCCGGTGAGTTACGGCGAGGGCAACGAGGACCGCAACGTCACGCGCAGCGGCATCCACGTCGTCACCGAGAAGTACGAGGACTTCCTGATGTCCAACCCGCCGTACTACGAGAACGTGCGGGAACGCTGGGCCACCCGAATCTCGAACAACGGCGAGTTCATCCACGCCAACCCGCTCACCACGGGGGTGCAGGGCTCGTCCAACGTGACCAACGGCTGCATCAACCTCTCCACCGAGGACGCGCAGACGTACTTCCAGATGGCCGTCTACGGCGACCCCGTCGAGGTCACCGGCACGCGCATCGATCTCTCGGCGGCGGACGGCGACATCTACGACTGGGCGATCGACTGGCCCACGTGGCAGAGCATGAGTGCCCTGACTGCTGCGTGAGAGTCGGACCGACACGTGAGTATCAGCTCCGGCGGCTGAAACGGCCGTTCGGAGCCTGATCGCGCGGTCGCACGACGATGGTGTCGAGGTTCACGTGCGAGGGGCGGGACGCCACGAAGCCGATGACCTCGGCGATGTCGGCGGCCACCAACGGGTCGATGCCCTCGTAGACCTTCGCGGCCTTCTCCTCGTCGCCGTCGAAGCGGACGAGGGAGAACTCCGTCTCCACCGCGCCCGGAGCGATCTCGGTCAGACGCACGGGCGTGCCCAGCAGTTCGCCGCGGAGCGTCCGGTGCAGCACGCCCTGGGCGTGCTTGGCCGTGGTGTATCCGGCGCCGTTGTCGTACGTCTCGAACGCGGCGATGGACGTGATGGTGACGACGAGACCGTTACCGGACTCGATCAGCTTGGGCAGCAGCGCCTTCGTCATCCGCAGCGTGCCGACGACGTTGGTCTCCCACATCCACTGCCAGTCGTCGAGGTCCGCGTCGAGAATCGGGGCGAGGCCCTTCGCGCCGCCCGCGTTGTTCACCAGGACGTCCACGCGCGGCAGCACCGAGGTGAAGGCCGCGACGGAGTCCTCGTCGGTCACGTCGAGGGCCAGGGCGGTGCCGTCGATCTCCTCGGCCAGCGCCTCGAGACGGTCGACGCGGCGGGCGCCCACGACCACGTGATAACCGTCGGCGGCGAGTGTTCGTGCGGTGGCGGCGCCGATTCCGGAGCTGGCTCCGGTGACGACGGCGGTGGGGCGATCGGTCTGGGTCGACGGTGTCGTCGGAACACTGGTCATGGGAACCAGGCTAGATCGCGTCAGCTCGCGATCGCGCTGTACCCGGACGCATCCCCGGCGACGACGCGCGAGCACTCGCCCTGCACGCTGACGGGAACGTCGCCCGCGAGGGTGATGCGCTCGAGGCGGCGGTACTGGTCGTCGTAGTCGGAGACGGCGTAGTGCTGCGTCGACCGGTTGTCCCAGATGGCGATGTCGCCGAGCTCCCACGACCACCGGATCGTGTTCTCCAGGCGGGTCACCCGGTCCTGCAACAGTTCGAAGAGCGCGCGGAATTCCTTGGAGGACAGACCCGGGAACGACTTCGCGAAGTGGCCCAGCAGGATCGCGCGCTTCCCCGTCTCGGGATGGACGCGCACCACGGGATGCTCGACCTCGAAGTACTCGCTGCGGAACTCCGCGCGGTACCGCTCGGCCGTCGACGTGACGGACTTCTCGGCAGCGGTCGCCGCGTAGTCGTAGATGTTGGTGTGCACGGCCCACAGCGACTCCGCGAGCGCCTTCATCGCAGGCGGCAGCTGCTCGTAGCCGGCGGTCGCCGACGCCCACGTGGTGGTGCCGCCGTACGGGGGGAGGTGCACGGCCCGCAGGATCGACGCCTTCGGCACGCGGTCGACGAACGTGACGTCCGTGTGCCAGCTGTCCGCCTTGTCGTACGTGGAATCGATGGCGAGAGTGCGGGTTCCGCGCGATCGGACCGTGGGGTGCGGGGTGGTGGGGATCCCGAGCCGCTCGGCGAAGGCGTACTGCACCTTCTCGTCCACGTGATGCTGGCCGCGGAAGAACACGACCTCGTGCTCGAGCAGTGCCTCGTTGATCTCGTGCACGATCTCGTCCGGCAGATCGCCGCCGATCTGCACGTCGTCGATGCGTGCGCCGATGTTCGCGCCCAGTTTCACGGTCTTCATGGGCCCACTGTGACCCTGTATTCCCAGGTTGTCGACCCTTCGGATCACCTCGAGCGAAAAGGGCGATTCTGCAGCGCGGCGACAACGGTGCTACTTTTCGGTCATGGCACCAGCGAGGAAGTCCGCACCGCGGGTCACGTACGTGACCGCCGCGCTCGGTTCCCGTCTGCCTCTCGCTCGCGAACTCTGTTGTCGACGCGGTCTCTCACGAGTCTGATCGCGCGTCGACGGACGACCTCCATGTGAGGTCTGACGATCGGGTGTGACCGGCCTCGTCTCCAGGCTCCCGGCCCATCCGTCTCGCCTTCCGAGGGATTCTCATGTCTGCCCCCACCGTTGTCTCCCAGAGTTCTGCTCCTCGTACGCCGGGTTCCGCCGCGCGGTCCCCGTACGGACGTCCCCACCGGCCGAGGCCGGCGCGCGTCGTCGCGCCCGAGCTGCGCGTCAGTGACACCCCGGCGGCCGTCGTCCTGCGTGCCGTGGTGCAGCGCGGCCCCGTGTCCCGCGATGTCATCGTCGCGGCCACCGGCATCAGCACCGCCACCGTCAATCGGCACGTCAGCGCGCTCATCGCCGCAGGATTGCTGCGTGAGCGCGCCGATCTGTCCACGTCCGGCGCCGTCGGGCGTCCTCGCGTTCCGGTGGAGGTGGACCACGAGGGGCAGTGCACGCTCGGGGTGCACATCGGCGCCACCACCACGCGCATCGTCGCCGTCGATCTGCGCGGCACCGTGCTCGGCGGCGTCGAGATCGCCACACCCTCCGGCCCGCACGCCGGCGCACTACGCTCCATCGCGGAGAGTGCCGCGTCCTTCGCCGCACGGTGGCACCGGCGCCGCATCCTCTTCGTGGGTGTCGCCATCGGTGGCCGTGTGAACGCGCAGAAGGGCACCGTCGATCACCCCCGCCTCGCCTGGTCCGACGCCCCGGTGGGTGCTGTCCTCGGCGAGCGGCTCGGTGCCGTGGTGGCCGTGGCGCCCCACGTCGAGGCGATGGCGGCGTCGGAGCTGCTGCTCGCGACGGAGACAGCCCCCGAGGATGCGGGACGGTCGGAGGCCGGTCGCTCTGCGGGCCGCGAGCCGGGTACGTCGCTGTATTTCTATGCGCGGGAGATGACGGGAGTGGCGCTGACCATCGACGGTCGGGTGCACACCCCCGCGGGCGGTCCGGGGTCGATCGCTCATCTACCGACCGGCTCGGACTCCGTGTGCGACTGCGGGCGTACGGGATGCCTCGAGGCGACCGTGAGCGATCGGGCCGTCGTGGCCGCGGCGCAGCGCGCCGGACTGCTGGACGAGTCGGAGCGTTCCATCGCTGCGGTGTACCTGGCGGCACGGACGGGTTCGACTGTGGCACAGGGACTTCTCAACGATCGCGCCGATGCGCTGGGTCGCGCACTGGCGTTGGTGCACGATGTCGTCAACCCCGACAGCGTGCAGGTGGGCGGTCAGGCGTTCACCGCGTATCCGGCGGCGATGGAGCGCGTCGAGGCTGCGTTCGAGTCATTCAGTTCGGTTGCGACGTCGCGGCGAGTGCGGGTCACCAGCTTCGGCAAGCGCGTGCAGGATCATGCGGCGGCGGCGGTGTCCCTCGGCTCGCTCTACGCCGATCCCGTGGTGACGATGCGCAAGATCGACGCTCAGCGCTGATCGCACGGGGAATACTGCGGACATGACAGCACCTGATCTCCGGTTCTACTTCGACCCGGTGTGCCCGTTCGCCTGGATGACCAGCAGGTGGGTCCGCCTCGTCCAGGCGCAACGGGACTACACCGTCGACTGGAGCTTCATCTCCCTGCGACAACTCAACGCCCACATCGACTACGAGGCGCACTTTCCGCCGGAGTACGAGGCGGGACACACCGCGGGGCTCCGGCTGCTCCGGGCTGCCGCGAGCGTGCGGGCCGAGCACGGTCGGGAGGCGATGGGCCCGCTGTACGCCGCGTTCGGCGCCCGGATCTTCGATACGGAACCGGTTCCCGACGAGGCCGGTGCTCACGCGCACCGCGGAACGGCCGAGTTCCTCGCCCCGATCCTCGCCGAGCTCGGCCTGCCCGAGCATCATGTTCGGGCGCTGGACGACACGTCGTTCGACGAGGAGATCCAGGCGTCGACCGACGAGGCGCTGTCGCTCACGGGCAAGGACGTCGGCACACCGATCATCCACGTGGAGCCGCCCGAGGGCGTGGCGTTCTTCGGCCCGGTCATCAGCCGGCTCCCGTCGGACGCCGAGGCGGTCGAGCTGTGGGACCACGTCGTGGGACTGGCACGGTTCCCGGGATTCGCGGAGCTGAAGCGAAGTCTGCGGGAGCTACCCCAGCTGCGGGCCCTCGGCGTGTCGGACGACGAGGCGGGCGTGCAACAGGACTGGCACGGCGGTAGTCGGCGCCGGAAGAAGTAGCTAGTTGCTCGGTACGGGGTACTTCGCGAGGTACTTCTCCCGCTTCGCGGGCTGAATGTTCGAGCGCCGGAGATCCCCGTCGTAGTGCGCGACCACGCGCTCGTCCATCAGCGCCCGCCACAGGAACGGGAAGTACGACACGAGTATCAGGGGCGCGTAACCTGCTGGGAGCTGCGGAGATTCGGGCATGCTCCGCAGCACCTGGTACCGGCGCGTGGGGTTGGCGTGATGGTCGCTGTGCCGTTGCAGGTGGTAGAGGAAGATGTCGGAGACGGCGTAATCGCTGTTCCAGCTGTGTTCCGGAGTACAGCGCTCATAGCGCCCGTTCTCCTTGGTGCGCCGCAGCAGCCCGTAGTGCTCGAGGTAGTTGACGGCCTCGAGGAGCGAGATCCCGTACACCGCCTGCAGAACCAGGAACGGCAGCAGTTCGAGACCGAACACGGCGACCAGGGCACCCCACAACGCGAGGCTCATGAGCCAGGCGGTGAGATTCGCGTTCGAGAAGGAGAAGGTGCGCTTCCCGTCGCGGTGCAGACGATCTCGCTCGAGCGCCCAACCGGAACGGAATCCGCCGAGAACGCTGCGGGGGTAGAACTGCCACAGGGTCTCGCCGAGACGCGAACTCGCCGGATCCTCCGGAGTGGCGACCCGGACGTGATGCCCGCGATTGTGTTCGACGTAGAAGTGCCCGTAGAAGCTCTGCGCGAGCACGATGCGCGAGAGCCACTGTTCGTACTCGACCTTCTTGTGACCGAGCTCGTGGGCCGTGTTGATGCCGATGCCGCCGACGAGTCCGATGGTCAGCGCCACGCCGATCTTCGAGGCGAGTGACAGGCCGTTCTCGAGCCCGAGCCACGAGAGGTCGTCGGCCGTCAACAGGTAGGACGACAGCCCGATGCCGAAGAACTGCATGGGGATGAAGGCGTAGACGCAGCCGCGATACCAGAAGTCGGCCTCGAGAGACTCGACCAGATCCTCGGGCGGATTCTCGTCGAACGGGACGACGATGCGATCCGCGACGGGGACCACGACGTAGAGGAACAGGGGACCCGACCACCACGCGACCTGAGACGCCCCCGGTGCCCACCACTGCAGTCCGAAGACGATGCCCACGGAGATGAGCGGCAGCATCGGAGCGATGAGAGCCCACGGCCAGTAGTACCGGTTGAGGTCACGCCATTCGCCCGTCTTCGGCGAGATGGAGCGCTGGTGTGTTTCGGTCACGACGGAACTTTATCGATGAGTCGGCCCTGCTCAGGGCGGTGAGAGGGCCCTTCTGACATCCCACAACGTGCGCCCAATATGTTGGTGGCATGGCAATACGAGAGGCCCTGGGGCGCGACGGAACTTCCCTCGTCTACCGAGTCACGGGTGACGCGTCGGCTCGGCCGGTGGTGCTGCTGCACGGCTGGGCGCAGACCGGAGCCTGCTGGGGCGACGACCTCCTCGCCGACCTGTCCGAGCGGTACCGCGTCATCGCGGTGGACCTGCGCGGGCACGGCATGTCCGGTGCCCCCGACGTCGGGTACGACCGGTCCGCGCTGTGGGCCGGGGACGTGCACGCCGTTCTCGAACAGGAGGGCATCCGCTCGGGTGCGGTCCTGCTGGGCTGGTCCTACGGCGGACTGGTGCTGTGCGACTACCTGTCGGTGTACGGCACCGGTGCGGTGGCGGGTGTCGTCTTCGTCGCGGCGATCACCGCGATCGGTCCGGACCGACCCGGCGGCGCCGTCGGCACGGCGATGCGTGCGGCGATCCCCGGCGCGATGAGCGAGGACTCGCGCGTGGCCATCAGGGCGCTCGCGAGTTTCGGCAACGCCCTCACCGGACCCGGCGAAGGACACGGCGGCGCCGCTCAGGCACTGTTCGGCGCCAGTCTGGCGACGCGTCCACGCGTGCGGTCCGCGGTGTTCCGGCGCGACGTGGGACACGACGAGACGCTGGCCGCGCTGGACGTTCCCACGCTGGTGCTGCACGGCACCGCGGACACGGTGGTGGACGTCAGCGCGGGTCGGCACACCGCCTCCGTCGTTCCCGGTGCGTCGACCTCGTGGTGGGACGGCGTCGACCACGGTCCCTTCGTCGCGGACCCGGCCCGCTTCCTGTCCGAGCTGACGGGTTTCGTCGACTCTCTGGGTTAGTCCACACACGTGATGCATGTCAGAACGGTGGGGGGTCGTCGGTGTCCGCGAGTTCGCGGGCCCGTCGGTTGCGGTTGCGTTCGTTCCTCCGTCGGGCATGTTTGTCCGCCAGACGTGTGCGGCGTCTGCTGGGGGGAGTGCGGGGCGGACTCGGTGGTGGTGGATCGGGCGTGTCGAAGGTGACGTCGGCGAGTCCGGGATGGATGTCGTATCCGTTGTGCGCAGGCCCCGGGACGACGAGTCCCTCGGGCGTGGTGACGGTGGAGACGACGCGTCCGGTGTCGTTCTCGGTGTACTGATCGTCGACGAAGTCACCGAACGTCTTCAGGTTGTGGTGGAACCTGCACTTGCCGCCGAGGTTGACGTCGGTCGTCTGGCCGCCGCCGTCGGGATCCTCGTGGTCGTACTCCGCGATGTGGTCGAGATCGCCGGTCCACACCCCACGGTTGCAGCCGGGCCAGGTGCAGTACTGGTCGCGGATGCGCACGAACGTGTCGAGGGCGCTGGAGGGGCGGTACGGATCGGCCGGCTGTGATGCGGGGTTGGTGGTCGAGACGGGGCGGACGAGGGCGTCGTCGCGGTCGGCGAGGTCGGCGACGTGGTCGGGGGAGATCACACCGTGGCCGACGAGGAACCCCGGATTCCCGTCGGCGGCGGTATTTCCGGCCGTGGTGGTGGAGTCGCCGATGGTGGTGGAGTCGGTGACGACGTGCACGATGACGGAGGTGAGGAGGCCGTCCTCACCGGTCCATCCGGGCGCGGAACAGTCCGGGTCGTCGCACTGGCACTCGTACGAGGTGCGGGTGGCGAGGGCGAAGAGGGCGTCGCTGGAACGGGCGCCCTTGCTGCGAGGATCCTTGCGGCAGACGCGCCCGGCCAACTCCTCCACCGCGGCAGCGACGACGACGGCATTCTCGGCTGTCATGGTGACGCCCAAGTAGGCCATGCCGTCGGGTCCCGCGTCGATCCAGAAGCTGCGGTTGTTCTCGGCGAGGACACGTCGTTCCCTGACGGCGTCGGGATCGTGGCGGTAGACGATGCGGTCGATCATGTCGCGCATGCGTGTGTCCGACCAGGAGCCGCGGCGTTGTAGGGCCGCGGCGATCTCGGTGTCGACCTCCCGCGCGTACGTGGTGCCGTCGACGAGGTCGGTTCGGCTGATGATGGTGTGGATGTGTTTGGGGGCGATGAGGCCGTCACGGAGGCACTCGGCTACACGGGGGAGCCGGTCTCGGAGTGCAACGGCGCGGGTCAGGATGCCTTCTCCGGCGCCCTGACTGACGGACAGGACGGCCGAGATGCGGGCGGCGCAGTGCGTCGTCGCATCCATTCGGCGGTGATCGGACATCTCGTGAGGAACGACGAGTCGAGTGTGTAGTTCCGCTGCTGCCCGGTACCGGGTCCATTCGAGGTAGGACAGTCCGGCCGTGGCGTAGGACATCGTGGACAGGAGGGTGTTCACGGGTGCGTCGAGGAGCGTTCCGGGTAGGCCCATGGCCTCCGGATCCCGCGTCGCCCACCCCTGTTCGAACATGTGTGCGAAGGTAGCAGCGCCCTCCGACAATCTCCCATGACTCCCGCGGGCAGTGGCGTACGTGTTCCCGGCGCTGTGAATGTCCGCGGGTTCTCGCGCATGTGTCGGCACGCTCGTAGGGGGATGGCCGGGTGGGCGGGCACCTGCAGCGCAATCGGACAGGGCACACTGGAACGGTGGTACGCCGTCACAGCCCGCATCGGGTAGCCGTGTTGTCGCTGCACACGTCTCCGCTGGCGCAGCCCGGCACGGGGGACGCGGGCGGCATGAACGTGTACGTCCTGCAGACCGCCGTGCAGATGGCGGCGCGCGGAGTCGAGGTGGAGATCTTCACCCGGGCCACGTCCTCCCGTGACGAACCCGTGGTCGAGGCCGCGCCCGGCGTGCTGGTGCGCAGCATCGCGGCCGGCCCGTTCGAGGGTCTCGACAAGCACGACCTGCCCACCCAGCTCTGTGCCTTCGCCGCGGGTGTCCTGCGTGAGGAGGCACGGCACGAACCGGGCCACTACGACATGATCCACTCGCACTACTGGTTGTCGGGCCAGGTCGGCTGGCTCGCCCGCGACCGGTGGAAGGTGCCCCTGGTGCACACCGCGCACACGCTCGCCGCGGTGAAGAACCTGTCGGTGGCGGCGGGCGACAAGCCGGAACCGGCGGCGCGGCGCATCGGTGAGAAGCAGGTCGTCGAGGAAGCCGACCGGCTCACCGCCAACACTCTCGACGAGGCTCGCGCCCTCGTCGATCTGTACGACGCGGCCGAGGACAAGATCGACGTCGTCGCGCCGGGGGCGGACCTGAGTATGTTCCGGCCGGGCGATCGCACCGCCGCTCGACGCTCCCTGGGTCTGGACGCCGACAGCCCTCTCGTGACCTTCGTGGGACGGATCCAACCTCTCAAGGCGCCGGACGTCCTCATCGCGGCTGTTGCCGAGATCCACCGGCGTGACCCGTCGTCGCGCGTGCGTGTCCTGGTGGTCGGTGGCCCGTCGGGCACCGGTCTGGAACGGCCGGACTCTCTCATCGACCTGAGTCGTCAGCTGGGTATCGAGGACCGGGTGACGTTCCTGCCGCCGCAACCGCCGGACCGGCTGGCGGACGTCTACCGAGCGTCGGATCTCGTTGCCGTGCCCAGTTATTCGGAGTCCTTCGGTCTCGTCGCCATCGAAGCCCAGGCCTGCGGTGTCCCGGTGGTCGCCGCGGACGTCGGGGGCCTCGGTGTGGCGGTGCGGGACGGGGAGACCGGCGTGCTGGTGCAGGGTCACGACCCGGCCGACTGGGCCACCGCCGTGCAGTCGTTGCTCGCCGACGACCGTCTGCGCACCGTGATGGCGTCGAATGCTTCACGACATGCAGAGAACTTCTCGTGGGTGCACACCTCGGACGCGTTGCTGGACACCTACGCCCGCGCGGCGTGGAGATTCGGCCGCACCGCGGGTGTCGAGAGACCGGCGGGTGAGTTCTCGCCTCGCAGACCTCGCGGTCTGTGGCGACTACGACGGACAGGACCGGTGAGAGCGCTGTGACGACGACCGACGAGGTGACGGAACTGATCGACTCGGTGTTGGCCGACCGGGAGTTGGACTACTCCCGAGCCACCGACACGCAGTTCGTGGTGGACCTTCCCGGTGAGAAGAAGCTCAAGACCTCGACGATGCTGACGGTCGGCAACCACGGCGTGCGCATCGAGGCCTTCGTGTGCCGCAAGCCCGACGAGAATTTCGAGGGCGTGTACCGATACCTGTTGCGGCGCAACCGCCGTCTGTACGGAGTGCACTACACGATCGACAAGATCGGCGACATCTACCTCGTCGGCAAGATGTCGACGCACGCGGTGACGGGTGACGAGATCGATCGGATCCTCGGGCAGGTGCTCGAGGCGGCCGACGGCGATTTCAACGTGTTGCTCGAACTGGGCTTCGCCGAGTCCATCCGCCGCGAGTGGGCGTGGCGGGTCTCGCGCGGCGAGTCGCTGAACAACCTGAAGGCGTTCGAGCATCTGGTGAACGGCAGGCCGGACGACGGGCCCGCGTCCTGGGTGCAGCCGGCGGACCGAGCGGACGACGGCGACCGGGACTGATTCGGACACCGTGCAGGTAGGCTCCTTCGTGTGATGGCTGTCACCCGGAATGTCCGAAGGATGTTCATGTGACCGCCCGACACACTAAGGTTGCCGTTCTGTCGTCCCTGCTGTGCCGATGAGGAGTTCCATGAGTTTCCGCAGCCCGTACCCCGACGTCGAGATTCCCGAGCAGAGCGTGTACGAATTCCTCTTCGGTGACCTCACCGAGGACGACCTCGCACGCCCCGCTCTGATCGACGGCCCCAGCGGCGCCGTCACCGATTACCGCACTCTCGTCGGTCAGATCAACGGTGTCGCAGGCGCACTCGCCTCGCGCGGTGTGAAGGTCGGCGACGTGGTCGCGGTGCACTCGCCCAACGTGCCGGCGTTCGCGTCGGTGTTCCACGGCATCCTGCGCGCCGGTGCGACCGCCACGACGATCAATGCGCTGTACAACGCCGAGGACATCGCGAAGCAGCTCACGGACTCGTCCGCGACCATGATCTTCACGGTCTCGCCGCTGCTCCCGCAGGCGAAGGCCGCCGCGGAGCAGGTCGGTCTGTCGGCCGATCGTATCGTCGTGCTCGACGGCGCGGAGGGCCACGAGTCGCTGCGCGACCTCCTCACCGAGGGTGCACAGGCGCCCGACGTCAGCTTCGACCCGTCGACCCACCTCGCGGTGCTGCCCTACTCCTCGGGCACCACGGGACGGCCGAAGGGCGTCATGCTCACGCACCGCAACCTGGTGGCCAACGTGTCGCAGATCGAGCCGCGCATGGGCGCGAACCAGGACGACGTCCTACTCGCCGTGCTGCCGTTCTTCCACATCTACGGCATGACCGTGCTGCTCAACCTCGGTCTCAAGGTGCGCGCCTCTCTGGTCACGATGCCGCGCTTCGATCTCGAACAGTTCCTGAGCCTCACCACCGAGAAGAAGATCACCTACCTGTTCATCGCGCCGCCCGTCGCCGTCGCACTGGCCAAGCACCCGATGGTGGACCAGTACGACATCTCCAGCGTGCGCATGGTCTTCTCCGGTGCCGCCGCCCTCGACGAGAACCTGGGCAACGCCGTCGCGAAGCGACTGAAGACCAAGGTGCGTCAGGGTTACGGCATGAGCGAGCTGAGCCCCGTCTCGCACGCCATTCCGTTCGACGGTGACGACATGCCGCTGAGCAGCTGCGGCACCGCCGTCGCCAACTCGGAGAACAAGCTCGTCGATCCGGCCACCGGCGAGGAGGTGGCCTACCCGGAGCCCGGCTCGGACAAGGTCAGTGAGCCCGGTGAGCTGTGGATCAAGGGCCCGAACGTCATGGCCGGCTACCTGAACAACGATGCCGCGACGGCCGAGACGCTCGATGCGGACGGTTACCTGCACACCGGCGACATCGCCGTCGTAGACGGTCGCGGATGCGTCAGCATCGTGGACCGGCTCAAGGAGCTCATCAAGTACAAGGGCTACCAGGTGCCGCCGGCCGAGCTCGAGTCGCTGCTGCTCACACACCCGCAGATCGCCGACGCGGCCGTCATCGGCGTGCTCGACGACGAGGGCGAAGAGGTGCCCAAGGCCTTCGTCGTGCTGCAGCAGGGCGCCGAGCTCACCGAGGACGACGTCATGACGTTCGTGTCCGAGAAGGTGTCGCCGCACAAGAAGGTTCGCCGCGTGCAGTTCATCGACACGGTGCCGAAGTCGGCGTCCGGCAAGATCCTGCGCAAGGATCTGCGCGCCGCGGAGCCTGCCGCCGGCTGACACTTCCTGCATCACCCGAACACCCTCTCCGGCGTGCTGGAGAGGGTGTTCGCGTCATGTGAGGGGTGTGGGGTCGCTCGGGGTGGTACTCATGAGCCATGGACACGATCACCGTCGACACACCGCAGGGTCCCGTGCGCGGACGCACCGACAACGGCATCGCCTCGTTCCTCGGAGTTCCCTACGCCGAGGCGCCGTTCGGACCGCACCGATTCCAGGCACCGACCGCGCCGCCGCGGTGGTCCGGCCCGCGCGACGCCCTCGAGCACGGCGCCACCGTCCCGAAGGTCGGGTACCGGCCTCCCACCAGTGAGATCCTCAGCGAGCCCGTGGTGCCCGGCGAGGAGTGCCTGAATGTCGCCGTGTACACGCCGGACGTCGCCGGCTCCGCGCCCGTGTTCGTCTGGATCCACGGCGGCGCCTTCGTGAACGGCAGCAACGCGGTACCCGCCTACGACGGCACCGCATTCGCGCGGGACGGCGTCGTCGCCGTGGTGATCAACTACCGGCTCGGGGTGGACGGCTTCGCGCAGATCGAGGGCGCACCCGCCAATCGTGGTCTGCTGGACCAGGTCGCGGCGCTCGAATGGGTCCGGGACCACATCGCGTCGTACGGCGGCGACCCGGCGCGCGTGACCGTCGCGGGCGAGTCCGCGGGCGCCATGAGCGTGGGCACGCTGCTGTCGATGCCCCGCGCCGAGGGTCTGTTCCACCGCGCGGTCCTGCAGAGCGGCGCCGGCCACCACGTCATCTCGGCCGAGACAGCGACCACCATCTCGGCCGCGCTGGCATCGGCCCTCGGTGTCCCGGCGACGGTGGAGGGGCTCGGCTCCGTGCCGGTCGACGCCCTCGTCGATGCCCAGCGCACCCTGTCCGATCGCATCGCCGCGGAGGCGTCGAGCGGCGCATGGGGTGAGGTGGCGCTGAACATGATGGCGTTCGAGCCGTGCATCGACGGCGATGTCGTTCCCGCACTGCCGTATTCGCGCATCGCCGACGGTGCGGGCACCGACGTCGAACTCCTGCTCGGCACCACCAGCGAGGAGCACGCGTTCTTCCTCGTGCCCGCGGGCATCGTTCCGCACATCACCGACGACTACCTGCGGACGGTGCTCGCCGGGTATCGACTGGACCCGTCGGTACTGGACGCCTACCGCTCCCAGCGTCCGGACGCCTCGCCCGGTGAACTCATGATCGCGGTCATGACCGACTGGTTCTTCCGCATCCCCGCCGTGCGCGTCGCCGAGGCGCACCCGGCCCACGTCTACGAGTTCACTTGGCGCTCAACGTTGTTCGAGGGGAACCTGGGTGCGTGTCACGCGCTCGAGATCCCGTTCGTCTTCGATGTGCTGGGCAAGCCCGAGACCGCCCGCATCACGGGGCCGAATCCGCCGCAGGCGATCGCCGACGAGATGCACCGTGCGTGGGTCGCGTTCGTGCGCGACGGTGATCCGGGCTGGGCGCAGTACGGGTCCGAGCGCACCGTGAAGATGTTCGGGACCGAGTCGGCCGTGGTGAACGACCCGCGGCCAGACACCCGCACGGTGTGGGACGGCGTCCGTTAGCCCGTGAAGGGCGGGACGAACTCGCAGGGCACGGGTCGCGGATGCGCGGGGTCGAGGGCGTTCAGCACGAACGCCGCGGCCCTCGGCGACCCGACGATGCCGGCGTGCTCGGAGAAGTCGAGGTCGCACGTGTCCTGCACGACGATGTTGGTCGCGTTCGGAGCCTCGACGTAGCCGTCGGTGTACGGGACCACCACCTCGTCGTACCGGGTCATGATGTTCGTGTACGTGATGCCCGGCGCGTAGCGGTACGACGCGGCGGGCCACGCGTACTGCGACGGGCCCGAGCCCTTCCACAGCGGAGCCAGCGAGACGTACCTGTCGATGTCGTCAGCGCCGCCGAGCACCTGTGCGTAAAAGTTGGGCAGCACCGTGCCCTGCGAGTGTCCGACGATGTCGACCTTCTCGGCTCCCGTCGCGGACAGCACCTCGTCGACGAACGCCGCGAACTGCGCTCCCTTCTCGGGAACCGGCCCGAGGCCACCGATCGCGCTGATCGGCCACGCACCCGGCAGGGCGCCGTACGTCGGGGCGAAGACGCAGTACCCCTCGTTCTTCAGCAGCGGCGCGTACACGCCCCACCCGGTCTGCTGCCCGGTGCCCGTGCCGTGCACCAGGATCACCGGATTCGGGTGCTCCGCCGTCGGCACGCACGAGAAGTCGTTGGTCCCGGGCAGCGATCCGCCCGGGTTCGCGATCTCCGCCGGGAAGCCGCTGAAGAAGTTGTAGTCGACGGGCAGCGGATCGGCCGTGGCGGTCGGGGCGCACGCGAGCCACGCGCACGCCGCCAGCGCCACTGTCCAGCGGGTTCTCATCTGCAGAGGCTAGCGGTCACGCCGGTTCGGCTCGGCGGAAGCGCAGTTCCCGCTGTGCGCCCCGCCGTGCCCGACCGGTCGTCCCGCCGACGGCATCGTGAGAAACTGGGCGACATGAGCATCGGAACCCTGATCCTTCTCCGCCACGGCGAGAGCGAGTGGAACGCATCCAACCAGTTCACCGGATGGCAGGACGTGCGCCTGACCGTCAAGGGTGAGGCGGAGGGAAAGCGTGCCGGCGAGCTGATCAAGGAGGCCGGTGTGCTTCCCGACGTGCTGTACACCTCGCTTCTGCGTCGCGCCATCAGCACCGCGAACCTCGCGCTCGACGCGGCCGATCGCCACTGGATCCCCGTCGTCCGCGACTGGCGTCTGAACGAGCGGCACTACGGCGCACTGCAGGGTCTCGACAAGGCGGCGACCAAGGAGAAGTACGGCGACGAGCAGTTTATGCTGTGGCGTCGTAGCTACGACACCCCGCCGCCCCCCATCGAGGTCGGCTCCGAGTACAGCCAGGACGCCGATCCGCGCTACGCAGATCTCGACAGCGTGCCGCTGACCGAGTGCCTGAAGGACGTCGTCGAACGGTTCGTTCCGTACTACGAGAGCGTCATCGTTCCCGAGCTGCGGGCCGGGAAGACGGTCATGATCGCCGCCCACGGCAACTCGCTGCGCGCCCTCGTCAAGTACCTCGACGGCATCTCCGACGCGGACATCGCGGGGCTCAACATCCCCACCGGAATCCCGCTGCAGTACGACCTCACGGAGTCGGGCGACAAGCTCGTTCCCACCGTGCCGGGCGGCACCTACCTCGACCCGGAGGCCGCCGCAGCCGGCGCCGCGGCCGTGGCGAACCAGGGCAAGAAGTAACGACTCGATGAACGCGGCGCGAACGTGCGCCGGACGTGCGGTGACGGCCGGAAAACCCGGCCCACCGTGCGTCGGTGCACGGTCGTGTGACCGTACGATCGGCCCGTGACCACTCCGACCGTCGTACTGATCGCCGCCGTGGCGGCGTTCGGTGGGTACCTCGTCGGTGGAGTGCTGATCCCGTATCTCAACTCCCGCCACGTCCTGCGTCAGACCCGCGACAACGGGCTGACGATGTCCCAGGTCCTCGACCTCATCGTGCTGGCCGCGCACAGCGGCATCGCCGTCGTCGACCAGTTCCACGACGTCGTGCTGTTCAATCCGCGCGCCGAGGAACTCGGTCTCGTCCGCGGTCGGTCGCTCGACGATCGGGCCTGGAAGGCCGCCACCAGGGTCCTCGAGACCGGTGACCACGTCGAGGTCGACCTCACGGTTCTCGACGCCCGCGGGCGCGCCGGCATCGCCGTGAAGGGGCACGCGCAGCTGCTCTCCCAGGAGGACCGCCGGTTCGTCGTCCTGTTCGCCGACGACGACTCGGAGCAGGTCCGCATGGAGGCCACGCGCCGGGACTTCGTCGCGAACGTGAGTCACGAACTCAAGACCCCCGTCGGGGCCATCAGCCTGCTGGCCGAGGCGCTGCTGCAGTCGCGCGACGATCCGGAGTCGGTCCAGCGCTTCGGTGAGCGGATGCTCGACGAGTCCACGCGCCTGGGCAACATGGTCAGCGAACTCATCTCGCTGTCCCGTCTGCAGGGTGCCGAGAAGCTCCCCGATCTCGACGTCGTCGACGTCGACACCGTGGTGAAGAGCGCGCTCTCGCGGTCCGCTCTCAAGGCCGAGGCCACGGGCATCGTCGTCACGACGGACCGCCCGAGCGGCCTCGAGGTGCTCGGCGATCAGACCCTGCTGGTCACCGCACTGTCCAACCTCGTCGAGAACGCCATCGCGTACTCCCCGAAGGGGTCGCCCGTGTCGGTGACGCGGTCCCTGCGTGACGACGATGCGACGGGCCCGCAGAGCATGGTGGCCTTCTCTGTCACCGACCGCGGCATCGGCATCGCCAAGGAGGACCAGGAGCGCGTGTTCGAGCGCTTCTTCCGCGTCGACAAGGCGCGGTCGCGGGCCACCGGCGGTACCGGTCTGGGACTTGCCATCGCCAAGCACGTGGCCGCCAACCACAACGGCCGCATCGAGCTGTGGAGCAAGCCCGGGACGGGCTCGACGTTCACGCTCCTCATTCCTGCTCACATCGAAGACGACGGCGAGCCGTCATGACCGAGAAGGACACCCCATGACGAGCGTGCTCATCGTCGAAGACGAAGAATCGTTGGCCGACCCGCTGGCGTTCCTGCTCCGCAAGGAAGGGTTCGACGCGACCGTCGTCGGCGACGGCCCCTCCGCCCTCGCCGAGTTCGATCGCGTGGGAGCGGACATCGTCCTGCTCGACCTCATGCTGCCGGGCATGAGCGGCACCGACGTGTGCAAGCACCTGCGCAGCCGCTCCGGTGTGCCGGTCATCATGGTCACCGCGCGCGACAGCGAGATCGACAAGGTGGTCGGCCTCGAACTGGGTGCCGACGACTACGTCACCAAGCCGTACTCCTCACGCGAACTCATCGCGCGCATCCGCGCGGTCCTGCGCCGCGGATCCGACACCGAGGAGATCGACGACAACAGCATCCTCGAGGCCGGGCCGGTGCGCATGGACGTGGAGCGCCACGTCGTCATGGTCGGCGGACAGCAGATCACGTTGCCGCTCAAGGAGTTCGACCTGCTGGAGTACCTCCTCCGCAACTCCGGCCGAGTGCTCACCCGCGGACAGTTGATCGACCGCGTGTGGGGCGCCGACTACGTGGGCGACACCAAGACGCTGGACGTGCACGTCAAGCGGTTGCGCTCGAAGATCGAGACGGACCCCGCGAAGCCCGTGCACCTCGTGACCGTGCGCGGACTGGGGTACAAGCTCGAGGAGTGAGCCCGTCCGTTGTCGGCGAGTACGTCGAAAGTGTCGTTGACGGAGCCGGAATCACGACAGTGTCGACGTACTCGCGGGGATATCAGGCGGCGAGCAGCCGGCGGACACGACCGACCAGGACATCGGGTTCGCGCCGCACATCGTCCGACGTGATCTGCAGAACGCGCCAGCCTTCATCGGCGAGCAGCGCAAGACGGGCCTTGTCGCGTCGCACACTCTCGGGTGTTCCGTGGAACTCGTCGCCGTCGTACTCCACCGCGAATCGTTGTGCAGGCCAAGCGAGATCGAGATAGAAGACGCCGCGTTCGTACACCACCGGCCACTGCAGTTCGGGCACCGGAAGTCGACCGTCGTGCAACACCAGGCGCGTCGCCGACTCCATCGGCGAACCGGATCTGCAGTCGACGAGCGGCACGAGGCGGCGGACCTCGACGATGCCCCGTCGCCCGCGTTGGGCAACGACTGCTCGTTCCAGAGAGCGGGATCCACAGCCCACCTGCGCCGCGGCATCGAGAACGGCGAGCGCGCGACCGGGAGAACGTTGCCGTGCTACCTCGACAGCAGTCCAGGCCGGCTCCACGACGAGTCGGGTGCCGATCTCCATGAGCGGCGCACCCCGCCGCTGATGCACCACTACCCCCGGTCGGCTCTCGATGCGCCGATCGTCGGGCTCCACCACATGTAAGTGCTGCGTCTGGTCGAGATCGAAACCGTGCATCGCCGCCGCCGTGTCCATGCTTGCAGCGACCCGCGTTCCGAGCTCGATGCTCAGAGCGTCGAGGCGCGCCGTGACCGGGAGCGCTCCGACTGCGTAGAGCCCGTGCCGGACGCGGGTCAGCTGACCGGTGTGCACCAGCCACCGCACGCGGCTCGGGGACATGCGTCGGAGCAGATCGGTGGTGTGCAGGAAGCCGCCGTTGGCTCTCATGGCGTCGACAAGTGTGGGGTCCATGGCGCAGACCGTCACGAGCCGCACCGACAGGCGCCGCGTCGTTCGACTAACCCGCGACAACGTTGTGGATGACGGGGTGCCTGTGGATAGAGCTCTACCCGCCCCCGGCGAGTACGCCGAAAGTGCTGCGGCGAGCGCCCGGATCACGACGATATGGACGTACTCGCGGGGGGTAAAAGGTTAGGTGCGCTGGGCCTCGCGCGTCGCGGGGTGCACGGCGATCAACCCCAGCCCTTGCCGACGCCGACACAGCGCGGCGAGTTCGGTGTAGACGTCCTTGCCGAGCAGTTCCGTCAGCTCCGGCGCGTACGACTGCCAGACGGCCTTCGATCCGACGTGTGCGTCGGGGGAGGCGGTGCAGTACCAACTGAGGTCGGCGCCGCCCTCACCCCAGCCGCGTCGGTCGTACTCGCCGACGACGGTCTGCAGGATCTCGACACCGTCGGGGCGGGTCACCCAGTCCTGGGTGCGGCGGATGGGCAGTTGCCAGCAGACGTCGGGCTTGACCTCGAGCGGTTCGACGCCGGTGCGCAGCGCCATCCGGTGCAGCGCGCAGCCGATACCGCCGTCGAAGCCGGGGCGGTTGAGGAAGATGCACGCACCTTTGTACTTGCGAGTGCGCAGCGCCTGCTCGCCCTCGAGGTCGTCGACCTCGACGAATCCCTTCTTGCCATGTCCCTTGTCGAAGAACTGCCAGTCGTCCGGCGTGAGCATCTCGACGGAGGCGGTGAGCTTGGCGTGATCGTCGTCGTCGGAGAGGAAGGCGCCGTGCGAGCAGCACCCGTCGTCGGGCCGATCGGGGACCGTTCCCTGGCAGGCCGGGGTGCCGAAGACGCAGGTCCAGCTCGACAGCAGCCAGGTCAGGTCGGCGCGGACGACGTGCTCGGGGTTGGTCGGATCTACGAACTCGACCCACTCGCGCGGGAAGTCCGGCGCCACCTCGGGTGCGGGGTCGAGCTTGCGGGTCGCGGCGGGTTCCAGCACATCTGCGGGCCGCCCGGTGGCCTCTCCGGACCGCCTTCCGGCCTCGTCGCCCACGCTCGTCGTCTGCTTTGCGGCCCGGCCGGCCTCCGGCCTACCCGCCTTGTCAGCACGTGTCACAAGCCACGACGCTAGACCCAGTACGGTGTTCCCTGTGCGGTTAGGGGTGCTCGACGTCGGAAGCAACACGGTTCATCTGCTCGTGGTCGACGCCCATCGCGGCGGACACCCGACACCGATGAGCTCCACCAAGGCTGCCTTGCGCCTGGCGGAGAACACCGACGACGCCGGTGACATCACCCAGTCCGGCTCCGATCGACTGGTGCGGACGGTCGCCGACTTCTCGTCCATCGCCACGTCGTCGGGCTGCGGCGAGCTCATGGCCTTCGCCACCTCGGCCGTCCGCGACGCCCGCAACTCGACCGCAGTGCTGAACCGAGTGCGCGACGAGACCGGCGTCAGCCTGCAGGTTCTCTCGGGCGAGGACGAGTCGCGGCTGACGTTCCTGGCCGTGCGTCGCTGGTACGGCTGGAGCGCCGGCCGGATCCTCGACCTCGACATCGGCGGCGGATCCCTCGAGCTCAGCACGGGGATCGACGAGAACCCCGACGTCGCGATGTCCGTTCCGCTCGGCGCGGGTCGCCTGACGCGGGACTGGCTGTCCGAGGACCCGCCCGGTAAGCGACGCGTCGCCGTTCTCCGCGACTGGCTCGACGCGGAACTGGTCGAGCCGGCCCGGAAGCTTCTCGAGCCCGGGGTCCCGGACCGTGCGGTGGGAACGTCGAAGACGTTCCGCTCGTTGGCACGCTTGACCGGAGCCGCACCGTCGGCTGCCGGTCCGCGGGTGGTCAGAACCCTGACCGCCGACGGACTTCGCCAGGTCATCTCCTTCATCTCGAGGATGACCTCGGCGGACCGTGCAGAATTGGAAGGTGTGAGCGCGGATCGATCGAGGCAGATGGTTGCCGGCGCACTGGTCGCCGAGGCGAGCATGCGCGCACTGTCGATCGATTCGCTGGAGATCTGTCCGTGGGCTCTGCGTGAGGGACTGATCCTGCGCAAGCTGGACACGGAGACGTTCGGCGAAGTGGTGGAGAGTCGAGAGACATGAGCGACGAGAACAACGACGGCGCTGCGGACACCGGACAGGTGTCGGTGGCCGAACTGCTGGCGCGCAACGGTGCGAAGGTGGGCACGCAGTCCGGTGGTGGTCGACGTCGACGCGGCATGGCCGGCGGGATCTCCGTCGCCGAGTTGACCGGTGAGATCCCGATCGTCCGCGACGAGACCCCGGCCGAGGCACCCGACGACGAGACCGATGCGTCGCCCGAGACCCAGTCACCGCAGGACCAGCCGCAGCAGGCCGAGGAACCGACCCGCGATGCCGACCCCGAGCGGCCCGCCCCGGCACCGGAGCCCACGCGGACCACGCCCCGGATCGACGACCGCCGCCGCGAGCAGCAGACCCGCCCGACCCCCGCGTTCGGTGCCGCCCGATCCGCTCGGCCCGAGCCGGCGCTGTTCTCCGGTGCTCCGTCCATGGCGGTCGATCGCCTGCGGGCCTCCACCGAGGAGCGTGCGCTCGCACCCGAGCGACCGGCGACGGAACGTTCCGCTCCCGACCGACCCGGCACTCCTGACCAGCAGCGGTCGACGCCGGCCGAGCCGGAGGTCGACGCCGACGAGGTCACGGCCGAGAACGACGCGGTGACCACGATCGTCCCGGCAGTGACCGAGGATGCCGAGGCTCCTGACACGACGACCGCCGCGGACGACCCGACGGACGACGCCGCTCTCGCAACCCCCACCGATGCGGAACCCGTCGAGGACGCACCGGTGGCGCCGTCGAAGTCCCGCAGCCCGGTCAAGCAGTGGTTGTCGCTGATCGGCCAGGGCATCGTGGCGATCGTGCTCGGCGCGCTCCTGTTCAAGGGATTCGAGCGGCTGTGGGAGATGCTGCCCTGGGTCGCGCTGGTCCTCGCGTTCTTCGTCATCGTCGGGCTCGTGGCCGTGGTGCGGGTGCTGCGCCGCACCGACGACATCGTGTCGATCTTGCTGGCGGTGGTCGTGGGCGGATTCGTCACTCTGGGCCCGCTGGCCTTCATGCTCAGCACCACGTGACGACGTCCGGTCGCCGGCACGTTCCGGTGGGGCTGTCCACGGCCTCGGTCTATCCCCAGAACACCGAGTCCGCGTTCCGCTTCGCCGCGGAACTCGGCTTCGACGGGATCGAACTCATGGTGTGGGCCGAGCCGATCAGCCAGGACGTCGGTGCGATCAAGCAGCTCAGCCGCGCGTACGGCGTTCCGATTCTGGCGCTGCACGCACCGTGCCTGCTGATCACCCAGCGGGTGTGGGGTTCGGATCCGGTCTCGAAGCTGGTGCGCTCGGTCCACGCAGCCGAGGCGCTCGGCGCGTCCACCGTGGTGGTGCACCCGCCGTTCCGCTGGCAACGCATCTACGCCGACGGTTTCCCCGACCAGGTCGCCGAGCTCGAGTCCGACAACGCGGGCATGGTCGTCGCCGTCGAGAACATGTTCCCGATGCGCGCGGACAGGCTCTTCGGTGCGGGTACAGGCTCGGTGAAGCGGCTAGAGAAGCGCGGCGGGAAGCCCGGCATCGGGTTCACCGCGTTCGCGCCGTCCTACGACCCGACCGACGTGGGCCACCAGCACTACACGCTGGACTTCTCGCACACCGCGACGTCCGGGCTCGACGCCGTGGCGCTGTCCGAGCGCATGGGCGCCGGGCTCAAGCACCTGCACCTCGCGGACGGCCGCGGCGCCTCCGTCGACGAGCACCTCGTGCCCGGCGACGGCACGCAGCCGGTCGCGGAGGTCTGCCAGGCGCTGGTCGCGCGCGGCTTCGACGGTCAGGCCGTTCTCGAGATCAACACCCAGAACGCGCGGACCGCCACCGAGCGGTCGGCCGCACTCGAACGATCGTTGGCGTTCGCCCGACAGCACCTCTGACGTCCTGCACCACTGAAGTCCTGCACCTCGGATAGTCGCACTATCCACTGTGGTCTAGAGTTCGACCAATGCGCATGTCCGAGCTGGTCGAACGATCCGGAGTCCCGCGACCCACGATCAAGTTCTACCTCCGCGAAGGGCTCCTCATGCCCGGGGTCGGTGCGGCGACGGTGTCCGAGTACACCGACGAGCACCTCGACCGACTCCGGCTGATCAAGGCTCTGACCGGCGCGTCCCTTCCTCTCGGACGGATCAGGACGGTGCTCGCCGCCCTCGACGAGGCGACCGGCGACGTCCATCCCGCGATGAGCCGGGCGCTCGGCGCGCTCCCGCCCTACCTCGACGACGCGGGGCAGGACGGAATCGACCCGGGTCCGGCGCCGCGTACGTCGCGGATCCTGGAACGGCTCGGCCACGCTGCCGCCGGTCTCCCGATCGACAGTTCTGCCGCTCGTCAGCTCGACCACTCCCTCGCCGCCGCCGATGCTGCGGGCGTCCCGCTCTCCGACGACGACGTCGTCGCGTACGCGCGTGCCGTGCGCGTCATCGCGGAGGGGGAGTGGGCGCGGGTGCTCGACCACACCGAGCCCCGCGCGGCCGTGCGCTTCGCCGTGCTCGGGACGGTGCTCTACGAACCGGTCGTCACCGCACTGCGCCGCCTCGCGCACCACGACCTCGCCCAGCAGCACTTCGCCCCGACCGGCTCTCCCGACCAACTGACCCGGCCGGCCTCCGGCCTTCCCGACCAACTCACCCGGCCGGCCTCCGGCCTTCCCGACCGTCATGCGACCTTCCCGACGACAGATTCGAGCGACCAGTGACCGACGCCCCGTTCCGCACCCTCACCACACTCGAGCGCACCGACACGGATCTGTTCGAGGGCAGCATCGACCCGACGTGGACCATCGGCCCCAAGGTGCACGGCGGCGCGATGATGAGTGTCTGTGCCGCGGCCGCCACGCAGCGTCTCGCGCTGGACGACGACCCGGTCGAGCTGACTCCGCTCGCGGTCAGCGCCAGCTACCTCGCGGCGCCCGATCCCGGCCCGGTGACGGTCGAGACGTCGGTGCTCAAGCGTGGTCGGCGCGTGGTGCACGTCGACGCGGTGTTGCTGCAGAACGGCCGTCCCGCGGTGCGGAGCGTGGTCACGCTCGGCACGCCGGACAACGGGGCGCCCGTACACCAAGAGCACGAGTCGTCCCTGGCGTCGGTCCTCGACATGGCCGTCGAGCCACCGAACTCGGCCGCCCGAGTGGCGCCCGGACACCCGATGGCCGATGTCGTGCACGTCGCCACGGGCTGTGACATGCGTCTCGATTCCACCGCCGCGCACTTCCTGACCGGCGCGCGGGGGTCGGCGGAGATCCGCATGTGGGTCCGGCCGCGGCCCGACGACGAGAACGATCCCGTCACCGCGGCGCTGTTCGCCATCATGGCCGGCGACATCTGCCCGCCCGTGACGATGAATCGCGGCCTCTTCGGCTGGGCTCCGACGGTCCAGCTCACGACGTACCTGCGCCACACCCCGGCTCCCGGCTGGCTGCGGGTGAAGTCGTCGAGCACCGTGCTCGGCGGTTCCTGGTTCGAGGAGGACCACACCATCGTCGACGCGACCGGTGCCGTGGTGGTGCAGAGCCGACAGCTGGCCATGGTGCCGCTCGCGACCTGAGCTCCGACCGAGGGACCGCGACACCCTGCCGACCGCCACCCGGGGCATGGCACGCTGAGCGCATGACGAGAATTGCGGTGATCGGCGGCGGCCGGATCGGTGAGGCGTTGATCGCGGGACTGATCGAGGGCGGGTTACCCACCGGCAACGTGGTGCTGGCGGAGAAGTACCCGGCACGCGCGGACGCGGTGGCCACCCAGTTCGGCATCCGGACCACCAGCGTCATCGACGCCATCGAGGGCGCCGACGTCATCGTCGTCGCGGTGAAGCCCGACGACGTCGATTCGGTGATCACCCAGATGTCCAAGGCCGAGCTCAACGGGGAGCGCGAGCAGATCATCGTCACGATGGCCGCCGGCGTCACCGCGTCGCGCTACGAGCCGAAGCTGCCCGCGGGCATCCCGATCGTCCGTGTCATGCCCAACACCCCGATGTTGGTGGGCGAGGCGATGAGCGTGCTGGCCCCCGGCAGGCACGCCCGCTCCGAGCACATCGAGACGGTGCGCAAGCTGCTCGGCACCGTCGGGAAGACGGCCGTCGTGTCCGAGGACAAGATCGACGCGGTCACCGCCGTCTCCGGATCCGGACCCGCCTACTTCTTCCTCATGGCCGAGGCGATGATCGACGCCGCCGTGGGCCTCGGACTGCCTCGCGACACCGCCACGACACTGGTGGTCCAGACGATGGTGGGCTCCGCGGCGATGCTCGATCGCTCCGACGAGTCACCGCAGGAGCTCCGCGCCGGTGTGACGTCTCCCGGCGGCACCACGGCCGCGGCCATCGCCCAGTTGGAGCGAAAGGGCTTCCGAGCTGCGCTTCTCGACGCGATCGACGCCGCCAAGGAACGGGGAACGGCGCTCGGATCAGCGGCCGAATAAATATTGGTCCCCCCACCCGTCGCTTTTGTCACTCGAGTCCCGCTAAGCTCGCTGCAGCACGTGCGTGTCTGTTCTGCCGGAGGGGAAGCCGGCAGCGCGGGCGTGCCGGAGGTAAGTGAATACATGGAATCTGTCAACAAGCCGGCCGGTTCGGGCAAGAGCCCGAAGCGCGACGGCCAACCGAGCGTGTCCGAGACCCAGTTCATGACGGTCGCCGAGGTGGCGGCTCTCATGCGCGTGTCGAAGATGACGGTCTACCGGTTGATCAAGAACGGTGAACTGCCTGCTGTGCAGGTGGGACGCTCGTTCCGAGTGCATGCGAAGGCGGTGCACGACTACCTGGAGACGTCCTACTTCGACGCAGGCTGACGTACGCCTCGTCCCGTCTGTTCCACGTGGAACGGTGCATGCCCGGGGAAGGGCATCGGCACGGTTCACCGGAATCGGATGGTTCGGGCGTGCGCCGCTGCTGCGGAGGCCGGTCGAGGGTGGTCGTGTGAGCTGGGTATGATGGGGCTGAGTCGCGTGAGCGCGCAGTCCCGTCACTGCCGTGTCCGCCGACGACCGAACAGCACCAGCAGCGGTATCAGCAGTGCAGCTGTACAGAGACGAAAGAACGCGAGGACACCCGCATGGGTTCAGTGATCAAGAAGCGTCGCAAGCGCATGTCGAAGAAGAAGCACCGCAAGCTGCTTCGCCGCACCCGCGTTCAGCGCAGGAAATTGGGTAAGTGATCCGGTAGGGATCGCGACGACTTCCGCCCGCGAGGATCGAGTTTCGACCGTCCTCGCGGGCGTTGTCGTATCCAGGTGTCGCGAGCCGGTTCTTCTCGTGCCGGAGCGCGCACGCGGGGTTCGTGACACCATGGCGTGTGTGGTGCCGCGCGAGCGGTGGCCGCAGGAGAAACCGAGGGGGTCTGGTGAGCTCTGACGACACCGGGCGCGACGCTCCACGCGTCGTGCTCGTCACGGGAGCGAGCCGATTCCTGGGCGGATACCTCACCATGCGACTGGCGCAGAACCCGTCGATCGAGCGGGTCGTGGCCGTCGACGCCGTGGCTCCCACCAAGGACATGATCCGGCGGATGGGACGCGCCGAGTTCGTACGGGCGGACATCCGTAACCCGTTGATCGGCAAGGTCATCCGCAACGCGGGCGTCGACACCGTCGTGCACGCGTCGCTGTTGTCCCGGCCGCCCAGCGGCGGTGGCCGCACGGTGATGAAGGACCTCAACGTCCTCGGGGCGATGCAGCTGTTCGCCGTCTGCCAGAAGTCGCCGACGGTGCGGCACGTGGTGCTGAGATCGTCGACGGCGGTGTACGGCTGCAGTGCGAAGGATCCGGCGCAGTTCACCGAGGAGATGGGCGCGCGGTCGCGTCCGCAGGGCGGCTTCGCCCGCGACGCCATCGAGACCGAGGGCTACGCCCGTGGGCTGGGTCGTCGTCGTCCGGACATCGACGTCAGCATCCTGCGCAATGCCCCCATGATCGGACCCCGCCTCAACGGATCCGTCTCGCGCTACCTCACCTCGCCGGTCACCCCGTCGATCCTCGGTCGCGATGCGCGCATGCAGTTGCTGCACGAGGAGGACGCGCTCTCCGCACTCGAACGCGCCACGTTGGCCGGTCCCGCGGGCACCTTCAACATCGCGGCGGACGGTATCATCATGCTGTCGCAGGCCATCCGCCGGGCCGGCCGCGTGGAACTCCCGGTGCCCATGGCCCTGTTCCGCACCACCGGCAAGGCGGTGATGGGATCGCTGATGCGCGACTTCTCGGCCGAGCAGCTCGACTACTTCAACTTCGGATGCGGAGTGGACACCACCCGGATGAAGAACGTCCTCGGATTCACCCCACGGTGGACCACCGTGCAGGCGTTCGACGACTTCGTGCGCGGAGTCGCGCTGACGCCGGTGATCCGGCGTGAATGGGTCGACGCGATCGAGAATCGCGTCATCGGACTGTTGGGCGGTGCATCCCCCGGGGCGCACCCGTCGCCCGTGTCGTTGCCGGCCGGAGCGGGAAGGTGACCGACGTGGCCAAAGTTATTCCGCTGCACGGTAAGTCGTTCGATCGCCTCCGGCAGTCCACGCCCGACGGTGGGCCACGCGCCGGCAGCGACCCGGCGGACGTCCGCGGCCGGCACCCCTCGTCCTATGCGTCCCCGTCGCCTTCGCCCTCGATGATGCCGAGTGTCGAGACGCGGACGCCTCTGGTCGTGCCCGAGGCGCCGGCACCGCACGCGACGCCGGACGTCGGCGAGTTCCCGTCGGCCGTCGAGTCGGTGCGGCGTGCCCTCGTCGACCGTGTCGCCGGGGGAGCGGACTTCCTGCGGACGCGGCTGTCGGGCGACTACGAGGTCGACGAGTTCGGCTACGACCCCCACTTCGCCGATTCCGTCTGGCTTCCGGCGCTGCGACCGCTGTTCGAGAAGTGGTTCCGCGTCGAGGTCCGCGGGATAGAGAACGTGCCCGCCGAAGGCGGCGCCCTGGTGGTCTCGAACCATGCGGGTGTCATCCCGATCGACGGACTCATGGCCTCGGTCGCCATGCGGGATCACCACCCGCAGCACCGCGCGCTGCGGATGCTCGCCGCGGACCTCGCGTTCGAGACTCCGCTGGTCGGCAGCATCGCGCGCCGCGCCGGCCACACCCTGGCCTGTCAACCCGACGCCGAGCGACTGCTGCGTGGCGGCGAGGTCGTGGCGGTGTTCCCGGAGGGGTTCAAGGGCATCGGCAAGCCGTTCAGTGAGCGCTACAAGCTGCAGCGCTTCGGCCGCGGTGGCTTCGTCTCCGCCGCGCTGCGCACCCAGACGCCCATCATCCCGTGCTCGATCGTCGGATCCGAGGAGATCTACCCGAAGATCGGTGACCTGACGACGCTCGCGCGGGTGCTCGGCCTGCCGTACTTCCCGGTGACGCCCCTGTTCCCGCACTTCGGCCCGCTGGGTCTCGTCCCGCTGCCGTCGAAGTGGTACATCGAGTTCGGCGAGCCCATCGAGACCACGTCCTACGAGCCGTCCGCCGCCGACGACCCGATGGAACTGTTCGAGGTCACCGACCGCGTGCGCGAGACGATCCAGCAGACGCTCTACCGGCTGCTGACCCGGCGCCGGAACGTCTTCCTCGGCTAGAAGGCGTCGGCGATCAGCTCGTCGACGATCTGTGCCGACAGCGTCACCAGCGGGAGTCCACCGCCGGGGTGCGACGATCCACCGACCAGGAACAGGCCGGGAATCGGTGAGCGATTGGCGGGGCGCAGGAACGCGGCCGTTGCCCCGTTGGACGACGTTCCGTAGATGGACCCGCCCGGAGTCATGGTGCGCCGCATCAGGTCTGCCGGGGAGATGATCTCCCGCCACAGCACTCGGTCGCGCACGTCCACTCCGCGCGACGCCATGACGTCGAGGATGCGGTCGGCGTAGCCCTCCGCCAGTCCCGGGGCGTCCCAGTCGACCAGTGCCGAGGAACCGGTGCCGTGCCGCGCGGCGTTGACGAGCACGAACCACGCCTCGGTGTCGTCGTCCGGGCGCAGAGCCGGATCGTCGGGGGCGCTGACGTAGACGGTCGGGGCGTCGGCGGGGTGCGCCGGCCGCGTGCGGGTGCCGAAGACGGCGTCGAACTCGGCGTCGTAGTCGTCCGGGAACAGCACCCGGTGGTGTGGGGTGTCGGCGTCGCGGCCCCGCAGAGCCAGCAGGATCACGAAGCCGGACAGGCTGGCGGTGGTCGCGTCGAGGCGCCGCCGGGCGAGCACGGTGCGCCGCGTGGCGGGGACCAGAGACCGGTAGACCTGCTCGGCATCGGCGTTCGCGACGACGATGTCGGACGCGACGGGTCCGTGCGTGGTGTCGACGCCGGTGGTGCGTCCGTTCTCGACGCGGACACCCGTCACCGTGACACCCGTGCGGATCTCCGCTCCGAGCGACGTCGCGCGGTCGGCGATCGCCTCGGCGATGCGGTGCAGCCCACCGGGAACGTGCCACGACCCCCAACGCTGCTCGACGTGCGGCACCGTGGCGAGGGCCGCCGGAGCGCGCCGCGGATCCGAGCCGGTGTAGGTGGCGTAGCGGTCGAGCATCATCGCGAGCCGCGGATCGGTGAGGTACTGCCGACCGAGACCGCGCAGCGACGACCACGGGCTGATGGTGCGGAGATCGCCCACCCGTCGCGACAACGACACCAGTTCGCGAGGGCCGATGGGCGACTCGAGGAACGCCTCGTGGGTGGCGTCCCAGATCTGCTCGGCACGCTCGGAGAACCGGGACCACTGCGCACCGGTGCCGGCTCCGAGCGCGGCGTCCAGAGCGGCGGGGATCTCCTCCGCGCGACCGGGCATGTCCAGTTCGGTGCCGTCGGGAAAGCGGTAGCGACACGCGACCGGGAGCCGGTCGAACGTGAGGTCCGACGGCCCTCCGGTCTGCGCGAACAGTTCGTCGAACACGTGCGGCATGGTGACCAGCGACGGCCCGGTGTCGAACGAGAAAC
The DNA here is from genome assembly GCF_017832185.1 of Rhodococcus sp. PvP016. NCBI lineage: Bacteria > Bacillati > Actinomycetota > Actinomycetes > Mycobacteriales > Nocardiaceae > Rhodococcus > Rhodococcus sp. PvP016. Next base: position 308,354 of record NZ_JAFIBH010000001.1, on the reverse strand, counting down.
CGTCTCGCCGGACGATGCCGAGCTTCCCGCCCAGATCGTGCGACTGCTCGAGCACGACGGTCTGGACACCGCGGTGGGCCAGGCGGGCGGCGGTGGCGAGTCCGCCGACACCCGCACCGATGACGACCGCTGTCACGGGTAGGCCGGAGGCCGGTCGGGTGACGGGCGCGGGCAGGCCGGAGGTCGGTCGGTTCACAAGTTGCGGCGGCCGAGTACGGCGGCGACGCCACCGCCGACAGCTCCGAGTGCGAGAGCCGTGGGGACACCGATCTTGGCGGCCTTGCGGCCGGTGCGGAAGTCGCGGATCTCCCATCCGCGGTTCTTCGCGAGCTCGCGCAGGTCCGCGTCGGGGTTGACCGCGACGGCCGTTCCGACGAGTGAGAGCATCGGCACGTCGTTGTGGCTGTCGGAGTAGGCGGTGCAGCGCCGCAGATCGAGGCCCTCGCGGACGGCGAGGGTCCGCACGGCGTGGGCCTTGCCGCGACCGTGCAGGATGTCGCCGACGAGGCGCCCGGTGAAGACGCCGTCCTTGCTCTCGGCGACGGTGCCCAGCGCGCCGGTCAGGCCGAGGCGCTTGGCGATGATGGACGCCAGTTCCACGGGGGTCGCGGTGACGAGCCACACCTGTTGGCCGGCGTCGAGATGCATCTGCGCGAGAGCGCGGGTGCCGGCCCAGATGCGGTCGGCGATGATCTCGTCGAAGATCTCCTCGCCGAGGCGCACGATCTCCGCCGTGGACCGACCCTCGACGAAGGACAGTGCCTTCTCGCGGCCGGTGCTGACGTCGCCCAGGTTCTCCTTGCCGCTCACCCGGAACTTGATCTGTTGCCAGGCGAACTCCGAGACGTCCTTGGACGTGAAGTACTTGCGTGCCGCGAGCCCGCGGGCGAAGTGGATGATCGACGCGCCCTGCACCATCGTGTTGTCGACGTCGAAGAACGCGGCCGCGGTGAGATCGCGCGGAACCGTGCTGACGTGGTCGTCGGCTGCCTCGGCGCTCTCGGCCTGCAGTGCGATGGCGGCATCGGCGCTGGCCTCACCGGCGAGCTTGGCGCGGATCTGGGCGGCGGTGGGGCCGAGGGGATTGCGGATCCGTCGACGGACCTGCTTCTCGGCCTCCTCCGGGTCGACGAGTCGACGGTCCCGCGACTCGTCCATCACCTCGGGTGACTCGGTGAGTTCCGAATCGGGCGTGACAGCAGCATGTGCGTCGTCCGGATCATGCTGATCGGGCACGGTGCACCTCCCCACCTCGACCGGTCGTCCCACGGGCGCGGGCCGTCCCGGTCCTGCCGATCCACCCTAACCGCGTGCGCGAGGCGGTGAGACACTCGACTCATGACCAGCCCGGTACGCACCGTGACGTTGCTGACACGCGCCGGATGCGGGGCGTGCGACGCCGCCCTGCGCGTGCTCGTTCCCCTGTGCGCGGAGTACGGCGTGGCCTGCGAGTCGGTCGACGTCGACGCGGTGGCCGCGCAGGACCCTGACCTGCGGGCGGAGTACGGGGACCGGCTGCCGGTGGTGCTGCTGGACGGCCGCGAACACAGCTACTGGGACGTCGACGTGCCCCGGCTGCGGCGCGATCTGGAGAACTGACCCGGGCCGGTCGTCACCGTCGGTGCGTGCGGCCGTCGACTCGGGGGCGCGGGATCCTACTACACGGGTCGGCGACTTTGTTCATCCCTCCACGAGAGGTTACCGTGGAGAGAAGAAAGGGGTCGGCGACGAACCCTGCGTCACAGGTACCACGGTCCTGTGCGTGGCCCGCCGATCCTCGGATGACCGTGGAGACCGCATGCCTGTCATCAGGCGTGCCGTCGGACGAGGAGCCTTCGACGTGACCTCACAACGCCGCCTGCCCGGCGTCGGTATCGCGCGCTCCGGCGCCGTGTCCGACTCCGGCCGCGACGGTGGTGCTGTGTCTCGCGCTGTGCCCCAGGCTACGGTCACCCGATTCGCGGGGTATCTCCGGGTACTGAGTTCGCTCACCGACACCCGAGTGATGATCGTCTCCAGCGAGGACCTCGCGACGGCCGCCGGGGTCGGCTCGGCCACGCTGCGCAAGGACCTCTCGTTCCTCGGCCCGATGGGTGTGCGCGGAGTGGGATACGACGTCGCTCGCCTGCGGGCGCGTATCGAGCTGGCGCTCGGTCTGGATCGCGGTCACCGCGTCGTCCTGGTGGGCACCGGCAACCTCGGCACCGCACTGGTCGGGTACGACGGGTTCAGTCGTCGCGGCTTCACGATGGTCGCCCTGTTCGACAACGATCCGGCCGTCGTGGGCCGTGAGATCACCGTCGGCAACGCCGACGACGGCTACTCGCAGCTCACCGTTCTGCACGTCGATCGGCTGGTCGAGGTCGCCGCCGAGCTCGGCGCCACCGTCGGCGTCGTCGCCACGCCGGACGCTGCCGCCCAGTCCGCCGTCGACGCCCTCGTCGAGGCCGACATCGACTGCATCCTCAGTTTCGCGTCCACCGATCCGGTGACGCCCCCGCACGTCGATCTCCGCCGCGTCGATCTCGCCGTGGAGCTGCAGGTCCTCTCGTTCGCGAACGCCCACAAGGCACCGCGCATCCGTCCCGCCCGTCCGGTCTGTCGTGATCCCCGGACGGTCACCCCCGCTAGTAGAAACGGATCGGTGATAGCACCGTGAGTGTCCTTCTCCTCGGGATTTCGCATCGAAGCGCTCCCGTCTCGGTGCTCGAACGTATCGCCGTCAGCGACACGGAACGCCCGAAACTGACCGACGAGATCATGATGTCGCCGCATGTCTCCGAGGTCATGATCGTCTCGACGTGCAACCGCGTCGAGGTGTACGCGGTGGTCGACGCCTTCCACGGCGCCCTGACCGACCTCGGTGCACTGCTGTCCGAGCACTCCGGTCTCGAGCTCGCCGAGCTGACGAAGTACGCCTACGTGCGCTACAGCGAGGCCGCGGCCGAGCACCTGTTCGCCGTCGCCGGTGGTCTCGACTCGATGGTGATCGGTGAGCAGCAGATCCTGGGGCAGATCCGTGCCGCCTACGCGGCGTCGGACGCTCAGCAGGCATCGGGCCGCGCGCTGCACGAGCTGGCGCAGCAGGCGCTGCGGGTCGGCAAGAAGGTCCACTCCGAGACGGGCATCGACAAGGCGGGAGCCTCGGTGGTCTCCGTCGCGCTCGATCGAGCCGCCGACGCGCTCGGTGGTCTCGCAGGCAAGAAGGCCGTCGTCCTCGGCGCCGGCGCGATGGGCGGACTCTCCGTCGCCCATCTGACGCGCACCGGCATCGGCAGCATCGCGGTCGCCAACCGCACCCAGAGTCGCGCCCAGCACCTGTCCGAGACCGCCGCAGCGGGCGGCGTCACGTCGTTCGCGATCACGCTCGACCAGCTGTCCGCGACGGTGGCGGACGCCGACATCCTCGTCACCTGTACCGGTGCGGTGGGTGCCGTCGTGACCATTGCCGACGCCCATCGCGCGCTCGCGCAGCGCGACACGCAGGCTCGCCCGCTGGTGATCTGCGACCTGGGCCTGCCCCGCGACGTCGAGCACGCCGTCGCCGGCCTGCCCGGCGTCACCGTCCTGGACATGGAGTCGCTCCAGCACGACCCCGCGGCCGGCGCCGCGGCGTCCGACGAGCGTGCGGCCCGCGACATCGTGGCCGCCGAGCTCGCCTCCTACCTGTCCGGACAGCGCCTCGCCGAGGTCACCCCGACCGTCACGGCGCTGCGTCAGCGGGCCGCCGAGGTGGTCGAGTCGGAGCTCATGCGGCTCGACTCGCGGCTGCCCGATCTGGCCGACCCACAGCGGGACGAGGTGGCGCGTACCGTGCGCCGCGTCGTCGACAAGCTGCTGCACGCGCCCACCGTGCGGGTGAAGCAACTCGCCACCACGCCGGGCGGTGACTCCTACGCCGAGGCGCTCCGGGAGCTCTTCGAGCTGTCGCCGAGCACGGTGCAGGCCGTCGCGTCGCCCATGGAGGTCGCCACGGCCGTGGACACGGACAACCCCACCGCCGCCCTCGCGGACGACTTCACCCTCTCCCACGAGCGGGGTACGGAATGATCGCGAACGCCGCTGCACTGGGTGATCGTGTGGTGCGTGTCGGCACCCGCGGCAGCCTGCTCGCCACCACGCAGGCCGAGACCGTCCGCGCTGCCATCACGGCCGCCGGTGTCCGCACCGAGCTCGTCGTCGTGACCACCGCGGGCGACAAGTCGGCCGCACCGGTGCAGGAGATCGGCGTGGGCGTCTTCACCGCTGCCCTGCGGGAAGCGTTGGCGGACAAGACCATCGATGTCGCCGTGCACTCCTACAAGGATCTTCCGACGGCGGAGGACGAGCGTTTCACCATCGGCGCGATCCCGCAGCGCGAGGACGCGCGTGACGCCCTGGTGGCGCGCGACGGACTGGTGCTCGGCGAACTGCCCGCCGGTTCCACCGTCGGCACGTCCGCACCGCGACGTATCGCCCAGCTGCGCGCACTCGGCCTCGGCCTGGACGTCCAGCCCCTGCGCGGCAACCTCGACACCCGCATCGGCAAGGTCACCAAGGGTGAGCTCGACGCCGTCGTCGTGGCCCGTGCCGGACTGGCGCGAATCGATCGTCTGGACGTCGTCACCGAGGCTCTCGAGCCGGTGCAGTTCCTGCCGGCTCCCGCTCAGGGCGCACTCGCAGTGGAGTGCCGCTCCGACGACCACGATCTGGCCTCCGTGCTCGCGACCCTCGACGATCCCGCGGCGCGCGCCTCGGTGACGGCGGAGCGGGCCCTGCTCGCCGAGCTCGAGGCCGGCTGCACCGCTCCGGTCGGGGCCATCGCCGAGGTCGTCGAGTCCATCGACGAGGACGGCCGAGTCTTCGAGGAACTGTCCCTGCGCGGCTGCGCCGCGGCGGTGGACGGCTCCGACGTGATCCGAGCCTCCGCAGTGGGGCCCGTCGACGACGCCGACGGCATCGGCCGCCGCGTCGCCCGAGAACTTCTCGATCTCGGCGCCCGAGACCTGGTCGCCGTCACCGAGCCCTCCAGTTCGTCCACCGCCGCCTCGACCCAGAGACCGGGCGGTACCGAGAAAGGCGAGTCGATCGATGCGTGAGCAGAGGGCGCTGAGCGTCGTCGGGACCGCGAGCCGACACAGACGTGGCGGCCTGCCCGGGCGACGCGTGACACCCCGTCCGGGACGGTACGAGCGCATCGCCACATCGCGGTTGATCCCCAAGCGGGGTCCCGCCACCGAGATCGAGATCCGCTTCCGCGACAAGTACGCGGAACAGACTGCACTGGAGAACGAATCATGAGCCGAGTCCGCAAGAACACCCCGGGACGGATCCTGTTCGTGGGCTCCGGACCGGGCGACCCGGCCCTGCTCACCGTCCGGGCGCGGGACGCGCTGGCGATCGCCGAGATGGCCTTCACCGATCCCGACGTCGACAAGGGCGTCATCGCCCTGGTGGGCACCGCTGTCCCGGCCGATGCCGAGACGGGCGAGAACGGCGTGGACGTGCGTCCGGCGCTCGGCGAGCCCGCCGAGGTGGCCAAGACGCTGGTCGCCGAGGCGAAGAACGGCCACGACGTGGTCCGGCTCGTCTCGGGTGATCCGCTGACCACCGACTCCGTCATCGCCGAGGTCACCGCCGTGGCGCGGACCCAGGTGCAGTTCGAGGTCGTTCCCGGCCTCCCCGCGGGGTCCGCGGTGCCGAGCTACGCCGGCATGGCACTGGGCTCCGAGCACACCGAGGCCGACGTCCGGGGCGACGTCGACTGGGCGTCGCTCGCCGCGGCACCCGGACCTCTCGTCCTGCACGCGACGTCCGGCCACCTCGCCGAGACCGCCAGCGCGCTCGTCGAGCACGGCCTGGCGCCGCAGACACCCGTCGCGATCACCGTCCGTGGTACGACGCGTCAGCAGCGCACCGTCGAGGCGACCCTCGCGACGCTGAACGACGCGGGATCCGAGCTCGTGGGATCGCTCATCGTCACGGTCGGCAAGGTCGTGTCGCAGCGCAGCAAGATGTCCTGGTGGGAGAGCCGCGCGCTGTACGGCTGGACCGTCCTCGTGCCGCGCACCAAGGATCAGGCCGGCGAGATGAGCGAGCGTCTGGTCACGCACGGCGCCATCCCCATCGAGGTGCCGACCATCGCCGTCGAGCCGCCGCGCAGCCCCGCGCAGATGGAGCGCTCGGTCAAGGGCCTCGTCGACGGCCGCTACCAGTGGGTCGTGTTCACCTCCACCAACGCGGTGCGCGCGGTGTGGGAGAAGTTCGAGGAGTTCGGACTCGACGCTCGCGCGTTCTCCGGCGTCAAGATCGCCTGCGTCGGCGAGGCGACGGCCGAGAAGGTCCGTTCGTTCGGCATAAACCCCGAGCTCGTCCCGTCCGGCGAGCAGAGCTCCACCGGGCTGCTCGAGGACTTCCCGCCGTACGACGAGGTGTTCGACCCCGTCAACCGGGTCCTGCTGCCGCGCGCCGACATCGCGACCGAGACCCTCGCCGAGGGCCTCCGCGAGCGTGGCTGGGAGATCGACGACGTCACCGCGTACCGCACGGTGCGCGCTGCGCCGCCGGCCGCCGAGACCCGCGAGATGATCAAGACCGGCGGCTTCGACGCCGTGTGCTTCACGTCGAGCTCGACCGTGCGCAACCTCGTCGGCATCGCCGGCAAGCCGCACGCGCGCACCCTCGTGGCGTGCATCGGACCGAAGACCGCCGAGACGGCCGTCGAGTTCGGCCTGCGTGTCGACGTGCAGCCCGAGACGGCTCAGGTCGGACCGCTGGTCGAGGCACTGGCCGAGCACGCTGCACGACTGCGCGCCGAGGGTGCCCTGCCGCCTCCGCGCAAGAAGTCCCGTAGGCGCTGACCCGCCCGTGCGCCCTTTGCGCATCCAGGGATACGCAAAGGGCGCACGGCCGAACGAAGTGAGGGTTCCGTGTTCCCCGTAGACCGTCCCCGGCGACTGCGTCGTACCCCTGCCATCCGCCGGTTGGTGGCGGAGACGTCGCTGGAACCGCGGCATCTCGTGCTGCCGATGTTCGTGGCCGACGGCCTCGACTCCCCGCGGGAGATCAGCTCGATGCCCGGCGTCGTCCAGCACACGCCGGACTCGCTGTCCGCCGCGGCCGACGAGGCCGTGCGGGCCGGCGTCGGCGGTCTGATGCTCTTCGGGGTTCCGCGTCCGGAGGACAAGAACGGGCAGGGGTCGATGGCCTCGGATCCCGACGGCATCCTGAACAAGGGGCTGCGTCGGCTCCGGGACGACCTCGGCGACAGCACCGTCCTGATGGCGGACACGTGCCTCGACGAGTTCACCGACCACGGTCACTGCGGCGTCCTCGCCGCGGACGGCAGCGTCGACAACGACGCCACGCTGGTGCGCTACGTGGACATGGCTGTGGCGCAAGCTGAGTCGGGCGCTCACCTGCTCGGCCCGAGCGGCATGATGGACGGGCAGATCGGCGCGATCCGCGAGGGCCTCGACACCGCCGGATTCGCCGACGTGGGTCAGCTGGCCTACACGGCGAAGTACGCCTCCGCGTTCTACGGTCCGTTCCGCGAGGCCGTCGGGTCGACGTTGCGCGGCGATCGCCGGACCTACCAACAGGATTCGGCCAATCGGCGCGAGTCGATGCGCGAACTCGACCTCGACATCGCCGAGGGCGCCGACATGGTGATGGTGAAGCCCGCGATGAGCTACCTCGACATCCTGCGAGACGTGGCCGACGCGTCGCCGGTGCCCGTCGCCGCGTATCAGATCTCGGGGGAGTACGCGATGATCACCGCCGCCGCGCAGAACGGGTGGATCGACCGTGACGCGGCGATCATGGAGTCCGTTACCAGCATTCGCCGAGCCGGCGCCGACATCGTCCTCACCTACTGGGCCACCGAGATCGCGACGCGGCTGTGAACGACCAGCGCCCCGGCGGCAACCCGGAGGACCCTCGCCACGACCCCCACGATCCGCAGGGTCAGCAGCCGCAGTGGGGTCGAGAGCCACAGTGGGGTCAGCAGCCGCAGTGGCAGCAGCCGCAGGGCAACTGGCACCCCGAGGGTCTGCCCCCGAGCGCGATGCAGCCGATGCGGTCACCGGAGAACAGCGAGGCGCCGGTCGACATCGAGACGGCGCGCCACCTGTGGTTCGGCGTGATCGGCATCGGTCTGCTCTCGATGCTCATCGGGCTCTACTCCTTGTTCACCGATCGTGACGCCTTTCTCGACGCGTTCCTGACGGACCTCGAAGCGCAGGACCCGTCGTTGGCACTGCCGCCCGAGACCGCGGACACCGTGCTCGTCGTGGCCATGGTGCTGTCGTTGATCGTCGGGGTGCTGATCGCGGGGCTCGTCCTGCTGGTGGTGCGCAAGATGCGGGCGGGAAAGCTCTGGGCACGTGCAGTTCTCACGGCGATCGGTGTGGTCATCGTCGTCACCACGATTCCCACGCTCTTCGGCCTCGGTTCGGGAGGCGCGATCGCTCTGGTGACCGCGGTTCTGGGGATCCTGCAGGCAGTCGCCGCCGCGGGTGCGGTGTACCTGATGCATCGCCGCGAGTCGTCGGAGTACTTCCTCTCCCGGAGATCGCCGCGCTGACCTGCGACACGCCGTGACAGATGTGACCTGAGTTACAGAAGTGGCGTTATGGTTCTGACGATCGGACACACCCTGATCGGAGGATCTCCATGACCCCACGACAGACGGTCGGGCACGACACGAACGACCGCCGGAACCCTCTCGCCGAGGTATTCGCCCTGCTGCTCCTGACGTCCGCCGTGGTGGTGGTCGTCCTCGTCGTCGCCAGCGGTTTCTCGGGCGCCTGAGACGCTCTTCCTGCCTGGTCAGGCTGTCTTTTTGCGTCAAACATCGATCGGTGTATCGTGACCACTGTCACAAGCATTCTGATCAGTACGGAGACAGTGTTGCCCGCCGATTTCTCCTCCACCTCCGCCGGTTCCACGGCGCCTCGCACTCGTATGCAGACCGTCGAGTGCAGCAGTGGCCGACGTGAGTTGTGGCTGCTCGCCATCGTGCTGATCACGGGCATCCTCATGGCTGCCGCAGTGCTTCTGCCGGCCGTCCTCACCTGATCGAGCGACGCCTGGACTCCACCGTGTGGAGGCGTCTTGGCAGGATGGTCGAGTGATCGTCGAGAAGCCCGAGCCCGCGTCGCCCGCCCGACCCCGGATCGTCACCGTCGCGTTCGCCGTGTGGGTTCTCGGGGCCGTCCTCGTCGTGCTGCTCGGTCTCATCTCGCTGACGTTCCCGGCCGACTCGCTGCGGACCCAGCTGACCGAGACCGGGGGCGAGGCGGATGCCGTGGAGAGCGTCATCACGGTGCTGCGCACGGTCGGTGTCCTCGAGATCATCGTCGGACTGGCCATCGGATTCCTCGCCGGGCCCGCGTGTCGACGCGGCGATCCACGGTTCCGCCGGGCGCTGACGGTGCTGTCGATCGTCTTCGGGCTGGTGCTGCTGGGCTCGGTGACCGTCGGCTTCGCGATCGTGCCCCTGCTGGCGACTCTCGGGGCGATCCTCTTCTTCGTGGCCTGCGTGCTCGTGTACCGACCGTCCGCGGCGCCGTGGTTCGTGGCACCGGAGACCCCGTGAGCGACGAGACGGAATCGGTGATCTTCGCCGAGTACGGCGCGAAGTGGCGCGCCCTGGCCTGGGGGCCGATCTTCTGCCTCATCGCTCTCGGCGTCGAGATCTACACGGGCCCCGTCGTGCACTACGTGGCGCTCGTCGTGATCGCGCTGGTTCTCATGGCCTTCACCTACGTACAGATCGTGGCCGCCCGCCGGCACGCCACGGTGATCCTGACGCCGACGACGCTGAGCCAGGGCACGGAGAACGTCGCCATCGCGGACATCCTTGAGGTGTATCCGGAGCCCGACTACGACGCCAACGGGAACACCCTGGAGAAGTGGCAGGCCGCCCGAGTGCTGGGGGAGCTGTCCGGAGTGCCGCGCAAGCGGACCGGCGTCGGCCTGAAGCTGCGGGGCAACGGCCTGGTCCAGGCGTGGGCGAAGGACGACGAGACGCTCCGCGAGGAACTGCTCGCACTCGTGGCGCCCGCCACCGACGCGGAGCCCGACGCGTGATGCGCCGCCTCGCTCCGGTGGTGGTCGCGGTCGTCCTCGCCGTCGTGGCCGTGGTGCTGTGGATTCAGTCGAGGACCACGACCACCGTGACCGAGCAGTTCCCCACCACGTCGTCCTTCGAGGGGTTCTCGGTCACGTACGACTCGACCCGCGTCGCGGGGCCCTGGGCGGCGCTCTCCGTGGTCGCGGCGGCCGTCGCGGTGTATCTGGTGATGCGCGTCGTACGGCGGCGCTGACCTCTACCCGTTACCCCCTGGGGGTACTCTGGGCGCATGAGCAGTTTCGATCAGGACGACCTTCTCAAGCGACTGCGCCGCATCGAGGGCCAGGTGGCCGGCATCTCCCGCATGGTGGCCGACGACCGGTACTGCATCGACGTGTTGACGCAGGTCTCGGCCGTCACCAAGGCGCTGCAGTCCGTGTCGCTGAAGTTGCTGGACGCCCACCTCGCGGGCTGCGTCGTGGACGCGGCCCGCGAAGGTGGACCTGAAGCGGACGCGAAGGTCAGAGAGGCGTCCGAGGCGATCGCTCGTCTCGTCCGTTCCTGAGCCCCGCCCCCGGCGAGCACGTCCCCCACCCTCGGGGAGTACGTCCACAGTGTCGTTGTGGAGCACTGAATCACGACACTATGGGCGTACTCGCGAGGGGGGGCGACGAGGTGCCGGCCTAGTCGGCGGTGACGGATTCCTTCACTTCGCCCGGCTCGTCGTCGGCGAGCATGGCCGCACCCAGCAGGGCCTCGGGAACGCCGAACGCGTCGATCAGGGTGTGGGCGTGCGGGCGCAGCGTCCGGCAGCGCTCGTTGATCCCGCGCGTGACGGCCTTCGACCGCTCCGTGGAGATGTAGCGGTGCTCGATGAACCAGGCCTTGTCCGCGTCGATCGTGGTGAGCGCGTAGAGGTCGCACACCTCGCCGAGCAGTTCCTTGGCGTCGTCGTCCTCGCAGTTGTCGATGCCGGCGACGAAGGCCTCGAGCACCACGCGATCGACGTGCGCCGTGGCCGCGTGCAGGATGTGGTCCTGCACCGCATTGAACGCGTCGAACTGGCTCATCTTCTTGGACAACCCGTTCAGACGCTTGGCCGCCGTGGAGATGAGGTACTCCTCGCGCTCCTCGAACATCGAGATCTGGGTGCCGCGGTTGAAGAGGCTGCCCTCCTCCTCGTTGTCCTGACGCGAGTCGACGAGGGTCTGGATGATGGGCGCCGCCGCCGTGCGCTTCTTCACCACGTCGCCGACCGTGCCGGCGGCGAACTTCACCCAGTCGGCCGCGCCGAACGAGCGGACCTCGTGGGCGTACGCGGTGAGCAGCTCCTTCGCGACGAGCTGCGTGAGCACCACGTTGTCGCCCTCGAAGGTGGTGAAGACGTCCGAGTCCGCCTTGAGCGCGATGAGCCGGTTCTCGGCGAGGTAACCCGCGCCGCCGCAGGCCTCGCGGGACTCCTGGATCGCCTTGGTCGCGTGCCAGGTGTTCGCTGCCTTCAGGCCGGCCGCGCGCGACTCGAGTTCCCGCTGCTCGGTGGCGTCGGGATCCTCGGCGCTCTGGATGTCGTGCATCTTGGAGACGAGCTCGTTCTGTGCGAACTGCAGCGCGTACGACTTCGCGATGAGCGGGAACAGGCGACGCTGGTGGACGAGGTAGTCCATGATCGTGACCTCGTCGTCGGTCCCGGGCGCGCTGAACTGCTTGCGCTGCAGCGCGTACTTCGTCGCGATGGTCAGTGCGACGCGCGCCGCGGCGCCTGCCGAACCGCCCACGGTGATGCGGCCGCGGATGAGGGTGCCCAGCATGGTGAAGAAGCGCCGGTTCGGGTTGTCGATGTCCGACGAGTAGCTGCCGTCGGCCGCGACGTCCGCGATCTTGTTGAGCATGTTCTCGCGCGGGATGCGGACGTGGTCGAACATGATGCGGCCGTTGTCCACGCCGGGCAGGCCGCCCTTGTAGCCGATGTCGAACGTGGTGACGCCGGGCAGGTCGCTGCCGAAGTTCTCGTCGCGGATCTGGACGACGAAGCAGTGCACACCCTTGCTCTCGGGCTCCTCACCCGGTCCGGCGGTGATCAGCTGCGCGAACACGGCGGCATACTTCGCCGACTCGGCGGCACCGCCGATGTAGTCCTTGCGCGACGACTTGTCCGGCGTGTGGATCACGAATTCCTGCGTCTCGCGGTCGTACGTCGCGGTGGTGCCGATGGACTGCACGTCGCTGCCGTGGCCGGTCTCCGACATCGCGAAACAGCCGAGCGTCTCGAGATCGATCAGGGGCTTGATGAACTCCTTGTGATGCTTCTCGGTGCCGAGGTTCTCGATCGCACCACCGAATAGACCCCACTGGACGCCGGCCTTCACCATGAGCGACAGATCCGACATGGCGAGCATCTCGATCATCGTGACGGCGGCGCCGATGTCGCCCGTGCCGCCGACCTCCTTGGCGAAACCGGACTCGGCGGCGCCGGCCGCGGCGAGCACGCGCAACTGCTCGAAGGCCTTGGTCCGCGCGATCGCGGTGTTGGGTGTGTAGTGCGGCGCGAACTCGTGACGTGCGAGCTGCTCGCGCGTCTGGTTCCGTACGTCGCGCCACCGTCCGTCGAGAGTCCTGCGCAGGTGCTTCGCCAGCTGAGCAGCGTTGTCGGAGGACGTGCCGGTGTCAGTGGTGCCGGTCTCGGTAGTGGTCATACTCGACGGTAACCAAAACTCGAGGTGCCCGGGAGGGACTTGTCAGCGCGGCCACAGAAATTCACGCCACACCGCGCGAATCTTGCGAGACATCACACTCGTGGCGTCCATCGACGCAGCCTGTGGGCTCGACGGGGCGTAGGGGCCGTCGCGGAAGAGCGAGGCGCCGTTGTCCGCGATGGCGCGCGACATGATCGAGCTGAAGCCGTCGCACTGCTCGACGAGGTGCTCGCGGAACCCGTCGGGCCAAGCGGGAAGGCCGGAGGCCGGGGCGGACTCGGGAAGGCCGGAGGCCGGTCGGGATTCCGGGTATCGCTGCTCGGGGAGTTCCGGGTGCCGGTCGGGCTCGTGTGCTGCCGTCATGGCAGAAGGATATGCCCGGTGTAACACGGATGTAACACTTTCGATCACGTCGATTCTCGTCGATCGTGCCTGCCGGCAGCCGACTACCGTGTCGCTGTGCTGATTCGCGACGCCGTGCCCGCCGACCTGCCCGAGATCCTCACCGTGCACAACGCCGCCATCGCGGACACGACCGCGATCTGGGACGAGGAGCAGGTGGGACTCGCGGACCGGCAGGGCTGGTTCGACCAGCGCACCGGCGCCGGCCTGCCGATCCTCACCGCCGAGATCGACGGCCGGGTCGCGGGCTACGCGTCCTACGGGCCGTTCCGTCCGAAGTCCGGCTACCGGCACACCGTCGAGAACTCCGTGTACGTCGCCGACGGCTTCCATCGGCGCGGCGTCGCGACCGCATTGATGGCGGAGTTGATCGAGCGCGCCCGCCGTGGGGACGTCCACGCGATCGTCGCGGGAATCGAATCCTCGAACACCACCTCGATCGCTCTGCACGCCAAGTTCGGGTTCACTGTGGTGGGCGTCATGCCGCAGGTCGGCGTCAAGTTCGGGCGCTGGCTCGACCTGACCTGGATGCAACTACTACTCGCTCCGTAGATCAGGAAGAGCACTCCGCGTCCTGTGAAACACTGGAGGTGTGACTCCTTCGAGCGGAACCGACACCGGCGTCCCCACCGCCCGATCCGCAGAACTCTTCGCACGCGCGTCCGCCGTCATCCCCGGTGGCGTGAACTCGCCCGTGCGAGCCTTCCACTCCGTGGGCGGCACCCCGCGGTTCATGGCCGAGGCCAGCGGATACACCCTGCGCGACGCTGACGGCAACAGCTATGTCGACCTCATCTCCTCGTGGGGACCGATGATCCTCGGTCATGCCCACCCGGCGGTGGTCGAGGCAGTGCAGAAGGCGGCCTCCACGGGACTGTCCTTCGGCGCTCCCACGCTCGGCGAGATCGAGTTGGCGGAGGAGATCGTGCGCCGCGTCGATCCCGTCGACGAGGTGCGCCTGGTGAATTCGGGCACAGAGGCGACCATGAGCGCGGTGCGCCTGGCACGCGGGTTCACCGGTCGCAGCAAGATCGTCAAGTTCTCCGGCTGCTACCACGGCCACGTCGACGCGCTGCTCGCCGACGCCGGCTCGGGCGTCGCCACTCTCGGGTTGCCGACGTCACCCGGCGTGACGGGCGCGCAGGCGGCCGACACCATCGTCGTTCCCTACAACGACCTCGATGCGGTCGCGAAGGCCTTCGCCGACCACCCGGGCCAGATCGCGTGCGTCATCACCGAGGCCGCCGCGGGCAACATGGGTGCGGTGGCGCCGCAGCCCGGCTTCAACGAGGGTCTGCAGCGTCTGACCCGCGCTCACGACGCACTGCTGATCATGGACGAGGTCATGACGGGCTTCCGCGTGAGCGCATCGGGGTGGTACGGCGTCGACGGCATCGCCGGTGACCTCTACACCTTCGGCAAGGTCATGAGCGGCGGCCTGCCCGCCGCCGCATTCGGTGGCCGCTCGGACATCATGAGCTACCTCGCCCCCGCGGGTCCCGTCTACCAGGCCGGCACCCTGTCGGGTAACCCCGTCGCGGTCGCCGCCGGGCTGGCGACGCTGCGCGCGGCGGATGCCGACGTCTACGCGGCGCTCGACGCGAACTCCACCCGCCTGGGCGGCATCCTCGGTGACGCACTTACGGCGGCGGGCGTCCCGCACCGCGTGCAGTACGCCGCCAACATGGTCAGCGTCTTCTTCTCCGAGGATCCGGTGATCGACTACGCCGGCGCCAAGGCCGCCGCGACCTGGCGTTTCCCCGCCTTCTTCCACGCGCTCCTGAGCCGCGGCGTGTACCCGCCGCCGAGCGCGTTCGAGGCCTGGTTCGTCTCCGCGGCGCTCGACGACCGCGCGTTCGAGATCATCGAGGCGGCCGCTCCCCACGCCGCCGCCGCAGCAGCCGCTGCCGAGCAGAAAGCACCGTCATGACCGAGTCGCACATCGTCGACGCGTCCGGTATCGACACTTCCGGGCACCCACACGCCGACACCCGCACGATCGTGCACGTGATGCGGCACGGCGAGGTGCACAACCCCAAGGGCATCCTCTACGGGCGCCTCCCGAACTTCCGGTTGTCGGTGAACGGTCAGGCCCAGGCGCGCACGGTGGCGAACGTGCTCGCCGGGCACGACGTCACGCACGTCGTCGCCTCCCCACTGCAACGCGCGCAGGAGACGGCGGCGCCCATCGCGTCGGCGTTCGGGCTCTCCATCGAGACGGACGAGAACCTCATCGAGGCCGGGAACGACTTCGAGGGTCTGAAGGTCGCCGTCGGCGACGGTGCGCTGCGTCGGCCCCGCCACTGGCTCAAGCTCCGTGATCCGTTCACCCCGTCGTGGGGCGAGCCCTACCTGCAGATCGCGCACCGGATGCTGGCTGCTGTCAACGCGGCTCGCGTCTCGGCCGTCGGCCACGAGGCCGTGTGCGTGAGTCATCAGCTGCCCGTGTGGACCCTTCGCCGCTTCCTGCAGGGCGATCGGTTGTGGCACGACCCCCGCAACCGCCAGTGCGGCCTCGCGTCGCTCACCTCGCTGATCTACGAGGGCGACACCCTCGTCGACATCGTCTACTCCGAGCCCGCGGGGGCGTCGGACCCCCTCCAGACCGGCGCATGAGACCCGCCCGCCTGCTCGCGCCGCTGCTCGTGGCCGCCACCGTCGTCACCGGGTGTGCCACGGGTACCGACGCCGTGGCACAGGGTGGGACCTTCGAGTTCGTCTCACCCGGCGGCAAGACGTCGATCTTCTACGACCCGCCCGCCGAGCGGGGCACCGTGGGGAACCTCTCCGGACCCGACCTCATGACCGAGGGCACGACGACGTCGCTGTCCGACTACGAGGGCCAGGTCGTCGTCCTCAACATCTGGGGTCAGTGGTGCGGCCCCTGCCGCGGTGAGGCCGACGATCTCGAGCAGGTCTTCGAGGCGACCAAGGACCAGGGTGTGCAGTTCCTGGGCATCAACGTGCGCGACAACCAGCAGGACAAGGCGCAGGACTTCGTCATCGACAACAACGTGACGTACCCGTCCATCTACGACCCGCCGCTGCGCACCCTCCTCGCTCTCGGATCGAACTACCCGACCACCGTCATTCCCACCACGATCGTGCTCGACCGTGAGCACCGCGTCGCCGCGGTGTTCCTGACGGAGCTCCTCGCGAGCGACCTGCAGCCCGTGGTCGAGCGCATTGCGAACGAGACGCCGGAGGCGTCCGATGGTTAGGGCGTTGTCGGCGCCGGAGGCATCCGATGGTTAGGCCGTCGGATGGGTGAGGCGTTCCAGTCGGCTGCCGCGTCGGGGCCGCTGTTCCTGGCTCTCGGTGCCTGCCTGCTCGCCGGTCTGGTGTCCTTCGCGTCGCCGTGCGTCGTCCCCCTGGTTCCCGGTTACCTGTCCTACCTGGCCGGTGTCGTGGGAGCGGACTCTCCGTCCGTCACCGCCGACGAGGCGGCCACCAAGACTCTGGTGCGGGGTCGCAGCCGCGTCGCCGGTGCCGCGGCCCTGTTCGTTCTCGGGTTCACCGTGGTGTTCGTGCTGGCCACGGCCTCGGTCTTCGGCGCCATCTCGGTGCTGTCGGTCAACCGCGAGATCCTGCAGCGTGTGGGCGGCGTCGTCACCATCGCGATGGGGCTCGTCTTCCTCGGTCTGATCCCCGCCCTCCAGCGCGACACGCGCTTCGAACCGCGCCGCGTCGGCAGCATCCTCGGGGCACCGCTGCTCGGTGGCGTGTTCGCGCTCGGATGGACCCCGTGTCTCGGACCCACGCTGGCGGGCGTCATCTCGCTGACGGCCGGTACCGAGGGCACCACCGCGGCGCGCGGCGTGGTGCTGATCGTCGCCTACTGCCTGGGACTGGGACTGCCTTTCGTCGTCCTGGCGTTCGGTTCCGTCAGCGCGTTGCGCGGCGTCGGATGGCTGCGCCGCAACGCCCGTGCCATCCAGGTGTTCGGCGGTCTGATGCTAGTGGCTGTCGGCATCGCCCTGGTGACCGGCGCCTGGGACCTGTTCGTCAGCTGGATCCGCGACGGAGCGGTGACCAGCGTGACCTTGCCGATCTAGTGGACGAGAAAGAGATATGAGCACTGACCTGTCGGCCCGCCCGGACGCCGAGGCCCGCCCGCCGCGGCAGTCTCCGGCGGGGCGCGTCGTCGCCGCCGTCCGGAACACCTGGCGCGGCCTGACGTCGATGCGCACGGCACTCGTGCTGCTGTTCCTCCTCGCCCTGGCTGCGATCCCGGGCGCTCTGCTGCCGCAGCGCAGCCTCAACTCGGGGAAGGTGGACCAGTACATCGCGGACCGCCCGTCCCTCGGGCCGGTCATGGACCGGCTGGAGTTGTTCGACGTCTTCGGCAGCTTCTGGTTCACTGCGATCTACGTCCTGTTGTTCGTCTCGCTCGTCGGCTGCATTCTGCCGCGCTGCGTCGATCACGCCCGTGCGTTGCGCACCCCGCCCGTGGCCACCCCGCGCAACCTGGGACGACTGCCCCACCACCTGCGCACCGAGGTCGACACGGCACCCGACGTACTCCTCGACGAGATCGACGGCCGCATGCGCGGCTGGCGGAAGATGCGGCGCACCGAGGAGAGCGGCGCCCTGACGCTGTCCGCGGAGAAGGGGTACCTGCGCGAGGCGGGCAACCTGGTGTTCCACCTGTCGCTCGTCGGCCTGCTCGTGGCCATCGCCGTCGGCAAGCTCTTCAGCTACGAGGGCAACGTCGTCGTCATCGCCAACGACGGTCCCGGCATCTGCACCACCTCGCCCGCCCAGTTCGACTCGTTCCGCGCCGGCAACAGCGAGGACGGCACCGGCATGACCCCGCTCTGCGTGCGCGTGAAGAACTTCACGGCGGACTACCTCGAGAACGGGCAGGCCGAGCAGTTCACGTCCGACATCGAGTACCAGGCCGGCGACGATCTGGTCACGAACACCTGGCGCCCGGACACGCTGCAGGTCAACCACCCGCTGCGGGTCGCCGGTGACCGCGTCTACCTGCAGGGACACGGTTACGCGCCCACGTTCACGGTGACGTTCCCGGGCGGGGAGACCCGTACCGAGACGGTTCAGTGGGAGCCCACGGACGGCACCACGTTCCTCTCCAGCGGAGTGCACCGCTTCGATCCGCCCGGCGGTCTGTACCCGGACCCGGACGTCCGCCGTCAGAACCAGATCGCCATCGAGGGGCTGTTCGCGCCCACCGCGTTCTTCCACGGCTCGCTGCTGTCGTCGAGCTTCCCCGCCCCGAACGATCCGGCGGTGGCCGTCGACATCTACAAGGGCGACACCGGCCTCGACACCGGTAACCCGCAGTCGCTGTTCTCGCTGAGTCAGGTGCTCGTGGAACAGGGCCGGCTGGTCAAGCAGGATCGCGTCAACCTGACACCGGGGGAGTCGACGACGCTGTCCGACGGCACGCAGGTGCGGTTCGACGGCGCCGAGGAGTTCGTCAACCTGCAGGTCTCGCACGACCCCGCGCAGATGTGGGTGCTGGTGTTCGCGCTGTCGATGATGGCCGGTCTGCTGGTGTCCCTGGTGATCAAGCGCCGTCGCATCTGGGTCCGCGTGAGCGCGGACGACGACCGACGACGTACCGTAGTAGAAGTGGGCGGACTCGCCCGGACCGATCAGGCCGGCTGGGGTGACGAGTTCGATCGCCTCACCGCGCGGGTGCTCGACCGACCCGACGCCGACGACGTACCGACCTCGAACAACAGGGAGTGACCATGCCGATCGACGCCACACTCGCGCAGTTCAGCGACTGGTCCTTCCGGTCGGCGTTCGGTGTCTACCTGCTCGCGGCGGTGTTCCTCATCGCCCAGTACGCCACGCAGACCGTCACGGCTGCGGAGCAGAAGTCCGAGCGGCACCTCGTCGCGGCGGGCAAGGCGCCCGTGCGGCCCACCGGTCCCGGTCGGATCGAGGAGGCGCCCCGGCGTCCCGCGTCCGAGCGCTACGGCGGCATGGGCTACGCGCTGGTGGTGCTGGGTCTGCTGCTGACGGTCACGTCGATCGTGCTGCGCGGATTCGCCACCGACCGGTTCCCGCTCGGCAACATGTACGAGTTCGTCACGATGGCCACGGCCGCCGCGACGGCGACCTCGATCATCGCGTTGCGGAAGATGCGCCCGACGCTGATCTTCGTGGTCGTCCCGGTCATGATCCTGATGTTCCTCGCGGCCACGGTCCTCTACGCCGACGCGGCCCCCGTGGTCCCGGCCCTGCGCTCGTACTGGCTGCCGATCCATGTGACCATCGTCAGCATCGGCAGTGGGATCTTCCTGGTGGCCGGCGTCGCGTCCCTGCTGTTCCTGCTGCGGATGCGCTTCCCGGCGACGGAGGACGGCGCGAACACGGGTGCACTCGCCCGGTTCGCCCAGCGTCTTCCGGACGCCCGCACGCTCGACCGCCTGGCCTACAAGACCACGATCATCGGCTTCCCGCTGTTCGGCGCCGGCGTCATCCTCGGTGCGATCTGGGCCGAGGCAGCGTGGGGACGCTTCTGGGGCTGGGATCCCAAGGAGACGGTGTCCTTCATCGCGTGGGTCGTCTACGCGGCGTACCTGCACGCACGGGCGACGTCGGGCTGGCGGAACACCCGCGCGGCATGGATCAACGTCGCGGGCTTCGTCGCCATGCTGTTCAATCTCTTCATCATCAACATGGTCGTCTCCGGTCTGCACTCGTACGCGGGTCTGAACTGACCGTCGGCTCGACATGACCGCCGGGGGGAATCGGTGACGGACGATCGTTGGGACGGGTGGTCGCCCGGACCGCAGGACGACGGGCGGATGACGTCTGCGTCGACGCCGACGGATCCGGCGATCCAGCAGGTGCCTGCCTCGCCGATGCAACCGCCCACGGCGCACGACCTCTCGACGTCACGGCTGCTGCGGACCTCACCGCCCCCACCGACGGGCGGCTGGCGCCGCACGCTCTTCGACGTCACCGGTGGCCGGGTGAACGTGGGCAACAGCGCCAAGGAGCAGCGGCGGCTGGCATTGATCCGGCAGGTCGGCAACCCGTTGCACGGGTGTCATCGCATCGCGATTCTGAGTCTCAAGGGCGGCGTCGGGAAGACGACGGTGGCGGCGGCGCTGGGATCGACGTTCTCCTCGGTCCGGGGCGACCGCGTGATCGCCGTGGACGCGAACCCCGACCGCGGAACACTGAGCTCCCGCGTTCCACTGGAGACCGAGAAAACGGTGCGCGACCTGCTGAAGGACGCCCGTGACATCGACAAGTACAGTGCGGTCCGCGACTTCACGTCGCAGAATCACCACCGGCTCGAGGTGTTGGCGTCGGAGTCCGACCCGGCCATGTCGGAGGCGTTCGACGCGTACGACTACGAGACCACGGTGGCCGTGCTCGAGCGGTTCTACAACATCGTGCTGACCGACTGCGGTACAGGGCTTCTGCACTCGGCGATGCGGGCGGTCCTGCGCAGCGCCGACGGGTTGGTGATCGTGAGCAGTGGATCGGTGGACGGTGCGCGGAGTGCATCGGCGACGATGGACTGGCTCGACGCGCACGGCTACCGGCATCTGGTGGAGCAGTCGTTGACGGTGGTCAACATGGTGCGGCCGGGGTCGAAGGTCATCGACGTCTCGAAGATCGTCGATCACTTCGGTCAGCGATGCCGCGCCGTGCGGGTGATCCCGTACGACGACCATCTCGCGCAGGGGGCGGAGGTCGACCTCGACGCGCTCTCGCCGGCGACCCGCACGGCGCTCCTCGAGACGGCAGCAGCGATGACCGCCGAGTTCCCGCCCCACGTCACGCGGTGACGGTCATCTGCTGCTCGCGCTTCACGCGCGACGCGGCTCAGTCGACGGAACCGGGCGTTCCCGCATCGGGACGCTCGGGACCGTTGCCCCGATCACGTGCAGGGTTGTTCCTGATCTTCCACAGGAACTCCGGGTCGTCGTCCGGTCCGGTGACGCGTCCTCTGGGTGCCCCGGTCTCGGGGCCGAAAGACTTCCAGAGGAGCACGATCACGACCACGAGCCCGATCAGAGCCAGAACATAGATCATCACGCACCTCCACTACCGAGCGTAGTCGTGGCGGAGCGCCGGGGCACTCGAGTCGAGCTCGCAAGATCCTGAGAATCTGGTGGCACGCACTGGTGTCCGGCACGAACACCGTGGGTGGCGACCGACCGTCGACTCGGTGACCAGTGGGTGGCGCTCTAACGGTGACGCGTGATCAGCGGTGTGCCTCGGTGGTGAGCGAGGTCAGGAGCTGCATGACCTCGGACTCGCGGAAGCGGCGGTGGCCGCCGGGCGTGCGGAGCGATCCGAGCCGGCCGGCGTGGGCCCAGCGCGTGACGGTCTTCGGATCGACATGGAAGAGTGCGGCCACCTGGCCGGGGGTGAGCAGGTTCTCCTGCGTGGGGGTGTAAGCCGGTGCACTCATCGCGATCCTCCAGGGACACAGTATTCATATCGGTCGACTGCGGCTGTCTGTCCGCATCCGTTGCCCATGGTGGCACCGGGACCCCCGGGTACTCGACTCTTCTAATGTTGGTAAAGCGGAGGTAATGGACAAATCGGATACGTCGAACGGCTCCGGTAATCTGTGCCCATGACCGATCCCATCCCCACCGGCAGCACCCCGAGCGGGTCGGCGAAGGGCCGACTGGTCCGCGATCTCGGCCTCTACACCGCCGCCCGGCTCGGTCTCATCGCCGTGGTCGCGGCCGTCATCTACTTCGGTGCCGCACTGGTCGGGGTGACCGTGCCGCTGCTGATCGCGATGGTGTTCGCCCTGGTCGTCGCGTTCCCCCTGTCACTCGTGCTCTTCAAGGGACTGCGCCGACGCGTCAACGAGGACATCGCCGCCGTCGACGAGAAGCGTCGCCGCGACCGAGAGGATCTGCACTCACGCCTGCGCGGAGAGTGACCGGGCGGCGAGAGCGCGAGCCAGGTGGTCGCGCTGCTCGATCACGCACCGTCGCAGAGCCGCGGGTGCGTCCGGGTGACCCGAGAGCCAGCGATCGGCATCCCCGCTGTGGGCGGCGGACGGAAAGAGTCCGATGACGAGTCGTCGAGCGATCTCGATGCTCCGCTCCCGCCAGAACGTCTCCAGTAGGGCGTAGTACTGCTCGTCGAAGCGCTCGATCAGCGCGCGTGACGGCCCGGCGGTGAAGCCGCGAATGAGCGCCCCCACCCGTTCGTTGCTCAGGGCCGCCGAACCGGTCAGGGCGGCCCAGGTCGCGTCCTTGACCGCCGCGACGGGCTGCGCCGCCACCGCGGCGGCATACTGCACCTCACCGGCGCCCGTGCGGTCGGACTCGAGCACCGTCGCCAGCTCGGTCTCGTCGGTGTGACCGGTGGCCGACAGGGCGAACCACAGGCCCCAGCGCTGCTCGGCGTCCAGTTCGAGACCGTCGACGGCGTCCGCGCCGGAGAGCAACGCGCGCACTCTCCCTGTGTGCGACGGGTCGTGTGACGCCGCGGCGGAGAACGCCCGGAACCACTCGAGCTGCGCGTCCGACCCGGCCGGCGCTCCGGCGAGTTGCTCGGCCGCCGTCGCGGTCCACCGCCGCCGGACACCGTCCCGGTCCGCGGCGTAGTGCTCCACCGCGACCGCGGTGTCCGCGAGAATCGATCCGAGCACGGCGGGATGCGACTCGGTGGGTGCGAAGCGGACGGCCAGATCGACGTAGGTCTGCGCGGGCAGTTCGGCATCGCGCGTCGCGTTCCACCAGGACGACCACACCAGTGCGCGGCGCAGGTCGTCGGGGATGCGGTCCAGCGACTGCATCGTCGCCTCCATCGACCGCGCGTCCAGACGCACCTTCGCGTACGTGAGATCGCCGTCGTTCGGCAGGATCACCGCGGCATCGGGCAGCGCGAGCGGTGTCTCCGCATCGGTGATGTGCACCGAGATCGGTTCCGCATCGACGAGGTGGCCGTTCTCGTCCGGCGACAGGCACGCGATGTCCAACCGCTGAGGACGCGGATCCGTCTGTGTGAGAACACCTCTGGTGCGGTCGTACAGCACGGTCGACACGCCGGTGGTCTCGAGCCAGGCGGCCGACCAGTCGTCGAGCGATCGACCGGCCGGTGCGGCCAGGGCGTCGAGCAGGTCGCGGAGGGTGGCCGTCCCGAAGGCTCGAGCGCGGAAGTACGCGCGGGCGCCCTCGAAGAAGGCCTCGTCACCGACGAAGGCCCCGAGTTGTTTGATCACGCTGGCGCCCTTGGCGTAGGTGATGCCGTCGAAGTTGAGCTTGGCCGCCTCGAGGTCGACGATGTCGGCGACGACGGGGTGGGTGGTCGGGAGTTGGTCCTGCGAGTAGGCCCAGGCCTTGCGGCGCAGGGCGAACGACACCCACGCGTCGGTGAACCGGGTGGCCGCGACCGAGGCGTACGCGCCCAGGTAGTCGGCGAGGGACTCCTTCAGCCACAAGTCGTCCCACCACTGCATGGTCACCAGATCGCCGAACCACATGTGCGCCATCTCGTGCAGGATCGTGTTCGCGCGGCGTGCGTACTGCGCTCGGGTGGCCGCACTGCGGAACACGTACGACTCCGTGAACGTGACACAGCCGGGGTTCTCCATGGCGCCGAGGTTGTACTCGGGCACGAACACCTGGTCGTACTTCCCGAAGGGGTAGGGGAACTCGAACGCATCGTGGAAGAAGTCGAGACCGGCGCGCGTGACGTCGAAGATGTCGTCGTGGTCGAGGTGTTCGCCGAGCGACGCACGGCACCACGCGCCGAGTTCGATGGTGAGGTCGCCGCGGCGGTACTCCGACGTGGCGCGGTGGTACGGGCCCGCGACGACGGCCGTGATGTACGTGGAGATCGGCTGCGTGGCGGCGAAGACACGGGTGGACGACCCTGCGTCGTCGGTGGTGGTCGATTCCGCACGCTCGTTCGACAGCACGGTCCACTCGTCCGGTGCGCTCACCCGGAAGACGAACGGGCCCTTGAGGTCCGGCTGCTCGAAGTTCACGAAGACGCGCCGCGCGTCGGCGGGCTCGTACTGCGTGTAGAGGTAGGTCTCGCCGTCCGCCGGATCGACGAATCGGTGCAGGCCCTCCCCGGTGCGGCTGTACGAGCCGCGGGCGTGGATGCGCACGGTGTTGCGGCTCCCGAGATCACGCAGCAGCACCCGCGCGCCGTCGTACTCCACCTCCTGCTCGTGGTCGTTGACGATCACGCGGTCCACGCCGGCGCCGAGGAAGTCCATCCACGTCGACGACGCGGTGGCCGCGAAGCTCACGGTGGTGACGGTGCCGAATTCGGCTCGGGTCCGTGCCTCGGTCAGGTCCAGCGCCACGTCGTATCGCACGTCGGACACCACCCGGGCGCGGTCGGCGGTCTCGGCGCGGGTCAGGTTCGCGGTACTCACACCTTCATGCAACACCACCGGCGGCGCGGCTCGCGACACACCACCGTCCCGGCGACCCGTGCCATCATGGGGCGCATGATTCTGGTGCTCAGATTGATCGTCACGGCGTTCGCGATCTGGCTGGCGGCGTCCTGGGTGGACGGCATCTCGATCGCGAGTTCGGGGCGCGGGCAGGGCTGGGACCTGGCGGTGCTGATCGGGATCGCGGCCGTGTTCACCGTGATCAACGCCCTGGTCAAGCCGATCGTGCAGCTGTTGTCGCTGCCCCTCATCGTGCTCACGCTGGGGCTGTTCCTTCTGGTCATCAACGCGCTGATGCTGCTGCTCACCGCCGCCATCACCGAGAGCACCGGATACGGGCTCACCGTCGACGGTTTCGGGGCCGCCTTCTGGGGCGCGGTGATCGTGTCCGTCGTCAACTGGGTTCTCGGTGGACTGGTGCCGGACCGGCGATCGGCGCGCCGCTGAGGCTGCCGCCGATGGCGGTCAGCCCAGCCGCGCCACGAACGCGGTGATGGTCTCGCGCAGCTTGCCGACGCGCTCCTCGATCGGGGTGTCGTCGCGGTACTGCCGTCCCAGCGTCGGCGTCTTGATCCGCCGCGCGTACAGCGAGCAGGCCAGGTCCGAGCACAGGTAGGTGCCGACGGTGTTGCCGCGGCGGCCGGACTCACCGGTCTTGCGGGCCACCATCAGAGTGACGCCGCCGTTCTGATGCCCGGTGGTGCAGATGCTGCACATCTGCGACCGTCGAGAACTGCTCTCCGACCGCAGGGCGACCCCGACGAGTCGGTCGGCGGTCGGCACGACGAGGAAGCTGCGGCCCGGATACGCGGGGTCGCTCCAGCCGAGGAAGTCCAGGTCGTCCCACGGGCGACCGTCCAGATCGGTGGGGACGGGGATGCGCTTCGCCTCGCCTTTCGAGCAGTTGACGAACGATGCCCGGATCTCGGGTTCGGTCACGGGGTCCATGGGACGACCGTAGAGGGAGATCATGACCGTCGGCAACGGAATTACCCGTCGCGCGGCGACTACCCGAGCAGCAGGCCGACGGTGGTCGCCACCGCCCAGACGAGCATCGCGAGCCCCGAGTCGCGCAGCGCCGGAATGAGCGCGAGGCCCTGCTGCCGGGTGCGGACGGGGGCGTTGGCGCGCCAGGCCAAGGGGAAGGCGACGACGCCCAGCACGGCCCACGGCGAGTGCAGAAGCAACAGCAGGCTGATGAGGAACGGCACGCCGAGCAGCGCGGCATGCAGACCGCGGCTCCGGGCGTCGCCCAGCCGGACCGCGAGGGTGAGCTTGCCCGCCTCGGTGTCGGTGGGAATGTCGCGGATGTTGTTGGCCACCAGGACGGCGCTCGAGAAGCAGCCCATCGCGACGGCGCACGCGAGTCCCACGAGGTCGACGCGATCGGTGAGCACGAACTGGGTGCCGAGCACGGCGACGAGGCCGAAGAAGACGAAGACGGCGATCTCTCCGAGGCCGCTGTAGCCGTAGGGCTTAGATCCGCCCGTGTAGTACCAGGCTCCGGCGATGCACACGACGCCGACGAGAACCAGCCACCAGGCCGTCGTCAGGGCGAGGACGAGCCCCGCGACGGCAGCGAGTGCGAAGCACGCCACGGCCGCGCCGCGGACGGCCGACGGCGTCGCCAGCCGGGAACCGACGAGTCGGATCGGTCCGACGCGGTCGTCGTCGGTTCCGCGGATGCCGTCGGAGTAGTCGTTGGAGAAGTTCACGCCGACGATGAGGGCGACCGACACGAGCAGGGCCACCGGGGCCTTCCACCACGTCACGTCGCCGGCCGCCGCTGCCGCACCCGCCGCGGCGACGACCGGTGCGATCGCGTTCGGAAGTGTGCGCGGCCGTGCGCCTTCGAGCCACTGGGATGCTGTCGCCATGTGTGGATCATTGCCTACGCATGCCGATGCGGCCCCGCGCGGTCGTGTTGTGAGGTCCACCGCTCCGGGCGTACACTCCGGATGCGCCCTCGACCTCGGGGGTTTCTCACAGGCTTGTCGCGTCGGCCGTGAATGTGGCACACGAATGCGGAACCGATCGTTCGATCGGTTCACCTGTCGCACCCCGGGGATGAACGATGGACGACATCACCAGTTCCACCATCGACGCCGCCGTCGAGGCCATGACGGACGTCGAACTCGACCGCGCCATCCGCGCGCTCACACTGCGTCAGCGGTCCCTGTTGCTCGGCGGTGACCTCGACACGGCCTGGGCGGTCACCGAGGATCTCGAACGCTGCCTCGCCGCCCGGTTCGGCATGCCGCGAACCTGAGAGCGGCTCAGGTCGACCGTCTGCGCGGCCCACGACCCGGGTATCCGGTGTCGGTGGGCGGGACGGGATCGTCCTCGTCAGAGAATCCGACCGGTTGGAATTCCACCATCAGGAACCGTTGTCCCGGAACACGTGTCGCCCGCAGGTCGACCACGGTCCACCCGCCGTCGACACGGCGCAGACGCACGCCGGGGATCTCGGTGCGATGGTCCGCCCACTCGTGCATCTGCCGATAGGCCGACACGATGCGGGCGATGTCCGTGGGGTGCGGGGTGTCGCGCTGATCGGCCTGCCCCTTCCACAGGATGTTCTCCACCGGATCCGTCAGCCACCGCACGACGCGCACGCGCTCGGTGTCGATGAGCGCGATCGCGGTGGGGGAGTTGCGTGTCAGCGACCGCAGCGCGAACGCCTCGACAGACGGCCCGGCCACCACCAGTTCGTCCGCCCGGAGCGAGATCGCCAACGCATGCGAGACGGTGTCGACGTACGGGCTGCCGTCGCCGGCGGACGAGGCATCGAGCACCGTCCGCACCGCATTGCGCAGGGGCCGGGCGCCGCGCGGGGTACGCAGCGCCACCGTGCCGTCCCAGCGGGTTCCGGGTTCCGCGTCGAGCAGGGCGACGAGGAGGTACATCGCGCTGTCGGCGTCGTCCGAGTGGTCGAACAATTCGAACGCCGGTGCGGCGAGCTTCGGTGCCGAGTCCCGGCCCACGACGCCGGCGATGCCGGGGGTGAACGCGAACTGTCGACGGGACGACGACCAGTCGTAGCCGACGACGAGGGGCGGCGGCGCATCGGAAT
The DNA here is from genome assembly GCF_017832185.1 of Rhodococcus sp. PvP016. Classification (NCBI taxonomy): domain Bacteria; kingdom Bacillati; phylum Actinomycetota; class Actinomycetes; order Mycobacteriales; family Nocardiaceae; genus Rhodococcus; species Rhodococcus sp. PvP016. The sequence continues at coordinate 280,761 of NZ_JAFIBH010000001.1, read as the reverse complement.
CGTCGCCCGCGTAGAGCATCACGCCATGAACGGCCTTCCGGGGACCCGGCACCGCGACGGCGCGCAGCGGACTGCGCAGTCCCGGCACGGTCTCGGCCGCGTCCTCGCCGCTCGTCGCCACGAACGCGGTCATCGCACGCGCCGCGTCCGCGATGCGCTTGCTGCCGACGGCGCGGGAGAGCGCCGTCCAGTCCTTCGCCCGACCGTCCTTGGCGACGACGGTCCCCACGGGACCCGTATCGCCGTCGGGCGGTTCGGCGAGTGTCTCCACGACGATCCAGCCGTCGTGCGCGTCGGGAGCTGCTCCCGTCGCCTGCCTCGCCATCGTCACTGTCCTCCGAACACGAACAACCAAGCCCCCGACCCGGATGTACCGGGAGGACCTTACTCACCGTCACGGTCTCGGGCGGCTCGCCCCCTCGGGCGTGCACGAGAGTGTCATTCCATAGGACTACACGCGACCAGCGTCGTTCGCGCCGCTGCGCGGTCCACCTTGCCCGGGCCGCGCGCCGGTAGTGCGTCCACGAACAGCACCTGCCGGGGCGCCGCGGCAGGGCCGAGGACGTCGGAGACGGCCGCCCGCAGGAACTCCGGCGACAGCTCGATCCCGGGTCGGAGCACCACCAGCGCGCCGACCCTTTCGACCAGGCGCGGATCGGGAACGCCGACCACGACGCACTCCGCGACGCCGTCGATCCCCGCGATGGCGTCCTCCACCACCCGCGGTACGACGGTGAGTCCGCCCGTGCTGATGGCGTCGTCGGCCCTCCCGAGAATCTGCAGGCGGTCGCCCTGCAGGCGTCCGAGATCATCGGTACGGAACCACCCCGCCTCGGCGAACGCCGGGTGATCGGGCATTCCGCGGTAGCCGTTCGCCAGTGTGGGTCCGCCGAGGCGCACCCGGCCGTCCGCCTCGAGACTCACGGTCACACCGTCCAGCGGGACGCCGTCGTAGACGCACCCGCCGCACGTCTCGCTCATCCCGTAGGTGCGGACCACGGTGATGCCCGCGGCGAGTGCGCGGTCGAGTACGGGAGCCGGGGTCGCGGCCCCGCCGAGCAGAACAGCGTCGAGGGACGCGAGCGCCGCGACGGCGTCCGGACTCTCCAGAGCCTTGACCATCTGGGTGGGGACGAGGGAGGTGTAGCGCCGGGGCCCGCTCATCGACGCGACCGCGTGGACGAGGTGCGCGGGGTCGAAACCCGTCGACACGTCCACCACCGCGGGTTCGTGGCCGGCGGCGACGGAGCGCAGCACCACCTGCATCCCGGCGATGTGATGGGCCGGCAGCGCGAGCAACCACTGTCCCGGCCCACCCAGCCGGGCATGGGTGGCGGCGGCGCTGGCCCGGAGCGCGGCGGCCCCGAGCAGGGCTCCCTTCGGGGTTCCCGTCGACCCGGACGTCGCGAGCACCATGGCGGTACCCGGCTCCGCGGGAGTGCCCGGAGACAGCGCGTCGGAGAGGCGTCGACGCTCACGATCGTCGTCGGCGGGGACCGGCAGGACCGGCTCGGCGGTGCCGTCGAGCACGGCGCGCAGTCGGGGCAGTAGACCCAGCACCGCGACGCCGCCGGGAACCGGGAGGACGGTCAGGTCAGCCACGGCGTTGCGGATGGTCGGGCGGCACCTCGACCACGACGATGCGCGTGCCGTCGGGGTCGGCGATCCACATCTCCGTCAGTCCCCAGGGCTCTGTTCTCGGAGGCCGCACGATCTCGACACCCGCCGACTCGAGCTCGGCGCGGGCCGCCTCGACGTCACGCACCTGCAGCAGAATCGTCGCTCCCCCCTGCCCGTCGGCTCTCGACCGGCCTCCGGCCTGCCCGTGCCCCGCCACCTCGATCAACGACTGCCCCGCGAAGAACACGACACCGCCGGGATATTCCCGAAAGATGCCGAGCCGCAACCGGTCCCGGTAGAAGATCAGGGTCTCGTCGACGTTCCTCGGCCGCAGAATGATTCGGCTCGCCAGCACCTCCATCGTCGGTCGCCTCTCAGAAGTACCAGGGGTAGGGAGACCAGTCCGGCTCACGCTTCTCGAGGAACGAATCGCGACCCTCGACGGCCTCGTCGGTCATGTACGCCAGGCGCGTCGCCTCACCGGCGAAGAGCTGCTGCCCCACCAGGCCGTCGTCCTGAAGGTTGAACGCGTACTTGAGCATTCGCTGCGCCTGCGGGGACTTGCCGTTGATCGTGCGCCCCCACTCGATGGCGACGGTCTCGAGGTCGGCGTGATCGACCACCTTGTTCACCGCACCCATCCGGTGCATGTCCTCCGCGGTGTAGGTGTCGCCGAGGAAGAAGATCTCGCGAGCGAACTTCTGTCCCACCATCCTCGCCAAGTACGCACTGCCGTACCCGCCGTCGAAGCTGCCGACGTCGGCGTCGGTCTGCTTGAACCGGGCGTGCTCCCGGCTCGCGAGCGTGAGATCGCAGACCACGTGGAGGCTGTGTCCGCCGCCCGCGGCCCAGCCGTTGACGAGGCAGATCACGACCTTCGGCATCGTGCGGATGAGGCGCTGCACCTCGAGGATGTGGAGACGCCCGGCGCGTGCCTTGTCGACGGTCTCCGCGGTGTCGCCGCTCGCGTACTGGTACCCGCTGCGTCCGCGGATGCGCTGGTCGCCACCGGAGCAGAAGGACCACACCCCGTCCTTCGGTGCGGGTCCGTTACCGGTGAGCAGGACGGCACCGACGTCGGAGGTCATCCGCGCGTGGTCGAGGGTCCGGTACAGCTCGTCGACCGTGCCGGGGCGGAACGCGTTGCGCACCTCGGGGCGGTCGAACGCGATGCGCACGGTCCCGTCGGTCACGTGGCGGTGGTAGGTGATGTCCACCAGGTCCTCGAAGCCGGGGACCGCGGTCCACTGCTCGGGCTGGAACGGCGAGGTCTGATCGGTCACCCTCGACAGCCTAACGACGGACCGTGTCGGACTCCGCGTTACCGTCGTCCGATGACCGACGATTCCCCCCACGGCGGATTCCCGAAGTTCACCAGGGCCACGCCGCCGCCGGACTACGGCCGGTTGATCGAGGCGTTGCGCACCGTCCAGGACCTCGCGGTGTCCACCGACCTGCCGGACGACCAGCTCGCCCTGGCCGCCGACCAGGCGGAGAAACTCGCCGCGACCATGGCGCCGTACGTGGTGCCGGAGGGGCTCTCACCGGCGGGCCGCGCGCTGGACCTCCCGGGCCGCGGCAGTCTGCTGATGCTGCCGTGGACCATCGAGAAGTACGGCGCCGAGGGCGTGCGGTCCACCGGTGTGTTTCGCCGGTTCCATCTCGGCGGCAACGGCGCAGCGCACGGTGGCACTCTGCCGCTGCTGTTCGACGACCTCTTCGGGTTGATCCAGCACGCGTACGGTCGCCCGATCAGCCGCACCGCCTTCCTGCACATCGACTACCGCGCCGTGACCCCGCTGAACGAGCAGCTCGTCGCCGAGGGGCACGTGACGAAGGTCGAGGGCCGCAAGACCTTCGTCGAGGCTCGGTTGACCAAGCAGGACGGCACGCTCGTCGCCGAGAGCAACGCCCTCATGGTGCAGTTGCTCCCCGGCCAGCAGTGACGGCGTCACCCGCTCCCGGGCTCGACGAGATCGTCGCGTCGGCTCACGTGCTGTCGCTTCCCATGCGCACCCGGTTCCGCGGCATCACGACGCGGGAGGTGCTGGTCTTCTCCGGACCCGCCGGGTGGGGTGAGTTCGGCGCGTTCCCCGAGTACGACGACGCCGAGGCATCGGCGTGGCTGCGTGCCGGTATCGAGATGGCGTGGCAGGGCGCGCCCGATCCGATGCGGGACCACGTCGAGGTCAACGCCACCGTGCCCGCGGTGCCCGCCGCCGAGGTGCCCGCCGTGCTCGCGCGCTATCCCGGCACGCGCACGGCGAAGGTCAAGGTCGCCGAGAAGGGACAGACCCTCGCCGACGACGTCGCACGAGTCGAGGCGGTCCGGGCGCTGGTCCCCACCGTGCGGGTCGACGCCAACGGGGGTTGGACGGTCGACCAGGCCGAGACGGCCCTGCGCGCCCTCACCGAGAACGGTGACCTGGAGTACGCGGAGCAGCCCTGCGCGACGGTCGAAGAACTCGCCGAGGTGCGCAGACGTGTACGCGGGGTGTCGATCGCCGCCGACGAGAGCATCCGGCGTGCCGAGGACCCGCTGCGCGTGGTGCGGGCCGGGGCCGCCGACGTGGCCGTCGTCAAGGTGCCGCCGCTCGGCGGGGTGCGGGCGGTGCTGCGGCTCGCCGAGGAGTTGGCGCAGTACGGCGTCCCCGTGGTCGTGTCGAGCGCCCTCGACTCGGCGATCGGCATGTCCGCCGGACTCGCTGCGGCGGCGGCCCTGCCGACGAGTACCGCGTGCGGCCTGGGCACCGGCGCACTGTTCGTCACCGACGTGGCCGAGCCGCGAGCGCTCGTCGACGGTCGGCTGCGGGTCGACACCGTCGTCCCCGATGCAGATCGGCTTCGCGAACTCGCCGCCCCGGACGATCGGCGGGCGTGGTGGCTGGAGCGTCTCGCCCGGTGCCATCCCCTCGCTCTGTTGTAGGGTCGCGCCGACCAGAAACCTTCTCCGAGAGCGGCCTACGGCCCGACTCTCAACCAAGAGAACGGCCCCCGGCCTGACTCTCAACCAAGAGAACGGCCTCCGGCCTGACTCCCGACGACAGGATTGTTTTCCGTGGCATCACTGCAGACCACCCTCCTCGACGAGAACACAGCACCGGCCGTGCGCGCGGACGTCCGCGCGCTGATCGACGCCGAGGTCTCCGACAAGAAGGGCGCCTCCGGCCTGGCGGTCAAGGGCGGATACGGCGCCGTGAAGAAAGTGAGCCCCAGCGTCGTCGACGATGCGGTCGCGAAGTTGTGGCCGAGCTTCGTCGAGAAGCTCGACCCGTTCTGGCAGCGCTACCAGGCGGCGCCGGCCGGCACGTTCGGTGAGTTCCTCGCCGCGAACGGTGACGAGGCGTCCGACGCGCTGCTGTCCGTCACCGACGCGCGCATCGACGAGACCAGCAAGTCGACCATCAAGAAGGCGTACTCCTCGCTTCGCCCGTCGGCGAAGAAGAACGTCACCGAGGCTCTCCCGCGCGTCGGCGCCCTGGTGCAGAAATACGCAGCCTGAATCGATCGGCGCTCGGTGCGCTGGGCCGCGGTATCCGCGGTTCGGCGCACCGTCGCCGTCAGTCCCGCCTGCGTGCCCGGGTGAACAGCGGGACCACCAGCAGCATCATGAACACCCGGAGCACCTGGGCCGCCACGACGAAGGTCACGTTCACGCTGCTCGCCGCCGCCAGCGCGAGCACGGCGTAGATACCGCCCGGCGTCGTGGCGAGGTAGGCCTCGTACGGAGTGATGCCAGTGGTGCCGACGAGGATCAATCCGAGCAGGGCGCAGCCCACCGCGATGGCGATGATCAGCAGTACCGCCCACGGGATGATGCGGCCGATGGACTTCAGGCTGTCGAGGGTGAACTGCAGGCCGGCCTGCCACCCGATGACGATGTAGACGAGCTGGAGCAGCAGGAAGGGAACGCCGGCGTTGCCCGTCCACCCCAGCAGGTCCGCGGCACCGGAGATCAGCAGCGGCCCGAGCAGGGCGGGCGCGGGCAGGCGGATCAGTCGGCCGAGGGGGATGCCCACCAGCAGGCACACCGCGATGAACAGCGCGTCCGTCCAGAGCGGGGCGGAGGCGGTGACGACAGATCCGCTCTGTCCGGTGTCCGCCGAGAAGACCACCGTGGCGACGAACGGCAGCGACGCGGTGACGAGCAGCACCCGGACGTACTGCACCACGGCGACCACCCGCTCGTCGCCACCCAGATCACGGGCGATCGCGACCATGCCGGACGCGCCCCCGGCCACGAGTGCGAGGGCGCCAGTGGTGGCGTCGAGGTCACGGTGCAGTCCGAGCAGAGCGCCGGCCGCGATGGACAGCACCAGGGTGCCGAGCGAGACGACCACCACCCAGATCCAGTCGGACCCCAGCGAGGACATCGTGTCCCGATCGAGCAGGGTGCCGATCTCGACGCCGAGCACGGCCTGCGCGCCCATCGACGCGGTGCGCGGCACCTTCCCCGGCCCCCACCCGCACAGTGCGAACACCGTCGCCACGGCGAGCGCGACGAACAGCGCGGCCGACGGAACGCCGACGCGATCCGCGAGCACGGCCACGACGGCCGTGACCAGCGCCAGTGCTGTCCAGCGGGCAGCGCGGGACCGGTCGACGGCCGGACTCAAGGCCTGTCGGGGCGCTGGATCCGTCGCACGGCCGGGGGCATGCCCCACTCGTCGCGGCCGAGTCGGCTCAGTGGTGCGAGGGCGCCGAAGTCGGGCAACCCGTCCTCTGCGAGGAACTCCGGTCGCACCGTGATCATCGTGACCGCGCCCATGACGACGAACGAGTTGCCGACTTCGACCACCTGGTGCAGCGTCGCCTCGATCGAGAGCGGGGACGCGACGACACGCGGCGGGCGCACGGTCTCGCTCGGCTCACTCTCGAGGTCGACCGCGGTGTACTCGCTCACCGACGAGTCGTAGTTGGCCGACGTCTGATTGATCTGCTCGAACAACGACTCGGTGGCGAGGTTGATGACGAACTCGCCCGTCTCCTCGATGTTGCGGAGGCTGTCCTTGCGGCCGACCGACGTGAACTGCACCACGGCGGGCGCGCTCGACGAGACGGAGAAGAAGCTGTACGGCGCCAGGTTCGGCACGCCGTCCGCGGAGACTGTCGACACCCACGCGATGGGTCTAGGCACCACTGACGTGGTGAGAAGCTTGTAGTAGTCGCCGGCGTCCATGGTCTGCGGATCGAAGTGTGTGCGCACCTGTTCATCGTGCCACCGCCCGGTGCGCCCCTCGTGCACAGCGGGTAGGCAGGTCGGGCATCTGTGACACTCTGAAATGGTGAACCCGTCCACGTCTCAAGCCGTCGTCGTCGTCGACGAGATGATCCGCGGCGGCGTCCAGGACGTCGTGCTGTGCCCCGGGTCGCGGAACGCGCCGCTCGCGTTCGCGCTCGAGGCCGCCGACCGTGCCGGTCGCGTCCGCCTGCACATGCGTATCGACGAGCGCACCGCCGGTTTCCTCGCCATCGGACTGGCGGTGTCCGGCCGTCGTCCCGTCCCCGTCGTGATGACGTCCGGCACCGCCGTCGCCAACCTCGGACCCGCTGTCCTCGAGGCGAACTACGCCCGCATTCCGCTGGTCGTGCTCAGTGCGAACCGGCCCTACGAGATGCTCGGCACCGGCGCCAACCAGACGGTCGAGCAACTCGGCCTGTTCGCGGGTCAGGTGCGCGCGACCATCAGCCTCGGTCTCGCCGAGGAGTCCGACCAGGTCAACAGCCAGTGGCGATCGGCCGTGTGCCGCGTCCTCGCCGCGGCCCGTGGAACTCGATCCGGCAACGCCGGCCCGGTCCACTTCGACATGCCGCTGCGCGAGCCCCTCACGCCCGACCTGTCCGACGCCCGCCCGGCCCCGGAGGGACGTCCCGACGGCTCCCCGTGGACCACCACGCAGTACGCGACGCTCGACGTGCCGGTGGATCTGGACCTCTCGGTGGACACCGTCGTCATCTCCGGACACGGTGCCGCCTATCGGCCGGAACTCGCCGGGCTGCCGACGGTGGCCGAGCCGACCGCGCCTCTGCACGGCCACCCGCTCAACCCGCTCGCGCTGGGTGCGCTGTCGCCGCGTCAGGCCATCATCACCGGGCGTCCCACGCTGCATCGGCAGGTCTCGAAGGTGCTGGCCGATCCGGCCGTCTCCGTCATCGCCCTCACCACCGGACCCCGCTGGCCCGACGTCTCGGGCAACGTCGTGGCGACCGGAACTCGCGCGCTGGTCACCGGGACACCGTCACCCGAGTGGCTGCGTCGCTGCGCCGACGCCTCGGAGTCGGCCGATGCCGCGGTCCGCGGTCAGCTCGACACTCTGGCGACTCCCACCGGTCTGCACGTCGCCGCCGCGGTGTCGTCGGCACGTCGGCCGGGTGACCTGCTCGTGCTCGGCGCCTCCAATCCGGTGCGCGACATGGCGCTGGTCAGCTACCCGGCGGAGGACGTCCGGGTGCTGTCCAACCGCGGTGTGGCCGGCATCGACGGCACCGTCTCCACCGCGGTGGGCGCCGCGCTGGCACACGACGGCCGCACCATCGCGCTGATGGGGGACCTGACGTTCCTGCACGATGCGTCCGGGCTGCTCATCGGCACCGGGGAGCCCCGACCGCGGGACCTCACCATCGTCGTCGCGAACGACGACGGTGGCGGCATCTTCGAACTGCTCGAGCAGGGCGATCCCCAGTACGCGGGCGTCTTCGAGCGCGTGTTCGGCACTCCGCACGGCATGGACCTCGCGGCGCTGTGTGCGGCCTACCGGATCCCGCACCGGCGGGTGGATCCCGACGAGCTCGCGAAGCTGCTCACGGGTCACGCCGAGGGCACGCGGGTGCTCGAGGTGACCACCGATCGGTCCGGGCTCCGCGATCTGCACGCCTCGATCCGCGCTGCCCTCTAGGCCCTGTCGGCGAGGTACTCCCGTGCCTGCTTGCTCTCGGAGTGCACCATCTTGCCGATCATCTCGGTGACCATGCCCTCGATCTTGCCGCCGACGAACGGCACCTTCACCTCGGCGGTGCCCGTCAGCGTGAGCCGCGATCCCGTGCCGTGCGGGGTGAGCGCGAAGTTGCCGCGCACCTTCGACGTCAGGCCCGTCGATCCGCCTTCGAGCGTTCCGTTCGCACGGTCGCCCTCGAGCGGTCCCCAGCTGTCCTTGCGCGTGATCACCAGGTCGCCGCGAATCACCTTCCGGACGAACCCCGGCAGCACGGACGCGCCGACCCCCTCGGAGATCACCACGTCGAAGCCGCCGTCGGGCCGGTGCGAGTACTCCACGCTGGCCCGGTCGGAGACCTCCTTGGTTCGCTTGTCCCACAACGCTTCGTCCGTCAAGGCGGAGTGCGCCTGCGCCGGTGTCACGTCGAAGTCCTCGGTGTAACTGAATTTCCGCCCCATGGCGGGAGACGTTACTCGGCGTACCGCTGCCGACGTCCCGCGTGGTGCGGTCGCTAGCCTGGGCTGGTGAACCCTGTCGTCCCGAGCCCGGCCGGTGCCGAGATGTCCGGTGGCGACACGCCTGCTGTCGAGACTGCCGAGGTGACCGAGGCCCCGGTGCGGCGCCGCTCGCGCGTTCCCACCGTTCTCCTGGTCATCGCCACCGTCGTCTCGGTGCTCGCGGTCCTGTTGGTCCTCGCGGCGTGGCGCAACGACCACACCATCTCCTCGGACGAGGGCGTCGCCACGGCCGAGGTGCTGTCGGCCGGACGTCTGCGCTCGGCGGTGACCTTCGTGACTCCCGACGGCGAGATGCACAATCCCAAGCTCGGTGTGCTGTACCCGACCAACCTCGTCGCCGGTCAGCGCATCGACGTCGAGTACTCCCGCAGCGACCCCGACCTGGTGCGGGTCGCCGGCCGTGACGCCTCGGTGGCCGTCGTGCCCGCGCTGTCCGTCATCGTCGTCACCTGGCTGATCGCCGGCCCGTCGATCCTCTACCTGCGGCGCCGCGACGCGCGCGTCTGACCCGGTACCGGAGGGTTCGCCCGGGGTTCGCCCGCTGGTCACGTCGCCCTCGCATCGCGGTCGTCGCGGCGCGGAACAGTCCACGGTGTGCGCATAGCCGTGGTCGCCGAATCGTTCCTGCCTCACGTCAACGGTGTCACCAACTCGATTCTCCGCGTGCTCGAACATGCGGAGTCCGCAGGTCACGACGCCATGATCGTGGCGCCGGACACGCCGGCCGGAGTGCCCGCGGCACCGACCTCGCACGGCTCGTTCCCGGTTCTGCGGGTGCCGTCGGTGATGGTCCCCAAGGTGAGCTCGCTGCCCGTCGGCGTGCCGAGCCCCGGTATGACCGCCGCGCTGCGCTCGTTCGCGCCCGACGTGGTGCACCTGGCATCGCCGTTCTCGCTCGGAGCCGGTGGCCTCGCGGCCGCGCGGAGGCTGGACGTCCCGGCCGTCGCCGTCTATCAGACCGATGTCGCCGGGTTCGCCGAGAGTTACGGTCTCGGGTTGACCTCGCGTGCCTGCTGGGCGTGGACCCGCCGGATCCACAAGGGCAGTGCCCGCACCCTCGCACCGTCGACGTCGGCGATGGACGCACTCGCCGCGCACGGCATCCCCCGCGTGCATCGCTGGGGTCGGGGAGTCGACACCGTGCGCTTCGCGCCGTCGTCGCGGAACGCGGAGCGTCGTGCGCAGTGGGACGCGGGCGACGCGTTGGTGGTGGGCTTCGTCGGCCGGTTGGCGCCGGAGAAGCACGTGGAACGCCTCGCGGTGCTCGAGCGGACACCGGGTGTGCGTGTCGTGATCGTCGGCGACGGCCCGGAGCGCGCGCGGCTCGAGGCGCTGATGCCGTCCGCTGTGTTCACCGGTCAGCTGGGCGGGCAGGCTCTGTCGGAGACCTACGCGTCGTTCGACGTGTTCGCCCACCCCGGCGAGCACGAGACGTTCTGCCAGACCGTCCAGGAGGCGCTCGCGAGCGGTGTTCCCGTGATCGGACCCGACGCCGGCGGCCCCCGCGATCTGGTGAGCCACTGCCGCAACGGGTACCTGCTGCCCGTCGATCGGTACGAGGAGTTGCTGCCGAGCGCCGTGCAGGCCCTCGCCGACCCCACCACGCGTGCGAGGTTCGCCACGTCCGCGCGGAAGTCCGTCCTGCATCGCACCTGGCCCGCGCTGTGCAGCCAGTTGATCGGTCACTACGAGGCGGTCATCGGCACCTCGGACGTGGGACGGCGGACGACGGCGGCCTAGGTGAGTGCGCGGCCCACGTACTGTTCAGGTGTGGCAGCACACGGCTCCAGAGCGCAACTGGACAAGCAACCGCACGACGTCGCGTCCATGTTCGACGGAGTCGCGAAGCGGTACGACCTGACCAACACCGTCCTGTCCTTCGGGCAGGACCGCGGCTGGCGGCGCGCGACACGCGACGCGCTCGCGCTGAAGCCCGGGGAAGCGGTGCTCGACCTCGCGGCCGGGACCGGGGTGTCCACCGAGGAACTCGGCCGGTCCGGCGCCTGGTGCGTCGCCACCGACTTCTCCAAGGGCATGCTCCGCGCGGGCCTCTCGCGCGGCGTCCCGATGATCGCGGGCGACGCGATGCACCTGCCGTACGGCGACGACGTGTTCGACGCTGCGACCATCTCGTTCGGTCTCCGCAATGTGGCCGATCACAACGCCGGCCTCGCCGAGATCCTGCGTGTGGTCCGGCCCGGCGGACGGTTGGTGGTGTGCGAGTTCTCCACACCGGTCTTCCCGGCGTTCCGCACCGTCTACATGGAGTACCTCATGAAGGCGCTCCCGGCCGTCGCCCGCACCGTCAGCAGCAATCCCGACGCCTACGTCTACCTGGCGGAATCCATTCGCGCCTGGCCGGACCAGGCCGAGCTCGCGCGGCGCATGCAGTCCGCGGGATGGGGTCGCGTGCAGTGGCGCAATCTCACCGGCGGCATCGTCACCTTGCACAGCGCCGTGAAACCGGTGTACTGAAAGATACGGAGAACGCACCTATCGGTGTTCTTACCGTGTCCGGATACGGCATGATCTGCGCATGCCCGTACCGGATTGGCTACCCTATGCCACCCTCGCTGCCTCGGCCGTCGCCGCGGGCGGGGCCGGTTGGGCCGTCAGCACCACGCGCATGCACCTCACCAGAGAGACGCGCCGCGCGCGCGAGTTGCGCACCATCCGCGCCGAGCTGACCCACGATTCCGGACGCCAGGCCGTCGAGACGTCGCTGGTACGCGACCAGGTCACCGAGCGCTACCAGGAGTTGTCGGTCGCACTGACCACCTTCCAGCGGGTCTGGATCGACGCCGTACGTCGCCGGACCGCCCCCGATGCGACCGCACTGCCGCCGGGTGCCGACGACCTGCAGGCCGACGTCGACGCCGCCTATCAGGAACTGCTCCGCGTCTCGACGATCACCGTCGTCGTGGCCCGCCAGCGCGTCGCACCGCTTCTCGAGATGCTCATGTCGCTCGATCTCCGGGTGCTGGTGCCCTACTCCACGACGGGTGCGATGCCTGGTCCGGCCGTCGAGCGCCTGAACCGTGAACACGGGTTCCTGATCGAGATCCAGCGTCTGCTGCGTGACGCCATGCGCGCCGACCTCGGTCTGCTCGACGCGAACGACCTGGGCCTGTTGATCATGGACACCAAGCGCGTCGTCGACACGCTCTCGCCGGACCGTCGGTCGATCGGCTTCGGCGCCACCGAGCGCCGCATGGTGGAGTATCTGGCCGAGTTCGGGGTGCGCGTCCTGGCGGGCGGCAACGAGCGCGACTACACGATGGAAGCGGACCGTTTCGCGTTCTACCAGGCCAAGGACCCGGCACTCGCCGGGGCGGTCGAGGCCATCCTGGCGCTGTACGGAGCCGAACTGTCCCTCGCCGTCCACGCCGGACTCGACGAGCAGGCACGGCTGCCGGTGCTGCAACGCGTCGTGGCGTCTCTCGAGTGCGGTTTCCGCGATCGCGACGGGACACTCCTGCCGGACGGCACCACCGTGTACGCCTTCCGGCCGGGACGCTGACCGGGCCCGGCTCGTGAGGCAGCCGAGCACTCTCAGGAGAACGGTGGCCGGTCGTCCACTTTCAGTGACGTCGATCCCGCGGCCCGCCAGGCGCGCGCGACCACGTCGCGATCCTCGTCGGTGATCAGATTGCCCATCACCCGCACGGCGACGGTCATGATCGCGCGCGACCGCATGCCGATCGGCCCCGTGGCGGGCAGGAACCGCGGCACCGTCAGCAGTCCCGCGAGGCGACGAGCGACCGAGAAGCTCTGCCCGTAGTGCTCGCGGAGCACCGCCGGCCACACGTCCGTCAGGTCTGCGCCGCCGAGGTGCTCGGCGATCAGCCGGCCGCCCTCGAGTCCGTAGTCGATGCCTTCACCGTTGAGCGGATTCACGCAGGCCGCCGCGTCGCCGACGAGCGCCCAGTTGGGGCCCGCCACGTCCGAGACCGCGCCGCCCATCGGCAGCAGGGCGGACTGCACGCGCCGCACACCGCCACTCAGACCCCACTCCGACTCTCGTTGTGACGCATAGAGATTCAGGAGAGGTCGCAGCGCGCCGGCAGCCGGGCGCTTCGAGGTGGCGAGCGTCCCCACCCCCACGTTGACCTCGCCGGTGCCCTCGTCGTTCACGCCCAGCGGGAACACCCACCCGTAGCCGGCCTGCAGGGTGCCCTCCCCGTCGCGGAGCTCGAGGTGCGAGGTGATCCACTCGTCCTCACTGCGGTCACTCGTGACGTACGCGCGTGCCGCCACCCCGAACGCGGTGTCGCGGTGCCACGTACGGCCGAGGATCTTGCCGAGCGGCGAGCGCACTCCGTCCGCCACGATCAGCGTGCGGCAGGCCACGGCGACAGGGCCGTCGGCGGTGTCGAACATCACCTCGGTGACCCGCCCGCTCACCAGTACCGCGTCGACGGCCTTGGCGTTCTCCATCATCACCGCGCCGTCGTCGACGGCCACCCGGCGGATCCGGTCGTCCAACTCGGTACGCGGTACCGCGGAACCGATGTCGGGCAGGGAGCCACCCGGCCACGGCAATGTGAGTTCCTGACCGAATCCGGTGAGGCGTAGGCCACGATTGACCGCCCGCGAGCGCACCCACTCACCGAGTCCCAGCTCGTCGAGCTCGGCCACGGCACGCGGCGTGAGTCCGTCACCGCAGGTCTTGTCGCGCGGGAACGTGGCGGCGTCCGCGAGAATCGTGTCGTGACCAGCACGTACGGACCAGGCCGCGGCGGCGCTGCCCGCGGGTCCCGCTCCGACGACGAGAACGTCGGTCACGCGTCGAGTTCCCGGTGTCACACCCTGTGCGCGTCCATCCGTCATCGTTCCATCTTGCAGGCACGATAGGTTGGAGGCAGACGCGGCGCCGAGGCCCGGAGCCGCGCGGGGTGTTCGACGACGAGAAATGGGTGCGAGCGCGGTGACCGAGACGAGTGCGAGTGGGGCCACCGTGGTGGCGGGCGTGGATCTCGGGAACGCGGAGTTCGCGGAGATCGTGCGCGCGGCGATGGCCGAGGTCGAGAGCCTGCTCGTGACCGAGCTGTCCGACGGTGAGGACTTCCTCACCGAGGCGGCGCTGCACCTCGCCAAGGCCGGCGGCAAGCGGTTCCGTCCGCTGTTCACCATCCTCACCGGTCAGCTCGGCCCCAAGGCGTCCAGCCCGGACATCGTCACCGCGGCCACCGTGCTCGAGATGGTGCACCTCGCGACGCTCTATCACGACGACGTCATGGACGAGGCCGCCATGCGTCGCGGCGTGGAATCCGCCAATGCGCGCTGGGGCAACAGTGTCGCCATCCTCGCGGGCGACTACCTGTTCGCGCACGCGTCCCGCCTGGTCTCGACGCTGGGCCCGTCCGCCGTGCGCACCATCGCCGAGACGTTCGCCGCGCTGGTCACGGGCCAGATGCGCGAGACGATCGGCAGCAAGCCCGACCAGGATCCCGTCGATCACTACCTCACCACGGTGTGGGAGAAGACGGGTTCGCTCATCGCGACGAGCGGTCGCTTCGGCGGCACGTTCTCCGGGGGCGACGACGAGCACGTCGAGCGGCTCGAGCGGCTCGGCGACGCGGTGGGCACCGCGTTCCAGATCTCCGACGACATCATCGACATCTCGTCCGCCGCGTCGGACTCCGGCAAGACGCCGGGCACCGACCTGCGCGAGGGCGTCCACACGCTGCCCGTGCTGTTCGCGCTGCGCGACGAGGGTGCGGACGGCGACCGGCTCCGCCACCTGCTGCGCGGTCCCATCACCGACGACGCGGAGGTGGCCGAGGCGTTGACTCTGCTGGGTCGTTCGCCGGGCATGGCCAAGGCACGCGAGACGCTCGACACCTACGCCCAGCGGGCGCGCACCGAGTTGGACGCCCTGCCGCAGGGCCCGGCCAACGACGCGCTGCGCAAGTTGGTCGAGTACACGGTCGCCCGCATCAGCTGACGGGAACTACCCGCGTCACCTCGGTCGTTGTGCGTGCAGGAAGCACGGCGGCGAGAGGATCGGCGACACACGATGAAGTTCGCGAACGGCATGAAGACGTTCGGCCTGATGGTCGGGATGTCGGCTCTGATCGTCTTCGTCGGCGCTCTGTTCCAGAACTCGACCATCCTGGTGATCGCGGTGGTCCTGGCCGTCGGCATGAACGGGTACGCCTACTTCAACAGCGACAAGCTGGCGCTCGAATCGATGCACGCCCAGCCGATCACCGAGGTCGAGTACCCGCGCATCTTCGCGATCGTCCGCGAACTGGCCACCGCGGCGCACCAGCCCATGCCGCGGCTCTACATCAGCCCCACCAACGCCCCCAACGCGTTCGCCACGGGACGCAATCCGCGCAACGCCGCGGTGTGCTGCACCAGCGGCATCCTGGCGCTGCTGAACGAGCGTGAGCTGCGCGCGGTCCTCGGTCACGAGCTCTCGCACGTCTACAACCGCGACATCCTGATCTCGTCCGTGGCGGGCGCCATGGCGGCCGTGGTGTCCGGACTCGCGAACTTCGCGTTCTTCGCCAACGCCTTCGGCGGGCGCGGGAACGGGCAGGGCGCCAACCCGCTGGCCCTGCTGCTGGTGTCGATGCTCGGACCGATCGCGGCGTCCCTGGTCAAGCTGGCCGTGTCCCGCTCGCGGGAGTACCAGGCGGACCAGTCGGGTGCCGAGCTCACCGGGGACCCCCTGGCACTGGCCTCCGCGCTCCGCAAGCTGCAGAGCGGCACCCAGGCCGCCCCGCTGCCCCCCGAGCCGCGCCTCACGGCCCAGTCGCACCTGATGATCGCCAACCCGTTCCGGGCGGGTGACCGGGCGAGCAAGCTGTTCTCCACGCACCCCCCGATGGAGGAGCGCATCGCCCGCCTCGAGCGCATGGCGGGCCCCTACAGCTGAGTCAGCGGTAGTTGACGAACTGCAGGGCGATGCCGAAGTCCTCGCCCTTGAGCAGCTGCTGAACGGCCTGGAGGTCGTCGCGCTTCTTGCTGCTCACCCGCAGTTCCTCGCCCTGGATCTGCGCCTTGACGCCCTTGGGACCCTCGTCGCGGATCTTCTTCGAGATCTTCTTGGCGTTCTCGGTGGTGATGCCCTGCACCAGCGTGCCGGTGATCTTGTAGGTCTTGCCCGACTGCACGGGATCGCCGGCGTCGAAGGCCTTGAGCGAGATGTCGCGTCGGATGAGCTTTTCCTTGAAGACGTCCAGAGCGGCCTTGGCGCGCTCCTCGGCCTCGGCGGTGATGACGATGGCCTCGTCTCCGGACCACTCGATGCTCGCACCGGTGCCGCGGAAGTCGAAGCGGGTCGACAGTTCCTTGCCGGCCTGGTTCAGAGCGTTGTCGACCTCCTGGCGGTCCACCTTGCTCACGACGTCGAACGACGAATCAGCCACTGACAACACTCCTTCGTGCGTGATCGGTACGGTGCCGACGGTAGCGTGTCCAGCCGGTTTGCCATCGAGGGGTGCGGTCGTTGTATTCTGCGTATCGCACCTGGAGCGGTCACTCGACGAGTGTCCGGCGCCATGGAGCATCCCGGCAGATTGCCCGAGCGGCCAATGGGAGCGGACTGTAAATCCGTCGGCTTATGCCTACGTAGGTTCGAATCCTACATCTGCCACACCCGACGAGACCCCGGCGAGAATCCTCGCCGGGGTCTCGTCGTCCGGGTGGGGACAGCGGTACGCGAAACGCCGTGTGCAACTCGTTCACCAGGCAATTTGGCGAGCGGTCTGACCCCTGTGTAATGTCTTCGAAGGCTTCGACGTGCACCTCGTGTGCGCCGATCCTGCCCCCTTAGCTCAGTCGGTAGAGCGTTTCCATGGTAAGGAAAAGGTCAACGGTTCGATTCCGTTAGGGGGCTCGCGGGACCGTGCGCCGGCCGGCGTCCGGCACCGAGGCGGTGTAGCTCAGTCGGTAGAGCAAACGACTCATAATCGTTGTGTCGCCGGTTCAAGTCCGGCCATCGCTACTCGACAGAGGACTCCGCCGCTGCTGCGCGCAGTGGGGTCCGGTATTCATGACCGACGCAGCACCCGTATCGCGCTCTACCCGAAAGCAGGCATCGACGTGGCCTCCTCCACTGACGTTCGGCCCAAGATCACCTTGGCGTGCGAGGTGTGCAAGCACCGTAATTACATCACCAAGAAGAATCGCCGCAACGATCCCGATCGCCTCGAGATCAAGAAGTTCTGCCCCAACTGCGGAACTCATCGCGCGCACCGCGAATCTCGCTGATCATTCGCACGTCAGCGCTGCCCCGGCACAGTCGCCGGGGCAGCGCTGACGTGTGTTCAGGTGCCGGTGACCCAGTCGGCTCGGCGCCGTCCGTCTCGAACTCGCCCGACAGAGCCGTCCGGACTGTCTCTCGTCCCACGCTCGGGTGTCCCGTGGTGAGTTCCACATCATTCTCGGGGGAGTCGACGACGTGACAGTCACCGCAACCGCTACCGATCGAGGCGACACGCCTGCCGTCGATCCGGCGGTGCACACCGCCAGCATGGTCGGGCACCACTACCGCATGCCCGACTTCTACGAGATCGGGCGCGAGAAGGTGCGCGAGTACTCGCGAGCCGTGCAGAACGATCATCCCGCGCACTCCTCGGAGGACGCCGCGGCCGAGCTCGGGTACGAGCATCTCGTCGCACCGGCCACCTTCATCTCGGTCGTCGGCATCATCGCGCAGAAGGCCATGTTCGACGAGGTCATCACCGGGTACGACCTGTCGCAGATCATGCAGGCGGATCAGCGTCTCGAGTTCCACCGTCCGATCGTGGCGGGGGACCGCCTGACCGTCGACGTGAGCCTGGAGTCCTTCCGCCAGATGGGTGGAAGCGACATCATCATCACGAAGAACATGGTCACGGACGAGGCCGGCAAGGACGTCATGACGTCCTGGACGACGCTCGTGGCGAAGACCGGCGGCGGTTCCGACCAGGATGCGCTGGAGATGGCGAAAGGTGTCATGAAGCATGACTCGTAAGCAGTTCGACGAGGTCACCGTCGGCGACGATCTTCCCGAGCGCACCTACGAGCTCACCCGCGGTGACCTCGTCAACTACTCGGGCGTCTCCGGCGATCCCAACCCGATCCACTGGAGCGACCCGGTCGCGCGCACGCTGGCCGGTCTCTCGGACGTCGTCGCTCACGGCATGCTCACCATGGGACTCGGCGCCGGCTTCGTCACCGACTGGTCGGGTGACCCGGGCGCCATCACCGAGTACAACGTGCGCTTCACCAGCCCGGTGCTGGTCAAGGAGACGGAGCCGGCCAAGGTCGATTTCACGGGTCGCATCAAGTCGGTCGACGCGGACACCCGCAAGGCCGTCGTTGCGATCACCGCGAAGTACGAGGGCAAGAAGATCTTCGGTCGCGCCGTCGCGACCGTCCAGCTGGCCTGATCCGGTCCCTCCGATCGCCCGCGCGAGTCAGCGATTTCGGGGGCGTCCGCGCGTGCAGTACACTGAGATCTCCGGGGTCGTACAGCGCTGTGCGCTGTCCGTCGCCGGTACGGCCGGGTCTCGATCCGGCCGAAGGGGCGTAGCTCAATTGGTAGAGCAACGGTCTCCAAAACCGTAGGTTGCAGGTTCAAGTCCTGTCGCCCCTGCCACGTTCGAATGCGGTGGTTCGGACAGTGGTCATGCAGAGCATTCGAGTGCAGACACCCTGCCGACGACCGAGAGGAACGACGTGAGCGATCAGCGCGGCGCGCGCGACAGCAGCTCCGACGGGTCCGAGGACCTCGGTGCGGACGATGCTGTCGCCGCCGACGATGCTGTCACCGCCCACGATGCTGCCTCCGAGTCGGCGCGGCCCACCGGTAAGCGCGCGGCCCGTCGGACCCGGTCTGCGGACGACGCACCGTCGCTGACCAAGAGTGCCGGCGCCACGACCACCCCGGGCAAGTCCGTCGCGACCGCCTCGCGCGTCGAGGGTCGCACCCGCGCCGAGGCGACGCCGAAGATGAACATCTTCAAGCGGCTCCGCAAGTTCCTCCGCGAGGTCGTCGCCGAGCTGCGCAAGGTCATCTGGCCCAATCGCAAGCAGATGGTCACCTACACCGCTGTGGTGTTGGTGTTCGTGACGTTCATGGTGGCCTACATCAGTGGGCTGGACCTGGCGTTCATCAGGGGAGTGCAGTGGTTGTTCGGCTGAGGCCGGACACGCAGGTCCGCACGACCACCCCGAGTACGACCGGAACGATTACAGGAAGCGAGTGCCTTTCGTGAGCACGCCCCATAACGACGCCACCGAAGTGGCCGCCTACGACGCTCAGGTCGAGGCGACCAAGCAGGGCCTCGAAGCGGAGCAGGCCGCACAGGACCGCGAGACCGACGAGGCCATCGCGGCCGACGTCGCTGCTGCGACCGGTGACACCGACGAGACCGAGACCGCCGACGCCGTCGACGCCGATGTGGACACCGTGGTCGCCGACGACGCTCCCATCGACGCGGAGCCGGTCGACCCTGTCGCCGAGATGAAGGCTGCGCTGCGGCGCGCCCCCGGCGACTGGTACGTCATCCACTCGTACGCCGGATACGAGAACAAGGTGAAGACCAACCTCGAGACCCGCGTCCAGAACCTCGACGTCGGTGACTACATTTTCCAGGTGGAAGTTCCCACCGAGGAGGTCACCGAGATCAAGAACGGCCAGCGCAAGCAGGTCAACCGCAAGGTGCTGCCGGGCTACATCCTGGTGCGCATGGAACTGAACGACGAGTCCTGGGGTGCTGTCCGCAACACTCCCGGTGTCACCGGCTTCGTCGGCGCCACGTCGCGCCCGTCCCCGTTGACCATCAACGAGGTCGTCAAGTTCCTCATGCCGCAGGAGGACAAGAAGAAGGCCACCGCCGGCGCCGCCACCGGTGCCGAGGGTGCGGGCGAGACGTCGTCGAAGCCGGCCATCGAGGTCGACTTCGAGGTCGGCGAGTCCGTCACCGTCATGGACGGCCCCTTCGCCACGCTTCCCGCCAGCATCAGCGAGGTCAACGCCGAGCAGCAGAAGCTCAAGGTGCTGGTGTCCATCTTCGGCCGCGAGACTCCGGTCGAGCTGGGCTTCACCCAGGTCGCAAAGATCTAGGGCGCTCAGAACCCCCCCACAACTTGCAGGCAGTACCGCAAGACATCCGAGAACCACGCAACAACCTAGGAATCACAGATGCCCCCCAAGAAGAAGAAGCTAGCCGGGATCATCAAGCTTCAGATCCAGGCCGGTCAGGCCAACCCGGCACCGCCCGTGGGCCCCGCCCTCGGTCAGCACGGCGTCAACATCATGGAGTTCTGCAAGGCGTACAACGCTGCGACAGAGTCGCAGCGTGGCAACGTCGTGCCGGTGGAGATCTCGGTCTACGAGGACCGGACCTTCGACTTCAAGCTGAAGACCCCGCCTGCTGCCAAGCTGCTGCTCAAGGCAGCCGGCGTCGCCAAGGGTTCGGGCGAGCCGCACAAGACCAAGGTCGCCACGGTGACCATGGATCAGGTGCGCGAGATCGCCAAGACCAAGGCCGAGGATCTGAACGCCAACGACATCGACCAGGCCGCGAAGATCATCGCCGGCACTGCTCGTTCGATGGGTATCACGGTCGAAGGCTGAGCCACCGGCTCACCAGCTCCACAGCATCACGTGGGAGAGCCGGCCAGGCTCGTCAACCACGCTCCGAACAACGAACGGACATCATCATGGCAAAGCGCAGCAAGGCCTACGAGGCCGCAGCAGCGAAGATCGATCAGGACCAGCTCTACTCGCCGCTCTCGGCGGCGAAGCTGGCCAAGGACACCGCGTCGAGCAAGTTCGATCCGACCGTCGAGGTCGCGATGCGTCTCGGCGTCGATCCCCGCAAGGCGGACCAGATGGTGCGCGGCACCGTCAACCTGCCCCACGGCACCGGTAAGACCGCCCGCGTCATCGTCTTCGCCGCAGGCGCGAAGGCCGACGAGGCCGTCGCCGCCGGTGCGGACGAGGTCGGCGCAGAGGACCTGATCGAGCGGATCCAGGGCGGATGGCTGGAGTTCGACGCAGCGATCGCCACCCCTGACCAGATGGCCAAGGTCGGCCGCATCGCCCGCGTTCTCGGACCGCGTGGCCTGATGCCGAACCCGAAGACGGGCACGGTCACCAACGACGTCACCAAGGCCGTCGGCGACATCAAGGGCGGCAAGATCAACTTCCGCGTCGACAAGCAGGCCAACCTGCACTTCGTCATCGGCAAGGCGTCGTTCGACGACGCCAAGCTGGTGGAGAACTACGGCGCGGCCCTGGACGAGATCCTGCGTGCGAAGCCGTCGTCGGCCAAGGGCCGTTACGTCAAGAAGATCACGGTCTCGACCACCACCGGACCGGGCATCCCGGTGGACCCGAACCGTACTCGGAACCTCCTCGAGGACGACGCGACCGCCTGAGTCACTCGTAGCACCGAAGAAGGCCGGCACCCCGCGAGGGGTGCCGGCCTTCTTCGCGTTCTCAGGCCTTGGCGACGTTCGTGAGAATCGCGTCGACCACCCGGTCCACCAGGGCGTTCGGGATGTCGTGCGCCATGCCGTCGATGAGCACCAGCTCGGACCCGGCCACGTGCCGCGCGATGGCCTTCCCGCCGGCGGGACGCACGAGGGGATCCGCGGTGCCGTGGATGACGACGGTCGGCGCCGTGATCCGCTTCGTGTACTTCGCGAGGCTCCCGGTTCCGGTGATCGCCGCGAGCTGGCGGACGATGCCGGCCGGGTAGTAGCCGCGGTCGTACGCCTCGGTCGCGTCGGCGACACGTTCGTCCCGCGTGGTGGGGAACTGCTTGCTGCCGATCGTCTGGAACGTCGTCGCCTGGTGTTCGATGATCTGCTCCCTCGTCGCGTTCTTGGGCGGCGGCCTGAGCAGTGGCGCGAGCGCACGGACGTCCGGCGGCGGCAGGAACGCCTCGTTGGTGCTGGAGAAGAGGATGGAGACCGAGCGGATGCGCTCCGGGTGCGACCCCGCGACCACCTGGGTGATCATGCCGCCCATCGAGGCGCCGACGATGTGGGCCGACTCGATGCCCAGGTGATCGAGCAGGCCGACGGTGTCCTCGGCCATGTCCACCACCGTGTACGGAACCGAGCTCGACTGCCCGAGTTCGTGGCGGACCAGTCGCAACAGGATGTTCCCCGTGACGCGCTGCCCGTCGAGCTTGCCCGAGAGTCCGATGTCTCGGTTGTCGAAGCGGATCACGCGGTAGCCGGCGTCGATCAGCTTGCGGCAGAACGGCATCGACCACGTGAGCAGCTGGCAGCCCAGTCCCATGACGAGCAGGATCGGCGGGTTCTCGATGTCGCCCATGTCCTCGTAGGCGATGTCGACTGCGCCGACCGAGGCGGTGCCGGCGCGTACCTCCACCTCGGTCTCGTAGGTCTCGGAACGGCGGGTCTCGGATCGGCCGGTCTCGGGTGTGCCTGTCATACGTGGTTCTCCTTACCAGCCGGGCTCACCGAGCAGCGGCAACGTGATGAAACTGGGGTCCGTCGGGTCGAGGTCGACGTCCTGCGGTCGCCATCGGGTGCGGAGGCGATCGGGCAGGATCGGCACGAATCGAGGCGCGTCGGCCGCGAAGATGTCGAGTCGCAGGCGGTGTCCGGGGTGCAGGACCGCCTCGGTCGAGAGTAGTTCGATGTCGAGGACGATCGGTTCGCCGGGGACCACGGGGAGCAGTGACTCGCGCGTGAGCGGATGGTGAGCCACCAGGTAGTCACCCGACTCGGTGCGGACGCTCTCCCCGTCGTCGATCGCGCGGCGCGACGCCAGCAGCGCACCGTTGGTGAGCACGGTGGGAGTGCCGTCGGGGGCGACGTCGCACAGCATCACGGCCCACATCGACTCGCGGGCGCGCGCGACGGTGCGGACGTGGACGTTGGCGGGGCCCGAGTAGACGACGGTGGTCACGACGGGAGGTGTGGTGAACGTGAGCGCGTCGCCCTCCGCGAAGCGGTTGTCGTAGGTGAAGCCACCGCCGAGAACGGCCGGAACGCCGGCCAGTACCTGCGTGGTGTCGCGGGAGACGACGGTGCGGAACCCCGGCTTCACCGTCAGACGGGCCGTGCCGGTCGGGGCCTCGAAGTGCAGGGACCCGTCGTGCCGACTGTGCGACGCGGTGCCGGACGAGTCGGCGCTCAGGTAGAGACGCCGAGCCACGGCAGCAGGCGCCGGGAACCGGCCGTGCGCCGCCCACCCGCCGCCCTGTTGACGTAGCGTGACCGGGCCGTAGCGGTCGATGCCGTTGTCGATACCGCGCAGCCACTTGTCGAACCAGGCCCGTTCGAGCACGTCGAGTCGCGGCGGAAACCCGGGTTCACCGAAGCCGATACCGGGGTTGCCGTGGTACCCGTCGCCCACCAGAAGTTGTTTGCGTCCGCGTTCGACGGTGAGCCGGTTGTACATGTCGGGTGCCGCGCCGCCGAAGATGTCGTGCCAGCAGCCGTAGAGGAACGTGGGGACCGCGATGTCCTCGATGGTGGGATCGATGGTGTCGAAGGACGGGTCGTCGTAGATGCGCGGGTCCGACCCGGTGAGGAACCCGTTCACCAGATTGCTGATGTTGGTGGCGGGGGATCGTACGCGATCCGCGAGCCAGCCGACTCCGCCGCGTCGCAGGATCTGTACTGCCGGAACCCATTTGAGGGTGTTCACGGCGGTGAGCCACAGGGGGATGAAGAGCGACGGTGCGCCGCCGGTGGCGAAGATCTCGCGGACGATGTCCTCGGAACCCTCGACGGCGAACACGGCGTCCGGTCCCGCGCTGCCCGCGGCGGCGGCCTGCAGGGAGTTGATGGCGGAGTAGGAGATGCCGGCCATACCGACGCGCCCGTCGCACCACGGCGACGCCCGGATCCACTCGAGGATCTCCAGGGTGTCGAGCTGTTCACGCGGGCCGAGGGTGTCCCACACGCCGGACGAGGAACCGGTGCCGCGCGCGTCGACGATGACCTGCACGTAGCCGCTGCGGACGAGATGACGATTCACGGTGAGCAGGTCCGCCGCACCGCCCGCGACGACACGGGTGATCTCGGAGATGCCGTCGAACGGGGTCCCCGAGAGATCGACGGACCGAGACACGCGCCGCAGTGCCGGTCCCAGCACGGGAGCGGCGAGGAGTGCGTCGATCGAGTCGAGCAGGACCGAGTTGTACGGAGTGATGTTGAGGACGACCGGGAAGCGGGACGAGACGGACCGTCCACTCGCGTCGGCGGGCAACACGACGATGGCGCGGAGAACGGCACCGTCGGTCATCGTGACGGCGGCGCCGCGGTCGATGTGCACACGGGGGAACTCCGGAGCGGACTCCACGAGTTCTGCCCATGCTCGACCGTCGGCGCCGCCGGTGGGATCTCGGTGGAAGGGCGAGACGACGTGCTCGGGTTGCACCAGTGCATGAGCCGATGTCGTCGTCATGAACGTCGAGTCAACCTCATGGCTGTGACACGCGGTACACAACACGCCATTCCCGGTCCTTCGACAACGACGAGGACACGCCGTCGTTCGATGTCACCAGACGAGTACGGTGCTACTTCCCGCCCTCGGGAGTTCCCTCGCTGTCACTGAAGAACGCCCATTCGCCGTCGTGCTCCACCTCGAGACGCCAGCCGAGCTCGGCGTCGTCGGACTTGCTCTCCTTGAACCAGCTGTGGGCGTCGGTGGAGTTGGGGATCTCCTTGGTGGCGACGACGGATCCGGTGGGGTCGAGTACGCGATAATTGGCCATGCTCGTGGTGTTCCCGCGCGGCTCGTGTTCCAACCTCGGGAGCCTCGGCAGCGGTGATTTGGGCTGCTGTACGACCCCGGGGTACCCTTGTCGACGGAGCTCACCTCATGTGGGTTCCACCTGATCTGTTCCACCCAAGACCGTTGGTCATCGTCCGCTCTCCGGAGAAGGCGATTGAAGGTCCGGCCGAGCCGGCGACCCACGCAGGAGGACCGAGGACCAGGAATTCGTGCAGGCTCGTCTGCATGCATTCTCACGCCCCGTGTGCCCTGCACCGGGGCGTTTCTGCTTGTTCGGGCCGGGCCGACTCGACGCAACGAGAGGAGGCGAAGTATGGCAAAGGCTGAGAAGGTATCCGCGGTCGCGGAGATCTCCGAGCAGTTCAAGGGCGCCACGGCGGCCGTCGTCACGGAATACCGTGGCTTGTCGGTCACCCGTCTGACGGAGCTCCGTCGGGCCCTCGGTACCGGAGCTACGTACTCCGTCGCCAAGAACACCCTGGTCAAGCGTGCCGCAGCTGATGCTGGCATCGAAGGCCTCGACGACTTGTTCGTCGGCCCGACCGCCATCGCATTCATCGATGGTGAGCCGGTCGACGCTGCCAAGGCGATCAAGCAGTTCGCCAAGGACAACAAGGCGCTCGTCATCAAGGGCGGCTACATGGACGGCCGCGCGCTGTCCGTGGACGAGGTCAACAGGATCGCGGATCTCGAATCCCGCGAGGTCCTGCTGGCCAAGCTGGCCGGTGCGATGAAGGGCAACCTGGCAAAGGCCGCAGGCCTGTTCAACGCTCCCGCTTCGCAGGTCGCGCGTCTCGCGGCTGCGCTGCAGGAGAAGAAGGCTGCAGAAGAGGGCGCTTCGGCGCCGGAAGCCGCAGCTGCCGAATAGCTGATCCGCAAGGACTGCACACCACCCCGTGTGGCCGGCCTCCGGCCTGCACGCAATCTCCTGTCCCCGGATCGGCGACAAGGACTTACAGAGAGGACCGCCACCATGGCGAAGCTCAGCACCGAAGAATTGCTCGACCAGTTCAAGGAGCTCACCCTCCTCGAGCTCTCCGAGTTCGTGAAGGCATTCGAGGAGACCTTCGAGGTCACCGCAGCTGCCCCCGTCGCCGTTGCTGCCGCAGGCGGAGCAGCTGCTCCCGCCGAGGCCGCTGAGGAGCAGGACGAGTTCGACGTCGTCCTCGAGGGCGCCGGCGACAAGAAGATCCAGGTCATCAAGGTCGTCCGTGAGGTCGTCTCCGGCCTGGGCCTGAAGGAAGCCAAGGACCTCGTCGAGAGCGCTCCGAAGGCCATCCTGGAGAAGGTGGACAAGGCTGCTGCCGACGCCGCCAAGGAGAAGCTCGAAGCTGCCGGCGCGAAGATCTCCATCAAGTGATCTAGCCCCACAGCGCGAGAAGCGGCCGTACCCCTCGGGGTACGGCCGCTTTTCGCGTCTCGGGACGGTGCGCGAGGTCAGCCCACGGTGGGCAGCGCGGCGCGGGCGAGAATGCCGCCGCCCGCGGCCCGGATCTCGATCTCCGCGACGTCGGGACGCAGCACTGCGGCGTTCATGCGGCAGTCGATGGTCACGGCGGAGCCGAGGAAGCTGCCCGACGATCGATCCGCTCCGGCCCGATCCACCAGCACCACCTCGAAGGCCGCGTTCTGCGGGACGCCCTGCATCTCCAGGACGGTCTCCGTTCCCCAGGTGTGGGCGACGAGACCACCGTCGACACTCACGTCGAGCGCTGTCTCCGTGAAGTCGACCGTTTCGAAGGCGCCCAGTTCGCCCGGAGGTCCCGCGCTCTCGGCCACCGCGATCGCGCTGTCGGCGGGTGTCGCGTCACCTCGGGTGCCGACCGTCTGCACACCGAGCACCGCCGCGACGCCCACCGCGATTCCGGCGACAGCTGCAGCGGCCGGGACGAGGCGACCGCGTGCGGACGGTCTGACGATGCGTCGTCGAAGCAGGTCACCGGGTTCCGCATCGACCCAGGTCAGACCGGCTGCCGATCCCAGCGACGTGGCCGTTTCCCGCATCGTTCGGACTTCTGCGGCTATCGAGGCGTCCTCGGCCTCCAGAGCGTGAAGCTCGCGCCGCTCGGCGTCGGTCAGGTCGTCCGCCGCTGCGGCCGCGATCAACTCCTCGCGTCGCGGATGTCCCGGAGTCATCAGGTCTCCTGACCGTCGAAGTGGGCGCGCAGTGCACGTAGTGCGTAGTACGCGCGGGTGCGCAGGGTGCCGATCGCGACGCCTGTCCCCGCCGACAGCTCCGCGTAGGACAGGCCGGTCAGGTGGATGGCCACCACCACCTGCCGATGTTCGGGGGACAGGGTGGCCAGACCTTCCACCACCCGCATCCGGGTCAGGACGTGATCGCTGCGATCGGGTTCGACGGCATCACCCTCCGCCACCGGTGACGACGCGACCGGAGGGGTGCGGCCGCGCGCCCGCAGACTGTCCGTGACGACGTTGCGCGCGATCGCGAAGAGCCAGGTGCGGGTTCCACCACGGGACTCGTCGAACCTGTCCCGCGCTCGCCATGCCCGCACGAAGGTCTCCTGCACGCAGTCCTCGGCGGCGACACGGTCCTGCAACACGTTCACGGCGAAACCCAACAGGGACGAGGCGTGGTCGTCGTAGGCAGCCGCGAGATCGAACGTCCTGCTCTCGCGCGACCGGAAGATCGTCAGCGTCGGCTCCCTCGATGTCGGGGGAGCGGTGTCGTCCGCCGGTGCCCGTGCAGGACGAACCCTACTCACCGTCGACGCCGCTCCGACCTCCATGGTGGGTGTACGTCGAGAAACGCGACGACGTTCGATCGACATGAACGGATCGGACGTTCCGGACGTATCCCCTCTCGAAGGACGTCCGCGCATCCCGATCGGAAGGTACGACCATCATGACGACACGCACAGCACGAGGAACGATCATCGTTGCCGGAGGCGCCGCGGCGTTCCTCGCATTCACCGCGGCCCCCGCGGCAGCAGAGACACCCGTCGGCGAGCCGTCGTCGTTCACCAGCGCCTTCACGGCCATGGCGACACCCGACCAGGTTCTGAACGCGGACGGCGTCGCGACACCGGGTGAGCCGGGTGCGACCGGCACGTTCACGTTCCGCATCAACTCGGACGAGAACATCGTCTGCTACGACATCACCCTCGAGGGCGTCACCGGCGATTACATGTCGCCGGCGAAGACGGCGACGCACATTCATCAGGCAGCAGTGGGTGCCGCGGGTCCGCCGCGCATCGCGTTCCCGAACCCGTCTCCGGTCGGCGACGGACCCCGCACCAGCAGCGGCTGCCTGCAGGGGCCGTTCACGACCGGCGTGATGGCGAACGGTGCCGACACCGGAACGAACTTCGACCTCGCGGCCATCGAGGCGAACGCCGCCGGGTTCGCCGCGGACAGTCACACCACCGCCTTCGCCGCCGGCGCTGTGCGCGGACAGCTGACCCCGATTCCTGTCGGCGGTGTCGAGACGGGCGCCGGTGGATCCGTCACCGACAGTTCGACTGCGACCGTCGCGGGTGCCGGTGCTGCCGTTCTGGGCGTGGCAGCCCTCGTCGGGCTGGGCGTCGCCCGTCGGCGGAACTCCTGATCGACCGACGCGAATGAGATGGTCGACGCGCGCGAGTGCGTTCCTCCTGGTGGGGCTGGTGGTCGCCTGTGCGCGACCACCGGCCGCACCGCCCACGGAGACGGCGGTGTCCGCGACGTCTCCTGCTGCCGCCGCTGTGTCCGAGACGGGGCCTCTTGTCCCGGCGCGGGTGTCGGCACCCGCGATGGATCTGGACGAACCGTTGATCGAGCTGGGTCTGAACTCGGACAACACCATGGCGGTTCCCGAGGATCACGGCGACGTCGGATGGTTCACCGGCGGCGGGCGTCCCGGGCGTCCCGGTGCGGTCGATCAGGTCGGACCCACGGTGCTGGCCGGTCACGTCGATTCGACCACGGGCCCTGCCGTGTTCTTCCGCCTCCGCGGTCTGTCGGTGGGAGACGAGGTCACGGTCACCACGACAGAGGGCATCGAGGCCGGGTACCGGGTCACGGACATCGGCGACTACGCGAAATCCGAGTTTCCGACGGCGCGCGTGTTCGGCGCCGTCCCGCGCGACGAGCTCCGATTGATCACGTGTGCCGGTGTCTTCGACGACGACGCGGGGTCCTACGAGAACAACCTCGTCGTCTTCGGCACCCGCGTCCGGTGACCCGGGGCCGCGTCAGGCCAGAGAGAAGTTCTCGCCGCGGTGGTAGGCAGCCAAGGAGGACTCGGTCTCCCGGATCGACGGCGGGTGGAACGCGAAGGCGGACACGACCGACTGCAGGTACGCGATGTCGGGATCGGTGATGAAGGCGATGCCGCCCAGGGCGGTGACGGCGGCGTCGACCGCGCGGCGCAGAGCGCCGCGCAGTGCGATGCGGCAGAACAACAGCCGCGCCGAGAGGTCGGCACCGCGCTCACCCGAGTCCATCGCCGCGGCAACTGCTTCGAGGCCCGCGATCGCTGCCTCGAGCTCGGCGGCCGCCGAGGTGTAGACGCTGTCGCTGACTTTCGGGTGCCCCACGAGACGCTCTACGAGCGCCGTGGCTGCGCCGATGTACCCGGCGGACGCGAGAATGCCGAACCACAGGAACCCGGTGAGTTCGTGCATGCCTTCCGGATCGTCCAGCGCGCCGACCATGGTCAGCGACACCGGCACTCGCACGTCCTCGAGGACGACCTCCTCGCTCTCGGCACCCGCGAGAACGGGCGTCGTCCAGAACGGACGCACCGAGACGCCGGGCATCGACGCAGGAATGAGCGCGACCGCCTTGCGCGTCTTTCCACCCTTCTTCTCGCGCGTCGCGACGCTGGCGGCGAGGAAGTCCATCGAGGCCGACAGGCTGCACGGCTTCTTGCTGCCGTTGACGACGTAGTCGCCGTCGTCGTAGTAGGCGTCCACGGACGGCACCAGCGTGCTGCCCACGCCTTCCGCGAACCCGGACGCGATGATCGACTTCTGTTCGATGAGGCCGGCGACGAGCGGCAGCTCCTCCTCGGGGCCTGCCATGGCGATCTCGATGATCGTGGCGATCGACAGGTGGTGCATCGTGACAGCGGCGGCGAGCGACGGGGAGGCCGCGCCGATGGCTCGGTGGACGCGCAGTGCCTCGACGGCGGTGGCGCCGAGCCCGCCGAGCGAGGTGGGTGCGATGAGTCCGCATCCGCCCGCGTCGCGGAACGTCGCGATGGCGTCGCTGCCGGGCGCCTCGAGCACGGACAGGGGTGTGGCCTCGAGGTAGGTGGCGAGGGCGGGCAGCAGACGACGGAGCGTGGCGCGTTCGGTGGACATGAGCCGCGACGGCTGCGCGGTCCCGTCGGACGCGAGAGCTGCTCTGTCAGCGAGAACGGACACGTACCGGCCTTTCGTCGAAGAAGGGTGACCGTGGCTGACACCGGTGTGGGACACGGTGCCAGCACGTCACTCGATACCGCAGTATTCGGGGTCGGTGACTGCCTCGATGGCGCCCGTCTCAACTGCTGTTGCAAGACACAAGGGCAATCGTGTTCGTTGGCAACTACTCACAGGTCGCGGCACCCTCGGGTCGCCCGTGCTGACCGTAGGCTCGAATCACAGACGTGTCCCGTCGCACGGGTCTTCCGGACCGACGAGCGCACTCGCGTCACGTACCGATCCCCCGATCTTGGAGCGAACATGAGCTCGCAGAGAATGCTCGACCGAATCCGCCACGACAAGCGAATCTGGGCCCACCGTGTCCTGACCAAGCACGACCAGAACCCGTTCTTCCGCGTCATGAAATCGGTCAACGCGCCGGTCGTCGACGTGGAGGACCGCAGCGTCATCATGCTCGGTTCCAACAACTACCTCGGCCTCGCCGATCACCCGCTGGTGCGCGCGGGAGCCGCTGCAGCACTGGACAAATACGGCGCAACGGTCACGGGTAGCCGGTTGCTCAACGGCACCATCTCGCTGCACACAGAGCTCGAGGAAGCGCTCGCCGACTGGCACGGGACCGAGCAGGCGCTGGTCTTCACGACCGGTTACCAGGCGAACCTGGGCGGCATCAGTGCGCTGTGCGGTGTCGGTGACACCATCATCGTCGACTCGGCCGCGCACGCGTCCATCTACGACGCCTGCCGCCTCTCGCGTGCCACCATCCGCGCCTTCCGCCACAACCGAGTGGATCTGTTGGAGGAGAAACTCTCCCGCTCCACCGGTGTCGTCATGGTGGTCGTGGACGGCCTCTACTCGATGCACGGTGATCTGGCCCCCCTCGACGAGATCGCCGCCGTCTGCGAGAAGTACGACGCGGCGCTGTTCGTGGACGAGGCGCACAGTGTCGCGGTCATGGGCGCGAAGCGCACCGGTGCCGCCGAGCTGTTCGGCATCGAGGACGACATCGACGCCCGGATGGGCTGCCTCTCCAAGGGTCTCGGATCCTCGGGTGGCTTCGTGGCCGGTTCCAAGGACATCGTCGACGCGATGCGCGTGCACGCACGCACGTTCCTGTTCACCACCGCAGGCGTGCCGGCGGCTCTGGGTGCGGCCCTCGCCTCGGTGCAGCTCATGCAGACCGAGGAGGGCGCCGAGCGCGCCACCCGTACCCTCGCCAATGCGCGCTACCTGCACGACGGGCTCGTCGCGGCCGGCGTCGACGTCCACGCGCCGAGTCCCCTCCCGGACGGGACCGACATGGTCTCGCCCATCGTCCCGGTGAACGTTCGCGACGATCTACGAACGGTGAACACCTGGCGGAAGCTGTGGGACGCGGGCATTTTCGCGTCCGCCGCCATGTTCCCCGCGGTGGCCCGTGACGGCGCACTCCTGCGTCTGTGCGTCCAGCCCGACCACACCACCACCCAGCTCGACTACGTCGTGGAGAAGATGGGCCTGTTCCTCGGCGAGAACTCGCCCACTCCCGACTCGGCCCCGGCCGAGGTGGGAGCGGCACTCGCCGCACCGGCGTCGGTCTGACCCTGTGACGACGCAGGTCGACCAGCGCACGACGTACGACTGTGCCGCCGCGGTGCTGCACGCGACCCTCACCGACGAGAGGTACTGGCTGGACCGGATCGCCGAGATCGGTGGCGGCAGTCGAGTGGTGGAGCATCGCGTCGAGGAGGGTCTGACCACCTCGGTGGTCGACCAGGACCTCGAGGCGGCGGCACTGCCGAAGGCATTGCAGCGCTTCGCCGGAGCGTCGATGTCGGCACGGTGCACCGAGTCGTGGCAGTCGGTGCGCGAGGACGGGTCCGCGCAGGGCCACTACACCCTGCGGGTCATCCGGATGCCCGTGGTCATCGACGGGGAACTCGAACTCCTCGCGACCGGAACACAGCAGTGCGTGCTCCGCTTCGTCGGTACGGTCGACGCGTCGATCCCGGTGATGGGTCCGGTGGTCGAGAAGATCATGGTCGGCGAGATCGACAAGAGCTTCTCCGCCGAGCGCGAATTCACCCAGTCGTGGCTCGCCCTCCGGGCCTGAGCCCTCTCATCTGCGGCGGGGGAGTGCGCGCAGGATCGCCTCCTGCAACCGGCGCTGACCACGGCCGGACGTGAGAGTGGTTCCGCGCGGCACCGGCACGGTCCGGTAGGAACCCGAGACCGTGTGCGGTGCCTTGTGTTCGGCTCCCCGCAGACGTCGGGGCAGGCGCGGTCCGCTCCGTGCGGCGAGCAGACCGTCCGTGCCCGGAACCGCGGTCAGGGTGTCGTCCCCACGGCGCAGTGCCGTGGCCGTCCGCCGAGTCCTGGTGCGCGGAACCCGCACGAGGAGAACGTCGGTCCCCGCGAACTCACCGGCCGCGGCGTCGATCGCCTCGGCTCGTGCCCGGCGTCCGGCGCGCCCGCGCATCCCGGTGCCGAGTCCGTGTCCCGGGGCGTCGAGCAGCACGACCCGCGGACCCTCGTCGGCAAGAGTCCGTGCCAGTCCGGTGGCGTATCGCGCGTGGGTACCGCGGGGGAGCGCGAGAAGGACGGTGGGAGCCGAGGAGTCGGTGCCCTCGTGGATCTCCGCGTGTACGGACCCGCTGGGCGTGGGGATCTGGCGGTGCTCGCACGACGTGATCGCGCGATCGAGTTCGACGCTGAACGCCTTCACGTCGGGGTCCACGTCGCCCCAGGTCCGCACGCGGCGGGTGGCGCCGTCCAGGGCCGCCTCGCACACGTGATGGCGAGCCGGGGCGTGGCGGGTCGACAGGATGGGGCGGCCGTTGAGCAGCACCATCACGGCCGCGGCCTCGGCGGACGACATCGTCGGGGTCCACCCGGTGGCGCGTTCGAAGGCCGTCGAGTCCACGGCTGCCTCGCCCGAGGAGATCCAGTGGCTGGAGAACGGCAGGACGCGGAGCGCGTACGCGAGATCGACCACGGTGCGCAGGACTCGAAGCGGTATCGGCAGCACCAACTGGCCCTGCATCGCGCCGAGTTCGCGCACCCCGAGCCAGTCGCGCGGACCCAGGTTGAAGGGACCGTTCAGGGGTGTCCGGACGGCCCGGTGGAAGGCGTCGGCCAGGTCGTCCTCGTGCAGGAACTGGTAGCGGGACTGCGCCGGATCGGGGAAGGCCACCACGGACTGGGTGAGCGTGTCGATGCCGTCGTTCGAGAAGTGCGTGCCCACGATGTAGGTGGGGCGCAGCATCGAGATGGTCATGCCGCCCTCGTGGCGACGCAGCCACCACTCGACGAAGTGCTCCACCTCGGCCTTGTCGAAGAAGTAGTAGCGCAACGGATCCGACGTCGGGAACTCCTCCTCGGTGACGGGCACCGGGAGGTCCTCGCGTCCGTAGGCGCTGACGCTCGAGGCGATGACCATCGAGCGCACACCGGCCCGGTGCGCGCACTCGACGGCGTTGCGCGAGCCCTCCAGATTGGTCGCGTGGATCGCAGCCTTGTCACGCTGCTCCTCGACGACGAAGGCCAGGTGGATCACCACGTCACAGCCGGCGAAGGCCGTCTCGAGTTCGGGAGAGCGGATGTCCATCGCGATCGAGCGGAGCTTCGGGTGCCGCACGCGCGGTGCTCGACGACCCAGCCCGATGACCTGGTCGATCTCCGGATCATTCAGCAGCACAGGCAGAATGACGGCGCCGAAATCGCTCGTCGCGCCGGTCACGGCGACGGTCAGGCCGCTCACCGTTCGTCCGCACTGAACTGACGGGTGGTGTCCTCGGGACAGGTCATGACGACTCCTGTGGTGCGGTGGTGGCGGGGAAGCATGATCGCGACGACGATCGCGCAGGCGAACACGGCCGCGGCGGCGATGTAGGACGCCACCTCGGACCCGGCCATCGCGGCGTCCTTCATGGACAGGACGAGGTTGTCGCGCACTGCGGAGAACATCTCGGGGACCGGGTACTGCTGGATCTGTTGCACGCTGAGGACGCTGCCGTTCACGTACTCCCGGTCGCGGTCCGGGAGGATCTCCGACGGGATGGTCGCGACGAGCGGGCCGACGGTGGTGTTGTAGTACGACGCGGTCACCGATCCGAGAACCGCGACACCGAGAGTGCCGCCCAGTTCCCGCGTCGTGTCGTTCACCGCCGAGCCGGCACCGGCTTCGTCGATGCGGACGGACGACATGATGGACTCGGTCGCGGGACCCTGGATCACGGCGATACCGACCGCGAGCACGATCATCGTGGGCAGCAGCAACCCGACGTACGAGCTGTCGATGCCCACCTGTCCCGCCATGACCATGCCGACGCCCACCAGCAGCAGGCCCGCGACGATCACCGGCATGGTGCCGATCCGCTGGGCCAGCGAGGTCGCGGTCGGTGCACTCACCGCGAGCGCGACCGCGAACGGCAGTGTCGCGACACCGAATTCGAGCGGCGAGTAGCCGCGGACGCCCTGGAAGTACTGAGTGATGAGGAAGACGTACCCGAAGAGGGAGAAGTAGGCGATCGAGATCGCGAGCGCCGGCATCGCGAAGGGGCGCAACCGGAACAGGCGCACGTCGAGGATCGGGCTCGGTACGTGGGACTGGCGTACGACGAAGGTGGACAACAGAATCAACGACACCGCGATCCCGCCGAGCGTGGGCACGGTCACCCAGCCGTGACCCGGCGCTTCGATGAGTGCGTACACCAGGAGCGAGACCCCCGCGAAGGACAGGGCGACACCGGGTAGATCGAGCGGACCGGTGGACGCGGCGCGGGATTCGGGCACCACGGCGACGATGCCGATCACCGCGACGGCGGCGACCGGGACGTTGAGCCAGAACACGGAGTGCCACGTGAAGTGTTCGATGAGCCATCCGCCCGAGACCGGGCCGATGGCGATGGCGACGCCGGCGATCGAGGCCCACACGCCGATGGCCACCGCGCGGTCGGCGGGAGTACGGAACAGATCGATGATGACGGCGAGGGTCGCCGGCAGCGCTGCGGCGGCGAAAACGCCCATCAGGGCCCGCGAGGCGATCAGCTGTGGCAGGTCGTCGGCGACCGCGCCGACCACCGACGTCGCGGCGAGCCCCATCACGCCGATCAGCAGCATGCGTCGTCGTCCGATGCGGTCGGTGATGTTGCCGAAGGCCAGCAGCAGACCGCAGAACGTGAGGATGTACGCGTCGACGATCCACTGCAGTCCTGTGAAGCCGGCACGGAGGTCGGTGGAGATGTCGGGCAGAGCGACGTTGACGACGGTGTTGTCGAGCACGACCAGCAGTTCGACGAGACAGATGACGAGGAAGGCGATCATCCGCCGCGGTGACGAGAGGAGGTGGGACGACGACCGCGGCGGCGGAGCGGCGTGCCGGCCGGTCATGACGGCGAGTCCGGGCCGCTGCTCGGGGCAGAACCGGCGTCCTTCGCTGCGGCGAGACGGTCCACCGCGCGCTCGTCGGAGGTCTGCGGCGCCAGCATGCCCGTCGTGCGATACGACGCCGGGAAGAAGAAGAAGACCAGTGCGGCACAGACGAACACGGCTCCCGCCGCCACGTAGGCCGCGATGGACGAGCCGCGCAGCGCAGCTTCCTTCATCTCCAGGATCAACTGTGCGCGTTGCGGTTCGAACATCGCGGGCAGGTCCCGCTTCTGGATCTCGATGACACTGAGCACGCTGGACTGCGCGTAGCCCTTCTCCGTCTCGCTCATGATGGCGGTGGGGATCCGTTCGACGAGCGGCCGCACCGTCGACACGTAGTAGGAGGCGACGATCGATCCCAGCACCGCGACACCGAGTGTGCCGCCGATCTCGCGAGTCGTGTCGTTCACCGCGGCGCCGGCTCCGGCCTCGTCGAGGGGGAGGGACGACATGATGGATTCCGTCGCGGGGCCCTGGATGATCGCGATGCCGACCGCGAGCAACAGCATCGCGGGCAGCACCAGCGTCAGGTAGGAGCTGTCGATCTCGACGCGTCCCGCGACGAGCAGGCCCGCCCCGATGAGGACGAGACCCGTCACGAGCACGGGCATCGTGCCGATCTTCTGCGCGACGATCGTCGAGACCGGAGAGCTGACGGCGAGTGCGGCGGCGAACGGCAGTGTCGCGATTCCGAATGCGAGAGGGGAGTACTCGCGCACTCCCTGGAAGTACTGGGTGATGAGGAACAGGAAGCCGAAGAGGCTGAAGAACCCCACCGCGATCGACACGGCGGGCCACGCGAACGGGCGGATGCGGAACAGCGACACGTCGAGGACGGGGGACGAGATGCGCCGCTCCCGCCGGACGAACAGCACGAGGAACGCCGCGGCGAGCACGAGTCCGCCTATCGTCCGCCACGACGTCCAGCCGAAGTTGGGTGCCTCGATGACCACGAACACCAGCAGGGTGACGCCCGCGATCGACAGGATCACGCCGGGCACGTCGAGCGGGCCCACCGCCGAGGCCTTCGACTCGGGGACGACGAGCACCACGAGCACGACGGCGACGAGGGCGACGGGGACGTTCATCCAGAACACCGAGTGCCAGGAGAAGTGTTCGAGCAGCCAGCCGCCCGACACCGGTCCGATCGCGACGGCCACGCCGGCGATGGACGACCACACGCCGATGGCGAGGGCACGTTCCTGCGGCTTCGGGAACAG
This sequence comes from Rhodococcus sp. PvP016, assembly GCF_017832185.1. Taxonomy (NCBI): domain Bacteria; kingdom Bacillati; phylum Actinomycetota; class Actinomycetes; order Mycobacteriales; family Nocardiaceae; genus Rhodococcus; species Rhodococcus sp. PvP016. The sequence goes on along the minus strand of NZ_JAFIBH010000001.1, from coordinate 243,963 downwards.
GTTGGTGATGACGGCCAGGGTCGCGGGCAGGACCATCGCGGCGAAGACACCCATGATCGAGCGTGAGGTCAGGACGTGCACGAGGGAGTCGCCGAGCGCACCGATCACCGACGCGGTACCCAGGCCGGTCAGGCCGACGACGAGGAAGAGCTTGCGCCCGTATCGATCACCGAGGTTGCCGAACGCCAGGAGGAGACCGGAGAAGGTGAGCGTGTACGCGTCCACCACCCACTGGAGTCCCGAGATGCCCGTCGACAGTTCGATGCCGATGGACGGCAGCGCGACGTTGATGATCGTCATGTCGAGGACGATGAGGAGCTCCGCGATGCAGATGACGCCGAACGCCGCGAGCTGCCGGCGTCGACCGATCTCGGTTCGGATCCCGAACGTCGAGTGCCCCCGTGACGCGGACGTCCCCGTGTCGTCCTTCGAGCTGCTGCCCATGGCGTGATCCCCCGTTTTCCCCCGGACCTCGCCCGTGGATACAGCGCGGCGAGTGTCGTGCGCGAGCGCAACGCTAGGTGTCACGACGGCACTGTCGACGCTAACGGCGGGAGCGCGGGAGAAGTCGGTGTGACGTCACAGAGTTGCCTCGGCGAGCCGGTGACGCCGTACGACGCCGCAGGTGGGAGCGCTCGGCGCGCGCCGGACGGAGCGACACCGGAACGCCCCGGCGTGCACTGCCGCCACCAATTTCGGCCTTGTCGGCTCCGTTCCCTCGTGAATCGGGCGTTCATGGGTCACACTTCTAACCGGAGACTGCGGCCAGGTCGGGGGACGTGTTACTGGGCGGTAAGGTCCGTGGTCGTTGCGACCACTCGGCTGAGTTAGAGTGACGCGACGCACACCGGTGTCGACGCGTTCGCGTCGTGTGCGACGAGCAGTGGGAGGGATCCAAGTGGGTGTCGAGGTTTCGGTCGAGGGATTGACCAAGTCGTTCGGTGTGCAGAAGATCTGGCAGGACGTCACGTTGACGCTCCCGAAGGGCGAGGTCAGTGCTCTCCTGGGGCCGTCCGGTACCGGCAAGTCCGTCTTCCTCAAGTCGCTCATCGGCCTTCTCCGTCCGGAAGAGGGATCGATCGTCGTCGACGGCACGGACATCATGGAGTGCTCGTCCAAGGAGCTCTACGAGATCCGCAAGTTGTTCGGCGTGCTCTTCCAGGACGGCGCCCTCTTCGGCTCCATGAACCTGTACGACAACACCGCCTTCCCGCTTCGTGAGCACACGAAGAAGAAGGAGGACGAGATTCGCAGCATCGTCATGGAGAAGCTCGAGCTGGTCGGTCTGACCGGCGCCGAGAACAAGCTCCCCGGCGAGATCTCCGGCGGTATGCGCAAGCGTGCCGGTCTGGCGCGTGCGCTCGTCCTCGACCCCGAGATCATCCTGGTGGACGAGCCCGACTCGGGCCTCGACCCGGTGCGCACCACCTACATCAGCCAGCTGCTGCTCAACATCAACGCCCAGATCGACGCGACGATGCTGATCGTCACGCACAACATCAATCTCGCGCGCACGGTGCCGGACAACATCGGCATGCTGTTCCGCAAGAACCTCGTCATGTTCGGTCCGCGCGAGGTGCTGCTCACCTCGGACGAGCCCGCCGTGAAGCAGTTCCTGAACGGCACCATGATCGGGCCGATCGGCATGAGCGAGGAGAAGGACGAGGCGCAGATGCGCCAGGAGCAGGCCCTCTCCGACGCCGGTCACAATCTCGGCGGTGTCGAGGACGTCGAGGGCATCATGCCGCAGATGGACCCCACGCCCGGCATGCCTCGTCGTCAGGCCGTGGATCGTCGCCGCGACCGGGTGCGCAGCATCATGCACACGCTGCCCGAGCACGCACAGCACGCCATCCAGCAGAGTCTCGACGAGGCCGACAGCCAGGACGGCCGTCAGGCGGAGCCGGCCTACGCGGGTGCTCAGCAGGGCCACCAGGAGTCGTACGGTCAGCAGTCGGGCTACGACCAGCAGCCGGCCTACGGCGGTCAGACCTACGACCAGGGCCAGACCTACGACCAGGGCCAGACCTACGACCAGGGCCAGACCTACGACCAGGGCTACAGCAACCAGGGATGGAGCGAGCCCGGCCAGGACCGGAACGACGGTCTCCCTTCCAGTGGCTCGCGGGGCTGACCGAAAACAATGGCGAAAACGAAGAACCCGATTCTCAAGTCGGGCACTGCAGCGCTGGCCCAGGCAGGAAACATCGTCGAACTTCTCGTCGATGTCGCGCGGAATACCTTCCGTCGCCCCTTCCAGTTCCGCGAATTCATCGAACAGGCCTGGTTCATCGCCAGCGTCACCATTCTTCCGACTGCGCTGGTCGCCATTCCGTTCGGCGCTGTGGTCTCCCTGCAGACCGGGTCGCTGATCAAGCAACTCGGCGCCGAGTCCTTCACCGGTGCCGCCAGCGTGCTGGCAGTGGTCCAGCAGGGCAGTCCCATCGTGGTGGCGTTGCTCATCGCGGGTGCGGCGGGATCGGCCGTGACGGCCGACCTCGGTTCGCGCACGATCCGCGAGGAGATCGACGCCATGCGGGTGCTCGGCATCGATCCGGTGCAGCGCCTGGTCGTTCCCCGCGTCCTCGCGATGATTCTCGTCGCGCTGCTGCTCAACGGCCTGGTCTCGGTCATCGGCATCGCCGGTGGCTACTTCTTCAACGTGATCCTGCAGGACGGAACGCCCGGTGCGTACCTGGCGTCGTTCTCCACGTTGGCGCAGTTGCCCGACCTGTGGGTCGGTGAGCTCAAGGCCGTCGTGTTCGGTCTCATCGCCGGCGTCATCGCGTCCTACAAGGGACTGCATCCCAATCCCGGTCCGAAGGGCGTGGGTGAAGCGGTGAACCAGACCGTCGTCATCACGTTCCTGATCCTGTTCTTCGCCAACCTGATCATGACGTTGGTCTACCTGCAGGTCGTCCCTGCGAAGGGAGGGTGAGCATGACCATCGCTCGTGGTCGTGGAGACCGCACCCTGCTCCGGCTCCGTAGCGCGGCCTCGGCTCCGCTCGGTGTGCTGGACCGTGCCGGTGAACAGATGTCGTTCTACGGACGCGCGATCGGGTGGATCCCGAAGACGGCCGTGCACTACAAGAAGGAGACCCTCCGCCTGCTCGCGGAGGTCACGTTCGGTTCCGGCGCTCTCGCCGTCATCGGCGGCACCATCGGCGTCATCCTGATGATGTCCGGGTTCACCGGTGTCGTCGTCGGTCTGCAGGGCTTCGCGGCGCTCGAACAGCTCGGCAGCCAGGTGCTGACGGGCTTCCTGTCGGCGTACGTCAACACGCGTGAGATCGCGCCCATCGTGGCGTCCCTCGCGCTGTCCGCGACCGTCGGCTGTGGCTTCACCGCCCAGCTCGGCGCCATGCGCATCTCCGAGGAGATCGACGCACTCGAGGTCATGGCCGTTCCGTCCGTGCCGTTCCTGGTGTCGACGCGCATGATCGCCGGGTTCATCGCCGTCATTCCGCTCTACATCGTCGGCCTGCTGTCCGCCTATCTCGCGTCCCGCTTGGTGAGCACGGTCTTCAACGGTCAGTCGCCAGGCTCCTACGACCATTACTTCACGCTCTTCCTGCCACCGGAGGACGTGCTCTACTCCTTCGCCAAGGTGCTGGTCTTCGCCTTCGTGCTCATCATGATCCACTGCTACTACGGCTACACCGCGTCGGGCGGACCCGCCGGCGTCGGCGTGGCCGTCGGTCGTGCCGTGCGTGCCGCACTGGTCACGGTCGCGGTGCTGAACTTCTTCCTGAGCCTCGCCATCTGGGGCACCACGACGACGGTGAGGGTCGCCGGATGAACCACGCTCCGTCGGCGACACGTCGTCGCCTCCTCGGAATCGGATTCCTGCTCGTCGTCGTCCTCTTCGTCGCGTGGAGCATCACGACCTTCAACAAGACGTTCAAGGACGTCGTCATGGTCGACCTGATCACCGACACCGTCGGCAACGCACTGCCCGCCAACGCGGACGTGAAGGCGCGCGGCATGATCGTCGGCGAGGTGCGGTCCGCCACCACCGAGAACGGCGAGGTCACGTCCAAGCTGGCACTCGATCCCGGTCTCGTGGGCACCATCCCGTCCAACGTCACCGCCCGGTTGCTGCCGAAGACGCTCTTCGGTGAGCGCTACGTCGCGCTCCAGATCCCCGAGAACTCCGCCGACGCAAGCCCTCTCGCCGAGGGTGCGGTGATCCGTCAGGACACCAGCGGCAACGCGGTCGAGGTCGGCCAACTGCTCGACTCGTTGCTCCCGCTCCTCGACGCCATCCCGCCGCAGGATCTCGCCAACACGCTCGGTGCGTTGTCGCAGGCTCTCGAGGGCAACGGCGAGCGGCTCGGTCTGACTCTCGACCGGCTCGAGGAGATCTTCTCGGGCCTCAACGACGAGCTGCCGAACATCCAGCAGGACCTCGTCGGCATCGCGGACCTGTCGGAGACGTACTCGACCGCCGCTCCCGATCTGATCGACGCGCTGGACAACCTGCGCGTCACCGGAAACACGGTGGTGGAGAAGCAGAACGACGTCACCACCCTGCTGGCGAGCGCCACCGCGTCGTCGGGTTCTCTCGCCGACCTGGTGCAGACCAACGCCGAGTCCATCGTGTCCATCGCGGCGGACTCCCGCGAGGCGCTCGAACTGCTCGCCGAGTTCTCCCCGTCGTTCGGCTGCACGTTCACCGAATTCGTCCGCGTCGCAGACGAGGCGAAGAAGATCCTCTCGGTCGACGATGCGTACCCCGGCGTCCGTGCGTCGATCAACTTCGTGAACCCGAAGGGGCGCTACATCCCCAATCAGGACGAGCCGCGCCTGTTCGACACCCGCGGTGCGTCGTGCTTCGAGAACGTGACCACACCAGGCAAGTTCTTCCCGCAGTACCCGGGCAGCGGCGTCAACGACGGCTCCTACCAGGTGCCGTCGCGTAACCCCGGCCCCGCGGTGGACCCCGGCGCGCTGCCCAATCCGCTGCAGTCGCCCGTCCCGGCGGCCTACGCCGGATCGGACATCGAACGGGACACGCTGGCCGTGGTCTACGGCGGAGGCTCCGGCATCTCCCCGGACCAGGTTCCCGCGTGGACCACCCTGGTGGGCGCTCCGGCGCTCCGCGGCACGGAAGTGAGTGTGCGATGAGAGGCCTAGCGGCACCGCTGATCAAGCTGATCGTCTTCGCGGTGGTGACCATCCTGGCGACGGCTGCGCTGGCGTTGACCATCGCCAACGGCGCCGGGTCCGGCAAGACCAAGTTCTCGGCCATCTTCACCGACGTCTCCTCGCTCAACGAGGGCGACGAGGTGCGCATCGCCGGCGTGCGCGTCGGCCAGGTCGAGAAGATCGAGATCCACGAACGTGACCTGGCTCAGGTGGACTTCGCGCTGACCGAACGGGAATGGCTGCCGGCCTCCACCACCGCGACCATCCGTTACCGGAACCTGATCGGGCAGCGCTACATCGCGCTCGAGCAGGGCACGGGCGACCAGGGCGAGAAGATCACCAGCGGAGCCACCATCCCGCTCGATCGGACGTCCCCCGCGGTGAACCTGACGACGCTGTTCAACGGCTTCCGTCCGCTGTTCCAGACGCTGACGGCCGACGACGTGAACAAGCTGTCCTACGAGATCATCCAGGTGTTCCAGGGCGAGTCGGGCACCATCGGAGATCTGGTGCGCGACACCGCGAGCCTGACCAACACGGTCGCCGACAAGGATCAGGTCATCGGTGCGGTCATCGACAACCTGAACGGTGTCCTCGACACGGTGAACCAGCACGACAAGGAACTCGACCAGTTGATCGTGAACACCCAGGCGCTGGTGTCGGGTCTGTCGGCGGATCGTGACACCGTCGGCTCGGCGGTCACCTCGCTGGCCGGACTGACCGACGCGACAGCGGACCTGCTCGAGCCCACCCGCCCGTCCATCCAGTCCGCCATCTCGTCGATCGACGGACTGTCGACCAAGATCAACAACCGGCAGCAGGACTTCGACAACATCCTGTCGAACTTCCCGGTCAAGCTCGAGAAGCTGATCCGCGTCGCCAGCTACGGCTCGTGGTTCCAGTTCTACCTGTGCGGCATCGACATCGTCGCCGGGCCGGGCTACGCGCCGCAGCTCAACCTCCCGACAGGACTGCCCACCATCAATCAGCCGTTGTACACCAACTCCGCGAAGCGTTGCGCCGCAGGAGGTATCTCGTGACGAAACGCAAGCCCGCGGTGCTGGGTGCCCTCGGCATCTTCATCATCCTGATGGCGACGTTGTCCGCGTTCTTCCTCGACTCGCTGCCGATCATCGGTGCCGGATCGAAGTACACCGCGAATTTCTCCGAAGCGGCCGGACTGCGCGCCAGCAACGAGGTGCGGATCGCCGGCGTGAAGGTCGGCAAGGTCACCGACGTCGCCCTCGACGGCGACAAGGTGAAGGTCGAGTTCACGGTCAGTGACGCGTGGGTCGGCGACAAGACCTCTGCGTCCATCCAGATCAAGACGCTGCTCGGCCAGAAGTTCCTCTCGCTCGAGCCCAAGGGCGAGGAGCGGCTGAACCCGCGCGACGCGATCCCGATCGACCGCACCACCGCGCCCTACGACGTCATCGACGCGTTCTCCGACGCCGCCCGTACCACCGGCGACATCGACACGACGCAGCTCGCGACGAGCATGGAGACGCTCTCGCAGGCGTTCTCCGAGACGCCGGAGAACATCCGCGCCTCGCTCGACGGTGTCACGCGGTTGTCCGAGACAATCTCCTCCCGTGACGACGAGCTGAGCAAGCTCTTCGCCGCGACCGACAAGACGACGCAGGTTCTCGCCGACCGCAACCAGGAGTTCACCAGGTTGATCGGTGATGCCTCGGTCCTGTTGCAGGAGTTGAACAATCGGCAGCAGTCCATCTCGCAGCTGCTCATCGGCACGCAGCGGGTGTCCACGCAGCTGACCGGTCTGATTCGCGAAAACGAGGCGCAGATCGGGCCCGCACTCCAGTCGCTGGGCCAGGTCATCGACACCCTGAAGACCAACAACCAGAACATCGCCGAGGCGATCAAGCTGTACTCGCCGTTCGTCCGGCTGTACACCAACATCGTCGGTAACGGCCGCTGGTTCGACCAGGTCATCGTCAACACCTTCCCGCCCGGTCTCCCGGACATTCCGGGATACCGTGAGCCGATTCGCACCCTCGGTGTGGATCCCGTCCGTAGTCCGGGAGCAGGCCAGTGACCGCATCCACCGACCAGGAAGCTCCGTCGAGCGGCGGCTTCTTCAGCAAGCGCAACCTGGGAATCATCGCTGCCGTCGTCGCCGTCGTGGTGCTCGTCGTGTTCGCCCTGTGGTGGGCCTTCACCCGACTCGGCACCACCACGATCACGTCGTACTTCGACAAGACGGTCGGCGTGTACGAGGGCACCGAGGTTCGCGTCCTCGGCGTCAAGGTCGGCACCGTCACCAAGGTCGAGGGCCTGGGCGATCAGGTGCAGGTCGACATGCGCGTCGATCGAGGCGTCGACATTCCTGCGGACGCCCGTGCAGTCCAGCTCGCTCCGTCCGTCGTCGCCGACCGCTACGTCCAGCTCGCGCCGGCGTACACGGGCGGCGAGAAGATGGAGTCCGGCGCCGTGATCCCGCGTGAGCGCACGGCCACTCCCGTCGAGGTCGACGAGCTGTACAAGAGCATCGACGAGTTGTCGGCCGCGCTCGGACCGAACGGTGCCAACCAGAACGGCGCCGTCTCCGACCTCGTGACCACCGGCGCGCAGAACCTGGCCGGAAACGGTGAGGCGCTGAATGATTCACTGACCCAGCTCTCCGGTGCCGTCGAGACGCTCGACTCGTACCGCGGCGATCTGTTCGGCACGATCCAGAACCTGCAGACGTTCGTCAGCGCACTGTCGGCGAACGACCAGCAGGTGCGTGCCTTCAACAACCAGCTGTCCTCGCTGACGAGCTTCCTGGCGGGGGAGCGGGAGAATCTCGGCCTCGCGCTGAACCAGCTCTCGGTCACGCTCGGTGACGTCGCGACCTTCGTGCGGGACAACCGGGACCAGCTGTCCAACGACCTCGACGACCTGGCTCCGACCACACAGTTGCTCGCCGACAACCGCCAGAACCTGGCGGACACGCTGACGCTGCTGCCGCTGGCGGTCGCGAACGTCGCGAACTCGTACAACGCCGAGTCCGGATCGCTGGACGCACGCCTGATCTTCCAGGAGTTCCAGGATCCGAAGACGTTCTTCTGCAGCCTCATCGATCTGCAGAAGTTGCGCCCGGGGGATCCGCAGTTCGAGGCGCTCGGCCGGCAGATGCAGCCGATCGTCGACAACTGCAACACGATCGTCGACCAGGTCGTCTCCGGGGTGAAGACGCCGACGCTGGTCCTGCCGTTCGGGTTGCTCAGCGCCGACAACATCCAGCGCAACGTCGAGCCCGGCACCGTGCCCGGTGTCGAATCGCCGCGGGTCGACGACCTGCAGCTTCCGGGTCTGAACATTCCTGCGGAAGGGGAGTGACGATGAGAGTGCGCTCGCGTGGCCTGATGGCCGCCTCCGGTGCCTGCGTCGTCGCCGTGACGCTCAGTGCCTGCGGATCCAGCGGTATCTACGGGATCCCGCTGCCCGGCGGAGCGGACGTCGGATCGGATCCTGTCCGGTTGACGCTGCAGTTCGACGACGTGCTGGACCTGGTTCCGCAGTCGACCGTCAAGGTCGACGGTGTCCAGGTCGGCCGGGTCACCTCGGTCTCCGTGCCGAACGACTCGTGGATCGCCGACGTGGAGGTCGAGATCGACTCGTCCGTGGACCTGCCGGCGAACGCCATGGCGTCGGTCCAGCAGACCAACCTGCTCGGCGAGAAGTTCGTCCAGCTCAGCGTTCCGGCCGACGACGCGGCGTCCGGACGACTGGCGTCGGGCGACACCATCCCCGTCGAGCGCACCCGCCACGCCACCGACATCGAGCAGGTGCTCGGCGCGCTGTCGATGTTGCTCAACGGCGGCGGCGTGGCGCAGCTCGCTCCGATCGTCAAGGAGCTGAACACCGCGCTCGGCGGCCGCGAGGACCGGGTGCGGAACCTGCTCGAGGAGGCCAACTCGCTCATCGGCGGCCTCGAGGATCAGAAGGCCGACATCACGCGTGCGATCGACGGTCTCGACGTCCTCACCGGCACGCTCAACCAGCAGACCGAGAAGATCGACCGGATCCTCGTCGATCTGCCGGTCGCCACCGAGGTGCTCGAACAGCAGCGTCCGCAGCTGACACAGCTTCTCGGTCAGCTCGATCGCCTCGGGCAGGTGGGAACCGACGTCATCGAGCGTTCGAAGGACGATCTGATCGCCGACCTGCGCGCACTGCGCCCGACCCTGCAGGAGCTCTCGACCTACGGCGACGAGCTGATCACGGACCTCGCGTTCGTGCCCACGTTCCCGTTCCCCGACGGCGTCGAGAAGATCACGCAGGGCAACGCGGTGAACCTGTTCCTCAGCGTCGATCTGCAGATCGGCAATCAGCTCACCGCGCTGGGCGTCGGCCAGGGCAACCCGATCTACAGCGCGCCCCGCAACGGCGATCCCAAGCCTCGGGTCGATCCGTCGAACCCGTACTACAACGGCAACGGCCCGCGTAACTCCTTCCCGACCATCTCGCTGCTGCCTCTGCCGCCCATCATCCCGTCGCCGACCCCGGCGCCGGGTGTACCCGCCGCCGCACCGTCGGCGAACCCGTTGGACGGCATCCTGCAGCAGTTCGGGATCGTTCCTCAGAACGAAGGTGGACAGTGAGATCCAAGCTGGTCAGCACACAGCTGATCCTCTTCGTCGTCATCGCCGTGCTCGGCCTCGTGTACGTCGGTGCCAAGTACGTGCGCGTCGACCAGCTGTTCGGTTTCGGCCAGTACACGGTCACCGGTCAGTTCGCCGATTCCGGCGGCATCTTCAGTAACGCCGAGGTGACGTACCGCGGCATTCCCGTGGGGCGCGTCGGTGAGCTGAAGCTGACCGAGCAGGGCGTCGACGTCGAGCTGAAGCTCGAGAAGAGCGCTCCCGACGTCCCGGCCGACACCATCGCCGTGGTGGCCAACCGCTCCGCCATCGGTGAGCAGTACGTCGATCTGCAGCCGCGCACCGATCAGGGCCCGTTCCTCCAGGACGGCGACGTCATCCGGCAGGACGACACGTCCATCCCGACGCCGGTGGAGAGCCTGCTCAAGAACGTCAAGACGCTCGCCGACTCCGTGCCCGTCGACGATCTGCGCACCGTGGTCACCGAACTGGGTACCGGCTTCGAAGGAACCGGCGACGCGCTGGCGGGACTCGTCGATTCGCTGGACAGCTTCTCCGAGGACGGTCTGACGAACCTCCCGCAGACGCTCACCCTGATCCGGGACAGTCGCGTCGTGCTGGACACGCAGTCCGAGCAGTCGTCGTCCATCCAGCAGTTCAGCTCGGACCTCGAACTGGTGACAGCGCAGCTGCGGTCGAGCGATCCGGACATCCGTCGTCTGATCGACAACGGGCTTCCCGCCAGCGATCAGGTCGGCGCGCTCGTCGACCAGGCCGGCCCCGGTCTGACGACCAACCTGACGAACCTCGCGGGTGTGACCAGTGCACTGAGTCCGCGCACGTTCGCGCTGCGTCCTCTGCTGCAGTTCCTCCCGGCCCTGGCGCAGGGAGCGAACTCGGCGAGCCCGGGTGACGGCACCATCCACTTCGGCATCGCGCTCGAGGTGAACAACCCGCCGTCGTGCACCCAGGGATACGAGGGCACGCAGGCGATCCTCGACGCGGAGTACGCCAAGAACCCCGATTTCGATCCGACACAGCAGGATTTCCCGTTGAATCTCGACGCGAACTGCACTGTGCCGCAGGGATCTCTGACGGGTGTGCGCGGCGCGAACAGCGTGCGCTTCGCCGATCCGCAGACGGTGCAGCCGTGGGACGACAAGCCCAAGGTCGCGCCGGACCCCCTCGATCTGAACCCGATCGCGACGCAGCTGGCCGCACTGCTCGGTGTGACGGTCCGCCCCTGACCGTCGAGTCGGGTGAGGAGAGGTGCGCGGTGATGGCAGCGAGAAGTTACCCTCAAGTAGGGTGTCTGCTGTGACGCCAACCACCTCTCCTTCCGACCCGGACCTCGACGGCACCGATACCGGTGACGGCACGTCCGAGTCCACGGCCGCACCGGCGCCGCGCACGTCTCCGGTCGCCACGGCGGTGACCGCCGCGGCCGCCGCGATCACGTTGATCGCGGCCGTCGTGCTGAGCATCTTCTGGTTCCTCGCGTACCAGGAGTCCTCGGACGCCTCCCTGCGCGACGACGCCCTCGCCGGTGCCCGGCAGGCGGCGATCAATCTGAACTCCGTGGACTCGAACGATCTGGACAAGACGTTCGCCGACATCGAGTCCTCCATCACCGGTGACGAGCTCACCAACGGTCTGAACGACACCAAGGATCAGTTCCGCCAGCAGTTCGCGGAGACCGGTGTGGTCACCACCGCGGCGGTGCAACACGCGTCGCTCGTCGGGTTCAGTTCCGACGACGGCACCGCGCAGTCGCTCGTCGTCCTCACCACCGACACCACCAAGCCGGACGGCAACGAGCGGTACCAGAGCACCCTGCGTCTCGAACTGCAGGACGTGGACGGCACGTGGAAGGCCACGCGCATCCAGCCCATCGGGCAACGCATCCCCCTCGAGGTCCCCGGCGCGCCCGCCGCGACCGGCGATCCCGCTGCACCCACCGATCCCGCGGCCCCGGTCGACCCCGCAGCTCCGGTGGATCCCGCCGCGCCCGTCGATCCCGCTCCCGCACCGACCGACGGCGGTCAGTGACACCTCGCTGTCACGACGCCGTCCGTCCCGCTCGCCTCGCACCAGCCAGGAGTTCTCTCTATGCCCCCCGCACGCCGTAGACCCCCCACAGGCGCTCCCCGTGTCCCCGCCGGCAGCATTCGTCGACCCAAGGTCGCCGGACGCTCCACGGCGCCCGCCGCAGGCGGCGACGCGATCGAGAACGAGACCACGAGCGCGTCCACCGACGCGGCCTCGACCGTCGACCTGTCGAAGTCGCCGGCCGACACCGCCGAGGTCGACAGCACGGACGCGGCCTCGGACACGGGCTCTGTCGTGGCCGAGGCGGACGACGGCGCCGCCGCCGGCCGCACGGCCTGGTGGACTCCCCGCACGATGCTGCTCGCCGCACTCGCGGTGGTGTTCGCCGTGATCGCGCTCCTCGCCGTGGTGCGCCCCGGTACGTCCGAGGTGAGCAACGAGGCATGGGTCGACACTCCGGCCACCCTCGAGGTCACGTCGGCCGGGCGCGACGCTCTGCAGACGGTGTTCAGCTACAAGTTCGACACCATCGACCAGGATCAGGCGGCCGCTCGCGCGGTGCTGAACGACGAGCGCCGCGGGGAGTACGACTCCACGGCGGAGCAGACCAAGCAGGGCGTCATCCAGACGCAGACCACCACGACGGCCACCGTCACCGACATCGGGGTGTCACTGCTCGACGGTGACCGGGCCGAGCTGCTGGCCAGCATGGACATCGCCGCGACGCAGGACACGGTCGACCAGGGAACGGTGCAGACTCCGGTCTCGGTGACCATGGAACGTGTCGACGGAAAGTGGCTGCTCGCGACCATCGACAACCGCTGATCGCCCGCTTCGAGCGGATTCGGGGGACGAAACGCCGCTCTCGCTCTTGACGCGGGGGCTTCGGGAGTCCACTCTGATTACCGGATTCATCGAACGCGGGTGCGACCCCGCTGCCATGATCGAGATCGACGCCGGAGCAAATGGAGGCACCGGGCGTCGGGACCGACGGGCAGGGCGTACAGCAGTTCGTGGATCACGGCTCGTGCGGTGTCCGGGCCGAGCGCGCTCGTCGCGCGGACGCGGTTGCCATATCCGCCGCATTGGGGTACTTTTGGACGTTGCGCTGGGTGCCTCCTGTCCACTTCCAGACTTTGCCTGAATCGACACGTGTGTCGATCTCTGCTGAGCGAGGACTTCGTACGGGTAGTGACCAGCGAAGTTCCCACACAAAGAAGCAGATTAGCGACGGTCGCGTAGTGCACGAAGCGGCCCGCGTGAGGTGCTGGAAGGACGCATCTTGGCAGTCTCCACCCAGTCCAAGGAAAACGCCGGAACTCCCGGAGCCCCGAAGAGGGTGTCGTTCGCGAAAATTCGCGAACCCCTCGAAGTACCGGGGTTGCTCGATCTTCAGACCGATTCGTTCGAGTGGCTCGTCGGCACGCCGGAGTGGCGCGCACGTGCGGAAGCACGTGGCGACAGCTCTCGCAGCGGCGGTCTCGAGGACATCCTGACGGAGCTCTCTCCGATCGAGGACTTCTCCGGCTCGATGTCCCTCTCCTTCTCCGATCCGCGCTTCGACGAGGTCAAGGCCTCGATCGACGAGTGCAAGGACAAGGACATGACCTACGCGGCGCCGTTGTTCGTCACCGCGGAGTTCATCAACAACAACACCGGTGAGATCAAGAGCCAGACGGTCTTCATGGGTGACTTCCCGATGATGACCGACAAGGGCACGTTCATCATCAACGGCACCGAGCGCGTCGTCGTCTCGCAGCTCGTACGTTCCCCGGGTGTCTACTTCGACCACGCCGTCGACAAGACCACCGAGAAGGATCTGCACAGCGTCAAGGTCATCCCCGGCCGCGGCGCCTGGCTCGAGTTCGACGTCGACAAGCGCGACACCGTCGGTGTGCGCATCGACCGCAAGCGTCGTCAGCCCGTCACCGTGCTGCTCAAGGCACTCGGCTGGACCACCGAGCAGATCACCGAGCGCTTCGGCTTCTCGGAGATCCTCATGGCCACTCTTGAGAAGGACAACACGGCCGGCACCGACGAGGCGCTGCTCGACATCTACCGCAAGCTCCGTCCGGGCGAGCCGCCCACGAAGGAGAGCGCGCAGACCCTGCTGGAGAACCTGTTCTTCAAGGAGAAGCGCTACGACCTCGCACGCGTGGGTCGCTACAAGATCAACAAGAAGCTGGGCCTGAACTCGGGTCTGCCCATCGAGGCGTCGACGCTGACCGAAGAGGACATCGTCGCCACCATCGAGTACCTCGTGCGTCTGCACGCGGGCGAGAAGTCGATGACGGCACCCGACGGCGTCGAGGTTCCCGTGGAGGTCGACGACATCGACCACTTCGGCAACCGTCGTCTCCGCACGGTCGGCGAGCTGATCCAGAACCAGATCCGCGTGGGCCTGTCCCGCATGGAGCGTGTGGTCCGCGAGCGGATGACCACCCAGGACGTCGAGGCCATCACGCCGCAGACCCTGATCAACATCCGTCCCGTGGTCGCTGCCATCAAGGAGTTCTTCGGAACCTCGCAGCTGTCGCAGTTCATGGACCAGAACAACCCGCTGTCGGGTCTGACGCACAAGCGTCGTCTGTCGGCGTTGGGCCCCGGCGGTCTGTCGCGTGAGCGCGCCGGCCTCGAGGTCCGCGACGTCCACCCGTCGCACTACGGCCGCATGTGCCCCATCGAGACCCCGGAAGGCCCGAACATCGGCCTGATCGGATCGCTCTCGGTGTACGCACGCGTGAACCCGTTCGGTTTCATCGAGACGCCGTACCGCAAGGTCGTCGAGGGACAGGTCACCGACGATGTCGACTACCTGACCGCCGACGAGGAGGACCGCCACGTCGTGGCGCAGGCCAACTCGTCCATCGACACCTCGGGTCGCTTCGTCGACGAGAAGATCCTCGTCCGCCGTAAGGGTGGAGAGGTCGAGTTCGTCTCGTCGATGGACGTCGATTACATGGACGTCTCGCCTCGTCAGATGGTCTCGGTCGCCACGGCGATGATCCCGTTCCTCGAGCACGACGACGCCAACCGCGCACTGATGGGCGCGAACATGCAGCGTCAGGCCGTGCCGCTGGTGCGCAGCGAGGCTCCGCTCGTCGGAACCGGCATGGAGCTGCGTGCCGCTGTCGATGCCGGCGACGTCATCGTCAACGAGAAGGCCGGTGTCATCGAGGAGGTGTCTGCCGACTACGTCACCGTGATGGCGGACGACGGCACTCGCAACACCTACCGGATGCGCAAGTTCGCGCGCTCGAACCAGGGCACCTGTGCCAACCAGCGTCCGATCGTGGACGAGGGCGCACGGGTCGAGGCCGGCCAGGTCCTGGCCGACGGTCCCTGCACCGAGAACGGTGAGATGGCGCTGGGCAAGAACCTGCTCGTCGCGATCATGCCGTGGGAGGGCCACAACTACGAGGACGCGATCATCCTGTCGCAGCGCCTCGTGGAAGAGGACGTCCTGACCTCGATCCACATCGAGGAGCACGAGATCGATGCCCGCGACACCAAGCTCGGTGCCGAGGAGATCACCCGTGACATCCCGAACGTCTCGGACGAGGTCCTCGCCGATCTCGACGAGCGCGGCATCATCCGTATCGGTGCCGAGGTTCGTGACGGCGACGTCCTGGTCGGAAAGGTCACGCCGAAGGGCGAGACCGAGCTGACCCCGGAGGAGCGCCTGCTGCGCGCCATCTTCGGCGAGAAGGCCCGCGAGGTTCGCGACACGTCTCTGAAGGTTCCGCACGGCGAGAATGGAAAGGTCATCGGCATTCGCGTGTTCTCGCGCGAGGACGACGACGATCTGCCTCCCGGCGTGAACGAGCTGGTCCGCGTCTACGTGGCCCAGAAGCGCAAGATCCAGGACGGCGACAAGCTCGCCGGCCGCCACGGCAACAAGGGCGTCATCGGCAAGATCCTCCCCCAGGAGGACATGCCGTTCCTGTCCGACGGCACCCCGGTCGACATCATCCTGAACACGCACGGCGTCCCGCGTCGTATGAACATCGGTCAGATCCTCGAGACCCACCTCGGCTGGATCGGCAAGACCGGATGGAACATTCAGGTGGCCGCGGACGGAGTCCGACCCGACTGGGCCGCGACGCTGCCCGAGGAGATGCTGGCCGCCGAGGCGGACACCAACATCGCCACCCCGGTGTTCGACGGTGCGAAGGAGGACGAGCTCACCGGCCTGCTGGCGAGCACGATCCCGAACCGCGACGGCGAGCGCATGGTCGGCGCGGACGGAAAGGCCACCCTGTTCGACGGCCGTTCCGGCGAGCCGTTCCCGTACCCGGTCTCCGTGGGCTACATGTACATCATCAAGCTGCACCACCTCGTCGACGACAAGATCCACGCTCGTTCGACCGGTCCGTACTCGATGATCACGCAGCAGCCCCTCGGTGGTAAGGCGCAGTTCGGTGGACAGCGCTTCGGCGAGATGGAGTGCTGGGCCATGCAGGCCTACGGCGCCGCCTACACGCTGCAGGAGCTCCTCACCATCAAGTCCGACGACGTGGTCGGCCGCGTGAAGGTCTACGAGGCCATCGTCAAGGGCGAGAACATCCCGGAGCCCGGTATCCCCGAGTCCTTCAAGGTGCTCCTCAAGGAGCTCCAGTCGCTCTGCCTCAACGTGGAGGTGCTGTCCTCGGACGGCGCGGCCATCACGATGGCGGACGGTGACGACGAGGATCTCGAGCGTGCCGCGGCCAACCTGGGAATCAATCTCTCCCGCAACGAGTCCGCGACCGTCGACGATCTCGCGCAGTAATCGGTGACAGGCCGGCGCGAGGCGACTCGCGCCGGCCCACCCCCGATCACTCGTAGCAGCAGAAAACTATCCCTGAGAAGGGGAAAGGAAGTACGACGTGCTGGACGTCAACTTCTTCGATGAACTCCGCATCGGTCTCGCGACCGCGGACGACATCCGCAATTGGTCCTACGGCGAGGTCAAGAAGCCGGAGACCATCAACTACCGCACGCTCAAGCCCGAGAAGGACGGCCTGTTCTGCGAGAAGATCTTCGGACCTACTCGCGACTGGGAGTGCTACTGCGGCAAGTACAAGCGCGTGCGCTTCAAGGGCATCATCTGTGAGCGCTGTGGCGTCGAGGTGACTCGCGCCAAGGTGCGTCGTGAGCGCATGGGTCACATCGAGCTGGCCGCACCGGTCACGCACATCTGGTACTTCAAGGGTGTTCCGTCGCGCCTCGGCTACCTGCTGGACCTGGCGCCGAAGGATCTCGAGAAGATCATCTACTTCGCCGCCTACGTCATCACGTCGGTCGACGACGAGCTGCGCCACAACGAGCTCTCCACTCTCGAGGCCGAGATGGAGGTCGAGAAGAAGGCCGTCGCCGATCAGCGCGACGCCGATCTCGAGGCCCGTGCGCAGAAGCTCGAGGCCGACATCGCCGAGCTCGAGGCGGAGGGCGCCAAGTCCGACGTCCGTCGCAAGGTCAAGGACGGTGGCGAGCGCGAGATGCGTCAGCTCCGTGACCGCGCTCAGCGTGAGCTGGATCGTCTCGAGGAGATCTGGACCACCTTCACCAAGCTGGCCAAGAAGCAGCTCATCGTCGACGAGCTCATCTACCGCGAGTTGATCGACCGCTACGGCGAGTACTTCACGGGTGCGATGGGCGCGGAGTCCATCCAGAAGCTCATGGAGACCTTCGACATCGAGGCCGAGGCCGAGAGCCTGCGCGAGACCATCCGCAGTGGCAAGGGCCAGAAGAAGCTCCGTGCTCTGAAGCGCCTCAAGGTCGTCGCCGCGTTCCAGTCCACGGGCAACTCGCCCATGGGCATGGTGCTCGACGCCGTGCCGGTGATCCCGCCGGAGCTGCGTCCGATGGTGCAGCTCGACGGTGGACGTTTCGCGACGTCCGACCTCAACGATCTGTACCGCCGCGTCATCAACCGCAACAACCGTCTCAAGCGACTGATCGACCTCGGTGCTCCCGAGATCATCGTCAACAACGAGAAGCGGATGCTGCAGGAGTCGGTCGACGCCCTGTTCGACAACGGTCGTCGCGGCCGTCCGGTCACCGGACCGGGCAACCGCCCGCTCAAGTCGCTGTCCGATCTGCTCAAGGGCAAGCAGGGTCGTTTCCGTCAGAACCTGCTCGGCAAGCGCGTCGACTACTCGGGCCGTTCGGTCATCGTCGTCGGACCGCAGCTCAAGCTGCACCAGTGCGGTCTGCCGAAGCTCATGGCACTCGAGCTGTTCAAGCCGTTCGTGATGAAGCGCCTGGTGGATCTCAACCACGCGCAGAACATCAAGTCGGCGAAGCGCATGGTCGAGCGTCAGCGCGCACAGGTGTGGGACGTCCTCGAAGAGGTCATCGCCGAGCACCCCGTGCTGCTGAACCGCGCACCCACGCTGCACCGTCTGGGCATCCAGGCATTCGAGCCGCAGCTGGTCGAGGGCAAGGCCATCCAGCTGCACCCCCTCGTGTGCGAGGCCTTCAACGCCGACTTCGACGGTGACCAGATGGCAGTCCACCTGCCGCTGTCCGCCGAGGCGCAGGCCGAGGCACGCATCCTGATGCTGTCGTCGAACAACATCCTGTCGCCGGCATCGGGCCGCCCGCTCGCCATGCCGCGTCTGGACATGGTGACGGGTCTGTTCCACCTGACGCGTCTCGACGACAAGGCTCTGGGCGAGTTCCAGGCCTCGACGTCCGACTCGGCGGAGCTGGGCATCTACGCCAGCCCGGCCGAGGCACAGATGGCCGTCGATCGAGGCGTCCTCACCGTGCAGTCGCAGATCAAGGTGCGTCTGACGCAGCAGCGTCCGTCGCGCGAGATCGAGGCGGAGCTGTTCCCCGACGGCTGGACCCCGGGCGATGCCTGGACCGCCGAGACGACGCTGGGGCGCGTGCTCTTCAACGAGCTGCTCCCGACGAACTACCCGTTCGTCAACGAGCAGATGCCGAAGAAGCGCCAGGCGACGATCATCAACGATCTCGCCGAGCGGTACCCGATGATCGTGGTCGCGCAGACCGTCGACAAGCTCAAGGACGCCGGCTTCTACTGGGCCACGCGTTCGGGTGTCACGATCTCCATCTCCGACGTCCTCGTGCCGCCGGAGAAGCCGCAGATCCTCGAGGAGTTCGAGGCTCAGGCCGACCGCCTGGAGAAGCAGTACCAGCGTGGCGCTCTCGACCGGACCGAGCGCAACTCGGCCCTGGTCAAGATCTGGCAGGAAGCCACCGAGCAGGTCGGTAAGGCCATGGAGGCCCACTTCCCCGACGAGAACCCGATCCCGATGATCGTGAAGTCCGGCGCAGCCGGAAACATGACGCAGGTGCGGTCGCTCGCCGGCATGAAGGGTCTGGTGACCAACCCGAAGGGTGAGTTCATCCCGCGCCCGATCAAGTCCTCCTTCAAGGAGGGCCTGACGGTCCTGGAGTACTTCATCAACACGCACGGTGCTCGTAAGGGTCTGGCCGACACGGCGCTTCGTACCGCCGACTCGGGCTACCTGACGCGTCGTCTGGTCGACGTCTCGCAGGACGTCATCGTTCGGGAGACCGACTGTGGCACCGAGCGCGGCATCACCACGGTGATCGCGGAGAAGCTGGCCGACGGCTCGATGATCCGCGACGCGCACGTCGAGACCTCGACGTACGCCCGCACCCTGGCCGCCGACGCGGTCGACGCCGACGGCAACGTCATCGTCGAGCGTGGACACGACCTGGGCGACCCGGCCATCGACGCGCTGCTCGCAGCGGGCATCACGTCGGTCAAGGTTCGTTCGGTGCTCACCTGCACCACGGGCACCGGCGTCTGCGCCACCTGCTACGGCCGTTCCATGGCCACCGGCAAGCTCGTCGACATCGGCGAGGCCGTCGGTATCGTCGCGGCACAGTCGATCGGTGAGCCCGGCACGCAGCTCACGATGCGTACCTTCCACCAGGGTGGTGTGGCCGGCGACGACATCACCGGTGGTCTGCCCCGAGTGCAGGAGCTCTTCGAGGCTCGTGTGCCCAAGGGCAAGGCGCCCATCGCGGACGTCTCGGGTCGCATCCAGCTCGAGGACGGTGACCGTTTCTACAAGATCACCATCGTCCCGGACGACGGCGGCGAAGAGGTCGTCTACGACAAGCTCTCCAAGCGTCAGCGTCTGCGTGTCTTCAAGCACGACGACGGCACGGAGCGTCTGTTGTCGGACGGTGACCACGTCGAGGTCGGCCAGCAGCTCATGGAAGGTGCTGCCGATCCCCACGAGGTCCTGCGAGTCATGGGCCCGCGTCAGGTGCAGATCCACCTCGTCAACGAGGTCCAGGAGGTGTACCGCAGCCAGGGTGTGTCCATCCACGACAAGCACATCGAGACGATCGTTCGTCAGATGCTCCGCCGCGTGACCATCATCGATTCGGGCTCCACGGAGTTCCTGCCCGGATCGCTGACCGAGCGCAGTGAGTTCGAGTCGAGCAACCGTCGCGTCGTGTCCGAGGGTGGCGAGCCCGCCGCCGGACGTCCGGTGCTGATGGGTATCACCAAGGCATCGCTGGCAACCGATTCGTGGCTGTCCGCGGCGTCGTTCCAGGAGACCACCCGAGTGCTGACCGACGCGGCGATCAACTGCCGCTCGGACAAGCTCATCGGTCTCAAGGAGAACGTGATCATCGGAAAGCTGATCCCCGCCGGCACCGGCATCAACCGGTACCGGAACATCACGGTTCAGCCCACCGAGGAAGCACGTGCCGCGGCTTACGCGGTGCCGTCGTACGACGATCAGTATTACAGCGCGGACGGCTTCGGCCAGAACACCGGTGCTGCAGTGCCGCTCGACGACTACGGTTTCTCCGGCGACTACCGCTAGAGACGAGCAACATCGAGCCCCATCCCGCTTCGGCGGGGTGGGGCTCGTGTCGTTTCTCAGCTGCTCGGCCCGGCGCACCTCGGATCGTCCGGTGCACCCCCCATCGCGGGTGCAGGTGATGAACCGGAGTGCGGATGGTGTCGCCGGGCGAACAACACCCGCGCGATGAGTTTCAGCCCTGGCTCGGGTCTACTGAGCCATGACCGAGACTCCCAGCACCATCACGAACATCGGCGTGGCCATGTTCACCGTTGCCGATCAGGACAAGGCGCTCGACTTCTACACCCGCGTGCTCGGGTTCGAGGTGCGCGGCGACAGCCGCTTCGGGCCGAACGAGGAGTACCGCTGGCTCGAGGTGGCGCCGCGTGGGTCCACGGCGCGACTGGCGCTCAACCCGCCGATGTACGACCAGCCGGGTGGTTCCGCGATCGGTGTGGAGACGTCGGACGTGCGGGCCGAGCACGCTCGCCTGAGTGCCATCGGCGGCGTCGACGTGGAACCGCTCGGCGGGGACGACGACCCCAACGTGCCGCCGATGTTCATGCTGAAGGATCCCGACGGCAACGTCGTCACCGTCGTGCAGGCGTGAGCGGTTCCCTCCCGGCTCAGCGCAGCGCGAGGGTCGGGAGGGACAGGCTCACCAGCATCAGCGCGAACAGCAGCCACGCGGCGCCCTGCCAGATGGGCCACGTCCCGCCGTGGCGGTAGGAGCGGTAGCCGATCCACAGTGCGCCGATCCCGCCGAGCAGACAGACACCTGGAACGAGCGCCGCGATCACGACGTCGGTTGCGCCCGCTGCGAGGAACACGGCCACCGCGACGGCAGCGATACCGATCACCGCCCCGTCGTACATGGCCGCGTGCCGGATCGCGCGCGGATCGCGCCACCGCTTCTCGACGTCGCGTCTGCCCATCTCTCGCTTGTCGTCCATGAGGACGGCGTACCCGATTCGGGTGGTTTCAGCGCGAGTCCTCGCTGTTCGGCCACACCCGCGTTGCCTCCGCTCCACACGGAGTTTCCCTTCGAGGGGCACCGTTCGATCCATGAGCCGTCGAGATCTCGTCATCGGTGCCGATCGTTCTCTCCGTGCCGGCACCACGCGTCGTTCGTTCCTCACATGGACCGCACTGGTCGGTGCGCTCGCGATGACACCGGAGCTGTCGAGCGCGACGGCGCACGCGCAACCGCCGCGCGGAACCCCGGCCGACTACCCGTTCCGCCTCGGGGTCGCGTCGGGCGATCCGCTGCCGGACTCGGTGGTGCTGTGGACTCGTCTCGCGGTCGATCCGCTCGCTCCGGTCGGCGGTATGCGGCCGGGTGTGGTGCCGGTGCGGTGGGAGATCGCCGAGGACGAACGGTTCGGGCGGACGGTGAGCCAGGGCATCGAGCTGGCATCCGACGCGGACGGTTGGTCGGTGCACGTGGACGTGCGGGGTCTGGCTCCGGCGCGAGAGTACTACTACCGCTTCATGGTCGGTCCGCACGTGAGCACCGTCGGACGGACGAGGACGGCGCCCGCACCGGGATCACCCCTCGCGTCACTGTCGTTCGCGTGGGCGTCGTGCCAGAAGTGGGAGGACGGGTTCTACGGCGCCTACGCCGATCTCGCGGCGAGCGACCCGGACGTCGTGTTCTTCCTCGGCGACTACATCTACGAGTATGCGATCCCCGGCACGGGCGCCCGCGCATCGCAGCCACGGCCCGAGTCCGCGGGACGAGAGACGCTGGTACTGAACGACTATCGCGATCGGTACGCGCTGTACAAGTCGGATCCCGACCTCGCGTCGGCGCACGCGGCGGCACCGTGGATCACCACCTTCGACGATCACGAAGTAGACAACAACTGGGCCGGGGCGATCAGCCAGGATGCCGGCACTGCCGCTCCCGGCGATCCTGCGGGTGATCCGCGGTTGTTCCTCCTGCGCCGCGCCGATGCGTTCAAGGCGTGGTGGGAGAACACTCCCGTGCGGATGGCCCAGCGACCGACGGGACCGGATCTGACGGCGTACCGCCGCTTCAGTTTCGGTGACCTGGTGGACTTCTCGGTGCTCGACACCCGGCAGTACCGCAGCGATCAGGCCAACGGCGACGGCGAACACGCGCAGAACGCGGAGACCGCGGACCCGAGTCGCACCATCACCGGAGCGGCGCAGGAGAAGTGGATCCTCGACGGCTTCGGGTCCGGCGCCACGTGGAAGTTCCTCGCACACCAGACGGTGATCTCCGACCTCGCCCGCATCAGCGACGGCGAGCGGAAGGTCGGGATGGACCCGTGGAGTGGGTACGAGGCGTCACGGCACCGCATCCTCGACGGCGCCCGCGACCGGGGGATCACCCTCGCGTCCATCGTGGGCGACATCCACCGCACCATCGTGTCGGAACTGCGCCGCGACTATCAGGACGACTCCGCCCCGGTGGTGGGCGTCGAGATCGCGTCGACCTCCATCGCGTCGGGCAAGGACGGTGCGGACGTCGACACGGCCGGTGCGGACATCGCGGCCGCGTCCCCGCACGTCAAGTTCGGCAATGCCCGTCGCGGCTATCTGCGTGCGACGCTGACGCCGACCGAGTGGCGGTCCGAGGTCCGGGTCCTGGACGCGATCTCGGTTCCCGGCGCGCCGGTCCGTACGGCAGCGACTGTGACGGTGCCGGAGGGTCGGCCGGAGATCGGCCTGGCCTAGCTGACGGCCGGGTACGCCTAGCCGCCCGCGGCGATGACGGCTGCGATGTTGCGCTCGGCGAGCGCGGTGATGGTGAGAGACGGGTTGGCGGCGCCCGTGCTGCCGGGAACGAGAGCTCCGTCCATGACGTACAGGCCGGGGTGCCCCTTCACTCGTCCGTACGCATCGGTGACGTCGCCCAGGACCGCACCGCCGAGGGGGTGGGCGGTGAAGGTGTCGTCGACGTCGCGAGTGAACGGCTCGGCGGAGACGACGGTGCGGCCGGCCTGTGCCATCCGGTTCTGCACCGCACGCAGTGCCTCGACGGTGTCGCGGCTGCCGCCCTTGGGCCAGGTCAAGCTCATCCCGTCGGTCGCACGGTCGTAGCGGAAATCGGCCCGCAGCGGGTCGATGGTCATACCGAGCGATCCGAGGAACCCCATCTCGGTGGGAACGCCCGGGACGTACCAGTTCTCGACGCTGAGTGGCAGGCCCGTGTCGTCGACGATGCGCGAGGCGCACGGCGCTCCCTGCGGTCCGCCACCGACAGGGCCGAGCGAACGCGTCATGAAGGCGTCGCCGTTGGTGCCCCATCCGCGTCCGACGAACTCGTTGAGCTCGGCAAGCGCGCCGGTGGCCTGTGCGCGGACCAGCAGTTCGGTGGTGCCGATGGAGCCGGCGCCGAGGATCAGCGAGTCGCAGGTCAGCGTGCGCGTCTCGAGTGCGTTGCCCTCGGGATCGAGGCGCCGCACCTCCACGCGGTAGCGGCCGCCGCTCTCGGTGCCGATGGCGACGACCTCGTGGCTGTGACACACCACGGCGTTGCCCGTGGCCTCGGCCTGCGGGATGTAGTTCTGCGTCAGGTCGTGCTTCGCGCCGTTGGAGTTGCCGAACGTGCTGCGGCCGACGGTGGCGGACGGCCGGGACCGACCCGACATCTCGTCACGCAGCACGTTCCAGTTCCAGCCTCCGTCGACGCGCTGCGGGTCGAAACCGGCGCGGCGGGCGTGGTCGTCCCACGTCCGCGAGTGGGCGAACCCGGGGGAGGCGTAGATGTCGTCGGGCATGGTCGACGGCCGGAGCACCGAGCGGGCCTTGGGGTACCACTGCGACGCCATCTCGTCGTAGTCGACGCGGCCACCGAAGGAGAGGTCGAAGAAGCGCTTGTCCGGGGCGATGCTGACGCCGGTGTAGACGACGGAGCCGCCGCCCACCGCGGCCGCGCGCCACACCGACAGGTTCTCGTATCGGGTGGTGTCGAGAACGCCGTTGAACCAGTCGACGGGCCCGACAGGCATGCCGGTGAGGTTGGTGAACGAGCGCTGATGCCACAGGCCGCGGCCGTCGGCCGTCATGTCGGCGGTGAAGATGTCGCGGAACGGGTCGCGCGGCCAGCGGAGTCCTCGTTCGAGCACGGTGACCGATGTACCGGCCTGCGCGAGCCGCAACGCCGCAGCGCTGGCTCCGAAGCCTGATCCGATGACGAGGGCTGGTGAGTGGTCCGGTGGACGCGGGGGGTCGGTGAACAGTTCGGGCAGGAGGTTCCGGATCGAGGGGACACCGAGCGGGAGTGCAGACGCCGTCGACCGGGTGATCGCGGGCGGGACCGCGAGACCCACCATTCCTGCTGCGGCCAGTTGCAGCAGTTGCCTGCGCTTCACGTGCACACCCACCATCGATCGAGAACAGTCGAGTGCTCAGTATCCCGTGAATGGCGCAGGCGATGGAACCATTCGACCGGATTGTATGACTGTTACCAATCTCTGTGCCGGTTTCTCTGAAGTGTCGGAGCGGAACAGGGTGACTCCTGCGGCGGTTGTACAGAATATGCGTCTGTCCCTCCTCGATCGCTCCCGTACCCGCACCGAGCGGTCTGCCGCCACTGCGGTGTCGGACACGATCGAGCGTGCACGGTGGGCCGAGGCGGCGGGCTATGAGCGGTTCTGGGTGGCCGAGCATCACGCCGTCCCCGGCATCGCGAGCGGCTCACCTGCGGTCCTGCTCGCCGCGATCGGCGCGGCGACGTCGCGGATCCGGCTGGGGTCGGGCGGCGTCATGCTGCCGAACCATGCGCCCATCGTCGTCGCGGAGCAGTTCGCGATGCTCGACGCGTTGTGTCCCGGCCGTGTCGACCTCGGTGTGGGCCGGTCACTGGGGTTCACGCCGCCGGTACGCAAGGTGCTGCGGGCGGACACCGAGGACGCCGAACGCTTCGCCGACGATCTCGCGGATCTGCAGGACTTCCTGCTCGGAACCGGTCCGGTGACCGTGCAGCCCGCGCCCGAGCGACTGATCCCGATCCACGTCCTCGCGACGGGTCACGGGCTCTCGATCGCCGCGCAGCGCGGGCTTCCCGTCGTGGTGGGCGGTCCGATGCTGACGGGTGACCTGGCTCCGCTGGCGGCGTATCGACGCGAGTTCGTTCCGTCGGCCTTCGCGGCGCAGCCGTCCGTGACGGTGTCGCTCGACGTGCTGGTCGCCGACACCGACGCCGAGGCCCGCGGGCTCGCCATGGCGGAGGCGGTGGCCATGGCGGACTCCCGCCGGACCGGGGAGTTCCCACCGCTGCGGGCGGTCACCGAGATGCCCGACGGTCTCACCCCGCGGGCTCGGGAGTCGGCCCAGCGCTCCCTCGACGGCAGCGTGCACGGCAGTCCGGCGACGGTGCGCCGCCGGCTCGAGGACCTCGTCGACCGCACCGGTGCCGACGAGATCCTGTCCTCCGCCTCGACGTTCGACCGCGCCGCTCTGCGCGCGTCCGACGAGGCGTTGGCCGCACTGCTGCGCTGACGGGTCAGACCTGCAGGTCCACCCACACCAGTCTGTGATCGCTCGCCGACAGCAACTCGGCGCCCGGCTCGCCCGGCGCGGGCCAGAAGACCCCCGATCCGGTGACCGTCAGATCGATGCTTGGCAGGACGTAGTCCACCCGCAGATCACCCGGCACGGGGTCGGCGAAGTCCGCCGTGTCGGTGCCGGCGGTCGGCGAGGTGGGAGCCGGGTCCTGCAGCGCCGGGCTGTCGAGTAATTGCGCGATGGCGCCCGGGTAGGAGTCTCCGTCGACCGGATCGCTGTTCTGGTCCCCCAACACCACGAACGAGGAGCCGTCCGGCAGGCCGCCGGCCAGCCCGGTGTCGTCGACGAGGTAGTCGGCGCCGGCGATGTAGTCCGCGGTGAGCCGGATCTCGTCGTGATTGCGGCGGCCGTTCCGGTCCTCGGGCCCGTCGAAGGACGGCGGCGTGGGGTGCGAGACGAGCAGGTGGATCACCCGCCCGTCGATGTCCACGGGTACGTCCCAGTGCGACTTGCTCGACAGGCGCAGCGCGTCGGAGTTCGCGCCGTAGTACTCGCGCGGCAGCAGATTGTCGGGCATGTCGGCCCAGCGGAAGGTCTGGAAGGTGCGGACCGCGGCGGCGTCGAGCGGGAACTTCGAGAGGACGACCATCCCGTACTGGCCGGGGAACTGCCCGAAGCCCCAGGCATCGTTCGGCCCGTCGGACCGCCCGTCACCGTCGAGGTCGAGCCCGGACGGCTCGCCGGTGTTGACGGGCGCCGTGTACGCGAACGGGTAGTCGATCGGTGCGTCGCCGACGGTGAGGTAGTTGTCGCGGAAGAGGTCGACGGCACCGTCGGAGTAGTCGAACTCGTTGAGCAGCAGCATGTCCGGGGCATTGCGCTGAACCACGTCGGCCACCGACCGGATCTGCGGATCCGTTCCGGACCGCAGAGCGGCGACCAGATCGCCGGCGGCGGGACGGTTCATGCTGGCGTTGTACGTCGCGACGCGGACGGTGCGCGGGTCACCGGGCGGCTCGTCGGCGGCAGGCGCGCTGCAGGCGGTCAGGGTGTGGACGGACGCGGCGAGGACGGACGCGGCGAGGAGCACGCGGGTGAGTCGCATGGTGCGGGACGCTATCGCGCCGCCCTGACAGACGAGCGAACACGAGGAGGCGAGCAGGGGCGCGTCAGGCCACCCCGACCGTCAGGCCACCCCGTCCAGCACCCGCTGTGCGTCCGGCGACACGTACGGGTAGGCGCAGAGGGCGAGCACGCCCCCGATCAGCAGCAGGGGCAGCAGCGGAACCATGCCGGTGGTGAGGGAGCCGTACGCGTCGGACACCGCGCCGACGAGCAGCGGTCCGACGGCGCCGCCCACGGTCGCGGCGATCTGCAGCAGTCCGTAGCCCAGTCCGCGGTCGCGCGGGGCGAGCACGTCGGCGACACACGAGGTGAGCGTCGGGATGGCCCAGGCGGTGAAGAAGCCGAACACGGTGAGCAGCACGGTGAAGGGCAGCCAGCTCTCGGAGGCCAACGCCCCGGCCATGGCGACGGTGCCCAGCAGGATGCCGGTGCCGCCCACCAGGACGCGCCACTGCGACGGCGTCGAGAACAGGGTTCGCCGGGTGAGCAGGGAGCCGACGAGCGTGCCGCCGACGATGCCGATCAGTGTCAGGCCGCCGCCCGCGGACGCGGCGGCCGCTTCACCGAGGCCGAATCGGCGTTGCAGCAGGCTGGGCACCCAGAACGTCAGACCGCCGACCGCGAGACTCATGACGGTGAGTGCGCCGCCCGTGAACCACAGGGTGCGGATGGGCGCGACGCGGCGGAGTTGGATCGGCATGGGGTCGGTCGCGGCGACCGGTGCGGGTGCGTCGGCGCTGCCCGCGGCCAGCCGGTCGGCGTAGCCGCGCTCGGGCTCCCGCACGCGCGACATCAGCACGGCGACCACCACGCCGGGGATCGCCATGACGAGGAAGGCGCCGCGCCACCCGAGCCAGTCGGCGAGCACTCCGCCCAGCACGATGCCGGCGCCGCCGAGGTAGGCCGCGGTGCGCCACCAGCCGAAGGCCGTCGGGCGGGTGGCAGGTGGGTGGAAGTCGGCGAGCATGCTGGCGCTGGCCGGGTTGTCGATGGCCTCGGCGGCGGCGAGGCCCATGCGCACCAGGTAGAAGATGGCGAAGGTGGGAGCGAGCGCGGAGCCGACCGTCGCCAGGGCCCACAGGAAGACGACGACAGTGATGATGCGGCCGCGGTCGTGGCGATCGGCGAGGTAGGCGGCGGGCATCGCGAGGAGTCCCGCGGCGACGGCGGCCGCGGTGGGGATGGAACCGGCGGCGGTGTCGCCGAACCCGAACTCCGCCTGCAGCTGCGGCAGCACGGCGGCGACCAGGCTGAACTCGATGCGGTCCACGAGCGAGACCAGCACCAGCACGATCGCGGGTCCCCACCCGTACGGGAGGGTGCGGGAGTCGCGCCGGGCGCCGAGTGTCCGCCAGCGTGGCTGCGCCTGAGTCGTACCGCGCTCGGTCCGATTCTCGGTCTCCGTCACTGCGCCCCCGTCCGACCGGCACGCCTGCCGATTCGGGCGCAGCCTATTCCGGCGAAACGCCCGGGTGCCGCCGTCGCGAGAAGCTTGGGCGGACCCACCATCGGTCCCGTCCGGACCCTTGCTCCGTCACCCCCGTGCGCCTTCTGCGTATCCCTGGATGCGCAAAAGGCGCACGGGGGCGTCAGCCCACAGGCAACTGCTGCACCGCCCACCTGTTGCCGTCCGGGTCGGCGAAGTACGTGAACAACCCCCAGCCCTCGTCCTTCACCGGGGTGGCCTCGACGCCGGCGGACAGCAGCATCTCGTACGCGGCCTGCACGTCCTGCACGACGACCAGCATGCCCTCGACGGATCCGGGTGCGGCGGAGGTGATGTTCCTCCCGATCGCGATCGAGCACGCGGAACCGGGCGGGGTGAGCTGGACGTAGCGCATGTCCGGGAAGGGACTGGCGTCGTGGTCGGCGTGGAAACCGATGCGGGTGTAGAACTCCTTCGCACGGTCGACGTCGGTGACGGGCAGCATGACGAGCTGGATCTCCATGGTGAGTGGGTGCGTGGCGGTCATGGTCGGCCTCTCCTCGTGTCGGATGATGACCGAGATCGTGCTCCCGATCGAGGACAACCACGGTCCGCAGTGCGTCGCCGATTCCGAGGATCAGTAGGTGTCATCTCCGGTCACAGGTACTGTGGCCGGACATTCGTCGTCAGGAGGACTCACATGGTCAGCGTGCGCAACAAGGTCGTGCTCATCACCGGCGCGGGCCGCGGTATCGGCGAGGCGACGGCGCGGGCTCTCGCGGCCAAGGGCGCGAAGCTGGTGCTGACCGACGTGGACGAGGCGCCTCTGACGGCACTCGTGGCCGATCTCGGCGACGTCGCCATGGGGGTGCGCGCCGACGTGCGGGATCTCGCGGACATGCAGGCCGCCGTGGACGCGGGCATCGCGCGATTCGGCGGCATCGACGTCGTCCTCGCGAACGCCGGCATCTCGAGCTACGGATCGGTGCTCAACGTCGATCCGGAGACGTTCAAGCGCGTGATCGACATCAACACCACGGGCGTCTTCCACACCGTCCGCGCGGCGCTGCCCTCGCTCATCGAGCGCAAGGGCTACGTGCTGGTCGTCTCGTCGCTCGCGGCCTTCACCGCGTGCCCCGGCCTCGCGTCGTACAACGCGAGCAAGGCGGGAGCCGAGCACTTCGCCAACGCCCTGCGCCTCGAGGTCAAGTACCAGGGCGTGGCCGTCGGCTCCGCACACATGGCGTGGATCGACACCCCGCTGGTGCAGGACGCCAAGTCCGACCTCACCGCGTTCCAGGATCTGCTCGCCGTCCTACCCTGGCCGCTCGGCCGCACCCTGCCGGTCGAGGCGTGTGTCGACGCCTTCGTCCGCGCGGTGGAGCGGCGGTCACGCCGGGTCTACGTTCCCGGCATCGTGGGCGGCATCGGGTGGGTGCGCTCCGTGCTCACCACTCGGCTCGGTGAGGCCACGACGCTGCGCCACGTGCCGCGCATCCTGCCGAAGATGGACGCCGAGGTGAAGGCGCTGGGTCGCTCGGAGAGCGCGCGCAATCGCGCAGTGGTGGAGGGTCAGTCGACGCGGAGCGCGTGAGTCAGGCGGGCGCGCCCCGGCCCGAGATCCGACCAGTCGCCGGTGAACTCCAGCACCGCCAGCGCGGAAGTGGGATAGCCCCGACGGATCCACACCGCCGCGTCCGACTCCCGGTCGTCGGCGAGTTCCAGTGCCGTGAAGGGGATTCCGGGTGCGTGGCCCACCACCAACACGGTGGCCGCCGAGTCGTCGGTCGCGGTGATCTCGCGGACGATGTCGTCGGGCGAGCCCCCGTAGACGGTGCTCTCGAAGCGCACCGGCCCGTCGACGGCCGTGCGCTCGAGCGTCTGGCGGGTGCGCGTCGCCGTCGAGCAGATCACCGCGTCCACGGCGCCGACGTTCGCCCGGATCCAGTCGCCGGCCGCGGCGGACTGGCGACGGCCCCGCTCGTCGAGCGGCCGGTCGTGGTCGTCCACCCCGTCCGGGTACGAGGACTTGCCGTGGCGCATCAGGATCAGGGTGCGGGTGTCGGACATCGCTCGATGCTAGTGCCCGACCGGGCGGCGAGCGATGCTGCTGCCCTCGGGTGTCCAGTCGATGTCGCCGCGCTCACGAAAAGCGTTCAGCCACCCGATCATCGGCCAGTGTCCCCAGCGACCGTGGAAGATGGCGGCGTTGGTCACGATGTCGTCGAGATGCTCGATCGGCGGCGAGGACACGGGGTGCCACTGGTGGTGCGCGTGCGCTCCGCCGACCCACAGCAGAACCAGCCCCGACCGTTCCGCGACGCGGCCGACGTCGGTGTCCTCGCCGCCGTAGCCCGTGTAGTCCTCGCAGAAGCCCCCGAGCGTGCGCCACGTCGCTGCCGTGACCGCGAACGACAGCGACCAGAACAGATCCCAGTTCGTTCCGATCTCGACGTCACCGGGCGCCGGATTCGGGCGCGCCGCATGGGGATTCGTCCATCCGTCCAGGTCGTCCGGATATCCACCGGAGACCCGGGGCAGGTACGTGACGGGCCCGCACAGCACGGCGCCGTCGCGCGCATGACGGACGTACCGGTCGATCATCTCGCGGCTCGGGATGCAGTCGACGTCCAGGAAGATCAGCAGATCGGCGCCGGCCTCGAGGGCGAGACGGGCACCCTCGTTGCGCGCCCGCGCCAGGGGGAGCGCGTCGCCGACGCGGGGAACGACGGCGGTGGCGTCCACGACCGTCGGGTCACCCATCGACACCACGACGTGTAGATCGGCTCGGCGCGTCGAGCGAGCGAGACCGCGGCGTTGCGCAGCGAGGTGCCCCGCCCGCCCCGACACGATCGTCACCACGGCCACCGACGTCACGCCCACACGTCCTCGATCGCCGCCGCGGCACGACGCGCTGCGCCGTCCACCTCGGTCCGTGCCCGGATGTCGCCGGACAGCGCACCGGCACGCTCCAGGATCTCGGGCCACCGGTCCGGATCCGGCCACGATTCGAGCGAGATCGCCAGCCCAGCGGCACCCAGCGCGCGAGTGGTCGCGAGTTGCTCACCGTGCGGGCGGCTCTCGGCCACGACGACCGCGGGCGCACCCGATGCGGCCACGTCGGCCACGGCGTTCTGCCCACCGTGTGTGACCACCACGCCGGCGTCGGTCAGCAGCGGCCACACGTCGTCCACCCACGGCGTGCCGGGCACACCGACACCACGCCACGTGCGGGTCGGTGTGGCGGCACCCGCTCGGGCGAGGTACTCCGGGGTGAGAACTGAGCCCCCTGCGCCCGCGAGCACGACGACGGACGTCGGGTCGCGGTCGGTTCCGGCGCGGGCACGATCGGCGTGGGCACTGATCGAGCCGGCGTAGACGGTCCTGTCCTCGAACTCGCGCAACCACTCCGGCCGGTACACCGAGGCCGACCACGGAGCGACGATGCGGTCGGCGACGCGATAGGCCAGCTGATGGGGCGCATCGGTGCGCTCTCCCGGCATCGCGAACACGACCACCCGAACACCCATGAGTCGCACGAACATCGCGACCTCGAC
Source organism: Rhodococcus sp. PvP016 (assembly GCF_017832185.1). Lineage (NCBI taxonomy): Bacteria > Bacillati > Actinomycetota > Actinomycetes > Mycobacteriales > Nocardiaceae > Rhodococcus > Rhodococcus sp. PvP016. The sequence continues at coordinate 211,767 of NZ_JAFIBH010000001.1, read as the reverse complement.
GGACACGTCCACGACGACGCATCGGGGGCGATGGTCGTCCACGAACCGCGCGAGGGCGGCCATGCGGTCGGTCATCCCGCGGACCGAGGCGGGCGCCCAGTGAACGACCCCGTGAGCGGTGGGGTCGTCCGGAGCCTCACCGTCGTCGGGTGTGTCGAGGGGAAGCGTGATCCAGCCCGCGAACGGGGCGATGTCCGACGGCCGGGGCCGCGAGGACAGCACCGTCACCGGCTCGGCGAGCGCTCGTGCGACGGACCGGGCGCGGGTCAGATGTCCCACGCCGTGGTGATGGACGTAGTACCCGATCATGCAGGGACGGCGGCGGTTCGCCCCGACGTCGTCAGCAACTCGCGGTAGAGGTCGAGGTAGCTGTCCACCATCGTCGCGTCCGAACAGATGCGCTCGGCGCGAGCGCGCGCGTGCGCACGGGGGAGGCGTGCAGCATCTCCGATGGCTCCGGCGAGAGCGTCGATGTCGTCGGCGGGCACCATCCGGCCGCACGTGTCGTCGAGGATCTCCGGGATGCCGCCGCGACGGAAGGCCGCCACCGGTGTGCCGCACGCGAGTGCTTCGGCGACCACGAGCCCGTACGGCTCGTCCCATTGCGGCGTCACCAGTGCCACGGCGGCCCCGCCGACCAGATCGGCGAGTTCCTTCTGCATCAGGTGGCCCTCGTAGGTGACGCCGTCGCCGAGGCGGGGCTCCACCGCCGTCCGGAAGTAGTCGTCGTCGGCTGCCGGTCCCGCGATGCGTAGGTGATAGCCGGCGCGCCGGGCGGCGTCGATGGCGAGGTCGACCCCCTTCTCTGGAACCAACCGGCCCGTCCACACCGCGTACTCGCCCGCGCCTGCGCGATCGCCGGTGCCCTGGCCGAACGGCCACCGGTCGAGCGGGATCCCGTTGGGAACCACGGGGATCGGACCCGCGACGGGCAGCCACTGCTGGGCCGTGTACTCGCTCACCGCGGCGTACCCGGTGTTCGGGTTGAGCGGCACCGCGGCCGCCGACTCCAGCCAGGCGAGCGGCGGGGTGTGCAGCGTCGTGAGCATGGGGACCGGCACCATCGAGGACATCGCGATGGGCAGGTAGTGGAGGCTGTGATTGTGGATCACGTCGAACGACTGTGCCAGGGGCCCGGCCAGTTCGAGCATGACCGACAGATAGGCGTGATGCTCGTGCACCACCCACGACGGTCCCATGTGTTCGGTCCGCGCGTGCGGGCTCATCTGGAACGTGTGGACGTCGATGACGTCGTGCGCGACGTCGGTCGACGTGCCTTCGGCACCGAACAGCGTGACACGATGACCGCGCTCGGTGAGGGCGTGAGCGAGGTGCCACACGTGTGCCTCGAGACCACCCGCGAACGGCTGCGCGATGGGGAAGCGCGACGATCCGAGAAGGGCGATGCGCAGTGGACGTGCGGCGGCGGCGACCGTCATACGAGCACGGCTCCGTCCGCGCGGCCCGAGGCGACGGGAGCGGACAGGGCACGGTAGAGCGCGGCATGCTCGGCGGCGACAGCGCTCTGCTGGTGGCGCCGGTAGTCGGCGAAGTCCGGGCCGGTCGGCTCGGTGCGCAGCGCCTCGCCCACCGCGGCATCGAGCGACGCGGGATCGAAGAGGCCGGGTCCGAACACGAAGGTCGGGCACGGGAACTGATCGGCGAAGTGGCCGATGTCCGGGACGACGGGGACGACGCCGAGATCGCGGCAGGCCTCCATCCAGCCCGAGTGCGTGCCGAAGCGGTACGGCAGCACGGACACGTCGATCTCGGACAGGTACTGCCACAGCTCCGCGTCGGAGAATCGACGATGTACCCGCACGTCGACGTCCGGGTGATCACGGAAGGCCAGTAACTGTTCGCCGCGCTCCGGCGCGTACCAGTGGCTCGTGTGGTCGAACACGTCGTCGTCGATGTCGAGACGCACCACGGCGTCGCGTGCCGACGCGGCCGCCACGACGGTCGCCATGACCGCCTCGGGATCGAGGTTCGCGCGCAACGACTTGGCGTGCACGGCGACGACGGCGCGCTCGTGCGCCGTGGTGTCGCGTGCGGCGATGACGTCCAGCGGTGCGACGTGCGGATGCGGGATCACCATTGCCGAGCGGCCCCACAGGCGTTCGATCTCCCGAGCTGCGCGGTCGGTCAGCGTGATGACGGCGGCCGCGGCGGGGACGAGGACGTCGAGCTGGGACCGGTGCATGTCGAGCTCGGCGAAGTGCGGATTGTGCAGGTCGTGCACCGTGAGGACCAGGGGGGTCGACGACTCGCGCAGCACGGAGACGACGTCGGCGAGACGGTCCGGAGTGGCGGCGTCGAAGCCGAAGTGCAGGTGCACCACGTCGATGTCGTCGATGTGCGCGCGCAGGTAGTCGGGCTCGAGCAGGCGCGGCGGCCACCACTGCCCGGGCGTGGTCGCCTCGAGGGGCCGGGGATCGTCGAGCAGAAGGATGTCGTCGCCCGTGGCGATGACAGCGGCGACGTACGGGTGTGCAGCAGGGATGGATGCGACGGCGATCACGGCTCGGGTCATCCTCTCGGGAGCAGACGCGCGCGCCCGAGGGGTGGGCAGGGCGGCACGGGTGTACGAACAGGGATCGGGCCGCCTTCTGGACCACGACTGACCGAGGATGCCCCGGGGGGCTCGTCCACAAACGCGGTGTCGTGCAGGTCTCTCACCGCTTCGCCCGGGCGCTGCGCGGGTAGCCCGACACCATGCCTCTCTCTGCGTCGACCGAGCCGGACGGCCGGACGCGTCACTACGGCGAGTTCTACGGTCTCGACCCGGTGCCCGACGATCCACCACTGTGGATCGTGCTCGGGAACTGCCAGGCCGAGGCCGTACGCGTGATGCTCGACCAGGTGCCGGACGCGCCGTTCCGCACCGTGCGCATGCCGCCGGTGCACGAGCTCGACTCGGCCGACGTGCGGCACCTCGCCGAGCTGGCCGGCCGGGCCTCGGTGTTGCTGGCGCAGCCGGTTCGCGACGACTACCGCGACCTGCCGATCGGGACGAACCAGGTGGCGTCGATGCTGCCGGAGCACGCCCGAGTCGTGCGGTGGCCGGTCTTCCGCTACAGCGGGCTGTACCCGTTCCAGGTGATCGTGCGGCACCCGAGCGACCCGTCGGCGTCTCCCGCCGGCGCTCCGTACCACGATCTGCGCACGGTGCTCGTGGCCGCGGGCAGGGTGGCATCCGAGGAGTGGCGCGCCGCTCCCGTTGCCCCCGAGGCGCTGCGTGCGAACGCCGAGGCGAGCATCGCCGAACTCGCACGACGCGAGCGCCGGGACTGCGACGTCGCGATCTCGGACGTCCTGACCGCCAACGGAGCGGACGCCGCACACACGATCAACCACCCCGGCAATCCGGTGCTGCTCGAACTAGCCACGCGCATCCTGTCGGCGGCCGGTGTCGACGCTGCGGCGGCGGATCCCGGCCGCGTACTGCTCGATTCGGTGCACACACCGCTGGAGTCCGCTGTCATCGACGCGCTCGACCTCGGCGCCGCGCCCCGACCGGACTGGGTGATCGGCGGCTCCGTCGTCGCTGCCGAGGAGATTCACCGTCGCCAACTGCAGTGGTACGCAGAGCATCCTGCGTTCGTGGACGCGGCACTCACCCGACACGCGGACACGCTGTCGCTGCTGCTGCCGGAGGTCGACTCGTGACGTCGGTCGCGCATCTCGTCATCGGTCCGGATCGGCACGGGGTGGTGCAGTTCGCCTTGCGCATCCGCGACGGCATCACCGACGCCGGTCTCGACTCGACGCTCCTGCGCCACGAGTCTGCGAGTGACGTCACGGCGATTCCGGACGTCGAGGTCGTGCACCTGCACGTGACGGACCGGTTGTTCGGGTCACCGGCGACGGCTGCGGCCGCGGTGGTCGAGGACCTGGCGCGGCGCATCCACGCATCGGGTTCCGCGTTCGTGGTGACGCTGCACGATCTGCCGCAGCCGTCCGACGGCCGATCCGCGTCCGCGCGCGTCGAGTGCTACCGACGGGTGGTCGCGTGCGCGGACACGGTGATCGTCAGCAGCGAGCACGAGCGAGACCTGGTGGGCGCGGCCGGAATCGAGACGCCGGAGCCGTCCGTCGTGATTCCACTTCCGGTGGCGACGGGGGCCGGCGTCCGCACGAGCAGCGACGAGGTGACCGTCGGCGTCCTCGGGTTCCTCTACCCCGGCAAGGGACACGCCGAGGTGCTGGACGCGCTGCCCCCGGGCGCGCACCTGCGGGCACTGGGAACACCGTCTCCGGGACACGATCATCTGGTCGACGAGTTGGCCGAGGCCGCAGCGGCACACGGCACCACCGTGCGTGTCACCGGCTACATCGACGACGCCGACCTTCCGGTCGAACTCGGCCGCGTCACCGTTCCCGTGGCGCATCACCGGCACATGTCCGCGTCGGGGTCGATCAACACCTGGATCGAGCACGGCCGTCGACCGCTGGTGGTGGCCGGCGCGTACACCCGCGAGTTCGCCCGGCGCTCGCCCGGCACCGTGACCCTGTACGAGGAGGACCGTCTCGCCGAGGCGCTGGCCGACGCGGTGCGTGAGCCGGCGTCGACGTGGCTCGAGAAGGGTGTGATCGCCCATCCGACCAGCGCGGAGGTGGGCGCCGCGCACGTGCGGGTGTACGCGGCGCTCGCGGAGTCGGCCGTGGTGCACGCGTGATCACCACCGCCGTCCCCACCTCGCTCGGCCACGCGGTGCCCGGCAACAGGTGGGACCTGCTGCGCGACATCGATGCTCCGCGCCCGCTGGTCAGCGTCGTCGTGCCCTATTACGAGCAGCAACGGTCGCTGGATCTGGTTCTCGCGGCTCTCGAGCAGCAGACGTACCGCGCATTCGAGGTGATCGTCGCGGACGACGGCTCGGCCACGGCGCCGCTCGTCCGCAGTGCGCTCGACGTCACGGTGGTCTCGCAGGAGGACCGTGGCTTCCGCGCCGCCGCGGCGCGCAATCTCGGGGCCCGTGCCGCGTCCGGTGACGTGCTCTGTTTCCTCGACGCCGACACGGTTCCCGAGCCCGGGTACGTCCAGGCGCTCGTGCGTCTGCCGTCGCTGGTTCCCGATGCACTCACCGTCGGTCGACGGCGTCACGCGGACCTTACCGCGCTGGGCCGACTTCCGGGACCGGACGACGAGATCCTCGAGGAGCCGCGTTGGTTGATCGACGCGTATCGCGGTTCGCGGGATCTGCTCGATGCCGATCATCGCTCCTATCGCCACGTCATCAGCGCGGTGATGTGTTGCACCGCAGCATTCTTCGAGGAGATCGGCGGCTTCGACGAGTCGTTCGACGGATACGGCGGCGAGGACTGGGAGCTGGCCAATCGCGCCTACCTCGCCGGCGCCCTGATCGCGCACGTGCCGGACGCCGTCGCCTGGCACGACGGTCCCGACTGGGCCGGCCGACCCGGTGAGCAACGCACCGAGCAGAAGAACGCGGAGGCGCTGTCCCTGCTTCCCCTCGTCACCGACCCCGCGGCGCGCACCCACGGCGTCCGATACGCCGTTCCCGACCTCACGGCCGTCGTGCACACCGACGGGCACAGCGCCGCATCGCTGTTGGCGACGGTGGGATCGGTGCTCGCGCAGGGGGACGTCACCGTGTGGGTGGACGGAACGGACGCCGCGGATCTCGTCGCGTCGTGGCGGACCGACGACCCGCGAATCCGCCTCGGTGTCCCCGGCGACGACGACGTACGGCGCAGCCGCTTCGGGCTCGACATCGTCGGTCCGGTCGTCCTGGCACCGAATGCAGCGCGGACGCTGGAGGCGTCGACGCCCGCGCAGGGCCCCGGTCTGGTGCGGTCGGCCGTACCGGGCGGCAGTCTCGAGTGGTGGTCGTGGCGCGCCGTGCGCCGGGCCCGCCGGTGGGCCGACGCACTGGATCGCACCCCGCAGCAGGCCCTCGCCGACCTGTTCGGCATCACGGACGCACCGGCCGACGAGGTCGGCATCGCGGCGGGTCCGCATCAGCCGGACCTGTCGTGGTGAGACCCCCGAACCATCCGAATCACAGGACACCGGAGGCACCATGACCACCGATCACGACATCGTCATCATCGGCGGGGGCAACGCGGGCATCAGCGCCGCCGCCCGTTTCCTGAACAAGGGCGTTTCCGACGTGGTGGTCATCGAACCGCAGGAGGTCCACACCTATCGGCCGCTCCTGTCCTACGTCGGCGGCGGACAGGCGTCCCTCGCCTCCGCTCAGCGCTCGCAGCGCTCGGTGACACCGAAGGGCTGCACCTGGATCCAGGAGCGTGTCGTCTCGGTGGACACCGCGACGCGGACGGTGCGTACCGAGTCGGGCACGGAGGTGCGCTACCGCGACCTCGTCGTGGGATCCGGTCTCGTGCCCGATCACGACGCACTGCCCGGAATCGACGCGGCACTCGCGTCGTCGTCGGTGGCGAGCAACTACCTCGACGAGGCGACGCGTACCTGGCACCTCGTGCAGACGATGCGTCCCGACGGGCACGCCGTCTTCACGGTTCCTCGTGCGCCGGTGAGCTGCACCGGCACCACCATCAAGCCGCTGTTCCTCGCCGCCGCGCACTGGCGGAAGGTGGGTGCGGCGCCGTCGATGACGCTGGTGGTCGACCGCCCGGACTTGGTCGGAGTGCCGGCGCTCGACGCCCGGCTGCGGAAGTACCTGCGGGAGCTGGATGTCCGAGTGCTTCACCGCACCGCCGTGACGGCGCTCGCGCCGGGCGAGCGATCGATCACGGTGACCGGCGCGGACGGTCGCACCGAGCGGATCGGCTACGACATGCTGCATCTGGTGCCGCCCTACCGCGGACCGCGGTGGGTCGAGGAGACCGGCCTGGCAAGCGCTGATCCCGGCACGCACGCAGTGGTGGACGTGGATCCGCGGACCTTCCGGCACCGCACACACGAGGGCGTGTGGGCCGTGGGCGACGGCGCGTCCATCGACACTGATCCCTCGGGCGGCGGACTACGGCGCCAGGTGTCGATCCTCGTCGACAACGTGCTGGCGCAACGATCGAACGAGGCGCTGGGGGAGTACGACGGCTACACGGTGGCGCCGATCCCGGTGGACGCGCGGCGACTCATCGCGGCCGAGTTCGATCGCACCGGCGAGATCACGTCGTCGTTGCCGTCGTTCCTGGACCCGCTGAAGCCCCGTCGGCTCTCGTGGGCGGGCGACCGGTTCGGCCTGCCGTTCACGTACTGGCACCTGTTGTTGAAGGGCCATCTCTGAGTCAGCTCGTCGGGCGCAGCATTCCGGTGAGGAACAGTTGCGTCGCAGCATCGACGATCTCGTCGGGGGTCGCACCGATGTGGTCCTGCAACCGGGCGGAGACGAGTTCGGAGCAGGCGCCGATGAACATCAACGCCATGAGCCGGTCCTGCGGCGGCGGGAGTGCACGGTCGGCCCAGAGTTCGTGCGAGCGTTCGACGACCACGTCCGCGACGGCGTCGATGGTGGCCTGACGTCGAGCTCGCAGGGTCGGTGACGCCATCGACTCGACGAACGCGATCCGGCCCTTGCGGGGGTCGGACAGCATGATCGACACCACGGCGCTCAGAGCGGCCCGCACGCGGTCGGCGACGTCTCCGTCCGTCGACGAGACGGCGTGGATCGCAGCGCCTCTCACCTCGTCGGCAACGCTGTCGAGCACGGCGAGCAGCAGGTCCGACTTGGTGCGGAAGCTCTCGTAGAAATACCGCTCGGTGAGCCCGGCGGCCGCGCAGACCGCGGTCATCGTGGTCTTGTCGGTGCCCACCGAGGACATGAGGTCCAGGCCCGCCTCGATAAGTGCGGCCCGGCGGCGGACGGCGCGGTCCGCCGCGTCCACTCCGCCGTAGGTCCTGCTCGCGGGTTCCGCCATGCCGTCAGTCTCGCAGGTCTTGACGAGTGCCTCTCCTGTGACGCACACTACATCTGACAGGATGTCCTGTCAGATACTCAGGAGGCCCCATGGCTCACGCGCTCGCCGCCCCACCGCTCGGCTCCGATCTCCGTCCCGTCATGGGCAGCGCGGGCATCCCCTACGTCGGCCGTTCGATGCAGTACATCCGGGACCCCCTCGCCCTGTGGCGGCAGCAGGAGCGGCGCTACGGGCAGGTCTCGTGGCACACGATGGCGGGCCGGCGCGTGGTGCTGGTGCTCGGCGCCGACGGGTGCGAGGAGATCCTGACCAACCGGGACAAGGCATTCAGCAACGCACTCGGCTGGCGGCCGCTCATCGGGCCGTTCTTCGACAACGGGCTCATGCTCATGGACCTCGGCGAGCACCGCCACCACCGGCGCCTGCTGCAGCAGGCGTTCACCAAGGACCGCCTCGCGTCCTATGCCGCGGCGATGGAACCGCTGATCGCCCGCACCGTGCAGGAGTGGGACTCGTCGGAGCACTTCGAGGTCTACCCCGCCGTGAAGTCGTTGACGCTCGGGCTCGCGACCGAGGTGTTCATGGGCGGCGTGCGCGACGGTGACACCCGGCTGGACGCCGTCAACAAGGCGTTCGTCGACTGTGTGCAGGCGGCGACGTCCATCGTCCGCCTCGACGTGCCCGGTGGACGGTGGCGTCGGGGCCTGAAGGGTCGACGTTTCCTCGAAGACTTTCTGCGGGACTATCTTCCGGATCGGCGGCGCGGCGACGGCCGAGATCTGTTCTCGGTGCTCGCCCACCTCGAGGACGACGACGGCGAGCGCTTCTCCGACGACGCGATCATCGACCACATGATCTTCCTGCTGATGGCAGCACACGACACGTCGACCATCACCATCTCCACGATGGTCGATCAGCTCGGCCGACACCCGGAGTGGCAGGAGGAATGTCGCCGGCAGTCGCTGGCCGCGGGCCCCGACGTGTCCGCACCCGCGGCGCGGGCGGGCCTGACGGCGCTCGACGCGGTGATGAAGGAATCTTTGCGCATGCTCGCTCCGCTGCCCACCATGGCGCGATGGACGGTGCGCGACACGGTGATCCGCGGCCATCACGTGCCTGCCGACGTGATGGTGGTGGCCACGCCGCACTACACGCATCACGATCCCACCTACTGGTCGAATCCCGAGGTCTTCGACCCCACCCGCTTCGACGGTCGCGCGCTGCCGCACAAGTTCGCGTGGCAACCGTTCGGCGGCGGGGTCCACACGTGCCTGGGTCAGTTCTTCTCGGCCATCGAGATCACGATGGTGCTGCACCACCTCCTGCGGCACCACACGTGGTCGGTGCCGGCCGATCGTGCGACACCGATCGATTTCACCTCCCTGCCGTACCCCAAGGACGGGCAGCCCGTGCGACTGCAGCGCCGCAGCTGACGGTGCCGAGGCCCTGTGTCGCCGCGGCGATGCTGTGTACGAGCAGCACCATGCCCCACGGCCCGGCCACCCAGACGGGCCAGGGGTACAGCATCGATCCCGAGGCGACGCAGGTGATCACGTAGATCGCGCTGCACAGCGCGACCACCGACGCCCACCGCAGCCACGCGGCCGCGGGCACGGTCGTCGGATGTCCGGGTGTGGACGGCGCTGGATGCAGATCGGCGGTGGCGGCGGCCAGGTCTGCATCGGAGCGGGCCGAGACCACGGCCGCGGAGCGGGTGTCGAACTCGTCCAGGGTCAGGCGCCCGTCTCCCACCGCGGCGGTGAGGAGTGCGAGTGCCTGCTCGTGTGTCTGCGGTGCGGTCATCGAACGCTCGATTCGTCGGGGTGGTCGAGATCGGGGTCGACAGTCCACTGTGGAATGTCCGAGCTCAGACTGCACCGTCCACTGTGGACTGTCAAGGTGTGGGACGATGACGTCATGGCCGACACTCGTGGCACCACCGTCAACGCGACGGCGGCCTCTCTGCTGGGATTCCTGCACAACGGGCCCATGTCCGGATGGGACCTCGTCGCCACGGCGCAGGTCTGCATCGGCGGCTTCTGGACGGTCACGCGCTCTCAGGTCTACCGCGAACTCTCCGGCCTCGCCCGCGCCGGACTCGTGGAGGAACTCGAGACGCAGGCGCGTGATCGCAAGCCGTACCGCATCACCGACGCGGGGCGAGCCGAGTTCGCCGCCTGGATTTCGGTGCTCCCCGAGCCGGAGGTCATTCGTCATCCGCTGCTGCTGATGATCTCCTTCGGCGAGCACGTGCCGGCGTCCGTGCTGAGCGAGGCGGTGGCGGCGCACCGGAGCACGCACGAGGAGAACCTGCGCCGGTATCGCGAGCAGAAGGACGCCGCGCTCGACGATCCGTACGCCGCGGCCACCCTCGATTTCGGCATCGCCTACGAGACGATGGTGCTGAGCTGGCTCGACGGGCTGCCCTGGCAGTAGGCGACCAGCCTCCGGCCTCCGGCCAGCTGACCGCCCCCGGGGTTTCTGCTCCCCTCACGCCCCCTGCGAGCGGGATCCCGCCGACTCAGTCGGCGAGAGGAGCAGAAACGCCACTCGCGCCGGCACGCGCCACCACGCACGCGATCGTGCGCACCGCGTCGTCCACCATGAACCACACCGTCACCGCCGGTGCACCGTCCACGTCGTGCCGACGCCAGCGCAGCGTGACGTGATCCGGCGCCATGATCGGCGAGAGGTACTCGATGACCGCGCGGTGCGGTCCGCCGGTGATCTCGCCGGACTCCGCGCGGGCGAGCACCTCCTCGACGGCCTGCCAGTAGGCGGCGTTGTTCACGTGGTTGAACGCGTCGACGTCGGTGATACGCAGCGGGAAGGCGAGATCGGTCAGCGAGGACTCCGGGGCCGGATCGCGGAGCCACTGCTTCCACTTGAGCCGACTCTCGCCCGCAGTGCGGGTGAGCAGCGCGAGCCCCTCGTCGGAGATGCGCGTCGGCATGCCCGTGGTCGACGAGATGCTGATCCAGAATCCCTCGGTGCGGATGTGGGCGCCCTTGTCCCCGGTGATGTCGACGCGCATGTTCGACCATCGCGTCGACAGACCGGAACACCAGCGGCGCAACGTGATCCGCTCGGGCCACACGGACGGCCGGTCGATGTCCATGACGGTGCGGCGCACGATCCAGAACGGATCCGTCTCCCCGAGTCCGGAGGCGTCGAGGTTGTCCGACCCGATGTCCTGCAGGTACCGGGCGACGGAGTCGTAGCGCAGCCGGTTGGCGGTGTCGACGTCGCCGGCGCGGATGGGCCACGCGGTCTCGAATCCCTCGCCCGTCGGCGGCTGTGGTGCGAGTTCGTGGCTGGTGACGGGGGAGAGGTCCATGGTGCTCATTTCCGACGTGATGGTCAGGACGTGCGGGCGCAGATCTCGTCGACGGCGTAGCGGTACCCACGGACGCCGCACCCGGCGATCACCGACACGGCGATTCCCGAGACGAAGCTGTGGTGTCGGAACTCCTCGCGGGCGTGAACGTTCGAGATGTGGATCTCGACGACAGGGATCTCGGGCACGACCAGAGCATCGCGCAGAACGACCGACGTGTGGGTCAGACCGCCCGGGTTGATGACGATTCCCGACGCAGTCCCGCGCGCCTCGTGAATCCAGTCGATCAAGGCGCCCTCGTGGTTGGACTGCTCGGCGCGGATCGTGCGCCCGTGGCGCTCCGCGGTCTCACGGCACAGCGCGACCACGTCGTCGAGCGTCTCGGTGCCGTAGACCTCGGGCTGGCGGGTTCCGAGCATGTTCAGGTTCGGACCGTTGAGCACCAGGATGGGCAGTGCGTTGTGGTGACCGTGGGTCATGGGTGCGGACTCTACCCGGGAGACTGAGCAGCATGCGCGCGTGGATCGTCTGGGGAACAGGTGTCCTCGCCTACATCGTCGGAGTCCTGCATCGCACGTCGTTCGGTGTGTCGGGGCTCGACGCGGCGGATCGGTACGCCGCGAGTCCGTCGGTGCTGTCGTCGTTCGTCGTCCTGCAGGTCGTCGTCTACGCGGCCATGCAGATCCCCGCGGGAGTGCTGCTCGACAGGGTGGGTCCGCGCGCCATGATCGTGACGGGTGCGCTGGTGATGGCGTCGGGTCAGATGATCCTGGCGTTCACCGACTCGCTGCCGGTGGCGGTGGCGGCCCGCGCCGTCGTGGGTGTCGGTGATGCGCTGACGTTCATCTCGGTGCTGCGGCTGGTGCCGAAGTGGTTCGCGCCCCGCCGGGTTCCGTTGGTCTCGCAGCTGACGGGGATCTTCGGGCAGGTCGGGCAGGTGTTGTCCGCGGTGCCGTTCCTGACGCTGCTGCACGGCGGGGGGTGGTCCGTCGCCTACGGCGCGGCCGCGGGCAGCGGGGTGGTGGTCGCGTCGGCCGCGTTCCTCGCCGTTTCGAACTCGCCCGATCCCGGACCCGACAGTGCGCCGCGGGTGACGTTCCGCGAGACGGTGCGCAACATCTCCGTCGTCTGGTCCCGGCCCGGTACCCGGCTCGGCTTCTTCTCCCACATGGGGACGCAGTTCTCCATCACCGTGTTCGCGCTGATGTGGGGAGTGCCCTACCTCAGTTCGGCGCAGGGCGTGTCGTCCGCGGTGGTGGGTGCGCTGCTCACCACGTCGGTGGTGTCGGCCATCGTGTCGGGCATCGTGGTCGGCATCCTGACGGGGCGCTATCCCATGCGCCGGTCGTGGATGGTGCTGGCGATCATGGCCAGCAACGCTCTCATGTGGGCGGTGGTGCTGGCTCTCCCCGGACCCGCGCCGACGTGGTTGCTGTTCGTCCTGGTGATCGTCATCTCGGTCGGTGGTCCGGGGTCGGCCATCGGCTTCGACTACGCGCGCACGTTCAATCCGTCGGTCGCGCTCGGCACTGCCCAGGGCATGGTGAACATCGGCGGATTCCTCGCGTCGCTGCTGGTGATGCAGGCCATGGGCGCCATTCTGAACGCGATGGGCGGCTACACCTTCGAGGCGTTCCGCGTCGCGTGGCTCACGCAGTACGCGGTCTGGGCCGTGGCGGCGACGGGTGTGCTGGTGGCCCGCCGCAAGACCCGCCGCGACGCGGGCATCTCGCCAAGGACCTGGCGTGAGGTCAGGGAGCGGATGCGGTCGCAACGACCGGCACGGGAGCCGTCGGAGCCGTGAAGGCCGACCGCCCGGCGAGGACGCCGAGCAGGGCCAGCAGCATGGTGACGGCCGCGAACACCAGCACCGCCGTCACCGAGAGAGCGTCGACGATGCCGCCGCCCACCAGGGCACCTGTCGCGATGGCCACCTGGAAGGTGACGACGTAGATCGCCGACGCGCGGTCCGCCGCGGCCCCGCCCGGTGCCGAGTGCAGGACGGCGGACTGGATGCACACCGGGATGGTGGTGAAGGCCATGCCCCACAGGGCGACGGCGACGATCGCCAGCACGCCGGATCCGGTGGACAGCGCCAAGACCAGCGCCGCGAGCGCCGTGGTGATGGCGGTGAGGACGACGATCGTCGAGCGCCACGGACCGCGGTCGTACGTGCGACCGATGAGCCAGATGCCGGCGACGCCGGCGAGTCCGTAGACGAACAGCATCGTCGAGAGCACGCTCCCCGACGTGCCGATGCCCTCGCCGACGACGAGCGCGAAGTATGTGTAGCCGGCGAAGTGGCCCAGCGCGGCGAGGAAGGTGATGCCGCACAGCAGGACGAGCACCCGGCTGATCCCGGGATGCGACCCGGCCGTGGTGGCGACCGGAGCCGCGACCGGGAGGGCGGGCAGCAAGCGGGTCAGGGCGACGGTGATGGCCAGCGCGACGACGCCGAGCGTCGCGGCGGCGACGCGCCAGTGCGTCCACTGTCCGAGGGCGGCGGTCAACGGATTGCCTGCGACGAGTGCCAACGACGTCCCGGCGTAGACGAGCGCGATCGCCTTCGCGCGCTTGCCCGGTGCGGCGAGTGACGCCGCGACCGGGGCCACCACGGCCCAGAACACACCGTGGGTGGCCGCGCAGATCAGTCGTGCTCCCACCAGCATCGGATAGCCGACGGACACCGCCGACACGAGTTGCGACACCGCCAGTGCGCCGGCGGTGATGACGACGACCTTGCGACGGTCCCACGACTTGACCGCTGCCATCAGCGGCAGCGTGATCACGGCGACCGCGTACGCGTAGAAGGTCAGCAGCAGCCCGATGGCCGATTCGCCGACACCGAGGTCGGCGGACATCTCGGGGAGCAGGCCCACCGGCAGCGTCTCCGCGGTGACGTAGATGAACGCGGTCGCGCCGAGGACGAGCAGAGCGGGCGTGTTCGCGCGCGAAGGTGCCGTGGACATGATGTGTAACGATACACACGCGCGCGGGCGGGCGATAGAGTGGCTATCGATGACCTCGCACACACGCGTCACCATGGCCGACGTCGCGGCGGCTGCCGGCGTCTCGGTCATGAGCGTGTCCTACGCGTACGGGCGCCCGGAGCGGGTCTCGGACGAGACGCGGGCCAAGGTGTTCGACGCCGCCGAGCGACTCGGCTACACCGGCCCGCACCGGGGCGCGCAGTCGCTTCGCAGCGGCCGCAGCAACAACCTCGCCGTGCTGCTGACGGAGAAGTTGACGTACGCGTTCGACGACCCGCAGGCCCGCCGGTTCCTGTCCGGAGTGGCCGACGCGTGCCTCGACACCGACACCGGCCTGGTGATCCTGCCGAACACGCGCGTCGCCCGCGACGTCGACCGGGTGCGCGACGCCGCCGTCGACGGGTACGTCTTCTGGACCACGGTCACCGGGGACCCCCTGCTCGACGCGGCCGTCGCCACCGGGCGGCCCGTGTGCGTGCAGGGCGGTCCGGAGCACGACGGAACGACGTTGATCAGCATCGACGACGCCGCGGCGGCCGAGGAGGTCGCCCTGATCGCGTTCGCGGGTGCCGCGCGACCGCTGGTGCTCGCGTTCCCTGCCGACGAGCATCGTGAGCGGTGCCTCGTGCACGGACCGGATCCGGAGGCGATCGACTTCCCGGTGACGAGGAACCGTCTGCGGGGCTACCGTGCGGCTGCCGAGGCGTTGGGGCTCGACTGGTCCGCGGTGCCCGTCGCGTTCGGCACCGGCAGCTTCCGCTCGGAGGGGACGCGTGCGATGGAGGATCACCTCGACGTGCTGCGGCCGGACACGGTGCTGGCGATGAGTGACGAGGTGGCACTCGGGGCGTTGGCGGTGGTGCGGGACCGCGGTCTCGAGGTGCCCGGCGACCTCGCGATCGTCGGGTGGGACGACACGGAGGAAGCGGCGGGCGCGGGGCTGACGACGGTGGCCCAGTCGCTGTACGAGCAGGGGCGCAGCGCTGCGCGGGCCGTGCTCGCGGGTGAGCCGGTCGCGACACCGGAGTGGCACGTCGTGCGGCGAACCTCCACGAGGTGAGGCGTGCGCAGGCTGCACACGAACCACCGCCCCGGGGCCGGATGTGCTGATTCGTCACGGCCTGTGAGCAACCGGGGGACGGCGCATCTGACCGTGCAGTAGGTTCGGCCTCATGAGTGGCGCCGATCACACAGACGTTTCCCCTGCCGGCCATCGCGATCGCGAGCTGCAGGACCAGGCCGAGCGGGTCGCCGCCGCTGCCCGGCTGACGATGAAGGACAAGCGCGAGAACGCGTCCGGTGGACTCGGCGGCCTGGTCGCCTCGCGCGCCGGCGACTGGGATCTCACGGATCAGGACGTCGACAGCATGCGGCGCCAGGAGAAGTTCTGGAACCCGCTCGTCGACAAGTACTTCCGGATGGAGATCGACGGGTGGGAGACCATTCCGCCACCACCGGTGCTGCTGGTCGGCGTGCATTCGGGTGCACCGTTCGTGTGGGACGCCTGGACGGTGGGGGCGCAGTGGTGGCGCCGGTTCGGCCCGTCACGCACGTTGCACGGCACCGCGCACGATGCGCTGATGGCCTTCCCCCTCATCGGCACGGTGTTCCGGTCGATGGGTGTCCTGCCCGCGGCTCCCGACTCGATGTCCACGGCCCTGGCCGAGGGGCGCGACGTCATCGTGTGGCCCGGAGGGGAGGTCGACTCGCTGCGACCGTGGAGCGAACGTGACGTCGCCACGCTCGGCGGGCGCACCGGCTTCATCAAGCTCGCCATCCGCTGCGGGGTGCCGATCGTGCCGATCGCCACCGTCGGCGGCGCCGACGCCATGCCCGTGCTGGTCCGCGGTGACCGGTTGTCGAAGATGCTGGGGTTGGACAAGATCGCGCGGCTGAAGGTGTTTCCCATCGCCGTGTCCCTGCCGTGGATCATCGCGCCGGCCGCACTTCCGCAGATCCCGCTGCCCGCCAAGATCCGGACCCGCTTCATGCCGCCCGTCGAGGTGGACCACGATCTCGCTCGCGTGGACGACGAGGAGTACGTGGAGGCCAAGTACGAGGAGGTGCGGCGCTCGATCCAGTCCGGCATGGATGCGCTCGCGACCAAGAGGAAGTTCCCGCTCTTCCGCTGATGCCTAAGCTGACGGGGTGAGTCACAGCATCGCGGAGGCGTCCGAGCAGACCGGGCTGACCATCGACACGCTGCGGTACTACGAGCGTGACGGGTTGCTCCTGCGCGCGGTGCCGCGGTCGTCCACCGGACAGCGCCGCTACGGCGACGACGACATCACGTGGATCGTCCTCATCACCCGATTGCGCGCCACCGGGATGTCGATCGCGGAGGTGCGGCACTACGCCGACCTGGTGCGGCAGGGCGAGGGGACGGAGCAGCAGCGTCTCGACGCGCTTCGGGCGCATCGGGAACGCGTGCTGGCGCAGCTCGCCGAGGTGACCGGCCATCTGCGCGCGATCGACCACAAGATCGAGCTCTACGTCGGCAGGCTTGACCTGGAGCGCACTCCAGCACGTTGAGTGGGGGCATGACGCTCACCTCACGCACCCTCGGCACGCAGTCCCCGCTCACGGTCTCCGCCCTCGGCCTCGGCTGCATGGGCATGTCCGAGTTCTACGGCGACACCGACCGTGCCTCCGGCATCGCCACCATCCATCGCGCTCTCGAACTCGGTGTGACCTTCCTCGACACGGCCGACATGTACGGCCCGTTCGTGAACGAGGAACTGGTCGGCGAGGCGATCGCCGGCCGTCGGGACCAGGTGGTGCTGGCCACCAAGTTCGGCAACGAGAGGCTCGCGGACGGCACCCGTCTCGGCATCAACGGCACGCCCGAGTACGTCCGCGCGGCGTGCGACGCGTCGTTGTCGCGGCTCGGTGTCGACCACATCGACCTGTACTACCAGCACCGCGTCGACAAGTCGGTCCCCATCGAGGACACGGTCGGAGCCATGGCGGACCTGGTGCAGGCGGGCAAGGTGCGCCATCTCGGGATGTCCGAGGCGTCGGCCGCGACCATCCGCCGGGCGCACGCGGTGCACCCCATCACGGCCGTACAGACCGAGTACTCCCTGTTCACCCGAGATCTCGAGGAGACCGTGCTCCCGACGCTCCGCGAGCTCGGCATCGGGTTGGTGCCGTACTCGCCGCTCGGTCGCGGGTTGCTGACCGGCGCCATCGCGCACGAGTCGGAGCTGGCGGAGAAGGACTCGCGCCGCACCGCGTACTTCCCGCGGTTCCAGGGCGAGGCGCTCGAGGCGAACCTGACGCTCGTGGCGCGCATCCGCGAGATCGCGGACCGGCTGGGATGCACGCCCGGTCAGCTTGCTCTGGCATGGGTGCTGGCACAGGGCGAGGACGTCGCGCCGATCCCCGGAACCAAGCGCGTGCGCTACCTCGAGGAGAACGTGGCGGCGGCGGACGTCGCGGTGACGCAGGAGGTCCTCGACGAACTCGAGGCAGCGGTGCCCGCGTCGGCCGTGGCCGGAGCACGCTACGGAGACATGTCGAGCATCGACGAGTGAGCCCCGAGGCCACATCCCCACCGCGAGTACGTCGACAGTGTCGTGATTCCACTCGGGATCACGACACCACGGACGTACTCGCGGAGGGGAGTGTCAGGACTGGTCGAGCCGCACCGCTCGCACGAACGTGTAGAGCAGCGCGGGAACGGCGATGACCAGCGACATCACCGGTGCCCACACGACGAGCGCGCCCAGCGGGGGGACATCCTCGAACAGCACGTTGTACCCGATGATGGACGTGACGGCGACACCGGCGATCGCGATGTGGGTGGCCAGCATCCAGCGGTCGAGGAAGACGCCGGCGAACAGGCCGAGCACCACGAAGAAGGTGGTCTTCCCGACGGCGTAGGCGGGCGGCATGTCGGCGCTGAGGTTCGCGGCGAGGATGCCCAGGTTGGACAACACGACGAAGGCGAAGGCGGTGTGCAGCCGCGGCCACGAGGTCACGGTCCACCAGAGAGCGGCCGTGAACGCGAAGGCCGCACAGCCGATCTGCACGCCCAGCGTGAACGTGGTGGTGCCGCCGAAGCCGTAGAGGATCTCGAGGGTGGCGCACACGCCCATCGACGCGGTGAAGAAGGCGATGATCCACCGCACGACGCGCTGGTCGGTGAACGACGACATCAGGCCGACGATCCACTCGTACCGAGCCTCGAGTTCGCCGATCGGCTCGTCGTTGTCGTCGTCGTACCGGGGTTCGTCGTACCCGGTCTCCTCGTGCCGCACCGGATCGGGCGCCGGGTACTCGGCTCGGGCTCCGACGCCCGGACTGAAGGCCGTGGTGAAGGCGCCAGGCGCGCTGTAGGCCTGCCCCGGTCGTCCGTCTCGTGCACTGACCATGTCGGGTCCCGTTCCCTTCGGTGCCCGCGGTCGCGGGCGGCCTCGTCCCGCCCGGCGTGTCGCGAGCGTCGTGTTGGGTGTCGTGCGGTAAAGCGTCCAACCGCCTGTGGGATCACCGTAAACCAGGCTTTCGGACCTGCGCTGCGGATGGATGGTGCCCCGGATTGTTTTGGAGTTCGTCACAACGTACAAGAACAAGCAAGCATGCTTGCTTTTTTCCCTTGCGAGTGCGACCGTTCCCGGTATGGCTGCTCTCGAGGTGTTGCTGCAGGATCTGCGTGCGGAGGGCGACGCGCTGGACGCGCTGGTCGCCGATGCCGACGACGCCGCGTGGCGCACGGACACCCCGGCAGCCGGGTGGACGGTGGCGCATCAGGTCGCTCACCTGCACTGGACCGATCATGTCGCCGCGCTGACCACGGCCGGCGCCTCCGGTGACGAGGACGCCGAAGCGGCCTTCGACGCGGTGATCGCCGACGCGATGGGCAGTCCGGACTCGTTCGTGGACTCCGCTGCCGACGCACTCGCCGGAGAGCAGGTCAGCACCCTGTTGTCGCGATGGCGGCTCGGCCGGGTGCAACTGCTCGACGTTCTGACACACGTGCCCGACGGCGCGAAGATCCGCTGGTTCGGCCCGCCGATGAGCGCGATGTCGATGGCGACGGCTCGCATCATGGAGACCTGGGCGCACGGCCAGGACGTGGCGGACGCCCTCGGCGTGGTCCGGGAACCCACGGCTCGGCTGCGTCACGTCGCGCACATCGGCGTGCGCACCCGCGACTTCGCCTACGCGCTTCGCGGCCTGACGCCGCCGTCGGCACCGTTCCGCGTTGCGCTCACCGCTCCCGACGGGAGTGACTGGTCGTGGGGGCCGGACGACGCGGAACAGAGTGTCACGGGTTCCGCTCTGGACTTCTGCCTGCTCGTCACGCAGCGTGTGCACCGCGACGACACCGACCTCGTGGCCGTCGGGGACGACGCGGCGACGTGGCTGGGTCTCGCGCAGGCGTTCGCGGGGGCTCCCGGCGGGGGCCGGGACGTGCGGGTGGCGTCGTGACGGAGATGATCAGGGTCGGGAACTGCTCCGGCTTCTACGGCGACCGGGCGTCGGCCATGCGCGAGATGCTCGACGGCGGTGATCTCGACGTCCTCACGGGCGACTACCTGGCCGAGCTGACGATGCTCATTCTCGGACGTGACCGGATGAAGGATCCGACGCGCGGCTACGCCAAGACGTATCTGCGGCAGCTCGAGGAGTGCCTGGGCACTGCACTCGACAAGGGCGTCACCCTGGTCAGCAATGCCGGTGGGTTGGCGCCCGCACGACTGGCGGACGAGATCCGGTCCCTCGCCGACCGTCTCGGTCTGACCGTCTCGGTCGCCCACGTCGAGGGGGACGATCTGCACGACCGCGCCGAGGAACAGGGTCTCGGCTCCCCGCTGACCGCCAATGCCTACCTCGGCGCCTTCGGTGTCGCGGCGTGCCTGGACGCCGGGGCGCAGGTCGTGGTCACCGGACGCGTCACGGATGCGTCGGTGGTGGTGGCCCCGGCGATCTCCCGGTTCGGATGGACCCGCGATCACCTCGACGAACTCGCGGGCGCCGTCGTCGCCGGCCACATCATCGAATGCGGAACCCAGGCGACCGGCGGGAACTACTCCTTCTTCCGTGAGATCGAGGATCTGCGTCGACCGGGGTTCCCGCTCGCGGAGATCCGGTCCGACGGGTCGTCGGTGATCACCAAGCACGAGAACACCGGCGGCGCCGTGACGGTCGGAACGGTGACGGCGCAGTTGATGTACGAGATCACCGGCCCGCGCTACCTCGGCCCGGACGTGACCGCGCGGCTCGACACGGTGCAGGTGTCGCAGGACGGACCCGACCGCGTGCTGGTCACGGGGACTCGCGGCGAGGCGCCGCCGCCCACCCTCAAGGTCTCCCGGAACACGCTCGGCGGGTTCCGCAACGAGATGACCTTCGTGCTCACCGGGCTCGACATCGAGGCCAAGGCCGACCTGGTGCGCACCCAGATGACCGAGGCGCTGACGCCGCCGCCGCGCGACGTCGACTGGACTCTGGCCCGTACCGACCACCCTGACGCCGGCTCGGAGGAGGCCGCCAGTGCGTTGCTCCGTGTCGTCGTCCGCGACGCTGATCCGCAGCGTGTGGGTCGCGTGTTCAGCGCTGCCGCAGTGGAACTCGCGCTGGCGAGCTACCCCGGTTTTTGTGTGACGACGCCTCCGGGTCAGGGGTCGCCCTACGGCGTCTTCGAGGCCGGGTTCGTCGATCAGGCGGTGCCGCGGCACGTGGCGGTTCTCGCGGACGGCACACGCGTCGACATCGCACCGCCGACCGTCACCACGGCTGTCGAGGCAGACCCGTCCGACAAGCCCGTCGGCCGCCCGTCGGCAGAACCCACACGCACGCTGCCGCTCGGCACGGTGGCCGCGGCGCGTAGCGGTGACAAGGGCGGTAGTGCCAACGTCGGGGTCTGGGTGCGCGGCGACGCCGCGTGGGCCTGGCTCCGGTCGACTCTCACCACCGAGTTGGTGACGACGCTGCTTCCGGAGACGGCGGGCCTGCGCGTGCACCGGTACGAGTTCCCGCACCTGCGGGCCGTGAACATCGTGATCGACGGGATTCTCGGAGAGGGCGTCGCGTCCGGCGCCCGCTTCGATCCCCAGGCCAAGGGCCTGGGGGAGTGGCTGCGATCGCGCCACGTCCCGATACCCGAATCAGTACTCGCAGAAAGTGGACTCGCATGAGCACCTGGGGTGGCCCCGACCGAGCGCAACTTCGCACGACGGTCCGGGGATTCGTGGACCGGGAGGTGCTGCCGCACCTCACCGAGTGGGAGCGTGACGGCCAGATCCCCCGCAGCCTGCACCGCGCGGCCGCCGAGATCGGTCTGCTCGGGGCGCCGTTCCCGGAGGCGGTGGGCGGGGGTGGCGGCTCCCTGGTCGACGCCACCGTGATCTGCGAGGAGATGCACGAGGCGGGTGCGTCCGGCGGCCTGTTCGCGTCCTTGTTCACCTGCGGAATCGCGTTGCCGCACATGGTCGCTGCGGGCAACCCCGACCACCTCGAGAAGTGGGTCCGGCCCACGCTCGACGGCGAGCTGATCGGGTCGCTGGCCATCACCGAGCCCGGCGGCGGATCCGACGTGGGGCACCTGCGCACCCGGGCGGTGCGCGACGGGGACCACTTCGTCGTCAACGGCGCCAAGACGTACATCACCTCGGGGTGCCGGGCCGACTTCGTGGTCACCGCCGTCCGGACCGGTGGCGACGGCGCGGCCGGCGTCTCGCTGCTCGTCGTCGAGCGCGGCACACCGGGATTCGAGGTGTCCCGCAAGCTCGACAAGATGGGATGGCGGGCCTCGGACACCGCCGAACTGTCGTACACCGACGTACGAGTGCCCGTGGAGAACCTGGTGGGCACGGAGAACTCCGGGTTCGCCCAGATCGCGCAGGCCTTCGTCTCCGAGCGCGCTGCGCTGGCCGCCCAGGCCTACTCCTCGGCGCAGCGGTGCCTCGATCTGACGGTGGCATGGACACGGGACCGCTCGACCTTCGGCAAGCCGCTCATCGCCCGCCAGGCGGTGCAGAACACGCTCAGCGAGATGCACCGCAAGATCGACGTGGCCCGCACGTACACGCACGCGCTGATCGACCGCCACGTCGAGGACGGCGACGACTGCATAGCCGAGGTGTGCTTCGCGAAGAACACCGCGGTCGAGGCCGGCGAATGGGTCGCCTCGCAGGCGGTGCAGCTGTTCGGTGGACTCGGATACATGGCTGAGAGCGAGGTCGAGCGTCAGTACCGCGACATGCGCATCATCGGCATCGGCGGCGGCACCACCGAGATCCTCACCTCGCTGGCCGCGAAGCGACTGGGGTACACCGCATGACGACTCTGACCTCCCGACTCGACAGCTCCGGTGACGCGTACGTCTCGGCCGCCGACACCATGATCGCCAAGCTCGCCGAGGTGGAGACCGAACACGCCAAGGCACTGGGCGGCGGGGGCGAGAAGTACGTCGCACGGCACCGCGGCCGCGGCAAGATGACCGCGCGCGAGCGCATCGAGATGCTCGTCGACCCGGATTCGCCGTTCCTCGAGCTGTGCCCGCTCGCGGCCTGGGGCACGGACTTCCCGGTCGGCGCCAGCGTGGTCGTCGGCATCGGTGTCGTCAGCGGCGTCGAGTGCCTGATCGTGGCCAACGACCCCACCGTCCGCGGCGGCACCAGCAACCCGTGGACTCTGCGGAAGACGCTGCGAGCGAACGACATCGCGATGCAGAACCGGCTGCCGGTCATCTCGCTGGTCGAGTCCGGCGGTGCCGACCTCCCCACGCAGAAGGAGGTGTTCATCCCGGGTGGCCGCATCTTCCGCGATCTGACACGCCTCTCCGCGGCCGGCATCCCCACCATCGCCCTCGTGTTCGGCAACTCCACCGCCGGCGGCGCCTACATCCCCGGCATGTCCGATCACGTCGTCATGATCGAGGAGCGGTCCAAGGTGTTCCTCGCCGGACCGCCGCTGGTCAAGATGGCCACCGGCGAGGAGACCGACGACGAATCGCTCGGCGGCGCCCGCATGCACGCCCGGACCTCCGGTCTCGCCGACCATCTCGCCGTGGACGAGAAGGACGCCATCCGCATCGGCCGCGGCATCGTGAAGCGGCTCAACTGGCACAAGCAGGGGCCGGCGCCGCGCACCGAGGTGCTCCCGCCCCGGTACGACGAGGAGGAACTGCTCGGTATCGTGCCGGCCGACCTCAAGATTCCGTTCGACCCGCGCGACGTCATCGCCCGCATCGTCGACGACAGCGACTTCGACGAGTTCAAGCCGCTCTACGGGTCGTCCCTGGTCACCGGTTGGGCGGAACTGCACGGGTATCCGATCGGCATCCTCGCCAATGCTCGCGGCGTCCTCTTCAGCGAGGAGTCGCAGAAGGCGACGCAGTTCATCCAGCTGGCGAACCGCTCGAACACGCCACTGCTGTTCCTGCACAACACCACCGGCTACATGGTGGGTAAGGAGTACGAGGAGGGCGGAATGATCAAGCACGGATCGATGATGATCAACGCCGTCTCGAACTCCACCGTCCCGCACATCTCGGTATTGCTCGGAGCGTCCTACGGCGCCGGGCACTACGGCATGTGCGGTCGCGCCTTCGACCCGCGCTTCCTCTTCGCCTGGCCCAGCGCGAAGTCCGCGGTCATGGGCGGTGCCCAACTGGCGGGTGTCATCTCCATCGTCTCCCGCGCCTCCGCCGAGGCTCGCGGACAGGCCTTCGACGAGGAGGCCGACGCGGGTCTGCGCGCGATGATCGAGCAGCAGATCGAGGCCGAGTCGGTTCCCATGTTCCTGTCCGGACGCCTGTACGACGACGGCGTGATCGACCCCCGAGACACCCGCACGGTGGTGGGGATGTGCCTGTCGGCCATCGCCTCCGCCCCGATCGAGGGCACCGATTCCTTCGGTGTCTTCCGGATGTGACGGCCATGACCATCACCTCGATACTCGTCGCCAACCGTGGCGAGATCGCGCGCCGCGTCTTCGCCACCTGCCGGGCCGAGGGCATCGACACCGTCGCGGTCCACTCCGACCCCGACGCCGCGTCCCCCCATGTTTGCGAGGCCGACGTCGCCGTCCGGTTGCCCGGTTCCGCGTCGTCGGAGACGTATCTCCGCGGAGATCTGATCATCGAGGCGGCGCGGCGCGCGGGCGCCGACGCCATCCACCCCGGTTACGGGTTCCTCTCCGAGAACGCGGAGTTCGCCCGGGCCGTGCAGGACGCGGGCCTCACCTGGATCGGTCCGCCGGTGAAGGCGATCGAGTCGATGGGGTCGAAGGTCGAGTCCAAGGCCATGATGCAGAGCGCCGGTGTACCGGTGCTCGACCGGCTCGATCCGGCGTCCGTCACGCAGGACGATCTGCCGGTGCTGGTGAAGGCGTCGGCCGGCGGCGGTGGTCGCGGTATGCGCGTGGTGCGCGATCTCGCCTCGCTGCAGGACGAGATCGACGCGGCGTCGCGGGAAGCGTTGTCCGCCTTCGGCGATGCGACGGTGTTCTGTGAGCGGTACCTCGAAACGGGCCGCCACATCGAGGTGCAGGTGATGGCGGACCGCCACGGCACGGTGTGGGCGGTGGGCGAGCGGGAGTGCTCCATCCAACGACGCCACCAGAAGGTGGTCGAGGAGGCACCGTCTCCGCTCGTCGAGCGCGTTCCGGGTATGCGGGAGAAGCTGTTCGAGGCGGCGCGCATCGCCACCGAGGCACTCGACTACGAGGGCGCCGGCACCGTCGAGTTCCTCAGCGACGAGCGCGGCAACTTCTACTTCCTCGAGATGAACACACGCCTGCAGGTCGAGCATCCGGTGACCGAGTGCACCACCGGACTCGATCTGGTGGCACTGCAGATCCACGTCGCCGCGGGCGGAGCGCTCCCGGGCGAGCAGCCCACCACGCGCGGCCACTCGATCGAGGTGCGTCTGTACGCCGAGGATCCGGCACGCGACTGGCAGCCGCAGAGCGGCGTCGTGCACCACGTGGACTTCGGTTCCGCCACGGAGTTCGCGGTGTTGGACCGCACCGGCCTGCGGGTGGACTCGGGCATCGTCGACGGCAGCGTGGTGGGGACGCACTACGACCCGATGCTCGCCAAGGTGATCTCGTACGCGCCCACCCGGGAGCAGGCGGCCGCAATCCTGGCGAAAGCGTTGCTGCGCGCCCGCATTCACGGCGTGCGCACCAACCGCGACCTGCTCGTCACGGTGCTGAGACACCCCGCGTTCCTCGCGGGCGACACCGACACCGCGTTCTTCGCCACGCACGATCTCGCGGTGCTCGCTCGGCCGCTCGTCGGCGACCGGGGTGTGCGGCTGTCCGCGCTCGCCGCGGCGCTCGCGGACGCCACCCGGTCGAGGGAATCGGCGGCGGTGGGCCGATCGCTCCCGAGCGGTTGGCGCAACCTCGCCTCGGTGCCGCAGCGCAAGACGTACGCGGTGAACGGCACCGAGATCGTCGCCGAGTATCGGCTGTCGCGCGGAACGCTCGTCACCGACGTCGACGACTGCGCGCTGGTCCGGGCCGAGTCCGATCGGGTGGTGTTGCTCGCCGACGGGGTGCGACGCGAGTTCCACGTCGCGGTCCACGGCGACGCTGTGTTCGTCGACTCGTCGCTCGGACCGGTGCGGCTCGAACGGGTTCCGGTGTTCGTCGATCCGAGTGAGATCGTCGCGGCCGGATCGCTGCTGGCACCGATGCCCGGCAGCGTCGTGCGGATCGGTGTGGCCGTCGGCGACACCGTCACCGCCGGCCAACCGATCCTGTGGCTCGAGGCCATGAAGATGGAACACACGATCACCGCACCCGCGGCGGGCGTGCTGACCGAGCTCACGGTCACCGTGGGACACCAGGTGGACGTCGACGCCGTACTGGCGGTCGTCGCAGTAGAAGGAGATCAGGCATGAGCTTCATCGAGACGGACGAGCAGAAGAGCCTCCGCGCCGCGGTGGCCGGACTGGGCAAGCGCCACAACTACATCGACTACGTGCTGCCCAAGGCGCGCAAGGGTGAGGCACTCACCGAACTGTGGCACGAGGCCGGGCAGTTGGGCTTCCTCGGGGTGAATCTCCCCGAGGAGTACGGCGGCGGCGGTGCCGGAATCTACGAGCTCGCCCTCGTCCAGGAGGAGATGTCCTCGTTCGGTGCGGGTCTGTTGCTCGTCGTCGTCAGCCCGGCGATCTGCGGCACCATCATCGCGAAGTACGGCACCCCCGAACAGAAGCAGTCCTGGCTGCCCCGTCTCTCGGACGGCTCCGCGATCATGGCGTTCGGCATCACCGAGCCCGACGCCGGCTCCAACTCCCACCAGATCACCACCACCGCGCGACGCGACGGTGACGAGTGGGTGCTGCGCGGCAGCAAGATCTACATCTCCGGTGTCGACCAGGCCGACGCGGTGCTCATCGTCTCCCGGACGGAGGACGCGAAGACCGGGAAGCTGAAGCCGGCGCTGTTCATCGTGCCGACCGATGCGCCGGGCCTGAACAAGACGCAGATGCGCATGGACATCATCGAGCCCGATCACCAGTTCACGCTGTTCCTCGACGACGTCCGGCTGCCGGCCGAAGCGCTCGTCGGTGAGCCCGACGCGGCGCTGATGCAGTTGTTCGCGGGTCTCAACCCCGAGCGCATCCTCGGCGCGGCGATGGCGGTCGGCATGGGCCGCTACGCCCTCGACGCCGCGGTGAAGTACGCGAACGAGCGCACCGTCTGGAAGAGCCCCATCGGCGCGCACCAGGGCATCGCGCATCCGTTGGCGCAGTGCAAGATCGAGCTCGAACTGGCGAA
The DNA here is from genome assembly GCF_017832185.1 of Rhodococcus sp. PvP016. Lineage (NCBI taxonomy): Bacteria > Bacillati > Actinomycetota > Actinomycetes > Mycobacteriales > Nocardiaceae > Rhodococcus > Rhodococcus sp. PvP016. Next base: position 184,830 of record NZ_JAFIBH010000001.1, on the reverse strand, counting down.
GCTGATGATGCAGAAGGCCGCGGTGCTCTACGACAGCGGTGACGATTTCGGTGCGGCGGAAGCGGCCAACATGGCGAAGTACGCGGCGGCCGAGGCGAGCATCAAAGCCATCGACCAGGCCATTCAGACGCACGGCGGCGCCGGGCTCACCGAGGAGTACGGCCTCGCGTCCATGCTCGGTGCGGCGCGTATCGCTCGCGTCGCTCCCGTCAGTCGGGAGATGATCCTGAACTTCGTGTCCCAGCACTCGCTGGGTCTGCCGAAGAGCTACTGATGGCGGGCAGGCCGGAGGCCGGTCGGGGCCCGGGCAGGCCGGAGGCAGGTCGGGGGATGGCGGGCAGGCCGGAGGCCGGTCGGGGCGACGGGCCGTCGGTGAGGGTCGATCGGTCGGATGGTGTGGTGACTCTGACGCTCGACACCCCACACAACCGCAACGCCCTCTCCACCGCGCTGGTCGAGGAACTCACGGCGGGACTCCGCGACGCGGGCGCGGATCGGGACGTCCGCGCCGTGGTCCTCACCCACACTGGCGGAACATTCTGTGCGGGTGCCGATCTCACGGAGGCGGGCGGTTCGTTCTCCTCGCGCACCGAGCAGATGCTGACGCTGCTGCGGGCGATCCTGGAGACGCCGAAGCCCGTGATCGGCAGGATCGACGGGCATGTGCGCGCCGGCGGTATGGGCCTCGTGGGCGCGTGCGATCTGGTGGTCGCCGGGCCGAGGAGTTCGTTCGCGCTGACGGAGGCGCGGCTGGGGTTGGCCGCGTCCATCGTGTCCCTGACGGTGGTGCCGAGGATGACCTCGCGTGCGGCGAGCCGGTACTTCCTGACAACGGAGACGTTCGGCGCGCACGAGGCGGAGGCCATCGGGCTCGTCACCGAGGCGGCGGCCGACGCCGGGGCCACGGTGGCCGAGCTGGTCGCGGCGATTCGTCCGTCGTCGCCGCAGGGTCTCGCGGCGTCGAAACGCCTCACCACCGCGGCGATGCTCGAGGAGTTCGACCGCCGGGGCGCCGACCTGGCGGAGGAGTCCGCGAGGCTGTTCGCATCGGACGAGGCGCGGGAGGGGATGATGGCCTTTCTGCAGAAGCGCAACCCGTCCTGGGCTGCACCGGCGGAGTCGTCCGGCGCCGCTGTGGGGAAGGAGACGTGACGGCCATGACCGTGCCCACTCGTCACCGGGTCGGTGACACCCGCAGCCCGAAGCAGGATCGCAGCCGCGCCACGCGACTGCGTCTGCTCGAGTCCACGATCGACGCGCTCGCCACCGAGGGATGGGCGGCGACGACGGTCGCCGTCGTGGCCGAGCGGGCCGGCGTCTCTCGCGGTGCCACCCAGCACCACTTCCCGACGCGGGAGGACCTCATCACCGCGGCGCTCGAGTACATGTTCGACACGCGCATGGGGGAGGCGCGAGCCGAGAGCAGTGCGCTCCCGCAGGGAGCCGGTCGAACCGAGGCTGTCGTCACCCGGCTGGTCGACTACTACACGAGCCCCATCTTCCGGGCCGCGCTGCAGGTCTGGACCGCCGCGGCCGCGGATCCCGAGATGCGTGCCCGGGTCCTACCTCTCGAGGAGAAGTTCGGTCGCGTGGCGCACCGCACGGCGGTCGATCACCTCGGCGCCGACGACAGTGATCCGCGCACCCACCGACTCGTGCAGGCAACCCTCGACCTGGCACGTGGGCTCGGTCTCGCAGACGTGCTCAGCGACGACTCGCGCCGCCGCGCCGAGATCGTGAAGGTGTGGGCCTCGGTGCTCGACGCGTCCCTGGCCCTCGACACCACCAGCACCGCCACCACCACCACCACCCCCACCACCCCCGCGAGTACGTCCGAACTGTCGTGATCGGGGCTCGCATCACGGCACTTTCGGCGTATTCGCGGAAGTCCGCACTCCGATAGGCTGCCGCCATGAACTCCGTGCGGTGGGCCGGCGTGGCAGCGATCGTGCTGCTCGGGCTCGCCGGCTGCGGATCCGACTCCGATGCCGCCACCGACGACGCGCCGTCCACGTCCGCGTCGCAGGAACCCGGCCCGTTCTTCGGCGTCTGCGGCGGTCTGTCCGACGAGGAGGTCCGCACCGCGTTCGCCGTGCCGTCGTTCGCGATCGTGACCCGCAACTCGGTGGGCTGCGAATGGGAGGTCTCCGGTCCGACCGGCCCGTCGGTCAGTTTCTCCTGGTATCGCGGCAGCCCGATCGGACGCGAGCGCAGCGGCGCCGAGCTGATCGGGCGCCCGGCCGAGGACATCGAGATCGACGGTCGGTCCGGTTTCCGGTCCACTGGTCTGAACGCGCTGGGGGAGGTCTACCTGTGCGAGGTGGGCCTGCAGTTCGGCGCGGACTTCGTCCACTTCTCCGTCATGTACGCCGACAGTGCCCCGACGGCCGATCCGTGCGCGGTGGCGACCGATCTGACCACCCTCGTCGCGGAGCGTGCGTCGTGACCGGGCCCCGGAGCAGGCGCGCAGTGGTCACGGCCGTGGCCGGCGTCCTCCTCCTCGGTGGTTGTGGCGGCACCATCGGGGGTCGGCCCGTGGCCGTGGGTCAGTCCGGCGGCGGTGGGAACGAGGAGTTCCAGCTGTTGCTCGAGGAGTGCGACACCGTCAGTGACCAGCAGATCGGCGATGTCGTAGGGGGTACGGCCATCGAGCAGGGGTTCATCGGCGCCATCTGCCGGTGGGACCTGACCGGCCCGGGCGGCGCGGTCAAGGTGACGTTCGACTGGTTCGAGACGGGGTCGCTCGCGGCCGAGCGCGAGGCGAACGAACGCATGGGGTGGACGGTGAGCGACGTCGAGGTCTCCTCGCGTAAGGCCCTCGAGATCCGTCAGCCGGACGATCCGGGATCGTGCGGCGTGGCGGCGCAGTCGCCCGACCGCGGGCAGGCCGGAGGCCGGTCGTCAGATGGCGGGGTCATCGGCTGGTGGGTGCAGTACCGGCCCGGGAACTCCACCGATCCGTGCCAGGCGGCGACGAAGCTGATGCAGCTCTCGCTCAATCTGTCGGCGTGACGACGGAAGGGTGAACTCCTGTACCCGATGCAGGGGCGTTTTGACCATCAGGCGCGCCGCCGGGTACCGTTACAGGTCGTGCCCGGCCCAGCCGGTACGTCTGTGTGCCTATGCGAGGTACAGCCGTGTTCGAGTTCACCATCGAGCAAGAACCGCGGCTGCCGTGTGGGGGTATGCGACACACCCGACCGCGGGGTGCACGAAGCCCGCGGAAGCACTACTGGGTGAGGGGCAGCGTTCTCTTGCCCCAACTGCTAGATCCCTGTTTCTCGACACGAAGAAAGCCGGTTCATGCCAACAATCAACCAGCTGGTCCGCAAGGGTCGCACCGACAAGGTCGCGAAGCTGAAGACCGCTGCCCTGAAGGGCAGCCCGCAGCGCCGTGGAGTGTGCACTCGCGTGTACACCACCACCCCGAAGAAGCCGAACTCCGCGCTTCGTAAGGTCGCTCGCGTCCGCCTGACCACGTCCGTCGAGGTCACCGCTTACATCCCCGGTGAGGGCCACAACCTGCAGGAGCACTCCATGGTGCTGGTGCGCGGTGGTCGTGTGAAGGACCTCCCGGGTGTCCGTTACAAGATCATCCGTGGCTCGCTCGACACGCAGGGCGTGAAGAACCGCAAGCAGGCTCGCAGCAAGTACGGCGCCAAGAAGGAGAAGAGCTGACATGCCACGTAAAGGCCCAGCACCCAAGCGCCCGCTGATCAACGATCCCGTCTACGGTTCGCCGCTGGTCACCCAGCTGGTCAACAAGATCCTGCTGGACGGCAAGAAGTCGACCGCAGAGCGCATCGTGTACCAGGCTCTCGAGCAGGCACGCGAGAAGACGGGCACCGATCCCGTCGTGACGCTCAAGCGTGCACTGGACAACGTCAAGCCGGCCCTCGAGGTCCGCAGCCGTCGTGTCGGTGGCGCCACCTACCAGGTTCCGGTCGAGGTTCGTCCGGGCCGCTCCACCACGCTGGCTCTGCGCTGGCTCGTCTCGTTCTCCCGCGCTCGTCGCGAGAAGACGATGGTCGAGCGTCTGGCCAACGAGCTCCTCGATGCCAGCAACGGTCTCGGCGCAGCAGTCAAGCGTCGCGAGGACACGCACAAGATGGCGGAAGCCAACAAGGCATTCGCGCACTACCGCTGGTGATCGCGTCTCGGGGGCGCCGGGAAACATCCGGCGTCACCCGAGCGTTGAACCTTCGACTCACTTCTTCCAACACCAAGGCGGGATGAATTCGTGGCACAGGACGTGCTGACCGACCTGAACAAGGTCCGCAACATCGGCATCATGGCCCACATCGATGCCGGTAAGACCACCACTACCGAGCGCATCCTCTTCTACACCGGTATCTCGTACAAGATCGGTGAGGTCCATGACGGCGCAGCCACCATGGACTGGATGGAGCAGGAGCAGGAGCGTGGCATCACCATCACGTCTGCTGCCACGACGTGCTTCTGGAACGACAACCAGATCAACATCATCGACACCCCCGGGCACGTCGACTTCACGGTCGAGGTGGAGCGTTCGCTCCGCGTCCTCGACGGTGCCGTCGCCGTGTTCGACGGCAAGGAGGGCGTCGAGCCCCAGTCCGAGCAGGTGTGGCGTCAGGCCGACAAGTACGACGTGCCGCGCATCTGTTTCGTCAACAAGATGGACAAGCTCGGTGCGGACTTCTACTTCACCGTGCAGACCATCAAGGATCGCCTCGGCGCCAAGCCGTTGGTCATCCAGTTGCCGATCGGTGCCGAGGACAGCTTCGAGGGCATCGTCGACCTGATCGAGATGAACGCGAAGGTCTGGCGCGGAGAGACGAAGCTCGGCGAGACCTACGAGACCGTCGAGATCCCCGAGGAGCTCAAGGAGCGGGCCGAGCAGTACCGCACCGAGCTGCTCGAGACCGTCGCCGAGTCCGACGAGGCACTGCTGGAGAAGCACTTCAGTGGCGACGAGCTGACCATCGACGAGGTCAAGACCGCGATTCGCAAGATGACGGTCAACTCCGAGCTGTACCCGATCCTGTGCGGTTCCGCGTTCAAGAACAAGGGCGTCCAGCCCATGCTCGACGCGGTCATCGACTACCTCCCGTCCCCGCTCGACGTCGCCGAGACCATCGGTCACGCCGTGGGCGACGAGGAGAAGGAACTCACCCGCAAGCCGTCCGCCGACGAGCCGTTCGCGGCGCTCGCGTTCAAGATCGCGACGCACCCGTTCTTCGGCAAGCTGACGTACGTGCGCGTGTACTCGGGCAAGGTCGACTCCGGCTCGCAGGTCATCAACTCGACCAAGGGCAAGAAGGAGCGTCTGGGCAAGCTCTTCCAGATGCACTCCAACAAGGAGAACCCGGTCGCGACCGCCAGCGCCGGCCACATCTACGCCGTGATCGGTCTGAAGGACACGACGACGGGTGACACGCTCTGCGATCCGCAGAACCAGATCATCCTCGAGTCGATGACGTTCCCGGACCCGGTCATCCAGGTGTCGATCGAGCCGAAGACGAAGTCCGACCAGGAGAAGCTCGGTACAGCCATCCAGAAGCTGGCCGAAGAGGATCCGACCTTCTCGGTCAAGCTCGACGAGGAGACCGGCCAGACCGTCATCGGCGGCATGGGCGAGCTCCACCTCGACATCCTCGTCGACCGCATGCGTCGCGAGTTCAAGGTCGAGGCCAACGTCGGCAAGCCGCAGGTGGCCTACCGCGAGACCATCACCAAGACGGTCGAGAAGCAGGAATTCACCCACAAGAAGCAGACGGGTGGCTCCGGCCAGTTCGCGAAGGTCATCATCGCCCTCGAGCCCTTCATCGGCGAGGACGGCGCGACCTACGAGTTCGAGAACAAGGTCTCCGGCGGTCGTATCCCGCGCGAGTACATTCCGTCCGTGGATGCCGGCGCGCAGGATGCCATGCAGTACGGCGTTCTCGCCGGCTACCCGCTGGTGAACGTCAAGCTCTCGCTTCTCGACGGTGCGTACCACGATGTCGACTCGTCGGAAATGGCGTTCAAGATCGCGGGCTCGCAGGCCTTCAAGGAAGCTGCCCGTAAGGCCGGTCCGGTCATCCTCGAGCCGCTCATGGCAGTCGAGGTGATCACGCCCGAGGAGTACATGGGCGACGTGATCGGCGATGTGAACTCCCGCCGTGGCCAGATCCAGGCCATGGAGGAACGCAGTGGTGCCCGTGTCGTCAAGGCGCTGGTTCCGCTGTCGGAGATGTTCGGTTACATCGGTGACCTGCGGTCTCGCACCCAGGGCCGAGCGAACTACTCCATGGTCTTCGACTCCTACGCAGAGGTTCCCTCGAACGTCTCGAAGGAGATCATCGCGAAGGCCACCGGGGAATAGTCTCCGAAGCTGGACCCGGTACCACCGTCACACCGCACCACCCGTAAGTACATCCGTAATGCTGCATAACGCAGGCAATAACAGTCCAGGAGGACACAGTGGCCAAGGCGAAGTTCGATCGGACCAAGCCGCACGTCAACATCGGCACCATCGGTCACGTTGACCACGGTAAGACGACGCTGACGGCTGCAATCACCAAGGTTCTGCACGACAAGTTCCCGGACCTGAACGAGGCGTCGGCCTTCGACCAGATCGACAAGGCTCCGGAGGAGAAGGCTCGTGGTATCACGATCAACATCTCCCACGTCGAGTACCAGACCGAGAAGCGTCACTACGCACACGTCGACGCTCCCGGCCACGCCGACTACATCAAGAACATGATCACCGGCGCGGCACAGATGGACGGCGCGATCCTCGTCGTCGCAGCGACCGACGGCCCCATGCCCCAGACGCGCGAGCATGTCCTGCTCGCTCGCCAGGTCGGCGTGCCGTACATCCTCGTCGCGCTGAACAAGGCCGACATGGTGGACGACGACGAGATCATCGAGCTCGTCGAGATGGAGGTGCGCGAGCTCCTCGCCGCACAGGAGTTCGACGAGGACGCTCCCGTCGTCAAGGTCTCCGCTCTCAAGGCCCTCGAGGGCGACGAGAAGTGGGCCGAGTCGGTTCTCGAGCTCATGCAGGCAGTGGACGACTCGGTTCCGGACCCCGTCCGTGAGACCGAGAAGCCCTTCCTCATGCCCGTCGAGGACGTCTTCACCATCACCGGTCGTGGCACCGTCGTCACTGGCCGTATCGAGCGCGGCTCGGTCAACGTCAACGAGGATGTCGAGATCGTCGGCATCAAGGAGAAGTCGACCAAGACCACGGTCACCGGCATCGAGATGTTCCGCAAGCTGCTCGACTCGGGCCAGGCGGGCGACAACGTCGGCCTCCTCGTCCGCGGCATCAAGCGCGAGGACGTCGAGCGTGGACAGGTCGTCGTCAAGCCCGGCACCACGACTCCCCACACGGAGTTCGAGGGCCAGGCGTACATCCTGTCGAAGGACGAGGGCGGTCGCCACACCCCGTTCTTCAACAACTACCGCCCGCAGTTCTACTTCCGTACCACGGACGTGACGGGCGTCGTGACCCTCCCCGAGGGCACCGAGATGGTCATGCCCGGTGACAACACCGAGATGTCCGTCGTGCTGATCCAGCCGGTCGCCATGGACGAGGGCCTGCGTTTCGCGATCCGCGAGGGTGGCCGCACCGTCGGCGCCGGTCGCGTCACGAAGATCAACAAGTAAGACCGCCTCACACCGAACGGCGCTCACCCTCCCGGGGTGGGCGCCGTTCGGCGTGTGTGGGGTCAGGGCAGGACGGCGACGTCCGCGGGAGAGCGCGGATCGATCTCGTAGTGGTCCTCGTACTGGCTACTCATGCCGGTGACGCGCAGTGTCTGCCCGTCGCGGATCGTGCTCACGTCGATGCCCGTCTGCGTGTTGACGAAGACGGTGGTCTCTCCGCTCCGATCCGCGACGGTGAACTTGTACCCGTACGGCAGATCGTCCACCACGGCGCTGGTGACGCGTCCGACGACCGTCACCAGCGACGCCTCGGTGGACTCGCCGACCACGCGGACCACCACCGGTCTGGGTGCCACCGCATCGACCGGTCCCAACGACACGATGCTCGTCGGCCGCACCACCAGCAGTCCGGACTGGTCCGCGAGTGATCCGGTGACGCGCACCGACGTTCCCGGTACGACGTCGGTGGGCGCCGACGCACTGATGTAGATGCCGGCGGTGCGGTCCTGGATCCCGAAGCCGACGTCGAGGAAGCTCGACGCGAAGGCGCCGGGCGGTGTGGTGACCGTGCCGACCACGGTGACCGTGTCGCCCGCTGCGAGAGTGCGAACCTGCGCGATGGGCGGAGCGCCGCCCGGAGCGGCCGATGCGGGGGACGCCCCGAGCGTGAGTGCCGCCAGGGCCGTGAGGGTCGTGCCGACAGTGCGGCGAAGGGTCGTGCGCATCATGTGAGTTCCGTTTCCGCGCCGATCCCGCGTCGGCGCGCGCGCAACCCTCGTCCGATCCGGTCGCGACGGCAACCGCGCCGACAGGCGTTGTGACAGCGACTCACTCGACGGCGAAATCCTCCACCGTGACCACAACCGGAGTCCGGACGACACGCGCGAGCGTCTCCTGCACGGCGTGGACGACGGAGTCGGGATCTCCAGGAAAGCGGACCGTGATGTGCACGGCGCAGGACTCGTGCCCCACCACCACACCCTCGATGCGTCGACCCGGCAGCAGCGTCACGGCCTCACCGAGGAGGCCGGAGTGCAGGCCGGCCACGCCGGGGACCTCGAGCACCGCCGCGGCGATGAGGTCGGCCTCGTCGGGCTCGAGCGGAGCGGTCACCCGCTCAGTCTGCGCTCGCGCGGCGACGCCCGCAGGTCGGCTGCGTACGGAGCGGTAGATTGGCACCGTGAACGTCGCGCTGATCGACTCGGGCCTGGGGTCGTTGCCCACGGCAGCCCACCTGCGTCGACTGCGCCCGTCGCTCGATCTCCATCTGTATCTCGATCCGGACAATGCACCGTGGGGACCCAAGCCCACCGCGTGGACGGAGGCGCACGTCGTCGAGACGGCGCGGCGTGCCGTCGACGGTGGAGCCGAGGTGGTGGTGCTGCCGTGCAACACCGCCAGCGTCATCGCACTCGACGCGACCCGTGCGGCCCTGGGGTCCACACCCGTGGTCGGGACGGTTCCGGCCATCAAACCTGCTGCGCTGCAGTGTGACTCGATCACGGTGTGGGCGACGGCAGCGACCACCGCGTCGTCGTATCAGGCGCGTTTGATCGCAGAGTTCGCCTCCGGGCGCACGGTGTCGGCCGTCGCGTGCCACGGGCTCGCCGATGCCATCGACCGCGGTGATCTCGCGTCCATCAGCGCGGCCATCGCGTCGGCGGCGGCGCGGACGCCGGACGACGTGCAGGGCATCGTCCTGGGGTGCACCCATTACCCGCTGGTGGCGGACGAGATCATGGCAGCGCTGCCGCCGGGGGTGCGGATGTTCGACAGCGCCGAGGCAGTCGCGGCTCAGACTCTGCGCCGACTCGACGAGGTGTCGTCGCCGCGTGAGGGACACGGGAGCGTGTCGGTGACCCTGTCCGGGCGCGACGGTTCTCTTCCCGACAGTGCGGTGCGCTTCGCGGCGGGTCGATCGCTCGCGGTACCCGCGACGCTCTGACGCCGTCACCGTCCGGGAATGAGGAGTCGGTGGGGGGAGTTGGACCCACGGTGACGACGACCGAGGTGCGACCGCAGACCTGGATGACGCCCGTTCGCTCGTTCTGGGTGGTGGCGCTCGTGTTCTTCACCGTCATGGGATCCTCGGCGGCGCCGTCACCGCTCTACCCCGTGTACCAGTCGCGATGGGGATTCGGCGCGTCGACGCTGACCATCGTCTTCGCCGTGTACGTCTTCGCGCTACTCGCCGCTCTGTTGACCGTCGGGTCGCTGTCCGACCACCTCGGCCGTAAGCCCGTGATCGTGGCGTCGCTGCTCGTGCTGATCGCCAGCCAGGTCGTTTTCGTGTTCGCCGACGGTGTCGGCTGGCTCATCGCCGCACGCCTCGTGCAGGGCCTGGCGGCCGGCGCGGCCATGGGCGCCCTGACCGCCGCGATCATCGATCTGCAGCCGACCGACCGTCTCGGCCCCCTGGTGAGCTCGGTCGCACCGGCCTTCGGGCTGGGAGCAGGCGGTATCGCGGCAGGACTGCTGGTGCAGTTCGCACCGTTCCCCACCACGCTCGTGTACGTGGTGATGATCGTCGCGCTGATCGTCCTCACGGCGCTCGTCGTGGCGGTGCCGGAATCCGCGGTCCGGGCAGGCTTCGACGACCGCCGACACGTCGTGCGGGTGCTGACACCGACCCTCGGGCTGCCCGTGTCGATCCGCTCCCGCTTCTGGCCGGTCGTCCCCGCGCTCGTCGCGACGTGGTCGCTGGGTGGGTTCCACCTGTCGCTGGGGCCGTCCATCATGGGTACGGTCTTCGATCTCCGCGGCGCCGTCGTGGGCGGACTGGACATCTTCACGATGTTCACGGCCGGAGCGATCGGTGCCGCGTCCGCCCGCACCCTGCTCCCGCGCACGGCCATGACTGCCGGTGCACTCACCCTCGCCACGGGCATCGTGGTCAATCTCGTCGGGCTGCACATCGCGTCGGCGCCGCTGTACTTCGTCGGGACCGCGGTGTCCGGGTTCGGCTGGGGCGCGACGTTCCTCGGCGCGATGAGCATCATCGGCGCTCTCGCACCGCCGGAGCATCGCGGCAGCGTCTTCGCGACGACGCTGGTGTTGAGCTACCTGGCCTTCAGCGTGCCGGCCATCGTCGCGGGTGTGGCGATCCACTCGGCCGGTCTCCTCGTCACCGCGACGGTCTACGGAGCGGTGGTCGTGGCGCTGGCGCTCGGTGCCGTCACGACGACGGTGCTCCGCTCACCCGCGCGCGTCTGACCCAGCACTGCGCGGACGGGCTCCATGAGGAATATTGGTTCTCCATGACGTCTGCCGACACCGTGCCCGGACGTGCGCGCTTCACGCACGACGAGATCCCCCGGCTCCTGGGCCTGGCAGCAGTGCTCGTGGCTCTGCACGTCGTCGGGTGGGGACTGTTCCTGCACTACGACTCGATCCCGGCGATCCACGGCCTCACCGGCGCGGACGGCACTCTCGTCTACGCGGGCGCCGGGGTGCTGGCCTACACGTTGGGCATGCGGCACGCCTTCGACGCCGACCACATCGCGGCCATCGACGACACCACCCGACTGCTGCTGCAGAAGGGTCGGCGGCCCCTGGCGGTCGGCCTGTTCTTCTCGCTGGGGCACTCGACGATCGTGTTCGCGTTCGTCGCCGCGATCGCGTTCGCCGCATCGCGCGCGACGGACTTCCGGGACGCCTTCGCGGACACCGGCGGCATCATCGGAACCCTCGTGTCCGGCACGTTCCTCTATCTCATCGCGGCCCTGAACCTGGTCGTCCTCGTCGGCATCGTGCGCATGTGGCGTGCTGCCCGGCGCGGACAGTTCTCCGACGAGACTCTCGACGATCTGCTCGCACGCAGAGGACTGCTGAACCGGATCTTCCGCGGCCGCTACGACCGGATGATCAGCCACTCGTGGCAGATGTACCCGCTGGGACTGCTGTTCGGCCTGGGCTTCGACACCGCCACGCAGGTCGGTCTGCTCGCCGTGGCCGGCACCAGCGCCATCGCCGGTGGCCTGCCACCGATGGCCATCATCGCGCTGCCGGTGCTGTTCGCGGCGGGCATGTCGACGATGGACACGCTCGACGGCGTCTTCATGTCCAAGGCGTACGGCTGGGCCTTCGTCACGCCGGTCCGCAAGATCTACTACAACATCACGATGACGAGCCTGTCGATCTTCCTCGCCCTCGTGGTGGGCACCGTACAGATCCTGTCGTTGCTCGGTGAGGAACTCGGACTGTCCGGCGGCATCTGGGATGCGGTGGCCGCGGTCGATCTCACCCTGGCGGGTCAGATCGTGGTGGTCGTGTTCGTGGCGGTGTGGATCGGCTCGATCGTCTACTACAAGGCGGCGCGCATCGACGACCGGTTCGAGCGGGCGGCTCGGAAGACGTCGCCGAGCTGACTCGTGGGGTCATCGGGCGACGATGGCGTCGTGCAGTTCGGCGTGGTCGTCGAAGTACACGGTTCGGCTGCCGAAGTGCTGCCAGGTGTCGCTGCCTCGACCCGCCACGACGACGGTGTCCCCGGCCGCCGCGTCCGCCACGGCGTGATGGAATGCTGCGCGCCGGTCCGCGATCTCGACCACGCGGACGCCCCGATGGCCGGACCGGGAACCGAAGACGACGTCGGCGCGAATGGAGTGCGGATCCTCGCCGTTGGCGCTCTCGTCCGTGACGACGATGTCGTCCGCATACTCCGCGGCGACCGTGCCCAGTTCGACACGCTTGCCCACGTCACGGTCACCGGTCGCCCCGATGACCAGGATCAGCCGACCCGGCGTGATGCTCCGCAGGTACGGCAGGATCGCGCGCTGGCCGGACACGTTGTGCATGTAGTCGACGAGGGCGGTGAAGTCCTGGCCGGCCGCCACGGTCTCGCACCGGCCGGGAATGCTGTGCAGCGCCGAGATCCCGGCGGCCGCACTCTCGGCGTCCACCCCACCGGAGACGAGGGAGGCGAGTGCGACCAGAGCGTTCGCCACCTGGTGTGGTCCGAGGACCTGCAGCGAGAGCGGGAGTTCGCCCACCGGGGTCCGGGCGAGGAACCGGGTGCGGTGCGTCGTGCAGTCGATGCGATCGGCGCGGAAGTCCGCCGAAGGATCGGACACCGAGCACGTCACCGTCGGCACCGCGCACTCCGACGCGAGCCGCCGCCCGTACTCGTCGTCGATCATGACGACGGCTCGTCCGGTGCGGTCCGGGGTGAACAGTGAGGCCTTGGTCCGGTAGTACTCCTCCATCGAGCCGTGGAAGTCGAGGTGGTCCCGGCCGAGATTGGTGAAGGCGGTGACGGCGAACTCGACTCCGTCGACGCGGTGCTGGGCGATGGCATGCGACGACACCTCGAGGGCGGCGGCCGTGCATCCGTTGTGGACGAACGTCGACAGCGTGCGCTGGAGCACCGTCGCCTCGGGAGTGGTGCGCACCGGGGCCTCGTCGCTGCCGGCGCCGCTGACCGCCACCCCGGAGATCATCCCCGCACGATGACCGGCGGCGCGCAGGCCGGCGTGGTGGAAGTGGGTCGTGCTCGTCTTGCCGTTGGTACCCGTCGCTCCGAACACGGCCATCGACGAGGACGGGCTCCCGTGGAACCATGCGGCCAGCGGACCGACGACGACCCGCGGATCCGCGACCACGACGCTCGGCAACCGGGTGCCGGGCCGATCGCTGAGCACGGCCACCGCGCCGGCGCGCTGCGCGTCCTCTTCGAAATCGAGACCGTGCCAGCGTGTTCCGGGGAGTGCGACATACAGATCGCCGGGCCGCACCGCACGCGAATCGTCGCAGAGATCGTCCACAGTGACCGGCTCGGCGGCACCCGCCACCGATCCACCCACGCGGTCGGCGACGTCGAGGAGTGACCTCGCCGACTGGCCACCGGCATGCCGGATCGGACGGCGGGACACGACACTCACCAGAGGGCGGTACCCGAAAGCGGAACGCCCAACCACCTCGGTGCGACACCCGGGACACTGGAGGGGTGAGCGCAGCCGACGGAGACTCCACGCAGGCCCGAGTGGTGCTGAGGACCATGCCCGACGATCGACTTCCCGGATGGGTCGAACGCAGCCGCGGCGACTACCGCGCCGATCGCGTCCGCGCGGGGGACACCCTCGAACAGGCGACCGACAATGCCGATCAGAGCTTCTCCGCGTACTTCCCCGACGGCCGTCCGGCACCGCACCATCAGGTGTACGAGGTGCTGGACGACGAGACCGTGGTGGGGTCGCTGTGGATCGGGCCGCAGTCGATCGGGACCACGACCGACTGGTGGGTCTGGGAGGTCGCCATCGACGAGCGGTACCGGGGTCGCGGTCTCGGCCGGGCGGCGATGCTCCTGGCGGAGGACGCCGTGCGGGAGAACGGTGGAACGGTGCTCGGGCTCAACGTGTTCGGCTTCAACACGGCGGCGCGTCGGCTGTACGAGTCGCTGGGGTACGACACCGCGTCCCTCCGGATGCAGAAGGTTCTCCGGGAGGACGCGCGATGAGCGAGGAGGAGCCGGTGGTGTCCGACCTCGCCGCGGCGCGCGACGAGTTCACGCGATTCATGATGTCCTACCGCTTCGGCATGCAGGAGCTCACCACGAAGATCGACATCCTGAAGGACGAGTTCACGCACCTGCATTCCTACAGCCCCATCGAGCACGTGGTGTCGAGGCTCAAGACGCCGCGCAGCATCGCCGAGAAGGCCGTGCGCAAAGGGATTCCGTTGACGTTCCAGGCGATCCGGGCCGGTCTGTTCGACATCGCCGGCGTCCGGATCACCTGCAGTTTCATCGCCGACACCTATGCGGTGAAGGAGATGCTGGCGTCGCAGAGCGACATCCGGGTGCTCGAGTTCGAGGACTACATCGCGAATCCGAAGCCCAACGGGTACCGCAGTCTCCACCTCACCATCGAGATTCCGGTGTTCCTGTCCGACCGCACGGAGCACGTCTTCGTGGAGCTGCAGATCCGCACGATCGCGATGGACTTCTGGGCGAGTCTCGAACACAAGATCTTCTACAAGTACGACGGTGAGGTGCCGCAGCGCCTGCGGGACGAGTTGCGCGAGGCGGCGATTGCCGCGGGCACGCTCGACATCACGATGGAGCGACTGCACGCCGAGATGGTCCGTCTCGGCGGCGCCCGCACCGACGCCGGCCCCGACTACGAGGAGCTGTTCCTGCGCTCGCTCGTGCCGGGGCTGGCGCCGGATCCGCGGTCAGGCGGGGACGTTCCGCACCCGTAGCGAGGTCTTCGTGGCGAGCACCCAGTAGAGGGCGAAGCCGATACCGCAACCGATGAACCAGCTGTACTGCGCCGCGGTGTGCATTCCGGTGAGGGTGCCGCCCGTGAGCACGGGGAACATCGCGAAGACGGCACCGACGGCGGTGGCGATCAGCGCGGCCGGGTTGTAACCCTTGGCGTAGTGGTACGTGCCGCTCTCGTCCATGGTGAACAGGTCGTCGACGATGACCTTCTGCTTGCGGATGAGGTAGTAGTCGGCGATGAGGATGCCGAACAACGGTCCGATGAACGCTCCCAGGGTCTCCAGCGTGTAGTGGATGACGTCGGGATTGTTGTAGAGGTTCCACGGCGTGATGAGCACGGAGCCGACAGCGGCGATCATGCCGCCGGCGCGCCAGCTGATCTTCTGCGGGCTGACGTTGGAGAAGTCGAAGGCCGGCGAGATGAAGTTCGCGACGATGTTGATGCCGATCGTGGCGATCGTGAAGGTCAACGCGCCCAACACGATCGCGAAGGTGCTGTCGATGCGCGCCACCGTGGTGACCGGGTCGGTGATGAGCTCGCCGAAGACGGGAACGGTGAGGGACGCGGTGACGACGACGAGAATCGAGAAGAGCAGGAAGTTGACGGGCAGACCCAGGAAGTTGCCGCGTTTGACGGCGGCGTAGCTCTTTCCGTAGCGCGAGAAGTCGCCGAAGTTGAGCATCGGACCCGAGAAGTAGGAGACGACGAGCGCGATCGCGCCGAGCATGACGGGCACCGCGGCGAACCCCGTGTACGTGACGTCGCCGAGATTCAGGTCGATGGCACTCCAGCCCGCCTCGTGAATCAGGTATCCGCACAACAGGAACATGACGACGTAGACGGCCGGGCCGCAGAAGTCGATGAACTTGCGGATGGACTCCATGCCGCGCCAGAACACCGCCGCTTGCAGGACCCAGAGGAGCATGAAGCTGCCCCACCCCAGAGTGGACAGTCCCGCGAATCCGTGGAGATCTCGATCCGCCCAGGGGCCGAGTGCCGGGAACAGCTTGATCAACACGATGTCGAGGGCTGCGGAGGCCAGGAAGGTCTGGATCCCGTACCACGCCACCGCGATCAGTCCTCGAATGATGGCGGGAACGTTGGCCCCGAGCACGCCGAAGACAGATCGACAGATCACCGGGTACGGGACACCCGCGACCTGGCTGGGCTTGGCCACCAGGTTGCAGAACACGTAGACGATCGAGATGCCGACGAGGAGGCAGACGAGCACCTGCCAACTGGCCAGTCCCAGTGCGAAAAGGCTGCCCGCGGTGACGTATCCGCCCACGGAGTGCACGTCGGACATCCAGAACGCGAAGATGTTGTACGACGACCAGGTCTGCTTCCGCAGCGGGGCGAGGTCCTCGTTGGTGAGCCTCGGGTCGTACCCCTCCTTGATCAGCGCACCCCCGGCGGGGTGCTCCTCTGTCGTCGATCCGCCTCCGGGGAGTGGGTCGACGGGGCCGGTGTGCGGAATGGTGTCGGTCATCGTGTCTCCGTCGCTGGTGCGAACCGTGGTCGGTGCTGCGGAGAAGTCTGAGCCCGTTGTATTTCCGTGTCGTGACGAAACCGATATATTTTTTGACCGGCAGGTTTCCGGGTCCGGTATGTCCGGTTCCGGGATCAGGAGAGCAGGCCGGAACCGGACGGAAGCGTCGCGATGACGTCGTTCAGCCGCTCGTTGTGGTGCGCCGCCGCCGCCAGGAGTGCGGCCGAGTCACGGTCGACGAACGCGCGGACCATGACGGAGTGATCGTCGTTCAACGCCGCTCGATCCGCACCCTTCACGTGCACCATCGGTTGGACCGGCTCCGTGACGTTCCACGCGACGTCGAGCATGTGGAGCAGGCGGTGCATCCGAGACGGCGCGGTGAGGGCGACGTGGAACTCGCGACTCAACCGGTGGTAGCGCTGGGGATCGTCGTCGGCGATCGAGGAACGGAGGTCTCGCTCGATCTGTTCGGCACGACGCCGTTCCCCGTCGGTGGCGGACTCGGCCGCGACGGCGAGGGCGGCGTTCTCGAGCACCTCCCGGACGATGTACATCTCACGCAGTTCCTGAGAGGTCAACTGCGCGACCGTGTATCCGAGGTTGGGGCGATGCGACACCAGGTTCTCGCCGATGAGGGTCTTCAGCGATTCGCGCACCGGGATGCGGCTGACGCCGAACACGTCCGCGACGTCGCCGAGGGGAATGGGCGTTCCCGGCGGGGCGTCACCCGACAGGATGACCCGGCGGAGCTCGGTGAGGATCTCCTCCTGGGATCCCCCCGCGACGTCGCGGGACAGCTTCGCGAGCAGGGCCGAGCGGCGACGCGGCGGCATCGTGACCCCTTCTGCGAACCGGGACGGGACAGGGCGACTCTAACCGGGGGAGTCGTCGGATGCTCGCGTGTCGCCGCATCGGCGGCGACGAGAGTTGGTGAACGTTCACGTCGGTGGAAGCCGGTCGACCGATGCCCTGCTCGGCGGTCGGCTCGGCTGCTCGAACTCGCGCCGCGCGTTCCACGGCACACGTCGATCCGCGGGTGACGATCCGATCGGTGGCCGCTCGATCCGAGTGAACCTCAAGTCTCGCTTGACAGTCGAGACCGGGGATGCCGCCCGATCCGGGTCACGCCGTGCCGAGCAGCGCCGATGCACAGCGTGCGCTGGGTGAGTGTCCCTCGAACGGACCACAGCGCGATTCCCGCGTCGGTGGATGTTCGAGCCGATCCTGACCGACTTATGACAAATACCGAGAAAGGCCCTTACGATGACCCGATGCGCGACGGTCGTCTTCCCGATGGATTCGGAGTGCGTATCGATCCTCGAGTCCGGACTCTCTCGAACGGTCGAGTTCTCATCGGCGGATCGCCCACCAGGATGGTGATGCTGGCACCCGCTGCGGCCGCGATGATCGGCGACGGATTTCTGCGAGTGTCCGATCCGGACTCCGCCACGGTGGCGCGTCGACTGCTCGACTCCGGTGTCGCGAACCCCCGGCCGATGAGCACCCCGTCCGCCGCGGACGTGACGGTCGTGATCCCCGTCCGCGACAATCACGAGGGGCTGCTGCGGCTGATGCGGGCGCTGCGTGGTCTCCGTGTGATCGTCGTCGACGACGGGTCCCGCGTTCCCGTCCGGCGCGCCGAGATCGCCGTGGACGATCTGTGTGCCTCGGTCGCGGTGGTGCGGCACGACGCGCCCCGGGGACCGTCCGCGGCGCGCAACGCCGGCCTCGCCGCGGCCACGACCGATTTCGTCGCCTTCCTCGATTCCGACGTGGTGCCGCGCAAGGGCTGGCTCGAAGTCGTCCTGAGTCATTTCTCCGACCCCTCCGTCGGGCTCGTCGCTCCGCGCATCGTGGCGCTCGAGCCGGAGGGCAGTGCGCTCGCGCGCTATGAGCGCGCACGGTCCTCCCTCGATCTCGGTCGCCGCGAGGCGCCGGTCTTCGCGGGTGGCCCGGTGTCGTACGTCCCCAGTGCGGCGGTCGTCGCGCGGCGACGGGCCGTGCTCGACTGCGGGGGCTTCGACGAGGCGATGCACGTCGCCGAGGACGTCGATCTGTGCTGGCGGCTGCAGGACGCAGGATGGCGCCTGCGGTACGAGCCGGTGGCCCGCGTCGCCCACGATCACCGCGTCACCTTGCGGGAGTGGTTCGGCCGCAAGCTGTTCTACGGCACCGGTGCCACCGAGCTGGCCTCCCGCCACCACGGGAAGGTGCCGCCCGTGGCCATGGCGCGGTCGACACTGCTCGCGCTGCTGCTGGCCGCGTCCGGGACACGTGTGGGCATGCTCGGCGCGCTGGTCACGCTGATCACCACGGTGGTCCGCCTCCGGCGCCTGTTCGTCGACCTCGATCACCCCACCCGCCTCGCCGCGGTGTTCGCCGCGCGCGGAACCGTCGGGGGCGCTTGGCAGTTGGCCTCCGCGGCGGTGCGGCACTACTGGCCGATCACTCTGGTGGCCGTACTGTTCTCCCGGCGCATTCGTCGTCTGGCGCTGGCCATCGCGGTGGCGGAGGGTGTGCGGGACTGGGTCGAGCACCGGGAGCCGGGCGGCCTCGGTCCGGTGCGCTACGCGGCCTACAAGCGCATGGACGACGTCGCCTACGGCACCGGGCTCTGGGTGGGCGCCGTGTCGCACCGCGACCCCCGCGCTCTGGTGCCGCGTCTCGGCAACCGGTAGGCACTGCCGCCGATATGTGAGCTGGGTTACAGTGAAGGTCGGTCAGGTGTGCCGATCTGCCGGGCGAGGCTGTTGACGGAAGCGGGGTCTGTGGTGACGGTCAATCCGTGGGTCGCGATGAGACCCGGGGACGACGCCGCCACGCTCGCGCGCTCCGTCTCCCGCGCTCACGAGACCTTCGTCGGGCCGGGTCTGTCGACCGTGGGACTCGCGCGTCCCGTCGACCCCCACTCGCCCGTGCGGTCCGTCGTTCTCGACTCCTGGCTGCGTAGCCGTGACATGGGTGTCGATCCCGACCGTGGCGCGGACGATCTCCTCGACGACGTCACGCTCGCGCAGTACCGCGCCGATCACCCCATGGCCGTCATCCGACCGGTGGTGCGCAAGCTCCTCGTCGAGGACGCCGCCGACACGGGCCTGCTCGTGGCCATCACCGACGCGTCGGGCCGGCTGCTGTGGGTCGAGGGCGACACCGCGGCGAAGGACCGGGCGAACGCCATGAACTTCACCGAGGGCGCCGACTGGAGCGAGGGGCGGATGGGCACCAACGCCCCCGGCACCGCGCTGGCCATCGATCACTGCGTGCAGATCTTCGCCGCCGAGCACTTCTCGCGGCCCGTGCACGAGTGGAGCTGCAGTGCGGCCCCCGTCCACCACCCCGTCACCGGCCGCATCCTGGGGGCCATCGACATCACGGGTGGTCCCCGCGTCGCCGTTCCCGAAGTACTCTCCCTCGTGCGTGCGACGGTCGCCGCAGCCGAGTCGGAGCTGCGCCTGCACCTCCTCGAGTCGCCGCGTACCGGCATCGACACGCGACTGCGCCTCGAGGTACTGGGTTCCGGCAGGCCGGCGCTGGTGCGTGGGGGAGAGCGGATCACGCTGTCCGGCCGTCACGCCGAGATGTTGCTGCTTCTGCACGCGCACCCGGAAGGTCTCAGCTCGGACCACCTCGCGGTACTCCTCGACGAGAACGACCTGGACTCGGTGACCGTCCGCGCCGAAATGTCCCGCCTTCGCAAGGTTTTCGGTGCCGACGGTCTCGCCTCGCGACCGTACCGTCTGGTCGCCGAACTCGCGTCGGACGTCGAGGACGTCCGCGCGGCGCTCGATCGCGGCGACGTCGACTCGGCACTGCGCTCGTACGTCGGCGTCGTACTGCCGTCCTCCTACGCACCGGGCATCGAGGAGATCCGCGAGGAGTTGCGCGTGCGAGTGCAGGCGGCGCTGCTGCGGTCGGGCGACCCGGTACTGCTCGCGCGGTGGACGGCGTCGGTGCACGGCCGCGAGGACGCAGCGGCGTGGTCGGCCTATCTCCGCACTCTCGACCCGTCGTCCGTCCTATTCTCGCAGGTGCAGGCCCGTCTCGCACTGCTGGGTCGCTGACGCAACGTAGTTGCAACTGTCCGCGTTCTAGTGTTCCGCATCACAGCCCCCGATCACTCGGGGGCGCATCACCGATGAAGGAGCACGTTCGATGACTGTCTACGCTCGCCCGGGTACACCCGACGCCGCCATGTCCTTCGAGGCCCGCTACGACAACTGGATCGGCAACGAGTGGGTGGCTCCGGTCAAGGGTCAGTACTTCGAGAACCCGACGCCCGTCACGGGACAGAACTTCTGCGAGATCGCGCGGTCCACCGCCGAGGACATCGACCTCGCGCTGGACGCTGCACACAGGGCCGCTCCGGCATGGGGCAAGACCTCGCCCGCCGAGCGCGCCGTCATCCTGAACAAGATCGCGGACCGCATCGCCGAGAACCTCGACTCCATCGCGCTCGCCGAGTCGTGGGACAACGGCAAGCCGATCCGCGAGACCCTGAACGCGGACATTCCGCTCGCGATCGACCACTTCCGCTACTTCGCCGGATGCATTCGCGCGCAGGAGGGTTCGCTGTCCGAGATCGACAGCGACACCGTGGCGTACCACTTCCACGAGCCCCTCGGCGTCGTCGGCCAGATCATCCCCTGGAACTTCCCGATCCTCATGGCCGTGTGGAAGCTCGCTCCCGCACTCGCCGCCGGCAATGCCGTCGTCCTGAAGCCGGCCGAGCAGACCCCCGCGTCGATCATGTACCTGATCAGCGTCATCGGCGACCTGCTGCCTCCGGGCGTGCTCAACATCGTCAACGGTTTCGGCACCGAGGCCGGTAAGCCGCTGGCGTCGAGCCCCCGCATCAAGAAGATCGCCTTCACCGGTGAGACCACGACCGGGCGCTTGATCATGCAGTACGCCTCGCAGAACCTCATTCCGGTGACGCTCGAGCTCGGCGGCAAGAGCCCCAACATCTTCTTCTCCGACGTGTTGTCGCAGAACGACGACTACCAGGACAAGGCGCTCGAGGGCTTCACGATGTTCGCCCTCAACCAGGGTGAGGTCTGCACCTGCCCGTCGCGTTCGCTGATCCAGGAGGACATCTACGACGACTTCCTCGCCCTCGCCGCGATCCGCACCAAGGCCGTCCGTCAGGGTGATCCGCTGGACACCGAGACGATGATCGGCGCCCAGGCCTCGAACGACCAGCTCGAGAAGATCCTGTCCTACATCGAGATCGGTAAGGGTGAGGGCGCGAAGATCGTCACGGGCGGCGAGCGCGCGCAGCTCGGCGGCGACCTCAACGGCGGCTACTACGTGCAGCCCACCATCTTCACGGGTAAGAACAACATGCGCATCTTCCAGGAGGAGATCTTCGGACCCGTCGTCTCGGTCACGTCCTTCACCGACTACGCCAACGCCATCGAGATCGCCAACGACACGCTCTACGGCCTCGGCGCCGGTGTCTGGTCCCGTGACGGCGGCGTCGCCTACCGCGCCGGCCGCGACATCCAGGCCGGTCGTGTGTGGACCAACACGTACCACCAGTACCCGGCGCACGCGGCCTTCGGTGGCTACAAGCAGTCGGGCATCGGCCGCGAGAACCACAAGATGATGCTCGACCACTACCAGCAGACCAAGAACCTGCTGGTGAGCTACGCCCCGAAGGCTCAGGGCTTCTTCTGATGCTCCCGGATCACGGGTCGGTACCGCCTCCGAGGCTCAAAGCAACCGCCGGGGCGATGGAGCTTCTCCGTCGCCTCGGCGGGCTCCACGGCGCGCTGATGATGCATCAGAGCGGCGGATGCTGCGACGGGTCGTCCCCGATGTGTTACCCCGCAGGCGAATTCATCGTCGGGGACCGCGACGTCCTGCTCGGCCTCCTCGACCTGCGCGCGGAGGTGGGCACCGTCGCGGACGACCTGCCGAGCGACGGCGACGCCGTTCCGGTGTGGATCTCGGGCTCGCAGTTCCAGGCCTGGAAGCACACTCAGATGGTGCTCGACGTGGTGCCCGGTCGCGGCAGCGGCTTCTCGCTCGAGACACCGGAGGGGTTGCGGTTCCTCAGTCGTGGGCGGGCCTACACCGCCGAGGAGAACGCGGAACTCGAGGCGCAGGACCCCATCACCGGTGCGCAGTGGGAGGAGGGCGCTCGCCCGCCCGTCCCCACCGAGTCCATCGTGGTCGCCGAGGCCGTCGACGCCTGCCCGGTGCCGGGGATGGCGATACAGGGGTGACGTGAATCCGGTGCAGAATTCTTCGCTCAGCGAGGGATTCTGCACCGGATTTCGTCCAGCACCGCCGTCGGACGCTCGACGAGGTCCGCCCACGTGTAGCGAAGCACGGTCCAGTCCCGGCTCAGGTCGTTCTGACGGCGCCGGTCGCGTCGGAAGGCGGTCACATCCGAATGGAATGCCCATCCGTCGATCTCGATCGCCAGTCCTACTGCCGGGAAGGCGAAGTCGATGACGTAGGCGCCGAAGCGGTAGTTCGCGATCCAGCCGGTGATGCCGCCGGCTCGCAACAACCTGATGAACAGCCGTTCGGCCTCGGATCGTGCACCGCCCTCGGCGGCTCGCAACATCCGCTCGGCTGCGGCGGCTCCGCGGCGGCCGGCGTTGCGGGAGTGTGTGGCGCGCAGAGCCGACACAGTCGTGTGTCTGCCGAGCGCGCGGTCCATCACAGCGATGCCTCCAGTCGGGTCGACGGATGCTTCGAGGACGGTCAGTGCCAGAGCCGTGACTCGAACGCCTTTGCGCACGACGACGTCCGAGTAGGTGAGATCGCGACGCCGCACCCGCGTGCCGGCCAGAGCGTGGCTCCGGCCCCGGCGAGGCGTGGTGACGTCGACGATGCGGGGTGGTGTGGTGACGAGGTCGAGCCAGAACGCAGCAGTCATACCGGACGCGGTGGCACCTGCGCCCGAGCCCCACACCGCACTGCGGATACGTGCCCGGTCGGTGAACTCGCGGTCGTTCACGAAGTACACGTTGGGCGCCACCCGGAGCCACACGCCGCTTCGTACACGGCGGTCGACGCTCTGTCGCGAGAGCCCGCACGCGAGGGCCTGCGCTCCCGTGATCACCCCGTCCTGGCTTCCGATCACCTCGTTCAGCATGCGAGATGGACGGTTCCAGGCTTCCGCAGGTTCCCGTTCGACCGAATCCGGTGCGGAAATAGTCGCTCAGCGAGCATTTCTGCACCGGATCCGCAAAACACCAGCAACGTCCCCGCAACACGGAAGTCCTAGCCTCACCCTCACACCCGCCCACACTCCGAAAGAGGCTCACCCATGGCCGTGAAGGAACCGCGCCCCGTGGCGTCCGATTCTCGAGACGAATCGTCCGACTACCTGGCCAAGCGCACGCTCAAGACCGGCAGCGCGGGGTGGGTGCTGCTGGCCGGGTTGGGTGTCAGCTACGTCATCTCGGGTGACTACTCGGGGTGGAACTTCGGGCTCGAGCAGGGCGGGTTCGGTGGTCTGCTGATCGCGGGCATCCTCATCGCCGGCATGTACTTGGCGATGGTGCTGGGTATGGCGGAGATGTCGTCGGCGCTCCCGGCCGCGGGCGGCGGATACACGTTCGCCCGGCGCGCGCTCGGACCGTGGGGCGGGTTCGCCACCGGCACAGCCATTCTCATCGAGTACGCCATCGCCCCCGCGGCCATCGCGACGTTCATCGGCGCGTACGTCGAGTCGCTCGGCCTGTTCGGGATCACCGACGGGTGGTGGGTCTACCTCGCCGTCTACGCCATCTTCATCGGCGTGCACCTCGCCGGTGTGGGTGAAGCGTTGAAGGTCATGTTCGTCATCACCGGCATCGCCCTCGTAGGCCTCGTGATCTTCGCGGTCGCCGCGGTTTTCCAGTTCGACGCCTCCAACCTCACCGACATCGCCCCGACGGACGCCGCGGGCGCGTCGAGCTTCCTGCCGATGGGCTACCTGGGGATCTGGGCCGCCGTACCGTTCGCCATCTGGTTCTTCCTCGCCATCGAGGGCGTGCCGCTCGCGGCCGAGGAGGCCAAGGATCCGGCGCGCAACGTCCCGCGCGGCATCATCGCCGCCATGGCGGTGCTGCTGGTGACCGCCACTGCCATGCTCATCCTCGTGACGGGTGCCGGCGGTGCCGACGCGATGCAGGCGTCGGGCAACCCGTTGGTCGAGGCGCTGGGAGACAGCGGCGCCGCGACGGTGGTCAACTACATCGGTCTCGCCGGTCTGATCGCCAGCTTCTTCTCCATCATGTACGCCTACTCCCGACAGCTGTTCGCGCTGAGCCGCGCGGGCTACCTGCCGAAGTCGATGTCCGTGGTCAACAGCCGGAAGGCGCCGACGCTGGCACTGATCGTGCCCGGCGTCATCGGCTTCGCCCTGACATTCACCGGTAAGGGCTCGATGTTGTTGAACATGGCCGTCTTCGGGGCGGCGCTGAGCTACGTTCTGATGATGGTGAGCCACATCGTGCTCCGTCGCCGCGAGCCCGACATGCCGCGCCCGTACCGCACCCCCGGCGGCACGGTCACGACCGGGTTCGCCCTCGTCATCGCGGCGTTCGCCGTGATCGCGACGTTCCTCGTGGACAGCCAGGCGGCGCTGTGGTGCCTGGTCGTCTTCGCGCTCTTCATGGTCTACTTCGGCGTCTACAGCCGCCATCACCTGGTGGCCAATTCTCCGGACGAGGAGTTCGCGGCGCTCGCAGCGGCCGAGGACGAACTCGGGTGAGCACGTACCACCAGCAGATCTCGGGATCGACCTACACCTTCGACGGTCTCGTCGAGGTCATGGCGAAGGCCACCCCGGCGCGATCGGGGGATCAACTCGCCGGCTGCGCGGCGGAGTCGGACGCCGAGCGTGCCGCCGCTGCATGGGTTCTGGCAGATCTCCCGCTCCAGACCTTCCTGGACGAGCAGGTGGTGCCGTACGAGAGCGACGAGGTCACCCGCCTCATCATCGACAGCCACGATGCGCAGGCGTTCGACGCGGTCTCGCACCTGACGGTCGGCGGTCTGCGGGACTGGTTGCTCACGGTCGCAGCGGAACCCGACAGCGCCCGGACATTGCGGGAGGTCGCGCCGGGGCTCACGCCCGAGATGGTGGCCGCGACGAGCAAGATCATGCGCAACCAGGATCTCATCGCCGTTGCGCGGGCGGCGACGGTGATCTCGGCGTTCCGCACCACCATCGGTCTGCCCGGCACGATGGCCACCCGGCTGCAGCCCAATCACCCGACGGACGACCCGCACGGTATCGCCGCGGCGACGCTCGACGGTCTGCTGATGGGTTCGGGCGACGCCGTCATCGGCATCAATCCGGCGACCGACTCACCCGCTGCGACAGCGGATCTGCTGTACCTGCTCGACGAGATCCGCCAGCGCTTCGAGATCCCGGTGCAGTCGTGCGTGCTGTCCCACGTCACCACCACCGTGGACCTGATAGGCAAGGGCGTTCCGGTGGATCTCGTGTTCCAATCCATCGCGGGAACCGAGGGTGCCAACTCCAGTTTTGGGGTGACGGTGCCGATGCTCCTCGAGGCCAACGAGGCGGGAAAGTCGTTGCACCGCGGCACCGTCGGGAACAACGTCATGTACCTGGAGACGGGGCAGGGTTCGGCGCTGTCCGCCAACTCGCACTTCGGTGCCGGCGGCAAGCCCGTCGATCAACAGACCCTCGAGACCCGCGCGTACGGGTTGGCCCGCGCGCTCGATCCGCTGTTGGTCAACACCGTCGTAGGCTTCATCGGACCCGAGTACCTCTACGACGGCAAGCAGATCATCCGCGCCGGCCTCGAGGACCACTTCTGCGGCAAGATCCTGGGCCTGCCGATGGGTGTCGACGTCTGCTACACCAACCATGCCGAGGCCGACCAGGACGACATGGACACGTTGCTGACGCTCCTCGGTGCCGCGGGCGCCGCCTTCGTCATCGCCGTGCCCGGTGCCGACGACATCATGCTGGGTTACCAGAGCCTGTCCTTCCACGACGCCCTCTACGTCCGACAGGTGTTGGGCCTCAAGCCCGCTCCCGAGTTCGAGGCGTGGATGCACCGGCTGGGGATGACCGACGACGCGGGACGGGTGCTGCCCATCGATGCGTCCACCTCACCCCTTCGAGCATTGACGACGCCGGCATGAGCACCCCGGACTTCTGGACCGACCTGCGTGTCACGACGCAGGCGCGCATCGGACTCGGCCGGGCGGGCGACGCGTTGCCGACGACACGGGTGCTCGAGTTCCGGGCCGCCCACGCCGCGGCGCGGGACGCGGTCCACATGCCGCTCGACACCGACAGCTTCGCTCGGGAGATCGCGGCCGTCGGACTCGGCGATCCGGTGGTCGTGTCCAGCAAGGCGGCCACCCGCAGCGAGTATCTACGTCGTCCCGATCTGGGACGGCGACCCGAGGACCTGTCCGGTGTCGACGCCGTCGATGCGGACATCGGAATCGTGTTGTGCGACGGCCTGTCCCCGCGGGCGCTGATGGATCACGGTGCGGGTCTGCTCGCTGCGCTGAAGGAGTCGCTGGGCACGTTCACGATCGCGCCTCCGGTCATCGCGACCCAGGCCAGGGTGGCTCTGGGTGACCATGTCGGCGCGGCGCTCGGGGTGTCCACTCTGATCGTCGTCATCGGCGAGCGTCCCGGTCTGTCGGTGGCGGACAGTCTGGGCATCTACCTGACCCACGGACCGAAGCCGGGGCGCAACGACTCCGAGCGCAACTGCATCTCCAACATCCACCCGCCCGGCGGCATGCACTACGACCACGCGGCACGGGTGACGGCATCGCTGGTCGCGGGTGCGCGCACGCTCGGGCGGTCCGGCGTCGATCTCAAGGACTCCTCTCGCGAACTGACCTGACTCGCGCACCGTTAGGGTCTGACATCGTGCTGCTGCAACGTGTGCGCGTCGATCCCGCGCGGGACGACCTCTCGGACGTCCGCATCGTCGGTGACCTGGTGAGCGAGATCTCGGCACCCGGAGAACGCCTGACTCCCGCCTCCGCCGAGACCGTCGTCGACGGGCGCGGGGGAGTGGTGCTGCCCGGGTTCGTCGACGGGCACCTGCACATGGCGCAGTGGGCGCTCGCGCGCCGCCGCCTTCCCGTCGACGCTGCCACCAGTGCACGGCACCTCGTCGATCTGCTGGTGGCGTCGGGCCTCACCGGCGACGTACGTGCGCAGGGCTTCCGGGGTGCCCTCTGGCCGGACGCACCGCACAAGGACATGCTCGAGGCCGCGCTGCCGGGTGTGTCCGTCGCGGTGACGAGCATGGACCTGCACACCGTGTGGCTCTCCCCGGCGTTGCTGCGCGAACTCGCGATCGACCACCCCACCGGCGTCTTCCGCGATCACGACGCCATCGCGATCGCGAGTGCCGTCGACGCGCGCGTCGGAACGGGCGTGCTCGACGAGTACGTCTGCGAGGCCACCGAGGATCTCGCCGCGCGGGGCGTCACCGAGGTCCTCGATTTCGAGTTCGACGACAACCTCACCGCGTGGACGCGACGCTTCGCCTCCGGTCGTCCCGCGGTGCGAGTGAGCGCGTCGACGTGGCCGACGTGGCTCGAGGAGACGCTGGCGGCCGGTCACCGGACCGGCGACGTCGCCGCGGACACGGGCGGCATGCTCCGCATGGGGCCGCTGAAGATCATGGCCGACGGGTCGCTCAACACGCGGACGGCCTGCTGCCACGACCCCTATCCCGACGCGGGGCACGCCGCGCCGGCGACGCACGACGCCGAGGCGCACGGGCTGCTGCTCGTCGACCACCCGGAGCTGGTGCGGTTGATCTCGCGCGCGGCGGGCGGCGGTGTCGCCGCCGCGGTCCACGCGATCGGCGACCGCGCGAACACCGTCGTGCTCGACGCCTTCGAGACGGTGCGCGCGCTGATGGACTCGGGCGCTCTCCCCGTCGCCGGTGGCCGCGTGGAGCACGCGCAGCAGGTCCGCCCGGAGGATCTGGACCGGTTCGCGGCGCTGGGCGTCGTCGCCTCGGTCCAGCCACAGCACGCGGTGACCGATCGCGACGTCGCCGACGTGCTGTGGTCCGGCCGACGATCGATCGCGTACGGCTATCACACGCTGCACCGCCACGGGGCCATGCTGCAGTTCGGGTCCGATGCTCCCGTCTCCCCGCCCGATCCGCGGTCGGCCGTCGCCGACGCGGTGTTCCGCACCGACGACGAGCGACCGTCCTGGCATCCGGGCGAGGCGGTGCCGATGGACGTCGCACTGCGGGCGGCGTCGGGTGGGCGCGTCGGTGTCGACGTCGGATCCGCCGCCGACCTCGTCGTGCTCGCCGAGTCTCCGTACGTCCTGTCGAACGCCGACCTGCGGTCCGTTCCGGTGATCGCCACGATCGGCGCGGGACGCGCGACCCACGTCTCCTGAGCCCGGGCCACCGTGTCGGAGACACACGCGGTGGCCGAGCAACCGACCCGTGTCGCTACCCGGCGGTAGTGTCGATGTGTGACAACAGTCTCGCGGTGTGGGTGCATGTTTCACGCCTGGTCGACGCCGCCAGGTGCGTCGCGGGCCGCATTCGGGGCGACGGTGAGTCACAGGCCGTGCCGGTTCGGTGGAAAGTCCGACAACTCCTCAGGAAACGGGTCCGGCGACCGTTTCCGTGCCATTCCCCGTGACGCGGGTGGGAAACATGTTCCGAGGGCGTCATTCCTGGTCACGCGCCCGTGTCGCGCGATGCGCGGCGAGCGCGTTGAGTCGTACCCGACATGGTCGACTAGCATGGAGGGCTGCCTGCCAACGAAAGGACTGTCATCGACCACGTCGATTCATCGTCGCTGATCACCGATGTAACGAGTGGCGCCCGCATTCCGGTAAGGAATGAGGTGGACGTGGAGCACGACGCCCACGGGCGAATCGACGGTCACAGCGCCGGCTACGGACCGCGAATCGGGGGAGTCGCTGTTCTGCCGCCGTTCACGACGGTGAGCTCGGCCGGCCGGGGCGCGGTGGGCGAGCACGGTGTCGCGAGAGATCACGGGGAGTAGACGAGTGGATGACGGTGCACGGTTCGACGGCGGACCGGCTGACGACGACCGCTCAGGTGAGACGGTGACGAGCGCGACGCCGACGGTGTTGCCCGAGGGTGCGTTCCCTCTGTCGGGAGCACAGCGCGGCATCTGGTTCGCCCAGCAGTTGGCCGGGGACGTGCCGATCGCCATCGCGCACTACGTCGAGCTGAACGGAAGCCTCGACCTCGATCGTCTCGAGTACGCCCTGGACCGGGCGGGCCGTGAGTTCGGATCGGGTTATCTGCGTCTGGCGGAGGTGGACGGCGAGCCGTTCCAGTACGTCGACCTGAGCATGCGTGACCACATCTCCTACTTCGACCTGCGCTCCGAGTCCGACCCGGAAGCCGCGGCGATGGACTGGATGACGCGCGAGTACAGCACGCCGGTCGACATGCTGGTCGACCGCCTCGTGGTGTCCCACGTCCTGCAGCTGAGCGACGAGCGGTGGTTCTGGTACTCCCGCATCCATCACGTCGCGCTCGACGGCTTCGGCGCGATGACGATGATCCAGCGCACCGCTGCGCTGTACACCGCGGCGGTGGAGGGCCGGGAGCCCGAACCCTCCAAGGCCGTCGACCTGAACGATCTCTATGTCGACGACGCCAAGTACCGCTCGTCGGACCGCTTCGAGAAGGACGCCGCGTACTGGGCGGAGAGGGTGCGCAGCCTCCCGGATCCGCCGTCGCTCTCGGCCGTCACCGCGCCGCCGACGTCGCCCGCGCTCATCGCCGGTGGTTTCGTCTCCACTGATCTCGCCGAGCGTCTCGACCGGCGTGTGACCGAGCTCGGCACCGCGTCGGCACCGTTCGTGGTCGCCGCCTTCGCCGCGTTCGTCTCGCGCATGACCGGGGCCGAGGACACGGTCCTGAGCCTGCCGGTCTCGGCTCGCACGACGGCGGCCATGCGTCGCTCGGGCGGCATGGTCTCCAACGTCGTCCCGCTGCGTCTCGCACTCCCGCCGAGCTGCACGGTCGCCGAGTCCGCGTCCCGCGCCCAGCTCGAACTCACCGGCGCCCTGCGCCGACAGCGCTACCGCCATGAGGACATTCGTCGCGACAGCGGCGAGTCGGCGACCCAACGCGGACTGTTCGGCCCGTCGATCAACATCATGCTGTTCCACGACGAGCTGCGGCTCGGCGACCTCAACGGCTCGTACAACGTCCTGACCACGGGTCCGGTCGAGGATCTGGCGCTGAACATCTATCCCGGTGCGGACAGCCGGGAACTGCGCATCGACTTCGAGGCGAACCCGCTGCGGTACACGCAGGACCAGTTGAACGCGCATCGTGCCCGCTTCGTGCGCTTCCTCGATGCGCTGATCGATGCCGAGCCCGACGCCCCGCTCGGATCCCTCGAGGTGCTGACCGTCGACGAGCGGCGGCGTTTCGTCCCCGCGCTGGGTGGCGAGAGCTTCCCGCAGGTCACCTTCGGCGACATCATCGCCCGCGCCGTCGACGCCGCTCCGGAAACGGTGGCCGTCACGTGTGGGTCGGAATCGGTCACGTACGCCGAACTCGACGCGCGCTCCAACCGCCTGGCTCGGCTGCTGATCTCGCGGGGCGTCGGACCGGAGAGCGTGGTCGCGGTCGCGCTCGGTCGATCGGTCGAGATGATCCACGCGACGTGGTCGATCGTGGCGTCGGGCGGCGCCTTCCTGCCCATCGACCCGGCGTATCCGCTCGAGCGCATCGTGCACATGCTCGGGGACTCGGGCGCCCGGATCGGCGTGACCACCCGACGACACGTCGCCGATCTGCCGGACACGATCGACTGGCTCGTCGTCGACGATCCCGAGCTGTGCGGCGACCTCGAGGTCTGCTCGCCCGCCCGCATCACCGACGCCGAGCGATCGGCTCCGGTCCGACCGTTCACCGCTGCGTGGATGATCTACACCTCCGGGTCCACGGGTCTGCCCAAGGGCGTCACCGTCGGCCACGACGGACTGTCGAACATCATCGGCGAGATGACCGTCTCCTACGGGGTGTCGACGACGTCCGTCGTCCTCGGTGTCGCGTCCCCGAGTTTCGACGCGTCCATCTTCGAGCAGCTGATGGCGCTCTCGTCGGCGACGACGCTGGCTCTCGCTCCGTCGGGGGTGTTCGGCGGAGAGGAACTCGCGGACTACATCCGTGAGAAGAACGTCACGCACGTCGTCATCACGCCGGCCGCGTTGGGATCGCTGGACCCGGAGGGTCTGGAGCAGATCGAGTCGATCATCAGCGCGGGCGAGGCACTGCCGTCCGAGGTGGCGGCACGCTGGGCTCCCCGGACCGCGCTGCGGAACGCCTACGGCCCCACCGAGACCACGATGATCGGATCGATCTCCGATCCCCTGGAGCCCGGCGCTCCCGTGACCATCGGGTCGCCCATCCGGGGAACGCGACAGGTGGTGTTGGACAACAGGCTCCGGCCCGTTCCCGTGGGTGTGGTGGGCGAGCTGTATCTCGCCGGTGTGGATCTCGCCCGCGGCTACGCCAATCGCTTCGCGCTCACCGCCACGCGCTTCGTGGCCGGGCCGTGGGCCGAGCCGGGCGGGCGCATGTACCGCACCGGTGACCTGGTCCGGTGGACCGAGGACGGGGACATCGTCTACGTCGGTCGCGCCGACTCGCAGGTGAAGATCCGGGGCTTCCGCATCGAACTCGGCGAGATCGATGCGGTGCTCGCGGAGCATCCCAGCGTCCGTACCGCCGTCACGGTGGCGCACCGGCAGTCGTCCGGAGCGACGGTGCTCGCGGCGTACGTCGTGCTGCGTCCGGACTCGACGCTCGAGCACACCGAACTGCTGCGCCATGCGGCGCAGCATCTTCCGTCGCACATGATCCCCGCCGCCGTCGTGGTCCTGGACCGCCTGCCCGTCACCGTCAACGGCAAGATCGACCACCGGCGTCTGCCCGAGCCGGTGCTCGCGACGCGCGAGTTCCGCGCCCCGACCACCGTGGTCGAGGAGATCGTGGCATCCGTCTTCACGCAACTGATGGGTGTGGACCGGGTCGGACTCGACGACGACTTCTTCGCTCTCGGCGGCAACTCGCTCATCGCGACGCGCGCCGTCTCCCGCCTGGGTGCCGCTCTGGGAACCCAGGTCTCGGTACGCACGCTGTTCGAGGCTCCCACCGTGGAGTCGCTCGCGTCCCGGTTGCAGCAGGGTGGCCGCGGCGAGACCCGGACGCCGCTCGTGCCGCGCGAGCGAACGGGCCCGGTGCCGCTGTCGCTCGCGCAGCGCCGCATGTGGTTCCTCAACCAGTTCGACCCGTCGTCGGTCGCCTACAACATCCCGTTGGCCCTGCGCCTCGAGGGTGATCTGGACATCGCCGCGCTGCAGGTCGCGATCATGGACGTCGTCGACCGCCACGAGGCGCTGCGGACGTCCTACCCGGACACCGAGAACGGACCGGTCCAGGTCGTCCACGACCCCGAGGCCGTGGTGCCGGATCTGACGCCCGTGCCGGTCGACGCGGAGGATCTGCACGGCGTGCTGATCTCCTTCGCGATGACCACCTTCCAGGTCACGGAGCACGTGCCGCTCGTCGGTCGCCTGTTCCAGATCAGCGAGACCGACCACGTGCTGGCCATCGTGGTGCACCACATCTCCGCCGACGGCGCGTCTCTGACGCCCCTCGCGCGCGACCTGATGGCGGCCTACAGCGCTCGCATCGCGTTCTACGCGCCCACGTGGACTCCACTGCCCGTCCAGTACGTCGACTACACGTTGTGGCAGCGGGAGGTGCTAGGGTCCGAGGACGATCCCACGTCGCTCATCGCGCAGCAGGAGCGCTACTGGGTCGAGACCCTGCGCGACGCACCGGATCTGTTGCCGCTCCCGATCGACCGTGCTCGTCCGTCCCGGTCGTCGCTCAGCGGCGGAGCACACGCGTTCGAGATCGACGCCGAGCTCCACGCGAAGATGATCGACCTGGCCGGCCGCCACCGCACCACGCTCTTCATGGTGGTGCACGCGGCGTTGGCCGTGACGCTCGCCAAGATCAGCTCGACCGACGACATCGTCATCGGTACCCCGGTCGCGGGACGCGGCGACGCGGCGATCGACGACCTCGTCGGGATGTTCGTCAACACGTTGGCGCTGCGCACCACCGTGGGCAGCCGCCAGCCGTTCGACGCGCTGCTGGACCATGTCCGGGAACGCGACCTGCAGGCGTTCGCCAACAGCGACGTGCCGTTCGAGCGTCTCGTGGAGGTGCTGTCCCCGGCGCGGTCGGAGTCGCGTCACCCGATCTTCCAGGTGATGCTCGCGTTCGAGAACATGGGTCACTCCACGGTGGAACTCACCGGACTGCGCCTGTCCACGGTCGATCTCGATCTGCAGGTGGTCAAGTTCGATCTGCAGCTGACCATGACCGACCGCACCGACGACGCGGGCCGTCCCGCCGGTATGCCGGCGACGTTCTCGTATGCGTCGACACTGTTCGACGCGTCGACCATCGAGGCGATCACGCGCCGGTTCGTGCAGGTGCTGACCACGATCGTCGACGATCCCACCGTGTCGGTCGCCGACATCGACGTGCTCGACGCCAGTGACCGCGTGGTCGCCGAGAGGTCGATCCAGCGCGTGTCCGAGGGCCGTCCCGTGGGCGACGACACCATCGTCTCGCGCGTGCTCGATCACGCTGCGAGCCACCCCGAGGCGAGTGCGGTGCGGTTCGGCGAGGTGTCGATCACGTACGGCGAGTTGGACTCTCGTTCGCGCGCTGCCGCAGCGAGGCTGTACGCGCTGGGGGTGCGGTCCGGCGATCGGGTCGCGGTGGTGTGCGACCGGTCGGTGGATCTGGTCGCCGTGCTGTTCTCCGTCATGCGGGCCGGCGCGACCTACGTGCCGATCGACCCCGAGTATCCCGGTGACCGCGTCGACTACGTCGTCGCCGACTCCGGTGCGCGCTTCGCCGTGGTCTCCGCTCGGCTCGAGGACCAGGTGCGCCGGGACGGACTGACAGTCGTCGTGGACACCGATGTCGTGGCGCCCGAATCGGATTCGGAGTCGGACTCCACCGCGCTGCTGCCCATGGCGCGGCCGGACGACGTCGCGTACATCATCTACACCTCCGGATCCACCGGTAACCCCAAGGGTGTGGCGATCCCGCACACCAACGTGGTGACGTTGCTGACGAACACCGAGCAGTACTTCGGCTTCGGACCCGACGACGTCTGGACGATGTTCCACTCCTACGCCTTCGACTTCTCGGTGTGGGAGCTGTGGGGCGCGCTCACCACGGGCGGCAGCGTCGTCGTGGTGGACCACTGGACCGCGCGCTCGCCGGGCGACTTCCTGGACATGCTCGCCGATCGGGGCGTGACGGTGCTCAACCAGACACCGTCGGCGTTCTACCAACTCGCCGAGGCCGAGCGCGACCGGGCGGGCACCGAGCTGTCCCTGCGCCACGTCGTCTTCGGCGGTGAGGCGCTGGATCTGTCGCAGCTGCAGCGCTGGTACGCGCGGCACGCGGACGACAGTCCCCGACTCGTGAACATGTACGGCATCACCGAGACGACGGTGCACGTCACCTACCAGGAGCTGACGGCGGCGTTCGCGGCCGCGGCCCAGGGCAGCGTGATCGGCGTTCCCGTCCCGGGTCTCGGCGGCATCGTGCTCGACGACGCGCTGCGACCCGTCCCGGTCGGCGTACCCGGCGAGCTCTACGTCCTGGGTGATCAGTTGGCGCAGGGCTACGTCGGTCGCCCCGACCTGAACGCCACCCGGTTCGTGGCCAACCCGTACCTGGCCGGTCAGCGGATGTACCGCTCCGGCGACGTCGTGCGGTGGAACCGCGACGGCGCGCTGGAGTACCTGGCACGCGCGGACGCCCAGGTCCAGATCCGCGGGTTCCGTGTGGAACTGGGCGAGATCGAGACCGTGGTGGCGTCCACGCCCGGGGTCGCGGGGGCCGCGGCGTCGGTGGTGCGGCGTCCGGCCGGCGATGTCCTGGTCGCGTTCGTGGTCCCCGAATCGGGCTCCACGGTCGACGCGGTGGCAGTCACCGAACACGTCGCCTCGCTGTTGCCGGCGTACATGGTTCCCGCGCGCATCGTCGAGCTGGACCGTCTTCCGCTGACCGTGAACGGCAAGCTCGACCGCAAGGCGCTGCCCGAGGTCACCGAAGACTCCGATCGCACGTACCGCGCACCCGAGACGCGGGTGGAGAAGGCGATCGCAGGGGTCTTCGAGGACATCCTCGACGTCACGCCCGTCGGCCTGGACGACGACTTCTTCGGACTCGGCGGCAACTCGCTCGTCGCGACGCAGGTCGCGTCCCGCATCGGTACCGAACTGGGCGTGCACGTTCCGGTCCGCGCCGTGTTCGATGCGACCACCGTGGCTCGTCTCGCGGCGGTCGTCGCCGAGCTCGGTGCCTCCGATCGACCCGCGCTCGTCGCGGGTCCCCGTCCCGACGTGATCCCGCTGGCGCTCGCGCAGCAGCGCATGTGGCTGAGCAACCGGCTCGACCCGTCGTCGCCGATGTACAACCTGCCGTTGGGCATTCGACTCGAGGGCCGTCTCGATCTCGATGCGCTGCGCCGGGCCGTGCACGACCTCGTGACGCGGCACGAG
This sequence comes from Rhodococcus sp. PvP016, assembly GCF_017832185.1. Classification (NCBI taxonomy): domain Bacteria; kingdom Bacillati; phylum Actinomycetota; class Actinomycetes; order Mycobacteriales; family Nocardiaceae; genus Rhodococcus; species Rhodococcus sp. PvP016. The sequence continues at coordinate 148,901 of NZ_JAFIBH010000001.1, read as the reverse complement.
ATCCTCCGCACCGTCTATCCCCACACGGACGGCGTACCGCGGCAGGAGATCCTGACCGTCGACGAGGCGGGCGTCGAGCTCGCGGTCGAGGACGTTCCGTCCGCGCGCTGGATCGACGAGTTCGTCGCTCTCGCGACGCGCGGCTTCGACGTCACCACGGCGGTCCCGCTGCGGCTCGCGGTGTTCCGCGACCCGGAGATCTCCACCGAGGCCGTGCTCGCGATCGTCGTGCACCACATCGCCGCGGACGGCGTGAGCCGCGTGGCGCTGACCCGCGACCTCGTCACCGCCTACCTCGCACGCACCGAGGGCGCCGATCCCGCGTGGGCTCCGCTCCCCGTCCAGTACGCGGACTACGCCGTGTGGCAGCGCGACGTCATCGGATCGCCCCGCGACGCCGAGTCGGTCGCGTCCGCCCAGATCGCCTACTGGAAGCAGGCTCTCGACGGCCTGCCCCCGGAGCTGGACCTGCCGCGTGACCGGGAGCGACCCGCGTCGCCCACCCGCGAGGGCGCGTCGGTGCACTTCGCCGTGGACGGGTTCGCGGCGGATCGGGTGGAGGCCCTGGCCCGCGACCACAACGCGACGCGCTTCATGGTGGTGCACGCGGCCCTCGCCGTCGTCCTCTCCCGCCTGTCCGGATCGACGGACATCGCGATCGGCACCGCCCTGGCGGGCCGTGGAGATCCGGCGCTCGACAACCTGGTCGGCATGCTCGTCAACACGGTGGCCCTGCGGCTGCGGGTCGACGAGGATCTGAGCTTCGCCGAACTGGTGGTCGCCGCGCGCCGCGTGGACGTCGACGCGTTCGCGCACTCGGAGGTGCCGTTCGAGACCGTCGTCGACGCCGTCGCGCCGCAGCGCACGGGGTCTGTGCCGCCGCTGTTCCAGACGGCACTGGCGTTCCGCAACATCACGCCGGCCCGGGTGGAGCTGCCCGAGATCACCGTGTCCGAACTGGAGAACCCGTTCGAGCCGGCCAACTTCGATCTGTTGCTCACGGTCGACGACGACGGCTCGCGGAAGCCGGGCGGCGACATGACGATGATGTTCACGTACTCGACCGAGCTGTTCGACGCGGAGACGGTGGAGACGTTCGGCCGGCATCTGGCGTCGGTGCTGCGGGCCGGGGTCACCGAACCCACGCGCGTCGTCGCCGATCTGCCGCTCGCCGAGGTGGTCGCCGCGGCGCCCGAGGTGGAGCCCACAGCTCCCGCTGCGTACTCGGGACCGTCGGTGGTCGCGTCGTTCGCGTCGGCCGTGGAATCGGATCCGGACGCGCCCGCCGTCGTGGTCGGCGAGAACGAGGTCAGCTATGCCGACCTCGACGCCCGCTCCAACCGTCTGGCGCGCTGGCTCGCGGGGGCAGGCGTCGGTGCCGGGTCGACGGTCGCCGTCCGGTCCGGCGACTCCGGCCTCGACACGGACACCCTGGCCCTGTGGTGGGGGATCCTCAAGGCGGGCGCGGCGCTGGACATCGGCCGAGTCGCACCCGATGTGATCGTGCTGTCCGGCGCCTCCCGCAACGGGAGCCGGGCGCCGCTGATCCTGTCGGTGGACGACGCGGCCGATGACGTGGCGGAGTTCTCCGCGCGCCCCGTCACGTACGCGGACCGGGTACGCCCGCAGAACGGCGCCGATCCGGCACTGGTCCTGCCGACCGGGACGGGCTCGGTCGGCGTGCTGACGTTCGACGAGCTCTCCGGCATCGTGTCCGCCGAACTCGATCGACTCGCCGTGGACTACGAGTCCCGGTTGTTCGCGACGGCGGCGGTCTCGTCCGTGTCGCAGGCGCTGCGGGCGCTCGTCGCCGGTGTGGCGGGTGCTGCGGTGCTGGTGCAGGACGGTGCGGCGGAGTCGCTGACGGACGTGCTGCTCGACCAGTGGGTGACGCACCTGTTCGCCACCCCGTCGGACCTGTCGGTGGTGGACGCCGGTGAGTTCGAGGATCTCGCCGTGGTGGTCACCGACGCGGGCCGGGGCGACAGCGAGTCGTGCGACGGCTTCGCCGACGGCACCGAGATCGACGTCGTGCCGTTGACCTCGACGGGTATCGGACTCGCCATGCGGAGCTCATGACGGGATCCGTCCACACCACGGAGACAGGCGCCGTTCACACCACCCGGGTGAGCGGCGTGCGCGCCGCCCTGCTCGATAGGGTGGATCAGATGGGGCGACGCCCCATGAAGCACGCGTGCGCGCATCCGCGGGGAGTGTCGCGAGTACGCAGCGGGATCGTCGGTGGGCAACCACGGGCGAGGCTCGGTATCGATTCACGAGGAGCACGACGATGACGGATGGCACTCCCGACGAGACCTCGAACGAGGACCGGTCGCGGGCGGAACGTCCGGGACGCGCGGGGGCACCCCGCCGCGAGCGTCCGACCAGGGAACGACCGCGTCGCCGGCAGCGTCCTCGCGCGGCCACCCTGCCGCAGATTCTCGCGGCCGCCGTGGAGGCGAACGCCGACGGTGTGGCTCTCGTGTTCCGCGACGAGTCCGGCGCGACCACCGAGTGGACCTACCGCGAGCTCGACGCGGCGTCGTCGAAGCTGGCGCGCGAGCTGATCGCGCGCGGGATCGGTGCCGAGGACGTCGTGGCGCTGGCCGTGACGCGGTCCGCCGAGTCGATCCTGTCGATCTGGGCGGTCGCCAAGACAGGTGCGGCATACGTGCCGGTCGATCCGAAGTACCCCGCGGACCGCATCGAGTACATGCTCACCGATTCGGGGGCCACCCTCGGGATCACCACCACGGAGCACCGCGAGACCCTGCCCGAGGGAGTGGGCCCCAGCTGGCTCGTCCTGGGCGACGCCGACCTGGACGCGGCCGTCGACGCGCGGTCCGCCGAGCCGGTCACCTACGCCGATCGCGTGCGGGTGCTCGGCCCCGCGAACACGGCCTACATGATCTACACGTCCGGATCGACGGGTCGACCCAAGGGCGTCGAGGTGACGCACGCCGGCCTCTCGAGCCTGGTGGCCGAGCAGCGTGAGCGCTTCGGTATCGACGCGTCCGCCCGCACCCTCGCCGTCGCGTCCCCGAGCTTCGACGCCTCGGTCTTCGAACTGCTCATGGCCGTCGGGTCCGGAGCGACGATGGTCGTCTCGCCGCCCGACGTCTTCGGTGGCGACGATCTGACGGCTCTGCTGCGCGAGCAGCGGGTGACCCATGCCGTCATCACCCCGTCCGTGCTGGCCTCGGTCACGCCGTCGGAGTTGCCCGACCTGCGGGTCGTGGTCACCGCCGGTGAGGCGTGCCCGCCGGAACTGGTGTCGCGCTTCGTGACCGACACCCGCCGCATGTTCAACGGCTTCGGTCCGACCGAAGCCACCATCATGACCAACTGCGCCGAGCTGTTCCCGGACGCGCCCGTCTCCATCGGCGGAGCGATCCGCGACTTCCGCACGCCCGTGCTCGACGGCCGCCTGCGCGACGTCCCGGCCGGCGTCGCCGGTGAGCTGTACGCGGCCGGCCCCGGTCTGGCACGCGGGTATCACGGTCGGCCGTCGCTCACCGCGGAGCGTTTCGTCGCGGATCCCTTCGGTGAACCGGGCTCGCGTGTGTACCGCACCGGCGACCTCGCCCGCGTGCGCAGCGGCGGCGCGGTCGACTACCTGGGTCGCTCCGACTTCCAGGTGAAGGTCCGCGGATTCCGCATCGAACTCGGCGAGATCGACGCCGCCCTGACCGCGCACCCGGACGTCCGCTTCGCCGCGGCGGCCGGACACCAGCTGCCCGACGGTTCGACGGTGCTCGTCGCGTACGTGCAGCCCCAGCCGGGCCACGAGATCGACGTCGACGACGTCACGGCCTTCGTCGGCCGCAGCCTCACCGCGTACATGGTGCCGTCCGAGATCATCGTCATCGACGCCGTGCCCCTCACACCCGTCGGCAAGCTCGATCGCGCGGCGCTGCCGCAGCCGACCATCGGCACGTCGACGAAGGAGTACCGGGCTCCCGAGACCCGGATCGAGATCACGGTGTCCGAGGTGCTGGCGGACCTGTTGTCGGCCGAGCGCGTGGGTCTGGACGACACCTTCTTCGAACTCGGTGGCAACTCGCTGCTCGCGACCCAGGTGGTCGCCCGGATCAACCAGGCGGCGCAGTCCCGCATCGCGGTGCGGGACGTGTTCGAGGCGACCTCCGTCGCGGATCTCGCCGCGCGCGTGGACCTCTCGCTCGGTGCCCCCGAGCGGCCGCCGCTCGTGCGCCGTGATCGATCGGGCGACCTGCCGCTGTCCTACGCCCAGCAGCGGATGTGGCTCACCAACCAGTACGACGTGACGTCACCCGCGTACAACCAGCCTGTCGTGCTGCGGATGACGGGTGCGCTGGATCTCGAGGCGCTCGGGCGAGCGTTCGAGGATCTGATCACCCGGCACGAGACGCTGCGCACCGTCTACCCGCAGACCGACAGCGGCCCGGTGCAGCGCATCGAGCCCGCGTCGTCGGTGTCGGTGGTCCTCGACCCGGAGCGGATCGACGAGAGCTCGGTGTACGAGCGACTGACCCCGGTGGTGCTCGACGGCTTCGACGTGTCGTCCTCGGTGCCCTTCCGTGCCAAGCTCTTCCAGATCGCGGACCAGGACTACGTCCTCGCCGTGGTCATGCACCACATCGCCAGTGACGGTGGATCGCTCGCCCCGCTGGTACGCGATCTCACCACGGCCTACGTGGCGCGCAGCGCCGGTGCGGCTCCCGAGCTGCCCCAGCTCGAGGTGCAGTACGCGGACTACGCGATGTGGCACCGCGAGCTCCTCGGCGACGAGAGCGACCCGGAGTCGCTGAGCGCCAAGCAGATCGACTTCTGGACTCGTGCCCTCGCCGGTACTCCCGAGGTCATCGAACTCCCCACCGACCGGCCGCGACCGGCGCAGCCGTCGTCCCGCGGTGCGACGGTGCCGTTCCGGCTCGAGTCGGACGTCGTCGAGGGTCTGAACAACCTTGCGCGACGCACCAACTCGACGCTGTTCATGGTGGTGCACGCCGCCCTGGCCGTGCTGCTCTCGCGCATGGCCGCCACCGACGACGTGTCGGTCGGCACGCAGATCGCGGGCCGCGGTGAGCAGGCGCTCGATCCGCTCGTCGGCATGTTCGGCAACACGCTGGTCCTGCGATCACATCTGGAGCCGGGGGAGTCGTTCGAGGACTTCCTGCTCCGCACCCGCACCGCCGACCTCGATGCCCTGGGCAACTCGGACCTGCCGCTGGACCGGCTCGTCGAGATCCTGCGACCCCAGCGCTCGCTCGCCTACGCGCCGCTGTTCCAGGTACTGCTCATGCTGCAGAACTTCGAACGCACCGAGATCGAGCTGCCCGACGTCACCATCGGTCTCCTCGACTCGGACGTGCCGGTCGCGAAGCTCGATCTGACGTTGACGCTCATGGAGCAGGTGAACCCCGACGGGTCGCCCGGTCCCATCGACGGATCGCTGCTGTACGCGACGGACCTGTTCGACGAGCCCACCGCGCGCACCATCGCGGAACGCTACGTCGGCATCCTCGCCGCCGTCGTGGCCGATTCCTCCACCGCCGTCGGCGATCTCCCGCTGACCACCTCCGGCGAGCAGACGCAGCTCGCCGCGCTGCGCGGCATCGACGCTCCGCTGCCCGCCGAGACGCTCGTCGACGCGTTCCGCCGCGGCGCCGCACAGGATCCGAGTCGCACCGCGCTCGTGTACGAGGGGACCTCTCTCACGTATGCCGAGTTCTCCACCCGGGTGAACCGGTTGGCACGGCACCTCGTCGCACTGGGGGTCGGCCCCGACGCCCGTGTGGCCGTCGGCATGCGCCGCTCGCTCGAGATGATGATCGGCATCTACGCCGTGCTCGAGGCCGGTGGCGCCTACGTGCCGGTGGATCCGGACCACCCGCACGAGCGCACCGAGTACGTGCTCTCGAGCGCCGCACCCGTCGTCGTGCTGACCACCACGCGCGATCACCGAGACCTGCCCGAGCACCACAACGTGATCGACGTCGACACGGTCGATCTCGTCGACGTGTCCGCGGAGCCGCTGTCGGACGCGGAGCGAACGGGCACGCTGGTGCCGTCCAACATCGCGTACATCATCTACACGTCGGGCTCGACCGGCCGCCCCAAGGGCGTGGCGGTCTCGCACCGCTCCGTCCTGAACCAGATGCTCTGGATGCACGAGACGTACGACCTCACGGTCGGCGACACGATGCTGCAGAAGACGCCGGTGACGTTCGACGCGTCGGTGTGGGAACTCTTCCTGCCCCTGCAGCTCGGAGCCACCCTCGTCGTCGCGCGTCCGGACGGCCACCTCGACGTGCAGTACCTGCTCGACCAGGCGCGCTCGCACGGTATCGCGATCCTCGAATTCGTACCGTCCATGCTCGAGCTCTTCATGTCCGATGCCGGTCTGGCGCTGCCGGAATCGCTGCGCTACCTGTCGGTGGGCGGCGAGGCGTTGTCCGCCGATCTGGTGCGTCGGTTCGCGGCCTCGTCGGCCGCCGAGCTCGACAACACGTACGGCCCCACCGAGGCGACGGTCACGTCCACGCTGCACCGGACCACCGAGGCCGACGTCCGTACCGTGCCCATCGGTCGCCCTATCCGCAACACCGGTGCGCGCGTGCTCGATTCGCGTCTGCACGACGTCCCGGTCGGTGTCCCGGGAGAGCTCTATCTCACGGGCGCGCAGCTGGCTCGTGGATACTTCGGTCGGCCCGACCTCACCGCCGATCGCTTCGTCGCCGATCCTCGCACGACGGGTGAGCGGATGTACCGGACCGGCGACCTCGTCTCGGTCACCGCGTCGGGTGAGCTGGAGTTCCTCGGCCGCACCGACTTCCAGGTCAAGCTCCGCGGTCTGCGTATCGAGCTCGGCGAGATCGAGTCCGCTCTCACCGCACATCCGGACGTGGCCCGCGCCGTGGCCATCGTGCACTCCGACGAGCGGACGGGCGAAGCGCTCGTCGCGTACCTCGTCCCCGAGGTGGGCCGTGCGCCCGATCTCGGCAGTGTCCTCGACCTGGTCGCCGAGCGCGTCCCCGCGTACATGGTGCCGTCCCACCTGACGGTGCTCGACGAGATCCCGCTCAGCCCCAGCGGCAAGCTCGACCGCCGCGCTCTGCCCGAGCCTGTCGACGTGTCGGGACCGCGCGAGTACCGCGCTCCGGAGACGGTGTCCGAGAAGGTCGTCGCGGACGTGTTCTCCGCACTGCTCGACGCCCCGCGCGTCGGCATCGACGACTCGTTCTTCGAACTCGGCGGCAACTCGCTGATCGGCATGCGCGCCGTCGCTCGGGTCAACGAGGCGCTGTCCAGCTCCATCGGCGTCCGTGATCTGTTCGAGAAGCCCACGGTGGCCGCACTCGCCGCCCGGATCGACGCCGCGGCACAGACCGGCCGCACCCGGCCCGTCCTGGCACCGCGGGAGCGCCCGGAGCGGATTCCGTTGTCGCTCGCGCAGTCCCGCATGTGGTTCGTCAACCAGTTCGACACCGAGTCGGCGGCCTACAACATTCCGCTCGTCATCACGCTGCGCGGTGCGCTCGACGTGGACGTGCTGCGCGCGGCCGTGGGCGACGTGCTCGAGCGCCACGAGTCTCTGCGCACGCTGTACCCGCAGGTGGACGGAACGCCGTACCAGGTGATCCTGCCCGCCGACCGCGTCGCCGGTCAGTTCGCCGTGATCGAGGTCGCCGCGGACGACGTGCAGGCGCGCGTCCTCGACATGGTGACCTCGGGCTTCGACGTCACCGCGGAGGTGCCGCTGCGCGGCGCACTGTTGCGGACGTCGGACACCGAGGCCGTGCTGGCGTTCGTCGTGCACCACGTCAGTGCGGACGGATTCTCGATGGGCCCGCTCGCGCGCGACGTCATGACCGCCTACGCGGCACGTCAGGCCGGCACGCCGGCGTGGTCCGAGAACGGCCCGCTTCGTCCGCTGACCGTGCAGTACGCCGACTTCTCCCTGTGGCAGCGCGAGATGCTGGGCTCCGAGTCCGACCCGGAGTCTCTGGCGTCGCAGCAGGAGGCGTACTGGGTGACGCAGCTCGACGATCTGCCCGAGGTGCTCACGCTCCCGTCGGACCGCCCGCGTCCCGCGGTGTCCACCGGGGCCGGATCCGCGGTTCATCACACGATCGACGCCGAGATCCACACTCGTGCAGCAGACTTCGCACGCGCGCACGACGCGAGCCTCTTCATGGTCGTGCACAGCGCGCTCGCCGTCGTGCTCGCCCGTCTGTCGAACACCACCGACATCGCCGTCGGTGCCCCCATCGCCGGTCGCGGCGAGGAAGCGCTCGACGACCTCGTCGGCATGTTCGTCAACACCCTCGTGCTGCGCACGCAGGTCTCGCCGCACGCCACGTTCACCGAGCTGCTCGCCGAGACGAAGACCGTGGACCTCGGCGCCTTCGGCAACGCGGACATCCCGTTCGAGCGGCTGGTCGAGGTTCTCGCTCCGGAGCGCTCGACATCGCACAACCCGCTCTTCCAGGTGGCGTTGGCGTTCCAGAACCTCGAGCGCACGACGTTCGAGCTCGGTGGCCTCGAGGTCGCCCGGTACGACGCCGGCATCCACTCCGCGAAGTTCGACCTGTCCATCGAGATCACCGAGACGGTGGAGGCCGGAGGCCGGTCGGGTGACGTACAGCCCGCGGGCATGACGATGGAGGTGACGTACTCGACCGACCTGTTCGACGCGGAGACCGTCGCCCTGTTCTGCGAGCGCTTCGAGCGCGTGCTGGCCGCGGCGATCGAGACGCCCGACCGCGCCGTCGGCGACATCCCGCTGCTCGACTCCGAGGAGGCGGCGTCGTTGGCGCCCGTCACCGGGGACGACGCGGTTGCGGAGCGGACGCTCGGCGACCTTCTCGTCGATGCTGTCGAGACCAACTCCGACGGGCCGGCGCTGGTCTTCGACTCCGCGGTCCTGTTCGACGGGACGTCGGTGTCCTACCGCGAACTCGGCGAGTTCTCGGCTCGGCTCGCCCGGGTGCTGATCGACCGCGGCATCGGGGCCGGATCCGCCGTGGCGCTGTCGGTCCCGCGCTCGGCCGAGTCGGTCGCGTTGATGTGGGCGGTGACCCGTACGGGTGCGGCCTTCGTCCCGATCGACCCCAACTACCCGGCCGATCGCATCGAGCACATGGTGACCGACTCGGGCGTCCGTGTCGGTCTGACGCTCGCCGTGCACCGTGCGTCCCTGCCCGACGAGATCGACTGGCTCGTCGTCGATTCCGAGGAGATCCGGGCACAGGTCTCGGCCGCGTCGGCGGATCCGATCACCGACGCCGACCGTCGGACGGCCGTCACGCCGGCCGATCGTGCGTACATCATCTACACCTCCGGTTCCACCGGTCTGCCCAAGGGCGTCTCGGTGTCTCATCGTGGTCTGAACCAGCTCGGGGTCTCCCAGCGCGAGCAGTACCGCGTCGAGAGCGACTCGCGCGTCATGCACTTCGCGTCGCCGAGCTTCGATGCCTCACTGCTCGAGCTGCTCCTCGCAGTGCCGGCAGCCGCCGCGCTCGTCATCGTTCCCACCACCGTGTACGGCGGTGAGGAACTGGCGCAGTTCCTGCGCCGTCACGCGGTGACGCACGCGTTCATCACCCCGGCCGCGCTGGCCTCGGTGGACCACTCGGGTCTCGAAGCGTTGCAGACCATCTCGGTCGGCGGCGAGGCGTACTCGCAGGACCTGGTCACCAGGTTCGCGCCGGGTCGTCGCATGCTCAACGTGTACGGACCGACCGAGACCACGATCGTCTCGCACATCGGCAAGCCCATGGTGCCGGGTGGCCCCATGCCCTTCGGCGGCCCGATCCGCGGCGGTCGCGCCATGGTGCTCGACAGTCGACTGGGTCCCGTTCCCGTCGGTGTCCCGGGTGAGCTCTACACCGCGGGACCCGGTGTGGCGCAGCACTACCACGAGCGCCGGGCACTCTCGTCCGAGCGCTTCGTCGCCGATCCGCACGGTGAGCCCGGTGCTCGCATGTACCGCACGGGCGACGTCGTGCGCTGGTGGCGCCGTCCCGAGACGGGCGACCTCGAACTCGAGTACGTGGGTCGTGGCGACTCGCAGATCAAGATCCGCGGGTTCCGCATCGAGCCCGGCGAGATCGACGCCGTCGTGTCCTCGCACCCCGAGGTGCAGTTCGCACTGACCACGCCGTTCACCACGGCAGCGGGGGCGAAGGTACTGGTCACGTACGTCACGCTCACCGCGGGATCGTTGCTGCGCGAGTCGGACGTCACCGAGTGGGCCGCGGATTCGCTCCCTGCGCACATGGTTCCGTCCGCCGTGGTCGTCATGGACGAGGTGCCACTGGGCGCCACGGGCAAGGTCGATCGACGGGCTCTGCCGACGCCCGAGTTCGGCACCGACACCGACACCTACCGTGAGCCGGCCACCGAGACCGAGCGCGCCCTCGCCGCCGTGTTCGCCGACGTCCTCGGTGCGCCGCGGGTGGGCGCCGACGACGACTTCTTCGCCCTGGGCGGCGACTCCATCGTCTCCATCCAGCTGGTGTCGCGCGCTCGCGCCGCCGGGCTCTCCCTCAGCCCGCGTGACGTCTTCGAGCGCCGCACCGTCGCCGCGCTGGCCGCCGTCGTGTCGTCGGGGGAGAACGCCGTCCGCATGCTGCCCGAACTCGAGGGTGGCGGCGTGGGATCGCGTCCGCTGACCCCGGTGGAGCACTTCATGACCCGCCGCGGCGGCGCCTACGAGCGCTTCTCGCAGAGCGTCGTGCTGGACCTGCCGACGGGTATCGACGAGGCCGGCATGACCGCGACACTGCAGGCCGTGCTGGACCGTCACGACATGTTCCGCGCGCGCCTCACCGGGTCGCTCGACGATGGTTTCGAGATCGTCACCGCGGCACCGGGTTCGGTGGACGCCGCGTCGCTGCTCACCCGAGTCGACGTCGATGCCGACGCCACGGGCGACGACCTCGAGAAGGTGGCTCGCACGGCACTCGACTCGGCGCTGGATCGCCTGTCGACGGCCGAGGGTCGTCTCGTGCAGTTCGTCTGGCTGGACCGGGGGCCGTCGACCGGCGGCCACCTCGTCGTCGCCGGCCACCACCTCGCCGTCGACGGTGTCTCGTGGCGCATCATCGTGCCCGACCTGGTCACCGCCTGGTTCGCCGTCTCGACGGGGACCGAGCCGCAGCTGCAACCGGTGGGCACGTCCATGCGGACCTGGGCGCACGCCCTGACCGATCAGGCTGCGTCGCGTCGCGGCGAACTGCCGTTCTGGACGTCCGTCGTCCGGTCCGAGGACATCCTTCTGGGTGACCGCGATCTGGACCCGTCGATCGACGTGCAGAACACGCTCGACAAGATCCGGGTCACCGTCCCGGCGGACGTCACGACCGCCGTCGTCACCACTGCGCCGCAGGTGTTCCGGGGCGGCGTGAACGACGGACTGCTGTCCGCCCTGGCTCTGGCCGTGGCGAAGTGGCGCCGTGAGCGCGGAACCGAGACATCGTCGCTGCTGCTGCGACTCGAAGGCCACGGCCGCGAGGAGGACGTGCTCGGGGACGCCGGTCTCGCGGATCTGTCGCGGACCGTCGGCTGGTTCACGTCGATCTTCCCCGTGCTGCTCGACCTCACCGACGTCGATCTCGACGACGCGTTCGCCGGTGGCGCCGCGGCGGGCCGGGCGGTCAAGGCCGTGAAGGAGCAGCTGCTCGCCGTGCCCGATCGCGGCATGGGCTACGGCATGCTGCGCTACCTACAGGATTCGGGAACTTCGGACGAGACGGGACGCTCGGTTCTCGCGCGATCCGTCGGCCAGATCAGCTTCAACTACCTGGGCCGCCTGTCCGCGGGCGAGCTGCCCGAGGGCGCGGAGGGTCTGGGCTTCCTCCCATCGTCCGACATCACCACCCTCGCGGACGTGCCTCTCGACGCCGACATGCCGGCGATCGCCGTGCTCGACATCAACGCCGTCCTCGCCGACGAGCAGCTCGGTGCCACGTTCGCGTTCCCGCGCGGCATCCTGTCGTCGGAGGACGTGTCCGCGCTCGGCGACTACTGGGTCGAGGCGCTCACGGCGCTCGCGCAGCACGTCGGGAGCGGCGATGCCGGCGGCCTCACGCCGTCGGACGTGCCGCTGGTGCCGGTGTCCCAGAAGGACATCGACGTGTTCGAGGCGGACGTCCCAGATCTCGAGGACGTCTGGTCCCTCGCGCCGCTGCAGGCAGGTCTGCTGTTCCACTCGTCGATGCAGCCGGCCGGCGCTCCCGACGTCTACGTCATGCAGGTCGTGATGGATCTGACCGGCGACGTCGACCGGGACCGGTTCGTCGCCGCGGCCGGCGCGCTGCTCGCGCGCTACGACGGGCTGCGGACCTCGTTCCGCACCACCGCGGACGGTCGTGCGGTGCAACTGGTTCCGAGCTCCACGGAGGTCCCGTGGGTCGACGTCGACCTGCGCGGCCACGACGACATCGAGGGCGACCTGCGCGTCGAGCTCGAGACCGAGCGGGACCGCCGGTTCGCCATGGACAGCGCTCCGCTGGTGCGCTTCCGGATGATCCGCACCGCCGACGACGCGGTCACGCTGTCGTTCATGGCGCACCACATCGTCATCGACGGATGGTCGATGCCGCTGGTACTCAAGGATCTCCTGACGCTGTACGCACTGCGCGGTGACGCGTCGCTGCTTCCCGAGGTCCGCTCCTACCGTTCGTTCCTCGAGTGGCTGTCGGTCCGCGACCGCGCCGTCTCGGTCAAGGCGTGGACCACTGCCTTCGCAGGCGCAGAGGAGCCCACCGTGTTGTCGGGTGTGACGGACACGTCCGGGGTCTCGACCGACACCGGTCGCGTCGAGGTCGTCATGGACGAGAAGGTCACGTCCGAGCTGACCGATCTGGGGTCGCGGCTCGGTGTCACGCTCAGCACGATCGTGCAGGCGGCGTGGGGCCTGGTGCTCGCCCGTCAGCTGGGTCGCGACGACGTCGCGTTCGGTGGGACGGTCTCCGGTCGCCCCGCCGACCTCGAGGGCGTCGAGACCATGGTCGGCCTGTTCATCAACACGCTGCCCGTCCGCGTGCGCATCGACGAGTCCGACAGCATCGAGTCCTTCCTGCTCCGGTTGCAGGAGGAGCAGACGGCGTTGCTCGATCACCACTACCTGGGACTGGCGGACATCACCACCGCTGTCGGCCCGGGCGCGGTGTTCGACTCGATCACCGTTCTCGAGTCCTACCCGGTGGACGAGGAGGGTCTGAAGGCCGCCGCGTCCATCGACGGTATGGCGGTCACCGGCGCTCAGGTGCTCGACGCGACGCACTACCCGATCAACGTGGTCACGTTCGCGGACACGCAGATCCGCATGACGCTGCGCTACCTGCGCGACCTGTTCTCGGACGAGTACGTGTCCGCACTGGGCAGTCGCCTGCACGCGGTGTTCGCGGCGTTCGCCACGTCACCGGGTGCGCCCGTCGGCCGCATCGAGACACTGCTCGCCGACGAGCGCGCGGACCTGCTGTCGCGCCGCGGATCCGCCGACGTCGACGAGCGCACGCTCGTCCGGATCCTCGAGGACGCCGCGGATCACGCTCCCAGCAGACTCGCTGTCCGCCAGGGATCGGTGCAGTGGACGTACGAGGAGCTCGACGCTCGTGCCGCGCGCCTCGCGCGCGTCCTCGTCGACGCGGGTGTCGGACCGGACGTCGTGGTGGCCGTGGCGGTTCCGCGGTCGCCCGAGTTCGTGCTCTGCATCTGGGCCGTCGCCAAGGCGGGCGGCTACGTGGTGCCCGTCGACCCGGCGCACCCTGCCGAGCGCATCGACTACATGGTCCACGACTCGCAGGCGGCCCTCGGCATCACGACGGTCGCCGACCGCCCCGCCGACGTCGACGGGCTGCAGTGGCTCGTCCTCGACGACGAGCAGTTCGCGGCCGACGTCGATTCGCGCTCGCCCGAGCGCCTCACCGACGGCGAGCGTCTCGGCGCCGTACGCATGAGCAACGCGGCGTACATGATCTACACGTCCGGATCGACCGGCCGCCCCAAGGGCGTCGTCGTCCCACACGCCGGTCTCGCCAATCTGGTTGCCGCACAGACGGATTCGCTCGGTATCGACCACGCGTCGATCGTCCTGGCCGTGGCATCGACGAGCTTCGACGCGTCGATCTTCGAGATCCTGCTGGCCGCCGGCAACGCGGTGCCGCTGGCACCGGCGCCCGCCGGCTTCTACGGCGGACCCGATCTGGCGCGCTTCGTCACCGACGAGGGCGTCACCCACATGGTGATCACGCCGTCCGCGCTCGCGACCGTCGAGCCGGACGCGGTGCCGTCCGTGCGCGCCGTCATGCCCGTCGGTGAGGCGCTGCCGCCGGATCTGATGGCGGCGTGGGCGAATTCCGGGCGCACGGTCGTCAACGGGTACGGACCCGCCGAGACGACGATCATGATCAACGCGTCGGTGCCGCTCGCGGCGGGCGATCCGATCACCGTGGGTCGGCCCAGCAAGGGCACCCGCGAGTACGTGCTCGACGGCCGGCTGCGGCCCGTGCCGGTCGGTGTTCCCGGTGAGCTGTACGCCGGAGGTCCGGGTGTCGCGCGCGGCTACCTCGGCCGCCCGACGCTCACCTCCGAGCGATTCGTCGCCGATCCGTACGGTCCCGCGGGCAGCCGCTTGTACCGCACGGGCGACGTGGTCCGCTGGACCGAGGCCGGCACCATCGAGTACATCGGCCGCAGCGACTTCCAGGTCAAGATCCGCGGCCAGCGCATCGAGCTCGGCGAGATCGATGCCGCACTCGCAGCGCACCCGGACGTCGACTTCGCCGTGACGGTCGGCCACCGATCCGTCGGTGGCGTCACCGACCTCGTGTCCTACGTCCTGCCGGTGGCGTCCCTGCTCGAGGCGGGCGCGACCCTGGACATCGCGGCCGTGCACGCCTCCGTCAAGGAGAGCCTGCCCGCGCACATGGTGCCCGCGGTGATCATGCCGCTCACCTCCGTGCCGCTGAACCCGGTCGGCAAGCTCGACCGCGCCGCGCTGCCGGAGCCCACCCTGGTGCGGCAGCAGGCCGAGTACCGCGCCCCGGAGACGCCCGAGGACCAGGCCGTGGCCGAGGTCTTCGCGGATCTTCTCGGCGTGGAGCGGGTCGGCGTCGACGACAGCTTCTTCGATCTCGGTGGCAACTCGCTCGTGGCGACCCAGGCCGTCGCGCGTATCAACGCGGCCCTGGACACCCACATCGGCGTGCGCGACATCTTCGACGCGTCCACCGTGGGGGAGCTCGCCGCGCGCGCACTCTCGGGTGGAGTCGGTCGTCGCCCGGCGCTCGTCGCGGGGGAGCGGCCCGATCCGGTGCCGCTGTCGCTCGCACAGCGCCGCATGTGGTTCCTCAACCAGTTCGACACCAGCTCGCCCGCGTACAACATCCCGTTGGCGGTGCGCCTCACCGGCACGCTCGACGTCGCCGCGCTGGAGGAGGCCGTCCGCGACGTCCTCGCCCGGCACGAGACGCTGCGCACGGTGTACCCGGGGTCGGAAGATGGTCCCTACCAGGTGATCCTGGGTGTGGACGACGTTCCCCTCGACCTGGCGCCACGTCCGGTCGAGACCGCCGGTGTGCCCGGAGCGTTGTTCGAGTTCATCGCGTCCGGGTTCGACGTCACGGCCGCCGTGCCCGTGCGTGGTCTGCTGCTCGAGGTCGTCGACCCGGCCGGCGACGCGGCGGAGTACGTGCTGTCCATCGTCGTGCACCACATCTCCGCGGACGGATTCTCGCTCGGACCGTTGGCCCGCGACGTCATGGTCGCCTACTCGGCGCGCGTCACCGGAGCGATCCCGGAATGGGCACCCCTGCCCGTGCAGTACGCCGACTACGCGCTGTGGCAGCGCGAGGTACTGGGATCGGAGAGCGACCCGGAGTCGCTGACCGCCCAGCAGATCGCGTACTGGAAGCAGCAGCTCGCCGGTCTGGACGATCCGATCGAGCTGCCGACCGACAGGCCGCGCCCCGCGGTGCAGTCCATGCTCGGCCACTCGGTGCAGTTCGCGCTGACCCCCGCGCAGACGGCCGGACTGCGCGCCGTCGCCGCGTCGCGTCAGGGCACGCTGTTCATGGCCGTGCACGCGGCGTGGTCCGTGCTGCTCGGCGCCTTGTCCGGCTCACGGGACATCGCCGTCGGAACCCCGATCGCCGGACGTGGTGAGCGCGAACTCGACGACATGGTCGGCATGTTCGTCAACACGCTGGCACTGCGTCTCGACGTCGATCCGGACGCGTCGTTCGCCGATCTGGTCGCGGCCGCCCGTTCGGCCGACCTGGCCGCGTTCGGTCACGCGGACGTACCGTTCGAGCAGCTCGTCGAGGCCGTCGACCCGCGTCGGTCGACCGCGTACCACCCGATCTTCCAGGTGGGCTTCTCGTTCCAGAACCTGGCGCCGGTGACGTTCGAGCTCCCCGACCTCACCGTCGGGGACGTCGGGCTCGAGGCCGCGGTCTCGCAGTTCGATCTGCACCTCATCGTCAGCGAGGGAGCCGAGGACGGCTCGCTGCAGTCGGTGCTCACCTTCGCCGAGGCGCTGTTCGACCGCGCCACGGCCGAGTCGTTCACCGAGCGCTTCTCCCGCGTGGTCGACGCGCTGATCGCCCGTCCGGACGCACCGGTGCACACCGCGGACGTCCTGAGTGCGGACGAGCGTCGGTCGATCCTGGTGGACACCAACGACACTCGTGTCGCGGGTGCGCCCACCTCCGTCGCGCGGATGTTCGCCGACCGGGTCGCCGAGCGTCCCGACGTCGCGGCCCTGACCGAGGGCGACGTCTCACTCACGTACGGCGAGTTCGGCTCTCGCGTCGCACGGCTGGCGCGCAGGTTGCTGGCCGACGGCGTGCGGACCGGCGATCTCGTCGCCGTGGCGATGCCGCGGTCGACCGAGTCGATGATCGCGATGTACGCGGTGGTCCAGGCCGGTGCGGCCTACCTGCCGATCGACCTCGACCACCCGGCCGAGCGCACGGAGTACGTGCTGGGCGATGCCCGGCCGTCGCTGATCCTGCTGGGTGGGCGAGCTCTGTCCGCGCCCTCGGACGTCCCGACGCTCGACGTGCTCACGGCGGAGCTCTCGGAGTTCTCCGACGCTCCTGTCACGGACGGCGAGCGCACCCGCCCGCTGACGGCCGAGGACCCCGTGTACGTCATCTACACCTCCGGCTCGACCGGACGTCCCAAGGGCGTCGCGCTGCCGCATCGAGCTGTGGCGAACCAGCTCTGGTGGATCCAGAACGAGTTCGGACTCACGGCGGACGACGCGATGGTGCAGAAGACACCGTCCACGTTCGACCTGTCGGTGTGGGAGCTGTGGTGGCCGCTGACCGCGGGCGCCCGGTTGGTGATCGGCTCGCCCGAGGCGAACCGGGACCCCGCCGAACTCGCGCGACTGATGCGCGAGCAGAACGTCACCGTCGCGGACTTCGTGCCGTCACTCCTCGGTGCGTTCGCGTCGGTGGCGACGGCGGAGGACGTCGCGTCACTGCGAGCGGTCCTGTGCATCGGCGAGGCGCTGCCCCGCGATGTGGTCACGGCGTTCGGCCGACTGTCCGACGCTCCGGTGGTGAACCTCTACGGACCGACGGAGGCCGCGGTCTCGGTCACCGTGCACCACATCGCATCCGACGAGACGGGTCCGGTGTCCATCGGTGGACCCGAGGCGAACGTGCAGGTCTACGTTCTCGATTCGCGACTGCGGCCGGTACCCGTCGGTGTCGCGGGAGAGCTCTACCTCGCAGGCGATCAGCTGGCGCTCGGCTACTTCGGCAACACCACCCTGACGGCCGAACGCTTCGTCGCCGATCCGTTCGGGTCCGGCAGGCTCTACCGCACGGGTGACGCGGTTCGCTGGGTCACCCGCGGTGACGCGCGGGTGCTCGAGTTCGTCGCCCGCACCGACGACCAGGTCAAGGTGCGCGGTTTCCGTATCGAACTCGGCGAGGTCGAGGCCGCGCTGACCACCGCCGACGGCGTCGCCGCATCGGCGGCCACCGTCGCGCGCACCGCCGGCGGCGAGCTGCTGGTGGGCTACGTCGTCCCCGAGAAGGACGTCACCCTCGACGTCGACGCGGTGCGATCCGCTGCGGCCGAGGCAGTTCCGGGCTACATGGTGCCCGCGCGCATCGTGGTGATCGACGAGTTGCCGCTGAGCGTGAACGGCAAGCTCGACCGTCGCCGACTGCCCTCGATCGATCTGGACGTGGCGCGGGAGTACCGCGCGCCGTCCACCCCGGTCGAGGAGATCGTCGCCGCCGCGTACGCCGCGGTGCTCGGTGTCGAGCGAGTCGGCATGGACGACAACTTCTTCGAGCTCGGCGGCAACTCGCTGTCGGCGACGCAGGTGGTGGCGCGGGTCAACGCCCGGCTGAACACCCGCATCGGCATCCGCGAGATGTTCGAGTCGGCCGACGTCGCGACGTTCGCGGCGCGCGCCGAGTCGGCGTCGACGTCGGACACCCGCGCACCGCTGGTGCCCGTCGAACGTCCTGCCCACGTACCGCTCTCGCTCGCGCAGTCGCGCATGTGGTTCCTCAACCAGTTCGACACGTCGTCGCCCGCCTACAACGTGCCGCTGGCCATCCGCCTCGAGGGTCGCCTCGACCTCGACGCGCTGACGCTCGCCGTCCGGGACGTCCTCGAACGCCACGAGTCGCTGCGCACGGTCTACCCGCAGACTCCTGACGGCCCGACCCAGGTGGTTCTCCCCACTCGGGACGTGCCGCTCGACCTCGCGGTCGAGGACGTCAGCGAGGAGAACATCGCCGCACGGCTGTTCACGTTCGTCTCCGGCGGCTTCGACGTCACCGCGGAGGTACCCGTCCGCGGACTCCTGCTGCAGGTGACCGACGCGGCGGGAGACGCCCCGGCGCACGTGCTCGGCATCGTGATCCACCACGTGTCGTCCGACGGCTTCTCGCAGGGCCCGTTGGCCCGTGACGTCATGGTGGCCTACACCGCCCGCGTCCGCGGCGAGGCTCCCGGCTGGACGCCGCTCCCGGTGCAGTACGCCGACTTCGCGCTGTGGCAGCGGACCGTCCTGGGATCGCTGGACGACGACACCTCCGTCGTCTCCCGGCAGGTCGCGTACTGGCGGACCCGTCTCGCCGGCCTCGGCGACGCGTTGCCGCTGCCCACCGACCGCCCCCGCCCCGCGGTGCAGTCGTTGCAGGGCAAGTCGATCCGCTTCGAGATCTCCGCGGACACCACCGCTGCGCTCACCAGCATCGCGCAGGAGCGCCGCGCGACGCTGTTCATGGCGATGCACGCCGCCTGGTCCGTCACGCTGTCCGCACTGAGCGGCAGTCGCGACATCGCCGTCGGCACCCCGATCGCCGGTCGCGGCGAGCCGGAGCTCGACGACATGGTCGGCATGTTCGTGAACACGCTCGCGCTCCGCGTCGACGTGGACCCGGACCTCACGTTCGGCGCCCTCGTGGACGCGGTTCGCGAGTCCGATCTCGCGGCCTTCGGTAACGCCGACGTGCCCTTCGAGCAGCTGGTCGAGGCACTGAACCCCGTGCGCTCCACGGCGTACCACCCGCTGTTCCAGGTGGGCTTCTCGTTCCAGAACCTCTCGCCCGTCCGGTTCGAACTCCCCGACCTCACGGTCTCCGACGCGGGCTTCGACTTCGACGTGTCGCAGTTCGACCTGCACCTCATCGTCAGCGAGGACGCCGCCGCAGGACAGATCGCGATGCTCACCTTCGCCACGTCGCTCTTCGACGAGTCCACGGCGCAGGTCTTCGTCGACCGCTTCCTGCGGGTTCTCGACGCCGTCACCGCACGGCCCGAGGACCGTATCGCCGCAGTGGACGTCCTGTCGCCCGAGGAGCGCCGCGACATCCTTCTCACGCGCAACGACACCGCGGTGCCCGGCGTGCCCGAGCTGCTCACGGACATGTTCGCCGCACGCGTGGCGGCGGCTCCGGACACCACGGCACTGACGTATCTGGACGACTCGATCACCTACGGTGAGTTCTCCGAGAGGGTGTCCCGACTCGCCCGGTTCCTCATCGGTGAGGGCGTGCGGACCGGTGACCTCGTCGCCGTCGCGATCCCGCGCTCGATCGACGCGATGGTCGCGATGTACGGCGTCGTCGCCGCAGGTGCCGGCTACCTGCCGATCGACCTCGACCACCCCGCCGAGCGCACCGAGTACGTCCTCGACAGCGCGTCCCCGTCGGTCGTCGTCATCGCGGGCACCCCGTTGTCCGTCGAGACCACGATCCCGACGGTGGATCTGGCGACCGTCGACGTGTCGCTCCTCGACGGCTCGCCCATCACCGACATCGATCGCAGCCGGCCCCTGCTGCCGCAGGACCGTGCCTACGTCATCTACACGTCGGGATCGACGGGTCGCCCCAAGGGCGTGGCCCTTCCGCATCGCGCCGTCGCCAACCAGATGACGTGGATCCAGAACGAGTACCGGCTCACGGCGAACGACGCCATGGTGCAGAAGACGCCCGCGACGTTCGACCTGTCCGTGTGGGAACTGTGGTGGCCGTTGACCGCCGGCGCGCGTCTGGTGCTGGCGTCGCCCGAGGGCAACCGCGACCCGTCGTACCTCGCTCGCCTGATGCGCGAGGAACGCGTCACCGTCGCCGACTTCGTGCCGTCGTTGCTCGGTGCGTTCTGCGCCGTCGCGTCGCGGGAGGACCTCGTGTCCCTGCGCGCCGTCCTGTGCATCGGCGAGGCGCTCCCACGTGACGTCGTCCGCGCATTCGAGGCACTGTCCGACGCGCCGCTCGACAACCTCTACGGACCGACCGAGGCCGCCGTCTCCGTGACCGCCCACCGCACGGTGCGCGGTGCGACCGGAGCCGTGCCCATCGGTACCCCCGAGGCGAACGTCCGCGTCTACGTTCTCGACGACCGGCTGCGTCCGGTTCCGGCCGGCGTCGGGGGAGAGCTCTATCTCGGCGGCGTCCAGCTCGCACTGGGCTACGTCGGTCGACCGGATCTCACGAGCGACCGCTTCGTCGCGGATCCGTTCGGCGAGAACGGCTCTCGGCTCTACCGCACCGGTGACGCCGTGCGATGGAACGCCGACGGCGTACTGGTGTTCCTCGATCGCACGGACACCCAGGTCAAGATCCGCGGGTTCCGCATCGAGCTCGGCGAGATCGAGAGCGTGCTCGTGTCCCACGAGTCCGTGGCCGCGGCCGCGGCTGCCGTGTCCTCGGGACGCGGCGGAGACACCCTCGTCGGCTACGTCGTCGCCCGTCCGGACACGACGGTGGACGTCGACGCCGTGCGCGCCGCTGCCGCGGAGCAGCTGCCGTCGTACATGGTTCCGCAGCGCGTCGTCGTGATCGACGAACTGCCGTTGAGCGTCAACGGCAAGCTCGATCGACGTCGTCTGCCGCAGGTCGGCGTGGACACCGCCTCGACCTACCGCGCGCCGTCGACGCCGGTGGAGGAAGTGGTGGCGGGAGCCATCGCCTCGGTGCTCGGCGTGCCGCGCGTCGGCGTGGACGACAACTTCTTCGAGCTCGGCGGCAACTCGCTGTCGGCGACGCAGGTGATCGCCCGCGTCAACGCCGCACTGAACGCCCGCGTCGGGATCCGGGAGATCTTCGAGGCGCCCACCGCGGCCGGTCTCGCCCTGCGCGCCGAGCGCGCAGTGGAGTACGGGACCCGCGTACCGCTCGCTCCTCGCGAGCGGCCGGACGAGATCCCGCTGTCGCTCGCTCAGCAGCGCATGTGGTTCCTCAACCGGTTCGACGCCTCGTCTGCGGCGTACAACATCCCGCTCGCCATCAAGCTCACCGGCGATCTCGACGTCGCGGCACTCGAGCAGGCGGTCGTGGACGTCGTCGGGCGGCACGAGGTGTTGCGCACGGTCTACCCCGAGGGCGAGAACGGCCCACACCAGGTGGTGCTGCCGGTCGATCGCACGGGGCTCTCGCTCACGGTCGACGACGTCGACGAGGCGGACGTCCGCGCACGCCTCTACGGCTTCGTGACTCGCGGGTTCGAGGTCACCACCGAGGTGCCCGTGCGAGCGGCGATCTACCGGACCGGACCGTCGGAGCAGATCCTGGCGTTCGTCATCCACCACGTGTCCTCGGACGGGTTCTCGCTCGGGCCCCTCGCCCGCGACGTCATGGTGGCGTACTCGTCCCGCATCGCCGGCAACGCTCCGGTGTGGGCGCCGCTGCCGGTGCAGTACGCGGACTACACGCTGTGGCAGCTCGAAGTGCTGGGAGACGAGTCGGAT
This sequence comes from Rhodococcus sp. PvP016, assembly GCF_017832185.1. Classification (NCBI taxonomy): domain Bacteria; kingdom Bacillati; phylum Actinomycetota; class Actinomycetes; order Mycobacteriales; family Nocardiaceae; genus Rhodococcus; species Rhodococcus sp. PvP016. Next base: position 126,685 of record NZ_JAFIBH010000001.1, on the reverse strand, counting down.
CCCGAGTCCGTACTCGCCCGGCAGGTCGAGTTCTGGCGTACCGCACTGGCGGGCATCGAGGGACCGATCGAGCTTCCGTTCGATCGCCCGCGCCCGGAGATCCAGGCCATGGACGGCGAGTCGGTGCGCTTCACCATCTCCGCCGACCGTGCGTCCGCGCTGAACCGCGTCGCCGCGGCGTCGCGTTCGACGCTGTTCATGGCGATGCACGCCGCGTTCGCGGTGACTCTGTCGAAGCTGTCCGGATCGCGCGACATCGTGGTCGGCACCCCCATCGCCGGCCGCGGCGAGCAGGAGCTCGACCAGATGATCGGCCAGTTCGCGAACACGCTGGGCCTGCGGCTCGACGTCGACCCCGACAGCACGTTCGCCGATCTCGTCGAGCAGGCACGCGGCCGCGATCTCGCGGCCTTCGGCAACGCCGACGTCCCGTTCGAGCGCCTCGTCGAGGCGATCAACCCCGAGCGGTCGACGGCGTACCACCCGCTGTTCCAGGTCGGTTTCTCGTTCCAGAACCTCGAGCAGATCTCGCTGACCCTGCCCGGTCTCGAGATCTCCGACCTCGGCGTCGAAACCGGTGCGGCGCAGTTCGATCTGCAGCTGCTCGTGGGTGCGGAGGAAGGTGGCGACGGTGTCACCAGTGCGCTCGACTGCGCGCTGACGTTCTCGACGGCGCTGTTCGATCGCAGTACCGCAGACCAGCTCGTGGAGCGGTTGCTGCGCGTTCTCGACACGGTGACGGACGATCCGACGGTGCCGGTGCGCGCCGTCGACGTCCTGTCCGACGCCGAGCAGCGCACGCTGATCGACTCGGTCAACGCCACCGACCGCGACGGTGCGCCGTCGCTGCTCTCCGAGATGTTCACCTCGCAGGTCGCGGCCACCCCGGACACGGTCGCCGTCACGTTCGAGGGCGAGTCCCTGACGTACGCCGAACTCGGCGCCCGTGTCGCGCGCTCCGCTCGCCACCTGATGGCGTCGGGAGTGGGCACCGGCGATCTCGTCGCCGTCGCGGTGCCGCGGTCGCTCGACTCGATCGTCGCGCTGTACGCCGTCGTGCAGACCGGCGCCGCGTACCTGCCGATCGATCCGGATCACCCGGCGGACCGCACCGAGTACGTGCTCGCGGACGCCGGGCCGTCACTGGTGATCACCGGACCCGACGGGCTCGCCGTGTCGAGCGACCTCGCGCAGATCGATCTGTCCTCGGTCGACCTCGCCACGTACCCGTCCGATCCGATCACCGATGCCGAGCGCAGCCGCACACTCCTGCCGGACGACATCGCCTACGTCATCTACACCTCCGGGTCGACCGGCAGGCCGAAGGGTGTGGCCCTGCCGCACCGTGCCGTCGCGAACCAGATCTGGTGGATGCAGTCGGAGTTCGCCCTCACGGTCGACGACGCGATGGTGCAGAAGACACCGTCGACCTTCGACCTCTCGGTGTGGGAACTGTGGTGGCCCCTCACCACGGGCGCCCGGCTCGTCGTGGCGAACGCCGAGGGCAACCGCGATCCGGTGTATCTCGCACGGCTCATGCGCGACGAGCGCGTCACGGTGGCCGACTTCGTGCCGTCACTGCTCGGGGCGTTCACGGCCGTGGCCACCCGCGACGACGTCGCCGCGCTGCGTGCCGTCGTCTGCATCGGCGAGGCGCTGCCGCGCGACGTGGTCACCGCGTTCGCACGCCTGTCCGACGCGCCCGTGATCAACCTGTACGGGCCCACCGAGGCCGCGGTCTCGGCGACCGCGCATCGCATCACGACAGCCGAGTCGGGTGTCGTGCCCATCGGCGCACCCGAGGCGAACGTGCGTGTGTACGTGCTCGACGACCGGTTGCGCCCGGTGCCGCAGGGCGTCATGGGAGAGCTCTACCTGTCGGGCGTGCAGCTCGCCCGCGGCTACCACCGTCGGCCGGGTCTGACGTCGGAGCGCTTCGTCGCCCACCCGTTCGGCGAGGGCCGTCTGTACCGGACCGGCGACGCCGTGCGCTGGAGCGCCGGCGCGAACGGGCCCGAACTCGAGTTCGTGGCGCGGACCGACGACCAGGTGAAGGTGCGTGGTTTCCGCATCGAGCTCGGCGAGGTCGAGTCCGCCCTCACGTCGGCCGACGGTGTGTCCGCTGCCGCGGCCGCGGTCAAGCGCATCGCCGGCGGCGACGTCCTCATCGGCTACGCCGTGCCCGAGGCCGGCAGCACGGTCGACGTCGACGCCGTCCGGGAGACCATGCGAGGACTCGTTCCCGCATACATGGTTCCGGCGCGGATCGTCGTCATCGACGAGCTGCCGCTCAGCGTCAACGGCAAGCTCGATCGCCGGCTGCTCCCTGCGGTCGACGCGTCGGTCACCCGTGAGTACCGCGCACCGTCCACTCCCGTCGAGGAAGCGGTCGCGGACGCGTTCGCCGCAGTCCTCGGGGTGCAGCGCGTCGGCGTCGACGACAACTTCTTCGAACTCGGCGGCAACTCGCTGTCGGCCACGCGGGTCATCGCGCGGATCAACGCGCGCCTCGGGACCTCCGTCGGCATTCGCGAGATGTTCGAGACCGCGGATGTCGCCGGGTTCGCCGCGAGGGTGGAATCGGCGACGTCCGACACCCGTGCGCCGCTGGTCGCGAGGGAACGGCCGGACCGCATCCCGCTGTCGCTCGCGCAGCAGCGCATGTGGTTCCTGAACCAGTTCGACACCGTCTCGCCCGCCTACAACGTGCCACTGGCCGTGCGACTCACCGGGCCGCTCGACGTCGACGCGCTCGTGCGTGCGGTGCAGGACGTCGTCGCCCGGCACGAGAGCCTGCGGACGTACTACCCGCAGGACGAGCTCGGACCGTTCCAGAAGATCGTTCCGGCGGCCGAGCTCACCCTCGACTTCGAACGGAACTCCGTGGCCGAGGACCGCGTGCGCGGGCGACTGGTGTCGTTCGTCGCCCGCGGGTTCGACGTCACCGCGGGGGTGCCGGTGCGCGGTCTCCTGCTCGAGACCGCCGCGGACAGCCACGTGCTGATGATCGTCATGCACCACATCTCGGCGGACGGTTTCTCCGTCGCTCCGCTCGCACGTGACGTGATGATCGCGTACGGATCCCGGTCCGAGGGCAATGCGCCCGTGTGGAGTCCGCTCGAGGTGCAGTACGCGGACTACACGCTGTGGCAGCGTGACGTACTCGGAGCCGTGGACGATCCGAATTCAATTCTTGCCGAACAGCTCTCGTACTGGAAGGAGGCGATGGCCGGGCTCGACGGGCCCATCGAACTGCCCTTCGACCGACCTCGTCCCGAGGTCCAGTCCATGAGCGGACACGAGATCGGGTTCTTCGTCCCCGCGCGCGTCATGGACGCGTTGCAGGAAGTGTGCCGAGGATCGCGGGCGACGCTGTTCATGGGTGTGCACGCGGCCTTCTCGGTGCTGCTCGCCAAGCTCGGCAACACCCGCGACGTCGTCGTCGGCACCCCGATCGCCGGTCGCGGCGACGAGGCGCTCGATCACCTCGTCGGCATGTTCGTGAACACGCTCGCGCTGCGGCTCGACATCGATCCCGATCTGTCGTTCGTCGATCTGGTGCGCAGTGCGTCGGCGGTCGATCTCGGCGCCTTCGCCAACGCGGACGTGCCGTTCGAGAACGTGGTCGAGGCGGTGGACCCCGAGCGGTCGACCGCCTTCAACCCGCTCTTCCAGGTGGGCTTCTCGTTCCAGAACCTCGCCCCGGTGCAGGCGACGCTCTCCGGTCTCGAGGTCGCGGCGCTCGAACCGGGCTCCGAGATCTCGCAGTACGACCTGCACCTCGTCGTCGCCGAGGGACACGAGAACTCCGAGTACGGACGCGGTCTGGAGATGGCGTTCACGTACGCGACGTCGCTCTTCGACGAGACGACCGTGCAGAGCTTCGCCGATCGTCTGCTGCGCGTGCTCGAATCGGTCGCCTTCGCACCCGACACTCGGGTCCGTGACATCGAGATCATGAGCGACGACGAGCGGTCCGTCGTGGTGGTCGAGCGCAACCGCACCGAGATGGCGGGAGTGCCGCCGACGGTCACCGAGATGCTCGATCGTCAGTTCGCGGCGTCACCGGACGACACCGCGATCGTCGCGGGTGACGTCTCGCTCACGTACCGCGAGTTCGACGAGCGGGTACAGGCGCTCGCCCGCTATCTGATCGCTCACTCCGTCGGACCGGGCGATCTCGTGGCGGTCGCGATTCCGCGTTCGTTCGACATGATGATCGCCCTGCACGCGATCGTGCGGTCCGGGGCGGCATACCTGCCGATCGACCTCGAGCATCCGCCGGAGCGCACCAGGTACGTGTTGGCCGACGCGCGTCCGCGCGGCGTCCTGACGGTCTCCCCGGTGGTTCTGGATCTGGACGACACGGGGTGCTCACGCGTCGACGTGGACACGCTGGATCTGGACGAGTTCGCGCTCGGACCGATCCGCGAGGAGGAGCGCACCAGGCCCATCACCGGCGACGACCTGATGTACGTCATCTACACGTCGGGATCGACGGGCAAGCCGAAGGGCGTGGCGGTGGGCCATTCCGCCGTCGCGAATCAGCTGGCCTGGATGACCCGGGAGTACTCGCTGTCCACGGCGGACGCGGTGGTCCAGAAGACTCCGGTCACGTTCGACGTGTCGGTGTGGGAGCTGTGGTGGCCACTGACCGCGGGCGCCACGGTGGTGCTGGCCAAGCCGGGCGGGCAGAGCGATTCGCTCTACATCGCGGATCTGATCCGTACGCAGAACGTCACCATCGCGGTGTTCGTGCCGTCCCCGTTCGTCGCCTTCCTCACGGTGGCCGAGGCCGCCGACGTGGCGTCGGTGCGAGCCGTGCTCTGCGCCGGCGAGGCGCTGCCGAGAGACAGTGTCGACGCGTTCGGCCGAATCAGCGACGCGCAGGTGGACAACCTCTACGGCCCGACCGAGGCCGCCGTCACCGTCACCCGTTTCTCGGGCGCGTACACCGGTACCTCGTCGTCGATCCCCATCGGGCGTCCGGCCGCGAACACCAGCGTCTACGTGCTCGACGGTGCCCTGCGTCCGGTCCCGGACGGTGTCGTGGGCGAGCTGTACCTGGCCGGCGACCAGCTGGCATGGGGATACTTCGGCCGCACCGAACTCACCGCGGACCGATTCGTCGCCGACCCCTTCGGACCCGGCCGGATGTACCGCACGGGTGACGCCGTCCGGTGGACCACCGCCGGCGACATCGAGTACATCGGCCGTACCGACGACCAGGTGAAGGTCCGCGGCTTCCGCATCGAGCTCGGCGAGGTCGAGAAGGTCCTGGCCTCGTTCGACGGAGTGACCGTGGCCGCGGCCGCGGTGAAGCGCTTCGGTGGCAGCCCCGCGCTGATCGGCTACGTCGTCCCACAGGACGGCGCGACGGTCGATCTCGCCGCGCTCGAGGAGTTCGCGGGAACCAGGCTGCCGTCGTACATGGTGCCGAGCCGGATCGTCGTCATCGACACCATCCCACTCGGAGCCAGCGGCAAGATGGACCGCAAGTCGTTGCCCAACCCGGAAAGGGCGGCCCAGCGGGAGTACCGGGCGCCCTCGACCCCGATCGAGGCCGCGTTCGCCGAGGCCTTCGCGTCGGTACTGGGCGTCGACCGGGTCGGCGTGGACGACAACTTCTTCGAGCTCGGCGGCAACTCGCTGAGTGCGACCAAGTTGCTGAGCACTGCCAGGGCGTCCGAGGCCATCGAACGCGACGTTCCGTTGCAGTGGATCTTCACCTCACCCACGCCGGCGACGCTCGCGGCGAAGGTCGAGGCGGGATCGGTGGGGGACGACAAGGACGCGCTCGGCGTGCTCCTGCCCATCCGCACCACGGGCGATCAGGCACCTGTGTTCTGCTTCCATCCGATCGTCGGGTTGGCGTGGAGCTTCACGGGTCTGGCGTCGCGGCTGAGCCCGGAGATCCCGATCTACGGCATCCAGACGCCGGCCCTGTCCGGGGACGACACCCTGGAGGAGTCACTGGTGGCGGTGGCGGAGCGCTATCTCGCCGAGATCAGGACGGTTCGTCCCGATGGGCCGTACCGATTGCTGGGGTGGTCCTTCGGTGGCAAGGTGGCGCAAGCGGTCGCCGTGCTTCTGCGCGAGGCCGGGGAGACCGTGGAGATGGTCGCCGTTCTCGACACGTACGGCACGCCGCCGACCACGTCGTCGCTCGACACCGAGGCGGGTCTGTCGTTGACCGACATTCTGGGTGCGGTCGGTGTGAGCACGGAGGGTGTGCCGGACGTCCCGTTGGAGAACACCGCGGAGGCCGCTCGCCTGATCGTGTCCGCTCCGGCGGTCGCGGACGTCCTCGACGAGCGCACCGTCGAGCTGATGCTGCGAGGTGCGGCGCACAACGGTGTGCTGATGGAACGGCACCGGCCCGCCTACTACGACGGGACGATCCTGTTCTTCGCGGCCGGGATCGACGACCCGAGTGGGCGTGTCTACGCCGATTCCTGGTTGCCCTACGCCGACGTGGTCGACGCGTACTCGGTGCCCGTGACGCACTGGTCGATGACCACCGACGCCGCGTGGGACGTCATCGTCCCGGTGATCCGCCGGGCCATCGGGGGCTGACGAGGCCGGACCGACGGGCGGGACGACGCGACCAGCGCCGTCCCGCCGCGGTCAGGCCCGAGTCGTGTCGACGTCCGGGTCCAGGAGATCGAGTGCGTGTCGGACGATGTCCATGTAGTGCTCGATGTCCGGCAGGGACTGTCCGTTCGCCGCGACGGACAGGGAGATCGACGTGCCGACCGATCGCGCCGAGTGCGTGAGATGCACCCCGCGCACGGCGGGAAGAACTCCGTAGCAGCCGACCACCGGCGCGCCGAGCAGCGCGAGTGGCCCACGTCCGTAGCTCACGTTGCTGAGCATCGTGGTCACCGGTGCCGTCGCGGGATCGGTCGACGGTGCCCGCGTGAGGGCACCGATCACGGGAACCACGACCGAGGGCAACGCACCGAGAGGGTGTGGTGGGCCCGTGCGCTCGGTGGAGCGCGCCACCGATTCCTTCGCCGCCACCAGTGACTCGTGAATCCTGCGGAGGCGTTCCGCCGGATCCGGCACGTCGGTGTGCAGGTCGACCATCATCGGCGTGAGTTGGTTCGCGGTGGTCGCATCGGTGAGCGAGCGTGTGCTCATCGGCATCGAGATCGAGAGACTGCCCGCAGGCAACTCGCCCCGTTCCTCGAGGTACGTCGAGAGGGCGAGCGAGATGATCGCGGTGAGCATGTCGTTGACCGTCGTGCCCGGGTACGCGGACTTGACGCGCCGGATGCGGTCGAGGTCGAACCACGTCAGGTCCCACGACATGTCCGGTTCCTTGTCGCCGTTGAACCGTGTCGCGGGCACTGCGGTCGGCGCGGTCGACGACGCCGGTGGAGTCCCGGTGCGAGACCGTGTCGACCAGCGGACCGCCACCGCGGCGAGGCGCACCAGGTCGGCCGGAACGCGAGAGAGTGCCCGCACTCGACCGGGAACCGGAACCTCGGCGGTCTCCGGTCGCGGCTCAGCCGGAGTGGGGGACAACATGCGGGAGATGAGGTCGGAGGCACTCACACCGTCGATCGCGCTGTGGTGGAACTTGGCGATCATCACCGTGCCGCCGTCGGGAACCCCGTCGACACCGTGCAGGTCCACCAGGAAGTGCAGTTGCCACGCCGGCCCGGTCGTGAAGTCGAAGAACTCACGGGAGAGTTCCACCGTCCGGCGGCGCACGATCTCGACGTCGCCGTCCTGCTGGTGCGTCACGGTGACGTGCGAGTCGACGTCAGCGTCCGGGTCGTCCACCCAGAACGGGTAGTGCACGTCGCCGGGGAAACGGTGGAGCCGCTGCCGGAAGATCGGGTCGAGATGCACGATCGAGCGGGCGTAGGCCACCGCATCGGCGTGCGTACGTAGTCCGGCGCCGGGACCGGCGGCGACGTCGACGACGAAGGCGTGGATGAGGATCGCCGACGTGTGCGGCGACTCGAGATAGAGGTTGAGGGCGTCACGGGACGTCATCGGTCGCCCTCGGGCGGGGGTGGAGCGTCGTACGGTTCGCCGGAATCGGCTCACGGGGTCTCCTGTGCATGTCACATCGGGTGGTGCGGCTACCACGGTAAACGGCGTTGTCTCCGTCCAGGTGGTTCGTGCCAGGTCCCGACAAGGCTCGGTGAGATTTTGTGTACTCTCCCGAACCGGGACGAATCAGTGGTCACGTCTCGCTTTCGACGATCGGCTCGGGCCGAACGTCGACGGCGGGCGCTGCAGTCGAACCCGGTGTTCGGACCGGTTGCCTTGTCGGGGTTTTGGGACTGTGAAACACTGAATAACCGGATCGAGGACCAGCAGTCGAGCGTGGCGCGGACCGGGTTGCGATCCTCATCGACGACGCAGAGTGCGCCGTCACCGGATTCGGAGGTCCAGGTCTGTGCAGTCGTTCGACACCGCGCGCGTAGCGAACCGAAGCGTCGGTATCGCCGAGGCGACGGACGCGGAGGACGACGGCACCCGTGAGGACGGCCTCGCGCCCGTGCTCGACCCGGTTCCCCTGACCGCGGCTCAGCGCGGGATCTGGTTCGCTCAGCAGCTCGCCGGCTCCGTGCCGGTGTCGATCGCCCACTACGTCGACCTGCGTGGACCCGTCGACGCGGCGGCTCTCGAGGCGGCGATGATCTCGGTCGGCCGGCAGTTCGGGTCCGGATTCGTGCGCATCGTCGAGGAGGACGGAGTGCCGGCCCAGGTGGTCGACCTGTCCATCACCGACACGGTGCGTTTCCTCGATCTGCGCGAGGACGGGACTCCCGTGGAGACGGCGATCGAGTGGATGCGCGCCGAGTGCGCCGCACCTCTGGACATGACCTCCGACCGGCTGGTCGTCACCTACCTGATCCGGGTCGAGGACGAGCGCTACTTCTGGTACTGCCGGATCCACCACATCGTGTTGGACGGCTTCGGTGCGATGACCATGATCCGCCAGGTCGCGGCGCACTACACCGCGCTCGTCGAGGGCCGCGAGCCGACGCCGACGCGGGCGGGCGACCTCCGGACGGTCCACGACGACGACGTCGCCTACCGCGAGTCGACGCGCTTCGAGAACGACCGTCGCCACTGGGCCGAGAAGTTCGAGACGCTCCCCGCCGGAGTCTCGTTCGTCGACAGCACCGCACCGGTCTCGGTGCCGTGCCGGGCGGCGTCGGGACGCACTCCCGTCGAGGTCGCGGAATCTCTCGCGAAGGGTGTCGACTCGCTCGGCACCACCACGGTCACGCTGGCCATCGCCGCGTTCTCGGCGTTCGTCTCCCGCACCACCGGAACCACCGACGTCGTGCTGTCCCTCCCCGTGTCGGGCCGCGCGAGCGCGGTCCTGCGGCGCTCGGGCGGCATGGTCTCCAACGTCGTTCCCCTCGTCGTCCGCGTCGACGCCGCCGCCACCGTGTCCGACGTCATCGACCGCGTGCAGCGCGAACTCACCGGTGCTCTGCGACGGCAGCGGTACCGGCACGAGGACATCCGGCGCGACGCGGGTGAGATGACGAACACGCGCGGTCTCTTCGGTCCCACCGTGAACTTGATGATGTTCGACAACGAGATCGTGCTCGGCGACGTCCGCGGGTCGTACCACGTGCTCACCACCGGCCCGGTCGAGGATCTCTCGATCAACCTGTACCCGGCTCCCGGCGACGGCGACGAGCTGCAGATCGACTTCGAGTCCAACCCCAACCTCTACACCCAACAGCGCGTCGAGGACCTGCGGTCGCGGTTCCTCGACTACCTCCGCCGCTTCTCCCACAGCGCCGCGGACGGCCGGGTCCTCGACATCGAGGTCCTCTCCCCACAGGAGCGCGCCACCCTCGTGCCCGCGCGAGGAGCATCGAGTGTCCGACCCCGGCGGTTCGTCGACGTCATCGACGACGCGGTCGCGGGGTCTCCCGACGCCATCGCCGTCGAGACGGCGCACGGCGCCCTCACCTATGCGGAGATGGACGCGTCGGCGAACCGCATCGCTCGACTGCTCGTCTCGCGCGGCGCGGGGCCGGAGACCACGGTGGCGATCGCCCTCCCACGGTCGCTGCATTCCATTCTCAGCACGTGGGCCGTGGCGCGAACGGGCGCGGCGTTCCTGCCGATCGACCCGGCGCTGCCCACCGCGCGCATCCTGCACCTCGTCTCCGACTCCGGGGCGATCCTCGGGATCACCGACACGGCGCGCGCGGGGAGCCTCCCCGATGCACTCGACTGGCTCGCGATCGACGCCGCCGAGACCGACCGCCTGGTGTCGCAGTACTCGCCGGCGCGGGTCACCGATGCCCATCGCCTCTCGCCGATCCACCTCGAGACTCCGGCCTGGATGATCTACACCTCGGGATCGACCGGTCTCCCGAAGGGCGTCGTCGTCGGCAACGGCGGTGTCGCGAACCTGACGCGGGACATCGCTCTGCGTCTGGACGTCGGGTCGTCCTCCCGTGTCCTGGCCCTGGCCTCGCCCAGCTTCGACTCGTCGTTGTTCGAGATGCTGTCCGCCCTGAGCCGGTCGGCGACACTGGTGGTGTCGCCGGCGGACGTCTTCGGCGGCGAGGAACTCTCGCGCTACCTGTCGGAGAAGGCGGTCACCCACGTGACCATCACCCCCGCCGCTCTGGCCTCGGTCGATCCGGACGGGCTCGATCAGGTGCAGCACGTCGTCACCGCAGGCGAGGCCTGCCCACCCGATCTCGTGGCGCGGTGGGGTACCGGCCGACGCATGTACAACGCGTACGGACCCACCGAGATCACCATGATCAGCCACATGTCGCGGCCGCTGGATCCGGCCGCGCCGATCACCGTCGGTCACCTGGTGCGCGGAGCCTCGTGCCTCGTTCTCGATCCGTGGCTCCGGCCCGTGCCCGAGGGCGTCGTCGGCGAGCTGTATCTGTCCGGGCCGTCCGTCGCGCGGGGCTACGTCCACGCGCCCGGCGTCACGTCGGGGCGCTTCGTCGCGTCGCCGTACGAGCCGGGCGCACGGATGTACCGCACGGGCGATCTGGTGCGCTGGTCGGCCGACTCCGAGATCGCGTACGTCGGCCGGGCCGACTTCCAGATCAAGATCCGCGGGATGCGCGTCGAGCTCGGTGAGGTCGACGCGGTGCTGTCGATGCACGAGAGCGTCCGCGCGTCCGTCACCATCGCGCACCGACCGTCGTCCGGCTCCCTCGCGCTCGCGTCCTATGTCGTCCTGCAGGACGGCCGCACCGTCGACAGCGACGAGATCCACCGCTTCGCCGTGCAGAGCCTGCCGTCGCACATGGTGCCGTCGTCGGTGATGGTGCTCGATGCGCTCCCCATCACCGTCCAGGGCAAGATCGACCGGCGAAGTCTGCCCGAACCGGTCGTCGAGGTGCACGAGTTCCGGGCGCCGTCCATGCCGGTCGAGGAGATCGTCGCGTCGGTGTTCGGCGAGCTGCTCGGCGTCGATCGGGTCGGTCGCGACGACGACTTCTTCGCCCTCGGCGGCAACTCGTTGATCGCCACTCGCGCGGTCGCGCGGCTCGGCAAGGCCCTCGACACCACGGTGACCGTGCGGACGCTGTTCGAGGCGCCGTCGGTGTCGGCCCTGGCGGCACGGGTGCAGTTCGAGTCCGGAGTCCCACCGCGGCCACCCCTGGTCCGCCGCACGGCCGCCGACTCGGACGCGCTCGAGGACGCGCCGCCGTTGTCGTACGCGCAGCGCCGCATGTGGTTCCTCAACCGGTTCGATCCGACGTCGGCCGCCTACAACATCCCGTTCGCCGTCCGGTTGGTCGGCGATCTCGACGTGCCGGCGCTGCAGGTGGCGATGCTCGACGTGATCGATCGACACGAGTCGCTCCGCACGATGTATCCGGACACCCCGACAGGCCCCGTGCAGCTCGCGATGACGGCGGAGACGATCGTTCCGGACCTCACCCCTGTCGACGTCCACGAGAACGCGCTGCCGTCCGCGGTGGCCGCGCTCGCCGGTCGCGCGTTCGACGTGACGGAGGAGGTTCCCGTCGCGGCGACCCTGTTCCGGACCTCGTACGACACGCACGTGCTCGCCGTCGTCGTGCACCACATCTCTGCGGACGGCGCCTCGATGGCTCCGCTCGCCCGCGATCTCATGGCGGCCTACAGCGCCCGGGTGTCGTGGTTCGCACCGACCTGGGCGCCGCTTCCCGTCCAGTACGCCGACTTCTCGGTGTGGCAGCGCGACGCCCTGGGTGACGAGAACGATCCCGAGTCGGTCATCGCGCAGCAGGAGCGGTACTGGCTCACCGCGCTCGCCGACCTGCCGGACGAGCTGCCCTTCCCGGTCGACCGGTCGCGGCCCACCGAACCGACGTATGCCGGTGCGTCGCACACCTTCTCGATCGATCCGGAACTTCATGCGGCGCTCGTCGACGTGGCGCGCGCCAACAGTTCCACGCTGTTCATGGTCGTGCACTCGATCCTGGCAGTCGTGCTCGCACGCCACTCGGGCACGGACGACGTGACGGTGGGGACACCGGTCGCCGGCCGCGGCGACGCCGCCGTCGACGACATGATCGGCATGTTCGTCAACACCCTCGCGCTGCGTACCCGCGTCGACGCCGGCGCCGGATACCGCGACCTGCTCGCGCACATCCGCGAGCAGGATCTCGGTGCGTTCGCCCACGCCGACGTCCCGTTCGAGCGGCTCGTGGAGGTCATCGATCCGCCGCGCTCGCGTGCGCGGCACCCCATCTTCCAGGTGCTCCTGTCGTTCCAGAATCTCGGTCAGGCGCACTTCGAGCTGACCGACCTGCGCCTCGAGACCGTCGAGTTCGACCTGGGCGTGGCCAAGTTCGACCTCCAGTTCACCCTGGTGGACTCTCTGACACCGCTCGGAACTCCGGACGGTCTCGCCGCGACCATCGCGTACGCGACGGACCTGTTCGACCGGGAGACCATCGGGTCCCTCGCAGAGCGCTTCGTGGCCGTCGCCCGCGCGGTGGCGGCGGATCCCGATGTCGTCCTCGACGAGATCGACCTTCTCGGCGGAAGGGAACGCGAGCGCATCACGACGCCCGTACTGCCGGAGGGGACCACGGAGGCGGTCTCGCTGACCTCGCGGTTCCGTCGGCGTGCGGCCGAGAACCCCGACGCGACGGCACTCGTCGACGCCGCGGGTTCGCACACGTACGGAGACGTCGCAGCGCGCGTGAATCGCGTCGCCCGCTCCCTGGTCGAGCGTGGCGTCGGCCCGGAGGTCGCCGTCGTCGTCGCTCTCCCGCGCTCGGTCGACGCACTCGTCGCGGTGTACGCCGTGCTCGAGGCCGGTGGCGCGTACGTCCCCGTGGATCCGGAGCAGCCTGCGGCCCGCATCGATCAGATCGTCGCCGCCACCGCGGCGCGCTGCGTCGTCGTGGCCGAGCCCGACGCACTCCCGGTCGCGGGCGAGCGCGCCGTGTCACTGGCGGCGCTCGACGATCCGTCCGTCTCGTCCGCTCCGCTGACCGACGCCGACCGGACGGGCTCCGTGCGCGCCGGCACCACCGCCTACGTCATCTTCACGTCCGGCTCCACGGGTGTGCCGAAGGGTGTGTCCGTCCCGCACGGTGCCGTCACGCACCAGGTGGACTGGTTCGCACGCACCTACGCGCTCACCGAGAACGACGTGGTGCTCGCCAAGACCCCGATGACCTTCGACGTCTCGGTGTGGGAGATGTTCGCGACACTGGCGGTCGGGGGAACGCTCGCCGTCGCCGATCCCGACGGTCACCGTGATCCCGAGTACCTGATGCGGGCCATCTCGCGGTACGGCGTGACGGCCGTGTCGTTCGTCCCGTCGATGTTCGCCGTCTTCACCGAGGCCGCGGACGACTACGCCTGCCGGTCACTGCGTCTGGTGTTCCTGGCGGGAGAGGCCCTCGGTCGTGCCGCGGTGGACACGTTCCGCGAGAAGTGCGACATCGACGTGCACAACCTGTACGGGCCCACCGAGTTCGCGGTCCACGCGACGGCGCATCCGGTCGGGCGGGGCGAACCGCCGTCCGTGCCGATCGGTATCCCGGTCGACGGCACCGCCGCGCTCGTGCTCGACGGTCGCTTCCGGCCCGTGCCCGACGGTGTCGTGGGCGAGCTGTATCTGTGCGGTGTCCAGGCTGCGCGGGGGTATCACGGGCGTCCGGACCTGACGGCGGACCGGTTCGTCGCACTGCCCGGTCACGACGGTGCGCGCATGTACCGCACCGGTGACCTGGCCCGGTGGAACCACCACGGCCATCTGGAGTTCGCGGGGCGCGTCGACCATCAGGTCAAATTGCGCGGACTGCGCATCGAACTCGGCGAGGTGGAGGCAGCGGTCTCCGCGTCGTCGCGCGTCGCCCGTTCGGTCGCCATCGTCCGCGACGACACGCTCGTCGCCTACGTCGTGCCCGCGCCGGGAGCGACGGTCGACACCGACCTGCTCCGAGCGGACGCGGCGCGCATTCTGCCGGCGTACATGGTGCCGGTCGTGGTGGTCCTCGACGCGCTGCCCGTCAGCGCGAGCGGCAAGCTCGATCGCTCGGCGCTGCCCGACCCGGTGGTGGACGTGCAGCGATACCGCGCGCCGCACACGCAGGAGCAACGCGTCGTGGCCGAGGTCCTCGCCGAACTCCTGGACGTGGAGCGCGTCGGGCTCAACGACAACTTCTTCGCTCTCGGCGGGAACTCGCTGGTGGCGACCCGCGTCGCGGCCCGCATCGGAGACGAGCTGGGTGTGCGGGTGCCGCTGCGCGCCGTCTTCGACGCGGCCACGGTGGCCGACCTCGCGGACAGCCTCGACGCCGTCGTCACCACGAGCCGACACCTGACGTCGGCTCCGCGTCCCGAGGTGGTTCCTCTCGCTCCGGCGCAGCAACGGCTCTGGCTCGCCAACCGTGTCGATCCGACTGCGGCGACGTACAACCTGCCGATGGGCCTGCGGCTCACGGGACCACTCGATGTGGATGCCCTGCGCGTCGCGGTCGACGACGTCGTCGCCCGACACGAGACGTTGCGCACCGTCTACCCCGATGTCGACGGTCACGGGCGTCAGTCCGTGCTCGCAGCGGTCGCCCGACCTCTGACCCCGATCCCGGTGACGGAGGCCGAGCTCGCGGCGCGTGTGGTGGCGGTGGCGACCACGCCGTTCGACGTGACGACACAGGTACCGCTGCGCATCGAGTTGTTCCGCCTCGGCGACGAGGAGCACGTGCTCGTCGTGGTCGTGCACCACATCGCGGCCGACGGCTTCTCGATCGCGCCCCTCACCGTCGACGTCGTGACGGCATTCGCGTCGCGCACGGCGGGCGTGCTGCCGGCGTGGACGCCGCTCGAGGTCCAGTACGCGGACTACGCCCTGTGGCACCGCACGCTGCTCGGCGACCCGGCCGATCCCGAGTCGGTCTCGGCACGTCAGCTCGCCTACTGGCGCGAGACCCTGGCAGGGCTGCCCGGTGAGCTCTCCTTGCCGCAGGACCGTTCGCGTCCTCCGGCACCGTCCGGTGTCGGTGCCTCCGTGCGCTTCGAGATTCCGGCGCAGACGTACGAGCTGGTCCGCGATCTGGCGCGCGAGCGGCGCGCGACTCCGTTCATGGTCGTGCACGCGGCCCTGTCCGTCGCCCTGTCGCGCATCAGCGGGTCCCCCGACATCTGCGTCGGTACCGCGGTGGCGGGTCGAGGCAGCGCCGAACTCGATCCTCTCGTCGGCATGCTCGTGAACACCCTGGTGCTGCGCCTGGTGGTCGACGAGGATGCGTCCGTCGTCGATCTCGTCGACGATGCGCGGGGTGTCGCCCTCTCGGCGTTCGCCCACGCCGACGTGCCGTTCGACACCGTGGTCGAGGCGGTGGCGCCCGCGCGGTCGTCGTCGCTGTTCCGCGTGGCTCTGGCGTACCAGAACACCGAGCGTTCGGAGATCGATCTCGCGGGTCTGCACGTCGAGCAGTTGCAGAACCCGTTCGATCCCGCCCAGTTCGACCTCACGCTGACCATCGAGGACTCGCCTCACCGCGAGCACTCGGAGCCGGTGACGGGCATCGTCACCTATGCCACCGATCTGTTCGACGAGGCCACCGCGGCCACCTTCGCCACCGTCTTCTCGTCCGCGCTCGATGCGGTGGTGGCGGATCCGGGCCGTGCCGTCTCCTCGATCGCCCTGGCCTCGGGCACGCCGACCGACTCCGACGAGCCGGTGGCTGCGGCCGCGCCGACGAGTCGGCCGGAGTCCGTCAACCTGCCCGCGATGATCACCGCGTCCGTCGAAGCGGATCCGGGAGCTCCCGCGTACGCACGGGGCGAGTTCGAGATCAGCTGGGCCGAGATGGACGCCCGGTCCAATCGCATCGCCCGGGTCCTGCTGGCCGAGGGTGGCGGCCCCGGCCGAACGGTGACCCCGCTGGTCGAGGCACCCGAGGACAGGATCGCGGCGACCTGGGCCGCGGCGAAGATCGGCGCGACGCTGACGGACGCGGACACCGCGATCCGGGTGACGTCCGACGACCGTTTCACGCAGGGCCCGGTCGGACCGCTGTCCGCCGTGGACGGCATCGTGCCCGCCGGGCCGGGTGATCCGCTGGTCGCCCTGGGCGATGCCACGCTGACGCACGCGGCGCTCGCCTCGTGCATCACCGCGGACAGTCTGCAGGTGACGTACGAATCGCGGGTGGCGGTGGCCGCCGGGGCGCCGCTGGACCTCGAGGTGCTCGCCGTGGTGGTCGCTGCCGCGGCCGGGGCGACGACCGTGAGTCTCGACGCCTCCGACGATCTCGCCGACGCGCTCGCCGACGAGTGGGTCACCCATGTCGTGCTGTCCGAGTCCCAGCTCGCGTCCCTCGACACGCAGGCACTGGACGACCTCGAGGTCATCGTCGTGAGCGATGCCGATCAGGCACCCGCGGCGCCGCCGGACGTCACGGTGCTCACCGGGTCGGCGCTGCGGGGCTAGTCGGTGTCGACGCTCGCGGGAACCGCTGCACGTGCGGCGACGTCGTCGAACGTGGCCGCCGCGAGCGCGTCCACGGCGTCCCGGATCATCTCGCAGTAGCGGTCCGGCTCCGCCATCATGGTCGACTCGACCGTCACGGTGAGTGCCAGACGGTCGCCGAGCGACGTGACGTGGTGGATCAGGCCCATGCCGTCGACCGTGGGCATCGGCATGAACGCGGCCACGGCGCGGGCGCCCAGGAACCACAGGTCGTCGCGTCCGTGCGGCATGTTCGACACCACGGTGGTGGACGGCACAGTCGGACGGTCGTGAGGAGCCAGTGAGGACAGGGCGCCGATCGCTCGTAGGAGGAGGGGCGGGGCGATGTCGAAAGGACCGACCTCGTGCCGCGCCGTCAGATCCTGCACCCGCCTCTTGGCGTCAGCAGCCGAGGCGTGCACAGCCCGGAGACGCAGGAGCGGGTCGACGACAGTGGTGTGCAGGTCGACGTCCGCGAACGTGGTCTGATTCGCCGCCGCGGTGTCGTGGGTCGCGTGGATGTCGAGAGGCATGGTCGTGCTCAACGTGGCTCCGGGGTGTTCCCCTGCCTCGTCGAGGAACCGGCCGAGTGCCAGGGAGACGGCCGTGAGCAGCACGTCGTTCACGGTGATTCCGGGAACGGCTCGCGAGATCGCCCGGACGTGTGCGAGGTCCAGCCAGACGACCCGGACGCGGTGGTCGAGTGCGATCCGGGCGTTGAATCGGGTCGCGGGCCGCGGTGGCCGCGGCGTCGCGGGGGCGGTCCGGCGCACGGCCGCCATCGTCCGGACGAACAACGCCGCCCGGCGGGGCATCGTGGCGGCGTCCTTCCACAGCGGCGGAATCGGGCCCGGAACCGCGGTTCCGCGGCGCTCCGCGACACGTCCGTCGTGCGAGAGGTCGGGAGACGCGAACAGGGCCCGGACCACCGCCACCAGCCCCAACCCGTCCATCGACGCGTGATGGACCTTGATCACCACCGCGGTCGCGCCGTCCGGAAGGTGGGGCACGCCGTGAATGCCCGTCAGGACGTGCAGTTCCCACCCCGAGGACGCCAGTGTCATCGGAGCCACCATGACCCGAGCGATGTGGCGCTCGACGGGGTCCCATCCCGCTCGATCCATCGACGTGACGACCACATGGTCCTCGAGGTGCACGTCGCCGGTCACCCAGAACGGGTCACCGAGATCTCCGGCGCGCCGTCGGAGACGCCGGCGGAACACGGGGGACACGTCGAGACGTCCACGCATCCACGCGCACACCGTCGCGTGGGTCGGGGACGCTCCCATCGTGTCGGCGGCGTCGAACACCATCACGTCGACGAGGTTGGCGATCACCCGCTCGCTCTCCGCGAGGACGTTGATCGCGTCCCGGGGTGATACTCGAACGCCGATGAAGGGCTGTCGGAATCGTGTCACGTCGTCGGTCCTCGCGTTCGGCCACTGCGCCGACCAGCATCCGCGGGCCGCGCCTACAGCGACTACATTGCCGGAACCGAGCGTTCTGTTACGCCCTTTTCGTGCCGATCGGACGGCCATTGTGACCGGCCGGTCGCGGCAGCGTCAGAACGTCTCGGCGGCGCGACGGTACCCACGCACCGCAGGCCCCACGAACACCAGGAACAACCCGAACGACCAGGCCAGCGACTGCAGTAGCGGGGAGGTGACCGGGCCACCGAGCGTGAGGCCCTTCATCGAATCGACGGCACAGGAAATGGGGTTGTGCTCGACGAACGGTTGCAACCACGTCGGATAGGCCCGCGTCGGGACGAAACCGGAATTGAAGAACATGAGAATGGTGAACACCATTCCGACGGCCTCGACCAGAGGGAAGGTGGTGGTCACGATCGCGGCCGAGGTGACGAACACCGCGAACCCGAGGCCGAACGCCAGCGGCACGAGCATCGCCAGCACGCCGGGAACGGGCCCCTGCTCGAACCGGAATCCGAGCGTGAACCCGACGACGACGATGAGCAACGTCGTGGTGACGATGCGGGCGGTCTCGGCCAGGAGTCGACCCACCAGACCCGCGGCGCGGTGCACCGGCAGGGTCTGGAAGCGGGACACCAGACCGGCCGCACGCTCTCGGCGCAGACCCACCGCGCTCGCGAGCGACCCGGACATCGCGGCGACCATGGCGATCAGTGGGACGGTACCGAAGATGCTGTTCTCCCCGGTGGCCGCCGACACGGAGTTGCCGAGCACCGTGCGGAGCATGAGAAGGAAGACCACCGGGTACACGACGGCCTGGATGATGGTGAGCGGATCGCGAGCCCAGCGACGGAGCAGGCGGCCGCAGTGCAGCACGCTCTGCGACGCCAGCCCGGCGAGGCTGCGTTCGCTCACGAGGCGTTCCGGTTCGGGGAGCGCGCGCAGATCGAAGCGGGATTCGGACGTGGTGTCGGTCATGATCGCCTCGTGCTGGCCCAGACCGCGAGCGGCACGAGGACCACGATGAGGCCCACCGCCCAGGCGATCGCCGGCCACAGTGTCGCGGAGTTGACGCCCCCTTCGGCCATGTCACGCATGGCCTTGGAGAAGAGGGAGATGGGTTGGTTGCGGACGAACGGACGGATCCA
Organism: Rhodococcus sp. PvP016; assembly: GCF_017832185.1. Taxonomy (NCBI): domain Bacteria; kingdom Bacillati; phylum Actinomycetota; class Actinomycetes; order Mycobacteriales; family Nocardiaceae; genus Rhodococcus; species Rhodococcus sp. PvP016. Next base: position 107,177 of record NZ_JAFIBH010000001.1, on the reverse strand, counting down.
TTCGGGGAAACCTGTCTCGGGAACGAAGCCCGACGACAACATGCCGAGGATCAGCTGGGGAAGGGTCAGTGCCTGGCTGGTGGCCTCGGGGGACCGGGACAACGACCCGATCGCGTCGCCGCCCGTGGTCAGCGCCGCGCCGACGAGAAGTGCGAACAGCATGAAGATGACGGCGTCGTCGAGTCCTGCCTGGAATCTGAACCCGATGAGGGAGCCGTAGACCAGCGCGGCTATCAGGGAGAGGCTCGCGTGCACCAGATTGGCCGTCGCTCTCGACAGCAGCGGGACCCACGGGGTGACCGGCATCGTCTGCAGTCGGGTGGTCATCCCCGACTGACCCTCGATGGCCGCGCGCTGCGCTGCGGAGATGGCGGTGAACGCCATGGCCTGCAGGCAGATGATCGGCATGAGGAACTGGGCGTAGTCCAGACCCTGGAACTGCATGACGAGCCGGAGCGGCAGGTAGAAGCCGACCGTGTAGACGGCCGGTGCCACCACGGCGACCACGAGGCTGCCGGACCTGGCCATCGATCCCAGAGACCGTCCGGACAGGCTCGCCCACTGCTTGAACGCTGTGGGTTCCGGCGCTCGGTGCGAGACGCGTCCTGCGTCTCGAGTGGCCGTCACGAGGGTGCGCCCGAGCCGATGGCGGAATCGGCCGGAGCCGCATCACCCTGCGACTGACCGGTGAGGCTCAGGAACACGTCGTCGAGGGACGGGCGGCGCAGACCGATGTCGGACAGCTCGATGCCCGCGGCGTCGAGCCTCTTCAGAGCCTCGGCCAGCGTGCCGGGGCCGTCCGGTGCGGGAATGATGATGCTGTCGCCCTGCAGGTCGGCGGCACTGAAGGTCGGCGGCAGCAGACCGGCGAGAGCATCCGCGGCGCGGCGCAGTTCAGTGGGATCCAGCGGGCTGATGTGGCAGTAGTTGCCGCCCGTCATCGACTTCAACTCGTCGGCCGTGCCCTGCGCGATGACGCGACCGCGATCGATGACGATGATGCTGTCGCTGAGAACGTCGGCTTCCTCGAGGTACTGCGTGGTCAGCAGCGTCGTGATGCCCTGATCTCGCAGCGACGACACGAGTGACCACACCGCCTTACGGCTGCGCGGGTCGAGTCCGGTGGTCGGCTCGTCGAGGAACACGACCTTCGGACGCACCACGAGACCGCACGCGATGTCGATGCGTCGCCGCATACCGCCGGAGTAGCCGCGGACCTGTCGATCCCCGGCCTCGAGCAGATCGAAGTCGTGGAGAAGGTTCTCGGCGCGCACACGGGCAGACTTCTTCGTCAGCCCCATGAGACGACCGAAGAGGACGAGGTTCTCCCGGCCGGTCAGGGCGTCGTCGAGAGCGGCGTACTGGCCCGTCATGAGGATGGAACGCCGGACGGCCGCAGGATCCTGTGCCACGTCGTGGCCGGACACCACGGCGCGTCCGCGATCCGGTCGGACCAGCGTCGCGAGCACCTTGACGGTGGTGGTCTTACCGGCGCCGTTGGGCCCGAGAACACCGAGGATGGAGCCGGTGGGGACGCTGAAATCGATGCCGCGCAGTGCGTCAACCGTTCCGAAGGACTTGTGAACGTCCTCTACGAGTACGGCTGTGTCGTCTGATGGCATTGGTCTCCACTGTCGTCGGGTGCGGTGTCGTCAGTGCTCGTCGCTCGAGAGCGATCATGCCCGACCGAGTCGGTCGCGGAGCGACGTGTCGAGCGTGCGGCACTGTCGAAGTCATCCCGCGAACCCCGACCGATGTTACTTCTTCCACGTGGGAGCCGTGGTGGTGGATCGAGTCCCACCACGTCCGAGGACGCGGACCGACTCGTTCGACCGTGTGGTGGCACCAGAGTCAGGAGGCGACGTTCGCATGCTCCCGTGTGTGGCGAGAGAGTGTTCCGAGGCGTGAGAACTGGGCGGCGGCGGAGTTCTCCAGGCTTCGCAGCCCGTCCTCCACGTGGTGCAGAACAGTGGCGAGGTCGAGTGCGGGCACCGACGAGGAGAGCGTCACCACGGTGGCTGCCCCGACACGGCACACGGTGGCGGTGATGGAACGCGCGTCCTCCGCGATGTGCGGTCCGAAGGAAAGGAGGTCGGGCGTGTCGACCCCGGACGGCGGGACCGGCATGTCCGCGACGTGCAGAGCGGTGACGGGCACCGTCCCGGCCGGAACCGCGCGCTGCACGGCGGTCGAGACGACCGTCGACACCACGTCCGCGACGGTGGTCTGACCGAGTCCCGCGGAGATCTGCTCGAGCCGGACGGTGGAGAACTGCGCGACGAGCGAACGGGCGTCACCCAGTGGTGCCGGGCACGCCGGTGCGTCGGCGCCGTCGAACGGTCGGTACGCGTGGCGTGCCACGGGCCCTCCCGGACGAGCGGGACGGCCGGGAGCGAGGACGGTCTCGACGATGCGGGTGATCGTGCGCGACTCGACGGGCCCGCCTACGGCGCGGAACACCGCGACCGCCGAGCCGCTCGGCACCGCGTCGAAGCCCGCGACCTCGGTGAAGACGTCGAGGCACCACAGTGCGTCGGTCGACGGGTGCGCGGCGTCGAGAAGCGCGACGACGGAGCCGGCCGCGGTGCCCGGCGCATGGACGGTCACCCGGGCGTGCTCGTCGGTTCCGAGCAGACCTGCTTCGGTAGCGAGGTCGGTCAGGTGCCTCGACATCCGGTCCGGCGTGGAACTCTCGGCTCCCGGACGCACGACGAACACGTGACGGCGGAGAGACGTGGGGGCATACGTCCAGACGCCGACGGATGCGCGAGGGGTGTCCGTCGTGGTGACGGGAGTACGGCTGTGTCGGGGCGCCATGGCGTGTCCTTCGGTGTGCGTGTTCGGGCTGCGGAACGAGCGAGAGGACGTCACGGCGAGACCGTGATCGCCGTGGGGGTGACGGCGGCCCGCGCGGCCGGCGGACGGGCGTCGCTCGGAGTGACCGCCGCCTCCAGTCGGTCGAATGCGGTGCGGATGTGGCGGATGTATCGAGCGGTGTCCGGCATCACGTCCTCCACGGACGTGACCGACACGAACATCGACGCGCCGAAGGTGGCGACGGCGTGCGCCAGAGCCACCCCGGTGACGGTGGGGAGGGGCCCGAAGACGCCCACCATGGGTGATCCGGCGATCGTGACTCCGCCCACGCCGTAGGGCACGTTGGTGATCATCGTGTTGGTGGCGACCCGTGCCGGTGCAGCCGGTGACCTCATCGTCTTCGCCAGCAGCGCCATCAGCGGCGCAGGCATCACGGTGAGTGGATGCGCCGGCAGCCGGGTGGCGATGACGGTGGCGTCGTCCTTGGCCCGCGACGCCGACGCGTGCACGGCCCGCAGACGCACCACCGGATCGATCACGTCGGTGTGCAGCGACAGCTTCGCGATCGTGATCCGGTTGGCGTTGGTGCTCTCCCCCATGGCGCGCGTGCTCACCGGGATGGTGGTGCCCAACGAGTCCGTGGGCAGCTCACCGTCCTCCGCGAGGTACGCGGAGAGCGCGAGCGAGACGACCGTGACCATGACGTCGTTGAGGGTGACGCCTCCGGCCCTGTTCTTCAGTGCGCGGACGCGGCTCATCTCGAAGAACGTCATGTCGAAGACCATCGACGGGCGTACCCGACGGTTGAAGCGCGTGGCGGGGAAAGACCCGTGCGCTGCGGTGCCGGAGTCGGACGAGGCCGTCAGCGCTCGGGCCGCCGTTCGCCGCCGGAGCGCCGCTCCGGTGAGGGTGACGATGTCGCGCGGGAGTGCGCGTGCCGCTCGGACGGGACCCGGGACGTCCACCGCGGTGTCCGTGTCCACGCGAGGTGTCGGGTTCGCACCGAAGACGCGGTTCACCAGTTCGACCGACCCCATACCGTCGATCGCGCTGTGGTGGCTCCGGAAGATCACCACGGTGGCGCCCTCGGCCACTCCGTCGATGCCGGTGACGTCGAGGACGAAGTGGAACTCCCACGGCGGGCGTTCACGCGGCAGCGGTGTGGTCGTGAAGTCGGTGATCATCGACACGAGCAGGTCGCGGCTCCGCCCCGCCGGCGGTGTGTGCACGTACACGTGCTCGGTGACGTCGACCCGGGTCGGTACCCAGTGAGGGAACGCCAGGTCGGCGGGGACCGACACCAGCCGCCGGGTGAAGAGCGGGTCGAGCGCGAGGATGCCCCGCCCGAACTCGGCGGCATCGGCGACGGAGCGCACCGCCGCGCCGTCGGCCAGGACGTAGCAGTGCACCACGGCCGCGGACGTCAGCGGTGACTCGAAGAAGAGATTGAGCGCGTCGCGTGCGTGCATGGCGGTACCGCGTTCGGCCGTGCCCCGACGTGCCATGGTCATGTCTCGGCCCTTCAGCGATGTGATGAAGGGGAAAGTTACTCCGACCGACCGTTCTGTACAAGCTTCACGATTGTTTCCGCGCTGTAACGAGACTGTAGGCATGCTAAGCAACGGTGACGACGGACGCGCGCTCGCTGGTACCGGTCGCGACCGCGAGCATGTCGACCGCCGAGGCGAGCAGTGCCGTGTAGTGGTCGACGTCCGGCATCAGGGCGCGGTGGGACACCGCGGTCAGGCACATCCGACGGCCGGCCGACACGACGACGTGTGCGAGTTGGACCCCCTCCACCACGGGGAGGGGCGCGAACACCCCCGTCACGGGCGCGCCCGCCAACTCCATCCGGTCGTCGCCGTAGGCGATGTTGGAGATCATCGTGTTCGTGCCGGTCGTCGTCGGGGCAGCGGGGCGGCGTGGCACGAGTCGAGCGATCGCCGCGAGGAGCGGCGCCGGCGCGGAGTTCATGGGATGGGAGGGGAGGCTGCGGAGCCGCGTCGCGAGGTCGGACTTGCGCTCGCGTGCTGCCGCGGAGACCGCGCGCAGACGGTCGACCGGATCCGCGACGTCGGTGAACAGATCGACCACGGCGATCGCGAGCTGGTTCGCGGTCTCGCCCGTCGTGTCGACGGTGCGCACGTTGACGGGGAAGGACGCCCCGAGGCTCGTGGCGGGAAGTTCGCCGGCCAGGTAGTCCGACAGGGCGATCGACACCACTGTCATGACGACGTCGTTCACGGTCGTGCCAGGGACGGCGGACTTGATCGCGCGAACACGATCGAGGTCGAACCATGCCATTCCGAACGTCATGTCCGGCGCGAGATTTCGATTGAAACGCGTGGCCGGGTAGCGATGAGCGGTGGGTCGCTGCGCAGGCTCGAGCTGCCGGACCGCACGCCACCGGCGGAAGCCGCGGCCGGCGAAACCGGCGAACTCCCGGGGGAGCGAACGAAGAGCGGCGAACGGGGTCGGCACGGCGACGCTCTCGCGGTCGAAGACGTCGTTGCGGTGCGCCGAGACGTCCGCGGACGGCGGCGCCAGCATCCGGTGGACGAGCGACGTCGTGCCCATCCCGTCGATGGCGCTGTGGTGCACCTTGAGGAGGAGCACGCTGCCGCCCTCGGGAACGCCCGGTACCCCGCGCAGGCCTGTCACGAGATGGATCTGCCACGCGGGGACGTCGAAGTCGAACGGTGTGCTCGAGGCGTCCATCACCAGTCGACGCAGGAAGTGGTCCGGGTGCTCGTCGGCATCGGTTGCATCGTGGACGAACACGTGTGCGGGGACGTCGACGTCGCACTCGACCCACACGGGAAAGGCGAGGTGGGCGATCGTCGTCCGCAGACGACGCCGGAACAGGGGGTGCAGGTCGAGCACGCTCCGCGCGAAGCGCTCGACATCCGCGCGCGTGCGCAGCGATCCGTTCGACCGCGCGGCGTCCACGACGATGCCGTGCACGATGGTGCCCGGCGTGCGCTCACTCTCGAAGTAGTAGTTCAGCGCGTCCCGCGGTGCCATCGGCTCACCCACCGCGGAGGTATGTCGTCGTGTCGCCATCGGAAGTACCGCCTTCGTCTCGGTCGGGGCCGGAACACTGTCACCGGGCCGCAGCCTCGTTCGGCCGCCTGTAACCGATGATCGCCCCGTTTTCGGCCGGCGTTACCGGAATGACGAATCTTCTTCCTCGTGCACGGTCGCACGCCCGTCTGTGAGGTCGCCTAGAGTGCGAGGCAATGGGGCGCATGACACTGCTGTGACGGCAGTGCACTGTCGCCGGGAGTGCAGTGCGAGAGGGATACGACGATGACGTGGACACGACGGCCGATCACCGCTCTGGTCGCCGCTGCGGTGGTCGGTGCGCTCATGACGGCCACGCCCTCTGTCGCTCGTGCGGACGACGCACCGATCGCCGCGGTCGAGACCGCCTCGGGTGCGCGGGTGGAGAGTGTGGAGTTCGTCGGCGGGCAGCAGTACCTCGTCACCGTGTACTCGCCGTCGATGGATCGGTCGGTTCCGCTGCAGGTGTTCCGGCCGGCCGACACCTCGGCCCCGCGCCCGACGTACTACCTGCTCAACGGGGCGAGTGGCGGCGAGGATCCGTCGAGCAACTGGCCCGATCAGGCGGATGTCTCCACGTTCTTCGCGGACAAGAATGTCAACGTGGTCGTGCCGAAGGCCGGCGCGTTCAGTTACTACACCGACTGGGTCGCGGACGACCCGGAGCTCGGCCGCAACAAGTGGGAGACCTTCCTGCTCGACGAGCTGCCCCCGCTCATGAACCAGTCTCTCGTCACCACGGGTACACAGGCCGTCGGCGGCATCTCGATGGCGGCGAGCGCGGTCCTGATGTTGGCCGCCGATCGACCCGGCTTCTACTCGTCGGTCGCGTCCTTCAGCGGCTGTGCCGGTACGTCGGACGACCTGGGTCGTGCCTTCGTCAAGCTCGTGGTCGAGGCGCGCGGCGGGGGCGACACGGAGAACATGTGGGGACCCGACGACGGTCCGGAGTGGGCGGCCAACGACGCGTTGCTCAACGCGGACAAGCTGCGCGGCACTCCTCTGTACGTCACCACGGGAAGTGGGCTCCCGGGCTTCGACGAGACTCTGCAGAGTGCCCGTATCGCAGGGGACGTCCCCGCACTGATCAATCGGGTCGTCGTGGGCGGCGGCATCGAGTCGATCACCAACACCTGCACGCGGACGTTCGCGGAGCGACTGGCGCAACTCGGCATTCCGGCCACGGTCAAGTTCCGCGACAATGGAACGCATTCCTGGGCCTACTGGCAGGAGGACCTGCACGAATCCTGGCCCATGGTGGCGGCGTCGCTCGGAGTGTGATTCCGCCGCTGTGCGCCACGGCCGCGGCCGTGTCGAATTTCGCGGCGCGTCCCCTTATTGTCGACGGTGGAAAGGGGGTCGCCGATCATGACAATGCAGGGAACTGTCACTAGTCTCGTCATTCCTGTCCTCGACGAGGAGGACTACATCGCAGCGTGTCTCGATCACGTGTTGCCGCAGATCGACGAGTTGTCCGAGGTCATCGTCGTGGACAACGGGTCGATGGACGACACGGTGCAGATCGTGAAGGAGTACGCGGCACGCGAGCCGAAGATTCGTCTCGTCCACGAACCGCGAAAAGGATTGTTCTTCTCCCGTAACACGGGTTTCCGGGAAGCGAAGTCGGACATCGTCGGACGCATCGACGCGGACACCCGAATTGGTGCCGGATGGGTGTCCGCCGTGAAGCGGACATTCCGGGACGCGGATTCCGATCTCAATCTCGGTGGTATCACGGGATTGAGCGCGCCGTACGATTCGCCGTTCAGCAGGTCGAAGAAGTGGCTCGTCGACGCCCTCGTCCGGGCGAAGGTCCTGGGCAACGGAATGAAGATCGACAACATGCACGGCGCCAACATGGCGGTGCGGCTGGAGGCATGGGACGCAGTTCAGGACAAGCTGACGTCCCGATCCGACGTGCACGAGGACATCGACTTCGCGCTGTGCCTCATCGAGGCCGGATACTCCATCGTCCAGCCCACCGAGATGTGGGCCGACATCTCGCCGCGGCGAGCGTTGACACCGCCGCTGCAGTACACGTCGTTCGTCAAGGCCGGCATCACCAGTTTCGAGATCCACGGTCGCTCGAACTGGTCGCTGCGGTGGCTCGTCGCTCCGGTCACCTGGTTGTCGCACGCGGTGTTCTGGTTCCCGTACCGCGCCTACGACCCCGTTCGCCGATCCTTCTCGCCGAGACGACTGCTCACCGAGCGCACCTTCCGGCCGGCAGCGCTGTCGGAAGCACCCCCCGGGAGCTGACCGACAGCAGAGCACCGGACATCACCGCGGGTAGGCCGGCGGCCGGTCGGATGTCACCGCGGGTAGGCCGGAGGCCGGTCGGATGTCACCGCGGGTAGGCCGGAGGCCGGTCGGATGTCACCGCGGGCTGACCCACACGGTGATGTCGGCGTGGACGACCTCGGTGCCGCCGGTGTCGCGCAAGCCGACCGGGATCACGAGTTCCACGCCGCTGGTCACCGAGTCCCAGTCCGGCCGGTCCTCGAGCAGCGCGGTGGCGGTGAGCCCGGATCTGCCCGGGGCCAGGTACTGGACGTTCATGCCTTTCGGGATCCACCGGTGGGTGGTGGGGATCGTCGCCTCGGCGAGCATCCCCATCGCCACCTCGGCCAGATTGCAGGCCGCGATGGCGTGGAAGGTGCCCAGGTGGTTGTGCACTCCGAACCACGTCGGCCCGGAGACCACGCACCGTCCGGGGGCGAGCTCCCGCACGCGGGGGAGGACTGTGGCGAAGAAGGGCACGCGGACACACATCCCCGCGGAGAACGCCAGGGAGCGGGTGATCCCGCCGGGAAGTCGCTGCCAGAGCGCGTACGTTCTGGTGACCGTGGCCATGGCTGCACCTTACTCGGCGGTAAGTTGTCGGGCGAGTGGCCCGATCGAGCGGGTGCTGCTCGTCCCGCAGTCGGTGCGCACCGGCGGCGGTACCGCCTCGATTTGAACTCGACCCCCGGCGTGGGTCATACTGTTCGGGTTGCCTTGACCGAGGTGGTTGTTGTCGTGCGTGTTGCGACATGATCTCACGGTCGAGGTATGCGACGAGAACGACATGCAGTGATTGCGCCGGCACGATGGGCGCATCCGGTCCGCGTTCTCCCGCCGGTCGAGTTCGGGCCGAGGGGAGAATCATGTGCGGGAATGCGACACGCCCGACCGCGTGGACCGGAGAACCATGACAGATGAACAGCGGCAACGGATTCCTCCTGGCCACGCGTGTGCGTGGATGCGAGAGTCCGCCACGTTCGTCCTCATGGATGCGCCTCGCGCTCGGCTTCATGCCGGCGTCGGGTCAGCACACTGCCGGGTTCTCCGGATCGACATCCGGAGACGAGAGACCTGACCAACGGTTAACCAGGGCAAGGAAGAGGACATAAGCGTGGCGGGACAAAAGATCCGCATCAGGCTCAAGGCCTACGACCACGAGGCGATCGACGCGTCCGCGCGCAAGATCGTCGAGACCGTGACCCGCACCGGGGCACGTGTGGTCGGACCTGTGCCGTTGCCCACCGAGAAGAACGTGTACTGCGTCATCCGTTCGCCGCACAAGTACAAGGACTCTCGCGAGCACTTCGAGATGCGCACGCACAAGCGACTCATCGACATTCTCGACCCGACGCCGAAGACGGTCGACGCGCTCATGCGCATCGACCTGCCGGCAAGCGTCGACGTCAACATTCAGTGAGCGCGGAGACAACCATGACTGACAACATCAAGCGTCCGGCCAAGGGCATTCTGGGCACCAAGCTCGGCATGACCCAGGTCTTCGACGAGAACAACCGCGTCGTTCCGGTCACCGTCATCAAGGCCGACCCGAACGTCGTGACCGCGATCCGTACCGAGGAGCGCGACGGCTACAGCGCCGTCCAGGTCGCCTTCGGTGCCATCGATCCCCGCAAGGTGAACAAGCCGGTCACCGGCCAGTTCACCAAGGCAGGCGTCACGCCTCGCCGTCATCTCGCGGAGCTGCGCGTCGCCGACGCCGCGGGCTACGAGATCGGCCAGGAGCTCACCGCTGCCGAGTTCGAGGACGGCGCCTTCGTCGACGTCACCGGAGTCAGCAAGGGCAAGGGCTTCGCGGGAACGATGAAGCGCCACGGCTTCAAGGGCCAGGGCGCGAGCCACGGTGCGCAGGCTGTCCACCGCCGCCCCGGTTCCATCGGTGGCTGCGCGACCCCCGGCCGTGTCTTCAAGGGCATGCGCATGTCGGGCCGCATGGGTAGCGACCGCATCACCACGCAGAACCTCTCGGTGCACAAGGTCGATGCCGAGAACGGTCTGCTGCTGATCAAGGGTGCGATCCCGGGCCGCAAGGGCGGCGTCGTGATCGTCAAGAGCGCAGTGAAGGGTGGTGCGCGAGCATGACCAGTCTCGAGAAGAAGACCGAAGCCAACCTGACGCTCGACGTCAAGGAGCTCGGTGGCAAGACCAACGGCACCGTCGATCTCCCCGCCGAGATCTTCGACCGCACCGCGAACATCGCGCTGATGCACCAGGTCGTCGTCGCGCAGCTCGCTGCGGCACGTCAGGGAACGCACTCGACGAAGACGCGTGGCGAGGTCCGCGGTGGCGGCAAGAAGCCGTACCGCCAGAAGGGCACCGGCCGCGCCCGTCAGGGCTCGACCCGTGCACCGCAGTTCGTCGGCGGTGGCACCGTCCACGGCCCGCAGCCGCGCGACTACAGCCAGCGCACCCCCAAGAAGATGATCGCCGCAGCTCTGCGCGGTGCTCTCTCCGACCGGGCGCGCAGCGAGCGCATCCACGTGATCACCGAGCTCGTCGCGGGACAGGTGCCCTCCACCAAGGGTGCTCGCACGTTCCTCGCGGAGCTCACCGATCGCAAGAAGGTCCTGCTGGTCATCGGCCGCGCAGACCTGGCCGCATGGAAGTCCGTCCAGAACCTCGACGGCGTTCACCCCATCGCGCCCGATCAGCTCAACACCTACGACGTCCTCGAGGCAGACGACGTGATCTTCAGTGTCGAGGCACTGAACACGTTCATCGCAGGACCGGCCAAGGCAGCAACGGATTCACAGGAGGAGGACAAGTGAGCACCATTGCCGATCCCCGCGACATCCTGCTGGCCCCGGTCATCTCGGAGAAGTCGTACGGGCTCATCGAGCAGGGGACCTACACGTTCATCGTGCACCCCGACTCGAACAAGACGCAGATCAAGATCGCTGTCGAGAAGGTTTTCGGCGTGACTGTGACCAGCGTGAACACCGCCAACCGGCAGGGCAAGCGCAAGCGGACCCGATTCGGCTACGGCACGCGTAAGAGCACCAAGCGCGCGCTCGTGACCCTCTCGGCCGACAGCAAGCCCATCGAGATCTTCGGAGGCCCGGTCGCGTAAGCGGCCGGAGCTCAGAGGGTCCTCGAGGATCAAGGGACGAGACAAACATGGCAATTCGTAAGTACAAGCCGACCACTCCCGGTCGTCGTGGCGCGAGTGTCTCCGATTTCGCGGAGATCACGCGCTCGACACCGGAGAAGTCGCTCATCCGCCCGCTGCACGGCCGCGGTGGCCGCAACGCACACGGCCGCATCACCACCCGTCACAAGGGTGGCGGTCACAAGCGCGCCTACCGGCTCATCGACTTCCGCCGCAACGACAAGGACGGCGTGCCGGCCAAGGTCGCTCACATCGAGTACGACCCCAACCGCACCGCCAACATCGCGCTGCTGCACTTCGCAGACGGTGAGAAGCGCTACATCATCGCGCCGAAGGGCATCTCGCAGGGTTCGCCCATCGAGTCGGGTGCCACGGCCGACATCAAGCCCGGCAACAACCTGCCGCTCCGCAACATCCCGACGGGTACCACCATCCACGCGGTGGAGCTTCGTCCGGGTGGCGGCGCCAAGATGGTCCGCTCCGCCGGCGCCGGTGCTCAGCTCCTCGGCAAGGAAGGCGCCTACGCCACGCTGCGTATGCCGTCCGGTGAGATCCGTCGAGTCGACGTGCGCTGCCGCGCCACCGTCGGCGAGGTGGGCAACGCCGAGCAGTCCAACATCAACTGGGGCAAGGCCGGCCGCATGCGCTGGAAGGGCAAGCGCCCGACCGTCCGTGGTGTCGTCATGAACCCGGTCGACCACCCGCACGGTGGTGGCGAGGGCAAGACCTCCGGTGGTCGCCACCCGGTCAGCCCCTGGGGACAGCCGGAAGGCCGTACCCGCAAGAACAAGCCGAGCGATCAGCTCATCGTCCGCCGCCGCCGCACCGGCAAGAACAAGCGATAATCAGGAGGGAGTAGCAGATGCCACGCAGTCTGAAGAAGGGCCCGTTCGTCGACGACCACCTCCTGAAAAAGGTGGACGTTCAGAACGACAAGGGCACGAAGCAGGTCATCAAGACCTGGTCACGCCGCTCGACCATCACCCCCGACTTCATCGGTCACACCTTCGCCGTCCACGACGGTCGCAAGCATGTCCCGGTGTTCGTCTCGGATGCCATGGTCGGACACAAGCTCGGTGAATTCGCGCCGACGAGGACCTTCAAGGGTCACATCAAGGACGACCGGAAGGCGAAGCGGCGATGACCAACTTCACCCCCACCGACAACCCGATCGCCCGGGCCACGGCCAAGCACGTTCGCGTGACGCCGATGAAGGCCCGTCGCGTCGTGGACCTGGTCCGCGGTAAGAGCGTCGAGGATGCCCTGAACATCCTCAAGTTCGCACCGCAGGCCGCCAGCGAGCCCGTCGCCAAGGTCGTTGCCTCGGCAGCGGCCAACGCGGAGAACAACCTGGATCTCGATCCGAGCACGTTGATCGTCTCGGCTGCATTCGTCGACGAGGGCGCGACCCTCAAGCGTTTCCAGCCTCGTGCCCAGGGTCGTGCGTTCCGCATTCGTAAGCGCACATCTCACATCACGGTCATCGTGGAGAGCCTGCCCAAGACCGGCGGCTCGACACGTGGTCGCCGGAAGGGAGCTCAGTAGTGGGCCAGAAGATCAACCCGCACGGCTTCCGCCTCGGCATCACGACCGACTGGAAGTCCCGCTGGTACGCAGACAAGCAGTACGCGGAGTACGTCAAGGAAGACGTGCAGATCCGCAAGCTCCTCGCCACGGGCATGGAGCGCGCCGGCATCGCCAAGGTGGAGATCGAGCGCACCCGTGATCGGGTTCGCGTCGACATCCACACCGCGCGTCCGGGCATCGTCATCGGTCGCCGCGGCGCCGAGGCGGATCGCATCCGTTCCGAGCTCGAGAAGCTGACCGGCAAGCAGGTCCAGCTGAACATCCTCGAGGTCAAGAACGCCGAGTCCGAGGCGCAGCTCGTCGCACAGGGTGTGGCCGAGCAGCTCTCGAACCGTGTCGCGTTCCGTCGTGCGATGCGCAAGGCCATCCAGTCGGCCATGCGTCAGCCGAACGTCAAGGGCATCCGCGTTCAGTGCTCCGGTCGCCTCGGCGGCGCGGAGATGAGCCGTTCCGAGTTCTACCGCGAAGGTCGCGTTCCGCTGCACACGCTGCGTGCGGACATCGACTACGGCCTCTACGAGGCGAAGACCACCTTCGGTCGCATCGGCGTGAAGGTCTGGATCTACAAGGGCGACATCGTCGGTGGCAAGCGTGAAGCTGTCGCCGCCGCTGCTCCGGCAGGCGATCGTCCCCGTCGTGAGCGTCCGTCTCGTCCGCGTCGCAGCGGTGCCTCGGGCACCACGGCGACCAGCACCGAGGCCGGCCGCGCAGCGACCGCAACCGCTGATGCACCCGCTACGACCGAGCAGAAGGAGGGCTGACGCATGTTGATCCCCCGTCGGGTCAAGCACCGCAAGCAGCACCACCCCAAGCGTTCGGGTGCCGCCAAGGGCGGAACTCAGGTGACCTTCGGTGAATACGGCATCCAGGCTCTCGAGCCCGCCTACATCACCAACCGTCAGATCGAGGCAGCCCGTATCGCCGTCACCCGCCACATCAAGCGTGGTGGCAAGGTCTGGATCAACATCTACCCGGACCGTCCGCTCACGAAGAAGCCTGCCGAGACCCGCATGGGTTCCGGTAAGGGTTCGCCGGAGTGGTGGGTCGCCAACGTCAAGCCCGGCCGCGTGCTCTTCGAGCTCAGCTACCCGGACGAGCAGATCGCTCGTGAAGCACTGACGCGCGCGATTCACAAGCTGCCGATCAAGGCACGCATCATCACGAGGGAGGTTCAGTTCTGATGGCTACCGGTACCCCGGCTGCCGAGCTCCGCGAGCTCGGCGACGAAGAACTGATCACCCGCCTTCGTGAGTCGAAGGAGGAGCTGTTCAACCTCCGCTTCCAGATGGCCACCGGCCAGCTGGACAACAACCGTCGGCTGCGCGTCGTCCGCCACGAGATCGCGCGCATCTACACCGTGATGCGCGAGCGTGAGCTCGGGCTCGCCGCAGGTCCTTCCGAGGACACGGCAGGTGACGCAGCATGAGCGAGGAAACAGTGACCACTGAAGAAGCACGCAACAGCCGGAAGACACGTATCGGTTACGTCGTCTCCGACAAGATGCAGAAGACGATCGTCGTCGAGCTCGAGGACCGTGTGAAGCACGCCCTCTACGGCAAGATCATCCGACGCACCACCAAGGTCAAGGCCCATGACGAGAACGGAGTCGCCGGCGTCGGCGACCGCGTTCAGCTCATGGAGACCCGCCCCCTGTCCGCCACGAAGCACTGGCGACTGGTCGAGGTCCTCGAGAAGGCCAAGTAACACCTGCTGCACCCATGGACGACCCCGCACTCCTCGTGAGTGCGGGGTCGTTCTGCGTCCGGCACCGTCGCTACGATGGCCGGACGAGAGGGGATGCGCATGGATGCTGTGGTGCAGTTCGCCGGCCAGTACTGGTGGCTGTGGTTCGTCTTCGGCGGGTCCATCGCGGGGGCGGCCAAGGCGGTCGGCGCCGCGAACGAGCGCCGTGCGGATCGTCGCCTCGAGCGGTACCGCATCAAGCAGGAGGCCAAGGTCGCGGCGCTCGAACTGACCAAGGCCTCGAAGCAGGATGCGGACGCGCAACGTCGGTCCGTCGAGAAGGCGCTCGCGGAGCACGACGACGTGAACGCTCGGTGGTTCGCCTACGAGACCGACGTCATCAACCTGCTCGAGTTCCCGATGATGACGAACATGCGCGACCCGATGACGGTGGCCTTCCATCGCGCCAAGCTCGAGGCCGATTCCCTCCGGCCGTCGGCGGCGGACGAGCTGGTCGACGATCCGGAGGCGCAGCGGCTCTACCGCTCGGCCGTGCACGACTACGCCGTGGCGTTCACCGCCGCCGAGTCCGAGGCCAAGCGTCGTCGACGCGGGAACTTCAGCGAGGCGGAGCAGAACCGTCTCACCCGCGCACAGTCGCTGCTGCGCATGGCCTTGGACGGCGCCTCGACCCCCGCCGAACGACAGGCGGCGTACCGCAAGGCGCGCACCGAGCTCGAGGGCCTGGTGACGCTGCCGACGACCGCGTACGCGCAGATCGAGCAGCGGATCGCGGGGGCGTTGGAGGCATAGGTCAGCGCGTGACGTCCACGTCGTCGACCGCCACCGTCTCACCCCGGCGATGCGCCATGTAGTCGCGCAACTCCCGCCTCACCACGGGAAGCAGCAGGTACAGGCCGATGATGTTGACGAAGGCCAGCGCGAACAGCGCCGCGTCCGCGAAGTCGAGTACGGATCCCAGCGACAGCACCGTGCCGACGACGGTGAACAGGCAGAAGGTCACGTTGAAGCTGTGCTTGGCGAGGGCGCTCCGGCCGAAGAGGGACGTCCACGCCTGCGACCCGTAGTACGCCCACGTGATCGCGGTGGACAGCGCGAAGAGGGCGACCGCGACGGTCAAGATGTACGGGAACCAGGGGAGGACCGTCTCGAAGGCGTCGGAGGTCAGCGTGACGCCACCGGCGGGCAGTTCACCGGTCTCGGCGACGACTGCGCGCTGGTCCTGCCATGTCTGCGTGTTGGCGATGACGATGGTGAGGGCGGTGGCCGTGCAGATGACGACCGTGTCGATGAACGGCTCGAGCATGGCCACGAATCCCTCGGTGACCGGGTGGCGCGTCTTGACGGCCGAGTGGGCGATGGACGCCGATCCGAGTCCTGCCTCGTTCGAGAACGCAGCGCGCTGGATTCCGATGATCATGACGCCGAGGACGCCTCCGGTGACACCGGAGGGAGAGAAGGCACCTTCGAAGATTGCCGTGAAGGCCCCGGGGACCTGCTCGACGTTCACGCCGATGACGATGGCGCAGGCGACGATGTAGATGATCGCCATCGAGGGGACGAGCTTCGCCGTCACGGCCGAGATCGACTTCATGCCGCCGATGATGACGAGACCGATGACCACCGCAACCACGAGTCCGAACGCGAACTTGGCACCGTCCGAGCCGAGAAAGCCGTCGTCGCCGCCGGTGACGCTACGAACCTGGGCGTAGGTCTGGTTCGCCTGGAACATGTTGCCGCCGGAGATGCCGAAGAAGATGATGATGACGGCGTAGACAGTCGCCATGATCTTGCCGAGTCGGCTCATGCCGCGTTCTGCGAGGCCCTTGGTCAGATATTTCATCGGGCCGCCGGAGACGGTGCCGTCCTCGTGGACGTCGCGGTACTTCACGCCCAGGGTGCATTCGACGAACTTGGTGGCCATGCCGAGGAACCCGGCGAGGATCATCCACAGCGTGGCGCCGGGGCCGCCCAGCGTGACCGCGACCGCCACGCCGGCGATATTGCCCAGTCCGACGGTGCCGGACACGGCGGCCGTCAACGCGCGGAAGTGACTCACCTCGCCGGGCGCGTCCGGGTCGTCGAACTTGCCGCTGACCAGTTCCACCGCGTGTTTGGCGCCACGGATCTGCAGGAACTTGAACGTCGCGGTGAAAATGAGTGCAGCTGCGAGCAGCCACAGCACCACGAGCGGGACCGACGCGCCGGCGATGTTCACCGAGTAGAAGACGACACCGGACACCGCCTCGGTGATCGGTTCGAACGCCGAGTTGATCGCATTCTCGATGGAACTCAGGGTGCCGCCATCGGCTGCAAGGATCCGGGGTACGGAAGTCATGTCTCATTCGACCCCGGCATCCCGGATCCTGCACGCCTTCAGGCGTGTCTGACCGATCCTTTACCTGATCTTGACCTCAGACCAGACGCTTCTCGGGACTCACCGTCTTCGAGGGGTCCTTCTCGACGATGTCACCGAGTGCCTCGTCGATCTTCGCGAGCACGTCGGCGTCGAGGGTGACGTCCTGCGCCTTGACGTTGTCGGCGATCTGCTCGGGACGGGAAGCTCCGACGAGAGCGGCCGCGATGTTGTCGTTGGCCAGCACCCAGGCGATGGCGAGCTGGGACATCGTGATGCCCAGGTCGTCGGCGATCGGCTTCAGCTTCTGCACGCGCGTCAGCGTCTCGTCGTTCATGTAGCGCGAGATCATGTCCGCGCCGCCCTTGTCGTCGGTCGCGCGCGAGCCCTCGGGAAGCGGCTGTCCGGGAACGTACTTGCCCGTGAGGACGCCTTGAGCCAGCGGCGACCAGACGATCTGCGAGATGCCGAGTTCCTTGGACGCCGGGACCACGTCGGACTCGATGACGCGCCAGAGTGCCGAGTACTGAGGCTGATTGGAGACGATGGAGAATCCGCGCTGCCGGGCGAGTGTCTGCGCTTCGCGCAGCTGGTCCGCGGTCCACTCGGACACGCCGATGTACAACGCCTTGCCCTGCTGGACGACGTCACCGAAGGCGGCGATGGTCTCCTCGAGCGGCGTCTCGTGGTCGTAGCGGTGTGCCTGGTACAGGTCGACGTAGTCGGTGCCGAGGCGTCGGAGCGAGTTCTCGATGCCCTCGAAGATGTGTTTGCGCGAGAGCCCCGTGTCGTTCGGGCCCTTCTCGCCGACCGGGAAGTACACCTTGGTGAAGATCTCGAGACCTTCACGACGTTCGCCCGCCACCGCCTTGCCCAGCACCGTCTCGGCCGCGCCGTTGGCGTAGACGTCCGCGGTGTCGAACGTCGTGATGCCGGCGTCGAGAGCTGCCTTCACGCAGGCGGTCGCGACGTCGTTCTCCACCTGCGACCCGTGGGTGAGCCAGTTGCCGTAGGTGATCTCGGAAACCTTGAGTCCGCTGTTGCCCAGAAATCTGTAAGCCATGCGAACAACGCTACTCGCGGGCCGGCGCGCGGACCTCCTCCCTCACTCGCGAGCCAGCGCGAGGACCTCTTCCTCGGTCGGCGGGCTCTTCGGGTGGAAGGTGAGGCACAGCGGAGTGGCCGTGCGCCGGAACTCCGAACCCTCGACCGCCGCGTAGAACTGACCTGCGGGCAGACGTCCGACGTCGGGCACGGAGCCGCCCTTGGCGCGCGCCATCTCCTGCGCCGCCTGGATCTGGGCGGGACTGTTCAGCAAGCCGTAGAACTGCGTGGCCGCGTTTCCGGCGATGCGGTTGTGCAGCCCCTTGGGTGCCTGCGTCGCGAAGACGAGCCCCAGGCCGTACTTCCGGGCCTGCGACGCGAGTGCGAGCGTGCTGTGCGTGGCCGGTGTCGCCTTGTCCGAGGGCGCATAGTTCTGCGCCTCGTCCATGACGAAGAGTCCGCCGAGCGGTCGATCACCGGCCGGATTCTTCTTGATCCAGGCGAACAGACCCATCTGCAGCTGATTGACGAAGCTCTGCTTCTGCTCCTCGGTGGTGAGCCCCGAGAGGTTGATGACGGACACACGCGCCTTCTTCCCCTCGGTCGGGGTGAGCAGCACACCCGGATCGACGGGTGTGCCGGACCCGGCGAACATCGGGTCGTTCGTCATCGCGGCCTTGAGGTTCTCGGCGAGATCGGCCGCGATGCGCACGGCGTCACGCAGATCACTGGCGTCGGCGGGGAGATTCTCCAGCAGGTCGACGAAGTCCGACATGTCGCCGGCCGCGCGCCGCCCGAACCCGTCGAGTGCCGCGCGCAGCACCGCCTGGCGGTGCTTCGCCTTCTCCGTGGTGCCCGTCGCCAGTGCGGCGGGAGCCAGCGCCGCGAGGCCGGACTCGACGGACGCGTCGAACTCGTCCTTGTCGTTGACGACGCTGGCGAAGTCGGGGAGCGGCTGGAAACTGAGCGGCCGACCCGACGACTTGCGCGGAGTCCAGATGACGACGTCCGTGTCCCGTAGGTAGGCAGCAGCTTTCGCCTCGTCGCCCGGCGGCCACGTGCGCTCGTCCTCCGGCCACGGTGTCCCGAGGCGGGCGAGGTCGTTGTTGATGTCCAGCACGATCGACGAGACACCGTGCAGGGCACACTCCTCGACCAGCCGGCGGATGAGGACGGTCTTGCCGCTGCCCGATCCGGCGAAGATCGCCGTGTGCTTGCGCAGCGCCTCGAGCGGGATGCGGACCTCGGCGTTGGTACTGAGCTCCGTCCCCATCTCGATCTGCTCCCGGCGCGGAGTGGATGCGGGAGCCTGCGACACCTCGGGTTCGATGAGTGCCTGATCGTCGTCGACGACGCTCGCGTCGGGCAGCACCTCGCGGAACAGCGCGATCTCGTGCGCCGGCTTGCGAGCGAGCAGCCACGACGTGAGGGCCGGCGAGTTCTCCGACCGAAGAGTGCCCAGGGCGTGCAGGGAGCGGCGATCGTCCTCGCTCAGCGGTACCTCGACACCACCGGCGCGGTGCAGCGCCGCCACGGTCTGTTCCGTCTTCGCACCCTTGGGCCAGGGCGCGTTGCGGATGAGGATCAATCGACGGCGCGGCATGTCGATGTGCAGACCCGCCGCGGTGACGGCCCGCTCGATACGAGCCAGTGCCGCACGGGCATTGGTGGAGGAGACGGCGCGGAAGCACCAGTGTTCCTCGTCGTCGGTGTCGCTGTCGACGGTGTGGCGCAGCCGTGCGTGCAGTGCCGGGCGGCCGCTCGGCGGAGGATCCTGCGCGAGGCTGTCGTCGGACGACTGGTGCTCGTGGATCCAGGCGTCGAGGCCGGCGGAGAGCAGTGCCGGGACGAGGCTGTCCTCGGTGCCGGGCTCGAGGGGCGTCGACACGTCCGCGGCGCTGCGCAACTGGCTGTAGCGCTCGTCGAGAGCCTCGAGCTCGGAACGCTTGGCCGTCGGCAGCGACGGTGCGTCCGATCCGCCTCCGCTGGAGGCGAAGTCGGTCAATTCCGTCGCCACGCCGGTCTCGAGGCAGTGACGGATGTGCTTGTCGACGGCGATGAGCAGCTGGCGGGGAGTGAAGTCCGGCGCCTTGTCGAACGCGTCGACGGCCACCGGCCACGTCGGGTGCGGGGTGGCGAAGCCGACCTCGCGGAAGCACGCCTCGAGGCGACGCTCGAGCAGCAGGCGGCCGACGTCCGACGACGGGATCGGCTTGAGCCGCTGCGTCACCCGGAACCGGTCACGCATCGGTGCGACCCCGCGAGCGGCGATCAGATCCCACGCGCTCGACAGCGCGGACAACACGGAAGCGGTGCGCGGCAACGTCTCGCGGAGAGTCATCAGACCGTGGGCGAGCTGCTCGACCACCTTGTCCTCCTGCTCGTCCGCGTAGTCCTTGTCGGCGCCGGTGCGCGCCTGCGCGACGAGGGTGTCGATCTGGTCGATGGCGAGGATGGTCGGGCCCGTGATCGCGAGCAGTCGGGAGATGTTCTCCGCGATGCCCTGGTGTCCGAGCTCCGCGCGGCGGATGCCCCACGACTCGAACTCGTCGGCATCGACGTCGTCGATCGACTGCAGGTAGGCGTCGCCGATGTCCTGCACGGCCGCGTCGGGTGCGATCGAGAGGACCAGGGCACGCAGGGTGTGCTGGGAGGTCCGACGATGGCGGGGATGGGCCTTGTAGACCCCGGTGACGAACTCGTTCAGCGTGTCGGCGTCGATCATGGTCTCGCCCATGACCTGTCGCCGCTGGTCCTCGCTTGCGCCGGCGATCTCGCAGAGCCGTCGCAGGACCAGGCGGAGCTGGCTGTCGTCATCGCGACCCGACGGGCGGTTCAGGTCGTCCAGCATGCCCATCAGCGTCGAGCGCCAGAAACCCGCGGCGTCGAGGAGCCGGATGAGGAAGAAGTAGCCGCCGCGCGACTGCACCTCCTCGCGGACCTGTCCGAGAAGATGCGTCTTGCCGGAACCCGCGGGGCCCTGCACGACGACACCGAGCGGACTGGCGTCGTCCGAGTTCTCGGCGTCGGTGTAGGCACTCATGACCTCGGTGAACACCCGCTCGTGCATCCCGGGCACGTGGACGTCCGACTGGGACCGCCACACGTCGTCGGGTGTGGGGGCCCAGCTCAGCCGCACCGACTCGAGAGCGCGGATCTGTTCGGACTTCGTGGTCGTCATCGTGGAGCCGCCCATCACTGTTCGATCGCCAAGAGGTGGTTCTGCTGGTTGCCGACGTCGACGGCCGCGGCGCGGTCCTCGTCGGTCAGGGTCTTCTGGTTCTCCTCGGGGATGAGGGAGACGTCGGGGGCGCGCCGCAGCCGGGCGAGGGCCTCGTCGAGATCCGCGCGCGAGATGTCGGACAGGGCGGGCCGCAGACGCGACAGCCGCACCCAGGCTCCGGGCTCGCGAGCGAGGTCCGCGTACGTCGACCGGATCCGCTGCTCGACGTCCGCGGCGGACAGTTCACTGCGGACCGCAGGGGCGACGATGGCGTTGGGTGGGGTCGGCGGCGCCGTGATCGACGTCGGGGTGTCGCGCGGGAAGAAGACCTCGGCGGGGCGGACGTCGTCGCGATGGAACCATCGACCGAGGCCGGCCATGACGGTGAAGAGGGCCTTGCCGGGGCCGGCCGCACCTTTCGGCGCCTGCGTGCCCATCAGGTCGGAGCAGTGCTTCCAGCCCTTGTCGGTGAGCTCGACGGTCATCGTTCGACCCTGCTTGCCCACCTCGATCAGGCCGAGCGACACGAGGTGGTCCCGGTGGGGCTTCTTCAACTCGGGCCCGAGCGTCGACAGTTCGGGGTTGCGCACTGCGCGTGCCTCGGCCATCAGCACCATCAGCACGGACACCTCGGTGCCGGTCAACTCGTTCGCGCTCACGTGGGAGTCCCCTTCGATCGTCGTCGGTGCAGTGCCTGTTCGATCATCGTCATCACGCTCTCGTGATCCGCCAGCACGTCCTCGTTGGTGAACCGCAACACGATCCAGCCGTGCGTCTGCAGCAGGTTGTCGCGTGATCGGTCGTCGGCGAACTGCGCACGCGCACGATGCTCGTGGCCGTCGATCTCGATGGCGACCTTCTCATCGACCCACGACACGTCCAACGTGAACGGTCTGCTCAACGTCGTCGGCCGGACGGAGCGGTTGTGGCGTCGGCCCGCCGCCCACTCGCGGGTGGAGAGGACGCGATCGAGCAGGATCTCCGCCGCGCTGGCCGCGTGCGGACGCCCCTCGACGGGTGGGTAGCTCAGCGGGCGGAAGCGGTCGACGATGGTGTCCACGTCGTCCGGGGTCGACGGGGTGCGCACGGTCAGCACCGAGAACCTGTCCACAGCGGGTGCACCGGCGCCGGTCAGCCAGACTCCCGTCCCGGTGCTGCACAACCATTCCGCGGCGGTCGCCACCGCTGCCGGGTCGCTGTCGGCGGGGACGTCCACGACGAGGACGGCGCGCTCTCGCCCGTGGACGTCGGCGATCACGCGGACGGCACCGGCGGCGCGGGTCTCGCGAGCGAAGGAGTCGACACGCAGGGGACGGCCTGACGTCGACGCGCCCGCGAGATGGGCGAGGTACGGACCGAAGTGTTCGCTCGTCGACGCCCACTGCCGCGCTCGGGTCCGCGCCGCATCGTGCGCCAGCGACGAGCGGTCGCCGACGTCGCCGGGCAGCAGGAAGGGGACGAGGTCGAGTGCGGCCTGCTCGATCGCGCCGACGACGGCGTCCACCATCTCCGACGCGGAGCCGTTCGACAGGGTGAAGAAGAGTGCGGCCGGAGCATCGGACGGCAGCGGGTCCACCGACTCGGCGAGATCGCGCATCGCGGCGCCGGACAGTCGCACGACCCGGTCGAGCGGGGCGTCGTGCCACCAGGGCACCGCGGTGTCGACGCGTGTGGTCACGTCATCACCCCCGCCCTGGTATCGAGATCGACCGGACCGGCCACCGCCCCGCGGCCGATTTCGACCGACTTCAGGCCTGCCCTGTCGGTTACCATCCCCGAAACCGTACCCGGGGACGGGAACCCGTGTCGCGCGGGTCACCGTCCGAGCAGGCCACCCAGCGCGCCGCCGACACCGGCCTGCTGCCCGCCGCCCGTGCCGCCGACGAACCCGCCGGGCGGCTGCTCCGACGGCTGTACGACGACGAATCCCTGCCCGGAGAACTGCAGGGTGAAGCGTTCGCCGGTGCTGCGGCCGATGAGGGTGCCGAAGTTGAGCTGATCGTTGCTCTTGACCGAGGTCTGCAGGCTCGACGACCACGCGACCGCGGCCTGCGGATCCGCGAAGGTGGGCTGGTCGACGTTCAGGACGACGGGTTGCCCGTCGGTGGTGATGGCGATGCGCCCCTGTCCGGTGAAGATGCAGTTGAACAGGCCCGCGTTGCTGCTGGCGGCCGCACCCTGGACCCGGCCGATGCGGTACGACAGCGACGAGTCGAACGCGAGCACGTTGGCGCCGTTGATGGTGAGACCGTCGCTGCCGTCGAGGTCGATGATGTGCACGTCCTGGGCGGCGTTCGCGAGGAAGAGGTCGCCGCGACCGGACACCTTCATCAGCGGCACACCCTCGCCCGTCACCGTGCGACGGATCATGTTGCCGATGCCGCCGGATCCCTGCGCCTCGAACTTCAGGTCGCCCTGGTAGGCCACCATCGATCCCGAGCGCGCCATGATCTCGCCGTTCATCGCGACGCGGGCCATCTTGCTGCCCTGCTTCTGGATGCCGACTCCCTGGACCTCGGCGTTGGTGGGGGCGAACAGTTCACTTCTCACGGCCAGTGCTCCCTGCGTCGGTACGGGTGGTGGTGGTGGTGCTGTGGTGGGGACGACGGTCGGTGCCGGTGCCGGTGCCGGTGCCGGTGCCGGTGCCGGTGCCGGTGCCGGTGCCGGTGTCGGGGTGGTGGTCGGCGCGGGCTCGTCGTCGACGGTGATGCCGAAATTCGTCGCGATGCCCGCGAGTCCGTCGTCGAAGCCCTGGCCCACGGCGCGGACCTTCCAGGCGTCGCCGCGTCGGTAGATCTCGACGCACACGACGGCGGTCTCGCTCGTGAGTCCGCTCATCCGGAACGACAGGTCGGGCCCGATGGAGATGGTCGGCTCCAGGCCGCCGAACGTGGTGGGTCCCGATCCGTCCAGGCTGGCGGTGACGGCCACGGTGTCGACGTCGCGGGGCACCGCGCGGGTGTCCACGCGGATTCCGCCGCTGCCGTACGTCACGCCGGGGCCGACCGGGTTGTTGAAGAAGACGAGGTCCGCGTCCGATCGAACCCGGCCCGCGGAGTTCAGCAGTAGCGCCGAGACGTCCACGGCGGCGCCGGACACGGAGATGTCGAGGCTGTCCGAGGGTGCGGGGCGGTTCTCCCCCCGTGCGAGGCTGTCCACGGACCTCAGTGTGCCACCGGCGCCTGACAGAGTCCTGTGCCGTCGTCGCGGTGAAGGATTTGGATCCCGTCCGCGTGTTCCCTACACTAGAGCGGTTGCCCGTGGTAGACGCATGCGTCGGCCAGGGCCACAGACCGCGCGCGTCGGGTCGGTATCCGCCGCGTACGTACATCCAGGTCACTAGGAGACCCATGATTCAGCAGGAGTCGCGGCTTCGCGTCGCCGACAACACGGGTGCCAAGGAAATCTTGTGCATTCGCGTTCTCGGTGGCTCGTCACGCCGTTACGCCGGGATCGGCGACGTCATCGTCGCCACCGTCAAGGACGCGATCCCCGGTGGAAACATCAAGAAGGGCGAGGTCGTCAAGGCCGTCATCGTCCGCACCACGAAGGAGCGTCGCCGCGCCGACGGTTCGTACATCAAGTTCGACGAGAACGCTGCCGTTCTCATCAAGCCTGACAACGACCCCCGCGGTACCCGCATCTTCGGCCCGGTCGGCCGCGAGCTGCGTGAGAAGAAGTTCATGCGCATCGTGTCGCTGGCTCCGGAGGTGTTGTGAGATGAAGGTGCACAAGGGCGACACGGTTCTCGTCATCTCCGGTAAGGACAAGGGAGCGAAGGGCAAGGTCATCACGGCCTACCCCGAGACCTCCAAGGTCCTCGTCGAGGGCGTCAACCGCATCAAGAAGCACACCGCTGTCTCGGCCAACGAGCGCGGCGCCTCCTCGGGCGGCATCGTCACGCAGGAAGCCCCCATTCACGTTTCCAACGTCGCGGTCATCGACTCGGACGGCAACCCCACCCGCGTGGGCTACCGCACCGACGACAACGGCAAGCGCGTTCGGATTTCCCGTAAGAACGGGAAGGACATCTGATGACGACCACCGAGAACAAGATCGTTCCGCGCCTGAAGACTCGCTACCGCGAGGAGATCAAGGACGCGCTGAACACCGAGTTCGAGTACGCCAACGTCATGCAGATCCCCGGCATCGTCAAGGTCGTCGTCAACATGGGTGTCGGCGACGCCGCCCGTGACGCGAAGCTGATCAACGGTGCGGTCGCAGACCTCGCCGCGATCACCGGCCAGAAGCCCGAGATCCGCAAGGCTCGTAAGTCCATCGCGCAGTTCAAGCTCCGCGAGGGCATGCCCATCGGCGCGCGCGTCACGCTGCGCGGCGACCGTATGTGGGAGTTCCTGGACCGTCTCGTGTCCATCGCGCTTCCCCGCATCAGGGACTTCCGTGGCCTCTCGGGCACGCAGTTCGACGGCAACGGCAACTACACGTTCGGCCTGAACGAGCAGTCGATGTTCCACGAGATCGACGTCGACAAGATCGATCGCCCTCGAGGCATGGACATCACCGTCGTCACGACGGCCACCAACAACGACGAAGGCCGCGCGCTGCTCAAGCACCTCGGCTTCCCGTTCAAGGAGAACTGAGCGTATGGCTAAGAAGGCACTGGTCAACAAGGCCAACAAGAAGCCGAAGTTCGCGGTTCGTGCGTACACCCGCTGCCAGCGTTGCGGCCGTCCGCACTCCGTGTTCCGCAAGTTCGGCCTCTGCCGTATCTGCGTGCGCGAGATGGCGCACCGCGGCGAGCTCCCCGGAGTGCACAAGTCTTCCTGGTGAGACAAGCCTCCTGGTGATCTGATCACCTGATCCATCCCGACAGGCCCGAGCCATCACGGCTCGGGCCTGTCGGCGTTCACGAGCGCAGTGCGTCGAGGATCTTCGCGAGTCGTGCGGACCGTGTCTCCGGCTTCTTCGCACCGGTCAAGCCGAGAGCCGCCTGATTCTGCTTCGTGTACGACCATGCCTTCCACGCCGCAGCGGCGCCGGCGTCGGCCGCGAGCGCGTCCGCGAGATCCGGCGGGACGTCGACGGCACGAACAGCGTCGTCGAGGTCGATGTCGAGGTCGTACTCCCTGCCTGGTTCGATTCCGGCGTCGCGGCGACGATCCTGGCTCATCCCCAGCCAGTACTCGTCACCCATCCGCGTGATCGACGAGCGATACGTGAATCCGGAGACGGTCACCGTCACCTTGGGCCGCTTCCCGCCGCCGAGTGCGTCCACCGTCTCGTCGGGGATTCTGAATCCCGCGGTGGCACCGCCGGTCGCCACCAGGTCTGCTCGTACCTTCATGGTCTGTTCCTCTCCGCGTGTCTCCCGCTGTATGCCTCGCGCCGGCGCCTCACCGGGCCTAGTGTTGCGCGACGGGGGAGCGAGCGGAGGAATCATGACTCAGACCGCGGAGACCGAGACCTCGGCCACGCCGGAACTCAAGCGGGTCCTCGGACCCGGGCTGCTGTTGCTCTTCATCGTCGGCGACATCCTGGGCGCCGGCGTCTATGCCGTGACAGGCGACATGATCGCCAATGTCGGCGGAATGGCATGGCTGCCGTTCATCCTCGCCTTCGTCGTGGCGACACTGACCGCGTTCTCCTATCTGGAGCTGGTGTGCAAGTACCCGCAGGCCGCTGGTGCCGCGCTGTACACGCACAAGGCCTTCGGCATCCACTTCGCGACGTTCCTCGTCGCGTTCGCCGTCATCTGCTCCGGCATCACCAGCGCCTCGACGTCCTCGAACGTGGTGGCGGGCAACCTGTTGGCCGGGCTGCACGAGACCTTCAGTACCGAGGACGGCATCGGGTGGTTCGACGTACCCACCGGTGACACAGCGCAATTGGTGGTCGCACTGGCCTTCATGCTGCTGCTCGCGGCGATCAATCTGCGCGGCGTCGGCGAGTCGGTCAAGTTCAACGTGATCCTGACGATCATCGAGATGGCGGCACTGGCCATCGTCATCGCGATCGGCTTCGTCGCGGTGGGAAGTGGCAGCGCCGAGGGCGACATCGCCAATCTCGTCGTGTTCGACGACGCCAACGAGAAGGGCTGGTTCCTCGCCGTCACCATCGCGACCACCATCGCGTTCTTCGCGATGGTCGGCTTCGAGGACTCGGTGAACATGGTCGAGGAGACCAAGGAGCCCGAGAAGATCTTCCCGAAGATGATGCTCTCCGGACTCGGTATCGCCTGCCTCATCTACGTTCTCGTCGTCGTCGCCGTGATCGCGGTCCTGCCGCTGGACTACGACTCCGGCAGCGAGGGCATCCTGCTCCACGTCGTGCGTCTCGGCGCTCCGGGACTGCCGATCGACGAGATCTTCCCGTACCTGACGGTGTTCGCCGTCGCCAACACCGCGCTCATCAACATGCTGATGGCGAGTCGGTTGATCTACGGTCTCGGGCGTCAGCGCATCCTGCCGAAGTCGCTGAGCGCGGTTCTGCCGACGCGTCGCTCGCCGTGGGCGGCCATCATGTTCTCCACCGTCATGGCACTGGTGCTGATCGTGGTGGTCAACCAGCTGCAGGGGAACTCGGTCGTCAGCGCCCTGTCCGGAACCACCGGGCTCCTGCTGCTCTGTGTGTTCGCGGTGGTCAACGTCGCCAACCTGGTGCTCAAGCGCAAGAAGGAGACGACGGGCTTCAGCGCGCCGCTGTGGGTTCCGGTGACGGGCGGCACGCTCTGCCTGTTCCTCGTCGGACCGTGGGCGCGGACGGATGCGCAGATGATCCAGTACCGCATCGCCGGCGCGATGCTGCTCCTCGGTGTGGCGCTCTGGGTGGTGACGTTCTTCGTCAACCGTGCCACGCAGGGCAAGTCGCGCTTCATCGACGTGGACGCGCTCGACCGCGACGAGAAGGCGAACCTCGGTGACCGGGTGCGCGATCGGGGAGACGGCACGGACTGAGCTCGTGGCGCACGCTCACGCCGCCGAGCGCACACCCTTTCGGTGGAGCGCACACCCTCTACTGCCGACTGCAGAGGGTGTGCGCTCGGGGGAAAAGGTGTGCACACCCCGTGCAGCTCAGGAATGCGCTGCGCCGGCGAACTGCTCACCGTTGTCGCGATGCGCACACCCGGTGCAGCGCTGCACTACGGTGTCGCGCCACCGAGCGCACACCCTTTCGGTGGAGCGCACACCGTCTGCTGCCGACTGCGGAGGGTGTGCGCTCGGGGGAAGATGTGTGCACACCTCGTGCAGCTCAGGAATGCGCTGCGCCGGCGAACTGCTGACTGTTTTCGCGTAGCGCACACCCGGTGCAGCGGCATCGCGCCACCGAGCGCACACCCTTTCGGTGAAGCGCACACCCTCTACTGCCGACTGCAGAGGGTGTGCGCTCACCTGAAGAGGTGTGCACACCCCGTGCAGCTGAGGACATGCGCCGCGCGACCAGGCGACACCCCGTGCAGCTCTGCACCACGCCCCGCGACGAACCGCACACCCTCCTCGTGAAGCGCACACCCCCTACCGCCGACTGCAGAGGGTGCGCGCTCACCACAATGGGTGTGCACACGCCCAGCAGCACCGGCACCACCCGCCCTACCTGCACCGATTTGGTTCCCGCAGGTCACTCCCTTACACTTGACCGGTTGCCCGGGTACCGTCATGCCTGCATACGACCCGAGCTACTCAGGTTTCTTGCCATGATGCTCGAAACACCCGCCAGTGCTCACGTCTGCACTGGCAGGAGCGCAACCCCTGACCGGCAACAGTCGGTCAGGACAGAACACTTCGCTGTAGGCCCACGACGGGACGAGTCAGGCCCTGCTACCAGGGCACCAGCTCGCGCGTGCTGCATGGGAACCGCTGCGAGAAAGGGCCATGAACTCTGTCATGACCATGACCGACCCGATCGCAGACTTCTTGACGCGTCTGCGCAACGCCAACTCGGCGTACCACGATCAGGTGAAGCTGCCTCACTCGAAGATCAAGGCGAACATCGCCGAGATCCTCAAGCGTGAGGGCTACATCTCCGAGTACCGCACCGAGGACGCCGAGGTGGGCAAGACCCTCATCGTCGACCTCAAGTACGGTCCCAGCCGCGAGCGCAGCCTCGCCGGTGTGCGACGGGTGTCCAAGCCCGGACTGCGTGTGTACGCAAAATCCACCAATCTGCCCAAGGTGCTCGGCGGCCTCGGCGTGGCGATCATCTCCACGTCCACCGGCTTGCTGACCGATCGCCAGGCGGCCAATCAGGGCGTCGGCGGCGAAGTCCTCGCGTACGTCTGGTAAGGGAGGCCACCACTATGTCGCGTATCGGAAAGCTTCCTGTGACAGTTCCCGCCGGAGTCGATGTCACCATCGCCGGCCAGGACGTCACCGTCAAGGGACCCAAGGGCACCTTGAGTCTCACCATCGCCGAGCCGATCTCCATCGCCAAGAACGATGACGGATCCCTCTCGGTCAACCGGCCGGACGACGAGCGTCGTAGCCGCTCGCTCCACGGCCTCTCGCGCACTCTCGTCGCGAACCTCATCACGGGTGTGACCACCGGTTACACCACGAAGATGGAGATTCACGGCGTCGGTTACCGCGTGGCACTGAAGGGCAGCGACCTCGAGTTCGCTCTCGGCTACAGCCACCCGGTGCCGATCACGGCGCCCGACGGCATCACCTTCGCGGTCGAGACGCCCACCCGATTCTCGGTCTCGGGTATCGACAAGCAGAAGGTCGGCCAGATCTCTGCCAACATCCGTCGTCTCCGTCGTCCCGACCCGTACAAGGGCAAGGGCGTTCGGTACGAGGGTGAGCAGATCCGCCGCAAGGTCGGAAAGACAGGTAAGTGATGAGCAACTCCGCAGCAACGAAGGGTTCCGACGCGAACCCGAAGCGCATCCCGCTGGGCAAGGACGCTTCCACGCGTCGTCGCCTGTCCAAGACGCGCCGCCACTTCCGTCTTCGCAAGAAGGTCTCCGGAACCGCCGAGCGTCCCCGTCTGGTCGTCAACCGTTCCTCGCGTCACCTGCACGCACAGCTGATCGACGATCTGACCGGCCGCACTCTCGCGTCCGCGTCCAGCATCGAGGCCGATGTGCGCGCGACCGAGGGCGACAAGAAGGCCCGTGGCGCGAAGGTGGGCGCTCTCATCGCCGAGCGTGCCAAGGCGGCCGGCATCGAGGCAGTGGTCTTCGACCGCGGTGGCCACGGTTACGCCGGACGCATCGCGGCACTCGCCGATGCAGCTCGCGAAGGCGGGTTGAAGTTCTGATGACCAACGCAGCGAAGATTCAGCTCATCAACGGAAGGACAGCCTGATGCCGGGACGTCAACGGCGTGACGGCGGCAGCGGACCCGCCGGAGCCAACAGTGGACCCAACGCGGCCGGAGGTGACAACCGTGGCGGTGGAGACAACCGCGGCGGCGGTCGCGGCGGTCGCGACCAGCGTGGCGGAAACGCCCCGGAGAAGAACAACCTCGAGCGCGTAGTCGCGATCAACCGCGTCTCCAAGGTCGTGAAGGGTGGTCGTCGCTTCAGCTTCACCGCCCTCGTGATCGTCGGAGACGGCAACGGACTGGTCGGCGTCGGCTACGGCAAGGCCAAGGAAGTACCCGCAGCCATTCAGAAGGGTGTCGAGGAGGCTCGCAAGAGCTTCTTCCGCGTCCCGCTGATCGGTAGCACGATCACACACCCCGTCCAGGGTGAGGCTGCGGCCGGTGTGGTCATGCTGCGCCCGGCAAGCCCCGGTACCGGTGTCATCGCCGGTGGCGCGGTGCGTGCCGTGCTCGAGTGTGCAGGTGTCCACGACATCCTCGCCAAGTCGCTGGGTAGCGACAACGCGATCAACGTCGTGCACGCCACCGTTGCGGCTCTCAAGAGCCTGCAGCGTCCGGAAGAGGTCGCGGCACGTCGTGGTCTGCCGATCGAGGACGTCGCTCCCGCCGGCATGCTGCGCGCTCGCGCCCAGGCAGCAGCAGGAGCAGCTCATGGCTGACCTCAGAGTGACCCAGATCAAGAGCACCATCGGTCAGAAGAAGAACCAGCGTGACAGCATTCGCACGCTGGGCCTCAAGAAGATCCGCCAGTCGGTGATTCGCGAGGACACCCCGCAGACCCGCGGGCTGATCAACGTGGTGCGTCACCTCGTCGTCGTTGAGGAGGTCACCAAGTGACCATCAAATTGCATCATCTTCGCCCCGCACCGGGTTCGAAGAGCGCCAAGATCCGCGTCGGTCGTGGTGAAGGCGGAAAGCGCGGCAAGACCGCAGGTCGTGGCACCAAGGGCACGGGCGCTCGCAAGAATGTCCCGGCCGGCTTCGAAGGTGGCCAGATGCCGATCCACATGCGGCTGCCGAAGCTCAAGGGCTTCACCAACCGCAACCGGGTCGAGTACCAGGTCGTGAACCTGGTCGACATCGAGCGACTGTTCCCCGAGGGTGGCGAGATCTCCAAGGACGATCTGGTCGCCAAGGGTGCGGTGCGCAAGAACCGTCTCGTCAAGATCCTGGGCGACGGCGACCTGTCGGTGAAGGTGTCCATCACCGCCGACAAGTTCACCGGCAGTGCCAAGGAAAAGATCAACGCAGCCGGCGGATCCGTCACCGAGTTGTGAGTCGGGCGGTCCGCCCGCTCCACGAGCGGGCGGACTTCCGGCAGTACGGACCGATGGCCGTGGTACGACTTTCGTGCTGCGGCCATCGGCCGTTCGGCGCCGTGGTGCGTCCTGTCCGGCTGGGCAGGGCTGCGCACTCCGCGGCGCTGTTAGAGTTCGACGGGGTGCCCGTGCGCCCCGACCATCTCCCTCGTTAGTCACCCCGTCCAGGAGGATCGTTGCTTTCCGCCTTTGTGTCGGCCCTCAGGACACCTGACCTGAGACGGAAGATCCTCTTCACTCTCGGCCTCATCGCTCTGTACCGCTTCGGCGCGACGCTGCCGTCGCCCGGTGTCGACTACGGCAACGTCCGTCAGTGCATCGACCAGGTGTCGGGCGGCGACTCCGCCGGTATCTACTCGCTGATCAACCTGTTCTCGGGCGGCGCGCTCCTGCAGCTGTCCGTGTTCGCGATCGGCATCATGCCCTTCATCACCGCGAGCATCATCGTCCAGCTCCTCACCGTGGTCATCCCTCGGTTCGAGGAACTCCGCAAGGAGGGCCAGGCCGGCCAGGCGAAGATGACGCAGTACACGCGCTATCTCTCCATCGCGCTGGCGATTCTGCAGGCCACGGGTCTCGTCGCTCTCGCTTCGCGCGGGCAGCTGCTGCAGGGCTGCAACCTCGACATCATCGCGGACTCGTCCATCTTCGGACTGATCACCATCGTGCTCGTCATGACCGCGGGTGCTGCCCTGGTCATGTGGTTCGGTGAGCTCATCACCGAGCGCGGCGTCGGCAACGGCATGTCGCTGCTCATCTTCGCCGGCATCGCGTCGCGCATCCCGTCCGAGGGCAAGTCGATTCTCGACAGCCGCGGCGGCATCGTCTTCGCGCTCGTCTGCCTCGCCGCTCTCGCCATCATCATCGGCGTCGTCTTCGTCGAGCAGGGCCAGCGGCGCATCCCGGTGCAGTACGCCAAGCGCATGGTCGGCCGCCGCATGTACGGCGGCTCGTCCACCTACCTGCCGCTGAAGGTCAACCAGGCCGGTGTCATCCCGGTGATCTTCGCGTCGTCGCTGCTGTACCTCCCCAATCTCATCGCCCAGCTGACCAATGCCAGCACGGCGGCGGATCCGAGTTGGTGGCAACGCGCCATCAACACGTATCTGGTGAACCCGGCGAACCCGGTGTACATCGCGATCTACTTCGGCCTCATCGTCTTCTTCACCTACTTCTACGTCGCCATCACGTTCAACCCCGAGGAACGTGCCGACGAGATGAAGAAGTACGGCGGATTCATCCCGGGCATCAGGCCGGGACGTCCGACGGCCGACTACCTCAATTTCGTTCTCAGCCGCATCACGCTGCCCGGTGCCATCTACCTCGGCACCATCGCTGTGCTTCCCAACCTGTTCCTCGACATCGGTAACTCCGGTGGCGCCCAGAACCTGCCCTTCGGCGGAACCGCGGTGCTCATCATGGTGAGCGTGGGACTCGACACGGTGAAGCAGATCGAAAGCCAACTGATGCAGCGCAACTACGAAGGGTTCCTCAAGTGAGACTCGTCCTCCTCGGTCCTCCCGGAGCAGGCAAAGGTACGCAGGCGACGCTGCTGTCGGAGAAGCTGGGAATTCCCCACGTCTCGACGGGCGATCTCTTCCGCGCGAACATCGGACAGAAGACGCCCCTGGGCATCGAGGCCAAGAAGTACCTCGACGCCGGCGACCTGGTCCCCAGTGCGCTGACCGTGGACATGGTGCGCGACCGTCTGGCCGAGCCCGACGCCACCAACGGCTTCATCCTCGACGGCTTCCCCCGATCGACCGATCAGGCCGACTCCCTCGCCTCCATCCTCGAGGACGCGGGCACGACGCTGGACGCCGTCGTCTCCTTCGTCATCGACGAGGACGTCGTGGTCGAGCGAATGCTCGCCCGTGGGCGCGAGGACGACAAGGAGAGCGTCATCCGGAACCGGATGAAGGTCTACCGCGACGAGACGGCTCCGCTGCTCGAGTACTACAAGGGCCACGGCCGCCTCGTGACGGTCGACGCTGTCGGCGAGGTCGAGGACGTCAACAAGAAGGTCATCGACGCGATCCAGGGCGACGACTGACCCATGGCTTTCGGACGTAAGCGCAAGGTGGTCCCGTTCCGCAGCGCCGGTGAGCTCGATGCCATGGCTGCGGCCGGGGCCGTCGTGGGCGCCGCTCTCGTCGCGGTGCGCGACGCGGCGAAGCCCGGCGTGTCCACTCTCGAGCTCGACGCGGTGGCCGAGGCGGTGATCCGGGACGCGGGCGCTGTCCCGTCGTTCCTCGGGTACCACGGCTTCACGGGCAGCATCTGCAGCTCGATCAACGACCGCGTCGTGCACGGCATCCCGAACTCGTCCGACGTGCTCGCCGAGGGCGACCTCATCTCGATCGACTGTGGCGCCATTCTCGACGGCTGGCACGGCGACTCCGCCTGGACGTTCGGTGTCGGTGCCGTCATCGAGGCCGACGAGCAGCTGAGCGAGGCCACTCGCTTGTCCATGGAGGCCGGTATCGCCGCGATGCTCCCGGGCAACCGCCTGACCGACGTCTCGCACGCCATCGAGCAGGGCACGCTGGCCGCGTCGGCGGTGCACGGTCGTACCTACGGCATCGTCGACGGCTACGGCGGCCACGGCATCGGCCGCGAGATGCACATGGAGCCGTTCCTCGCCAACGAGGGTGCGCCGGGCAAGGGCCCCGAGCTGGTGGTGGGTTCGACGCTCGCCATCGAGCCGATGCTGACACTGGGAACCCACGAGACCCGCGTTCTGGACGACGACTGGACCGTGGTCACCACCGACGGGTCGCGTTCCGCGCACTGGGAGCACACGGTCGCCGTCACCGAGGACGGGCCGAGGATTCTCACTCTGCGTCCCTGACGCAGATCCTCCCGACCCGTCCGGAGCGTCAGGCCCAGTGCTCGGCCGGAACCGTCTCCGACTCCTTCGGCGGCGGCGGGGGAGTGCCGTCACCGAACGGCCTGCCGCCCAACGCTTCCCGGCCGTGCGGGCTCAACCAACTCGACAGGTCCGGCCCCTTGGGCACGATTCCGGTCGGATTGATGTCGGTGTGCACCTCGTAGTAGTGCGACTTGATGTGCACGAAGTCCGTGGTGTCGCCGAACCCCGGGGTCTGGAACAGGT
Source organism: Rhodococcus sp. PvP016 (assembly GCF_017832185.1). Taxonomy (NCBI): domain Bacteria; kingdom Bacillati; phylum Actinomycetota; class Actinomycetes; order Mycobacteriales; family Nocardiaceae; genus Rhodococcus; species Rhodococcus sp. PvP016. The sequence goes on along the minus strand of NZ_JAFIBH010000001.1, from coordinate 72,261 downwards.
CTCGCGCGTAGGCCCACAGCACCGGCATCTCGGAGAGCTTGCTCCGGTTGCACTTGAAATGGCCGTGGTAGACGGGATCGAACCGCGCCAGCGTCGTGAACAGGCGTACGTCGGCCTCGGTGATGGTGTCGCCCACCAGGAACCGCTGGTTCTCGAGGCGGTCGCTCAGCCAGTCCAGTCGCGCGAAGAGAGCGTCGTACGCCTTCTCGTATGCGCTCTGCGATCCGGCGAAACCGCACTTGTAGACGCCGTTGTTGACGTCGTGGAAGATCAGCTCCGCCACTTCGTCGATCTCGCCGCGCAACGCTTCCGGATACAGGTCGGGTGCGCCTTCACGGTGGTATCGCGTCCACTCCGTCGAGAAGTCCAGCGTCATCTGCGGGTAGTCGTTGGTGACCACCTCGCCCGTCGACACCTCCACCATGGCCGGCACGGTGATCCCGCGTGGGTAGTCCGGGAAGCGCGCGAGAAACGCGTCCTGCAGACGCGGGATCTTCAGGACCGGATCGAGGCCGTCGGGGTCGAGATCGAAGGTCCAGCTCCGCTTGTCGTGGGTCGGTCCGCACACTCCCATCGAGATGGCGTCCTCGAGACCCAGGAGACGGCGCACGATGATGGCGCGGTTGGCCCACGGGCAGGCGCGGGCCACGACGAGGCGGTAACGACCGGGCTCCACCGGGTAGCGCGACGACGGATCGTCGGTGATGCGGTCCTCGATGTAGTTCGTGTCGCGGTCGAAGCCGCCTTTCTCCACGTAGGACGGGGTACCGCTGTCGGTGCTCATGCTCGTAACTTACCCGGGGTCGGTCAATTCCATCGCGATGTGCACTCCCAGTTCGGTGAAGCCGAGCGAGAGGCCGAACAGTCGGGCGGTCGCATTGTCCATCGGCACCGACCACTGCGGGACGAGTCCCGCGTCGATGGCCTCGTTCGTGGCCAGCCGCGCGGCGGTCGAGCCGTACCCCCGTCGGCGGCGTGACGGCACGGTGACCGCGACGGTGTCGGCGAGGAAGCCGCGCCATTCGACGTACCCGGCTGCGGCCGCGGGGAGAGCGTCGTCCTCACCGTCGGCGTCGTCGAACACCGTGAACCACGAGTCGACGCCGACCGCGCGGATCCCGGTGGCGTCGTCGGGAGGCACCAGCGCGAGGACGCGGTCCACATCGTGCCCGTCGTGGGAGATCAGCGGGTGTTCGACGCGGACGTCGTCGCGACTGTCGTCGAGGAAGGCGAGGACCCGTGGTCCACCGCAACGGCCGCGGCGCTGTCCCGCGAGCTCGGCGAGACCGTCCCGCGTCGCGAGCACGTCGTTGCCCACTGCCTCGGCGCGGTCGAGGATGTCGCCGGGCCCGACCAGCACGGCGTGGCCGTCCAGGACGACGAACGTGAGGCGGGTGGAGTCGTCGTCGACCACGTGCAACCGCTCCGCGTCGTCGAGCGAGGCGTCGTCGGGAAGGCCCAGTTCTCGCGCCCAGGCGAGACGGACGATGTCGATCTGGTGGGAGTTCATCGCCGTCCACGCTAGCGCCGCTTGCAGCGACCATGTTCGGCGCCGTATATTCCGAGCGGAATATTTGTGGAGAGGGATCGGTATGGAACGCGTGACACCGCTGGCCATCGCCGTGCTCGCCTGCCTGTTCGAGCGGCCGATGCACCCGTACGAGATGTATCAGCTCCTGCTCGAGCGCAAGGACGACCGACTCCTCAAGGTGCGTCCGGGATCGCTGTATCACGCGGTCGACCGCCTGGCGGAGCGTGAGCTGATCGTCGCGGTCGGCACCGAGCGGGAGGGCAATCGGCCCGAGCGCACCACCTACGCGGTGACCGACTCGGGTCGGGCGGCTCTGTCGGACACCCTGCGTACTCTCCTGGCGGAACCGACGACCGAGTACCCGCAGTTCACTCTCGCCCTGTCCGAGTCGCACAACCTCCCCGGACCGGAGGTCGCGACCCTCGTCCGTACCCGTATCGCTCTGCTGGAGAAGGATCTCGACGAGATGCGCGTCATCGATGCGATGGCCGCCGATCGCCACGTTCCGCGTCTCTTCTCCGTGGGCCTCGACTACACCCTCGCTCTGCGCGAGGCCGAGCTGACCTGGCTCCGGGCCTTCGTCGACGACATCGAGTCCGGACGTCTCCCCTGGCTGGACAGCATCCTCACCGAACGACAGGACCACCGATGACCAGCACCACCAGCCCGGCCGTGAAGGAGGCGTCCCCCTGGATCGCGCTCTGGACCCTGTGCCTGGGCTTCTTCATGATTCTCGTGGACACCACCATCGTCGCCGTCGCGCAGCCGGCGATCCTCGAGGGTCTGCAGACCGACATCTCGAACGTCATCTGGGTGACCAGTGCATACCTGCTCGCGTATGCGGTACCGCTCCTCGTGACCGGCCGTCTGGGCGACCGGTTCGGACCGAAGAACCTCTACATCGGCGGTCTCGTCGTCTTCACTCTCGCCTCGCTGTGGTGTGGCGTCTCGGGGTCGATCGAGATGCTCATCGCCGCGCGCGCCGTGCAGGGCCTGGGCGCCGCGATGATCACGCCGCAGACCATGGCCGTCATCACCCGTATCTTCCCCAAGGACAAGCGCGGTGCCGCGATGGGTGCCTGGGGCGCGGTCGCCGGTGTCGCCACCCTGGTCGGCCCGCTGCTCGGCGGCGTGCTGGTCGACGCGTTCGGGTGGGAGTGGATCTTCTTCATCAACCTCCCCGTCGGTGTCGTCGCCATCGCACTGGCCGTGAAGTTCGTGCCGACGCTCCCCACCAACGACCACAAGTTCGACATCCTCGGCGTCGTGCTGTCCGCCGCCGGCCTGTTCTTCATCGTCTTCGGTCTGCAGGAGGGCCAGAAGTACGACTGGAACGGGTGGATCTGGACTTCCATCGCCGTCGGTGTGGTCGTCTTCGCCGCGTTCATCGTGTGGCAGTCGCGCAACCGCAACGAGCCTCTGGTGCCGCTCGGGTTGTTCCGCGACCGGAACTTCTCGCTCAGCAACATCGGCATCGCGGCCATGGGCTTCGCGATGACGGGCATGATGCTGCCGATCATGTTCTACGCGCAGAGCGTCACCGGACTGACGCCCACGCGCTCGGCCCTGCTCTTCGTGCCCATGGCCGTGCTCACCGGCGTGCTCGCACCCAACGTCGGCCGTCTGGTGGACCGCGTGCACCCGCGCTACATCGCCGGCACCGGCCTGACCCTGCTCACCGTCGCCCTCGTCTGGCTCGCGATGGAGATGACACCGACCACGGCCATCGTCCGGCTCCTCCTGCCCATCGCCCTGATGGGTGTGGCCAACGCACTCATCTGGTCTCCGCTCGGTGCCACGGCCACCCGCAACCTGCCGATGTCGCAGGCCGGCGCGGGCAGCGGCGTCTACAACACCACCCGCATGATCGGGTCCGTGCTGGGCAGCGCCGGTATCGGCGTGCTGATGCAGTCCCGCATCTCCGCCGAGGTGCCGTTCGCCGGTGCGGCCGGCGCGTCGGGCGAGCTGTCCACGGGCCGGGTGCCGGCACAGGTGGCGGAACCCTTCGCCACCGCGCTCGCGCAGTCGCTGTACCTCCCGGCCGCGGTCCTCCTGGTCGGAGCGATCGCGACGCTCTTCTACGCGCGCCCCAACTTCGGCGGGCACGGGGCTGCGGTTCCGGATCCGTCGGTCGAGGCGAGTGTTCCGGCGGGGACGACCCCCGTGCGCTAGGCGGGCAGGCCGGAGGCCGGTCGGGAATAGGCGGGCAGGCCGGAGGCCGGTCGGGAATAGGCGGGCAGGCCGGAGGCCGGAAACCACGGGTAAATGCGGACCTGGCATGCTCCGGTCCATGAGTGAGAAGCCCACCCGTCTCGAGCGCACCACCACCGACGCGGGCGCCGAGGTCGCGATCCTCACGTTCGCCCACGGCGCCCTGAACCTGTTCGACCAGGCCATGTTCGATGCCGTGACGGCCGACGTCGCCGAGCTGGTGGCCGCTCCTCCGCGTGCACTGCTGCTGCGCGCGGAGGGCAAGGTGGTCTCGGGTGGGGTCGACGTGCACGTCTTCGAGGGGCTGTCGGAGGCCGAGGGAACGGCGTTGTGGGAGGGGCTCTTCGCGGCCATCGCCCACCCGCTCGAGGCGCTGCCCTGCCCGGTGGTGTTCGCCGCGCACGGTCTGACGCTGACGGCCGCGTTGGAGATCGCCCTGGCGTGCGACATCATCCTCGCGTCCCCGAAGGCGAAGTTCGGTCTGGTGGAGACAGTGGTGGGTCTGACACCGTCGATGGGTGGCCCGCAGCGGATGGCGGAGCGTGCGGGCAGCGGCCGGGCACGCGAGTTCGTCATGACGGGCGACCTGTACACGGCGGAGACCCTGCGCGAATGGGGAGTCGTCAACCAGATCCACGAGGACGTCGACGCCGCCGCCAGGGCTCTCGTCGCACGGCTCGCGGACGGACCGACTCGCGCCCATGCGGCCACGAAGGAGATCATCGGTGCGTGGCGCTCCGGCGGTGTGCGCCATGCGGATTCGGTGACGTCGGCGGTGTCGGGCGCCCTGTTCGAGACCGAGGATCTGCAGGGCGCGGTGCGCAGCTTCCTCGATGTGGGGCCGGGTAAGGCGACCTACACCGGGCGCTGATCAGCGCTGGGGGTCCACCAGCGCACGTCGCAGTCCCGTGAGGGCGTCGTGGTCGAGGCCGAGCCAGTCCAGGTAACCGTCGAAGGAGCCGTGCGCCGTGGCCATCGCCTCGAGCCCGGCCCGGTAGTACTCCTCCCGCACGCCCAGCAGGTCGTCGTCGAGGTCGGCGGGGGCCACGTCGTCGTGATCGAGAATGTGGCGCCGGAGTGGGGCGACGGCGGCGTTGCTGCGCAGGTAGTCCGCGACGATGTCCTCCTCGACGACGCCGGCGGCGCGTAGCACGGTGGCGACGGTCCACCCCGCGCGGTCCTTGCCGGCGGCACAGTGCACCAGCGACGAGGTACCGGACGACAGGGCCTCGACCACCGACCTGATGGCCACGCGCGCGCCGGGCAGCGTCGGAAAGGCGCGGTAGGCGTCGTCGAGGTAGCCCCGGGCGGTGGTGGCAGGCACGGCGCGCTCGTGCGGCGCGTCGCGTTCCGCGGCGATGTAGGGGACACGATGCACGGTGACCGTCTCCGGGGCCCGGTCCGAGCCCCACCGCGTCACCTCGGCGTCGCCGCGCAGGTCGAACACGTCGCTGACCCCGAGACCGGTGAGCGTGTCCCGGCCCTCGTCGGTGAGGTGCGTGAGTGCCGACGCGCGGTAGAGCAGTCCGCTGCGGGTGCGTCCGCCGTCGGACGTGCGCAGGCCGCCGGTGTCGCGGAAGTTCCATGCGCCGTGCAGGTGGAACTGGCCGGGTTCGGAACCATCCGTACTGCGTTCACTCACCCGTCGACAGTAACGACGCGGTCTCCACTCGTCCGAGCCACCGTCCCACCAGGGGACCGACGTCCGCCACGGCGTCGCTCGACAGCAGTTCGCCGTGTCGCCACGGCACCGATGCCACCTCGGCCGGTCCGGTGCAGTACTGCGACCAGAAGTCCGACATGCGTCCGAGTTCGACGGCCGTGACGTCGGAGTCGATCATCAGGACGGCGCCGCCGTAGGTCGGCGGCACGTGCTCGTCGACGAGGGCGAACAGCGTGAGCATCGCCTTGGTGATCTGTCGCGCCTGGATGTCGGAGACCGGCAGCTGGTCGCCGCCCATCGCCGACCACACCGACCACAACGCGTCCGGCGTCATGTCCGCCAGGTCGTCGGTCAGGTGTCGGTACGCGCCGAACATGGCGTCCGCCTGCGCCTTCTTGACCGCACCGCCCGGCACGATGCTGTGCACCGGGTCGAGAAGCGACAGCGACGCGACGGTGAGGCCGCGCGCCTCCATCCGCGCCGCGACGGCATGGGCCAGCACACCGCCGACCGACCATCCGACGAGGTGGTACGGGCCGACGGGATCCACGCGCCGGATCTCCTCGACGTAGCGCTCGACGACGTCGTCCATGGACCGTGGTGCGAAGTCGGGGTCCGCCACCGCCGGCGTCTGCACGCCGTACAGGGGGCGGCCGCTCTCGAGGTGGCGGCCGAGCTCGAAGTACGGCCAGGCCAGCCCCATCATCGGGTGGATGCAGAACACCGGGGCGAGCTCGTCTCCGCCGCCCAGTCGGAGAACGGGACCGACAGCGTCGGACGAGGCGATCGAGTCGTCGTCGTCCTCGCGGTCGAGGTGCTCGGCGACGGCGCCGACGGTGCCGTGCGAGAACAGGAGTCGGAGCACGCGGTCGACCCCGGCGGCGCGACCGAGGTGTGCGGCCACCCTGGTGGCGGTCAGCGAGGTTCCGCCGAGGGCGAAGAAGTCGTCGTCGAGTCCGACGTCGCCGACGCCCAGCACGAGGGCGACGGCGTCCGCGACCATGTGTTCCGTCGAGGTCGTCGGCGCGCGGTACACCGTCGGTGCGAACGTCGGTGGGGGAAGGGCTGTCCGATCCACTTTGCCCGCGGCGGTGCGCGGCACCGCGTCCAGAGCGATGACGCGCGACGGCACCATGTACTGCGGAACCCGTTCCGCCACCGCCTCTCTGACAGACGCGACGTCGATCCCGTCGCCGGCGACGTAGGCGACGAGATGATCCGATCCGGTTCCGGCGTCGCGGTGGAGAAGGACCACCGCCTGCGTCACCGCGGGATGGGCGAGTGCGGCGTTCTCGATCTCGCCTGGCTCGATGCGCAGTCCGCGAAGCGTGATCTGGAAGTCGCTGCGTCCCAGGTACGCCAGCTCTCCGGCCGAGTTCCACCGCACCAGGTCGCCGGTGCGGTACAGGCGTGCGCCCGGCGGTCCGTACGGCGCGGCCACGAACCGGCTCGCCGTCAGCCCGGTCTGCCCGACGTACCCGCGCGCGAGATGTGGTCCGGACAGGTACAACTCACCGACGGCGCCGAGAGGTACCGGTCGCAGTCGGCCGTCGAGCACCACCGCGTCGACACCGCGGACCGGAAGGCCGATGCCGACGGGTCGGTCCGGCGTGATCGGCCCGTGCGCGGTGGCCCAGACGGTCGTCTCGGTGGGGCCGTAGTCGTCGTACATCGCGCGTCCGGCGGACCACGTCGCCGCGAGGTGATCCGGGAGGGCCTCACCGCCCACGACGAGGACACGCACGCAGTCGAGGTCGGTGGGGGTCAGGGAGTCGAGGACCCGGGGCGTGATGATCGTGTGCGTGACCCTCTCGTCGCGAATCAGCGCGCTGACCGCGTCTCCGCTGTGCACGTGCGCGAGCGCGAGAACGAGAGTGCCGCAGTGCGCCAACGCCATCAGCATCTCGGCGATCGAGGCGTCGAAGGTCGGCGAGGCCACCGCGAGCACACGCACGTCCGGCACGTCGCCGCGCCGGGAACGTTGGTCCGCCAGCGCATCCGTCAGCCCCGCGTGGGTCACGGCGACACCCTTGGGCCGGCCCGTGGAGCCGGACGTGTAGATGACGTACGCGATCGAGCTCGGGTGCAGCCCCGGGTGACGCTCCGACGCGAGCACCGTGCGCGCCGAGTGACGGTCGAGCGCCGACACCACGTCCGGATCGTCGAGCACGATGCGCGGAATCCACGGCGCCGCGGTCGAGGTGGTCTGCTCGGACCGGGACTCGGTGATCACGACGACGGCGCCGGAGTCCTGGAGAATGTGTGCGATGCGCTCGGCGGGTTGCCCGGGATCGACCGACAAGAACGCGGCCCCGGCCGCGGCGACGGCCCACACGGACAGGACGTGCTCGATCGAGCGCGGCATCGCCAGCGCGACCACGACGTCGGGTCCTGCGCCGCACGCGATCAGTTCCCGCGCGAGACGATTCGCGCGCACGGACAGCTCCGCGTAGCTCAGGTCGATACCGTTCGCGCGCACCGCGATCGCGTCGGGTCGGGCCGCCACCGCATCGGCCACGAGGCGGTCGAGGGTTCGTGGCGCCAGCGTCGGGGCGCCGCTGCGGGGAAGCATCGCGGCACGCTCCGGGGGCTCCACCGTCTCGAGGTCCCCGATCCTGACGGAGGTGTCCCGTGCCATCGACCGCAGTGTCCACACCAGTCGGCGAGAGACCCGCTCGATGGTGCTCCGCTCGAACAGATCCGTCGCGTAGGACAGCTCGATCAGCAGGCGCCCCTGATCCTCGCGCAGCGTCACGGCGAGATCGAACTGCACGGGAGCGCCGCCGAGATCGAGCACCTCGACGGCCGGTGTGGTGGCGGGGAATCGCGGCGGCGCGGTGTTCTGCAGGGTCAGCATCACCTGCACCACAGGGTGACTCGCGGTCGATCGTACGGGGTCGAGTGCTGTCACCAGGGTCTCGAACGGCAGAGCGGCATGCGCGAAGGCGTCCAGGGTGGACTCGCGCGCCGCGGCGAGATGGTCCGCGACGGTGCCGTCCGCGTCGATCGTGGACCGCAGGACCACCGTGTCCACGAACATGCCGACCACGTCGTCGAGCACCGGATCGGTGCGACCCGCGACGGCCGTCCCGATGAGGAGATCGCGCGTTCCCGCCCACTGGGCGAGCACGATCGACAGCGCGGTGTGCACGACCATGAAGAGGGTGACGTCGTGGGCCTGCGCGACGGATCGGAGTGCGCCGAGCGCGTCCGTGCCGAGGACGGTCCGCACCCGATCACCCTGCTGCGACGGGGTTCTCGGCCGGGGACGATCGGTCGGCAGCGCGAGATCCAGGGGTGCGCCGGCCACACGCTCCCGCCAGTGCTCGAGGTGTCGCGACAACGCCGAGCCGGGATCGTCGAGCGATCCGAGCGCCGCGCGCTGCGCGAGGGCATGGTCGGCGTACTGCACCGGCAGCGGTGGTAGGTCGAGTGGCCGTCCCTCCGCGCGGGCGGTGTACGCCGTGACGACGTCGCGCGTGAGCGGCGCCATCGACCACCCGTCCGCGGCGATGTGGTGCACGAGGATCACCAGCACGTGGTCGGTCGGCGACACGACGAGAAGAGTGGCGCGCAGGGGAGTCTCGGTGGTGACGTCGATCCGAGCCGCCGCGGCCGTGCGTACAGCCGCGGGTACGTCTGCGGCACTGGTGCGCACGATGTCGAGGGGAACGTCGACCGTGGGCAGCACCACCTGGTGCGGCACACCGTCGAGGGCGGGATGGACCGTCCGCAGGATCTCGTGCCGAAGGGTCACGTCGTCGAGGGCGGAGCGGAGCGCCTCGACGTCCAGCGGCCCGGTCAACCTCAGCGCGAGCGGGATCAGCTGCCCACCGCGGTCGGCGTCGACGCGTCCGAGGAACCACATCCGGTGCTGGGCGAAGGAGAGCGGCACCCTGTCCGGTCGCGGCGCCGCCGTCAGGGGCGTGCGCTCCGCGGTCGGCGCCGTGACCAGCGCTGCGGCGAGGGCACCCACGGTGGGGTGGTCGAACACCGCGCGTACCGACACCTCGCGCTCCGTCGCCGCCGACACCCGCGCGGCCACCCGGGTCGCGGACAGCGAGTGGCCTCCGAGAGCGAAGAAGTCGTCGTCCAGCCCCGGTAGCTCCGGCAACTCGAGCACGGTGGCGAACGCCTCGGCGACGGCGCGCTCGGCCGGGCCCACCGCCTCGCGATGCGGAACCGTCGCCATGTCCGCGGGAAGGCCGGAGGCCGGTCGGCGAGGGACCGCCGGCAGTGCGCGACGGTCGAGCTTGCCCGACGCCGTCAACGGGATCGCGTCGACGGTGACGACGTGCGCGGGCACCATGTACTGCGGCAGGCGGCGCGCCACGTCGCGTCGGAGGTCGGCGGGGTCGACGGCACTCGTGCCGGACGGCACCACGTACGCGACGAGGTGGTCGTCCTGAACCGTCACCACGGCGCGGTCGACCGACGGGTGCGCGGCGAGTGCCGCCTCGATCTCGCCGGGCTCGATGCGCAACCCGCGCAGCTTGATCTGGACGTCGGTGCGGCCCAGATACTCCAGATCTCCGCCGCTGGTCCAGCGCACGCGGTCGCCGGTGCGGTAGAGCCGCGTGCCCTGAGCCGAGGCGACGAACCGCTCGGCCGTCGCGGTGGGGCGGCCCACGTACCCGCGCGCGAGGTGGGTGCCGTCGAGGTAGAGCTCGCCGAACACCCCGATCGGCACCGGCCGCAGGAACGTGTCGAGCACCCGCGCGCCGACTCCGCGGACGGGCCGCCCGATGGTCACCGCGTCGTCCGCCCGGAGTGGGCCGCTGCTCGTGGCCCAGATGGTGGTCTCGGTGGGACCGTAGTCGTTGAACAGGCGTCGACCGGGGGCCCACCGGGCGGCCAGTGCCGGTGGGCACGCCTCACCGGCGGTGACCAGGACGTGGAGTGACGGAACGTCCTCGGGGGTCAGTGAGTCGAGGACTCGCGGCGTGAGGAGAGCGTGGGTCACCGCGGACTCCGCCACCAGGCGACCCAGTGCGGGTCCGCCGAACACGTCCGGTGGTGCGACCACCAGGGGAGCGGACAGGGCCACGGCGATGAGCAGTTCGGCGATGGACGCGTCGAATGTGGGGGACGCGACCGCGAGCACACGCGCCTCCGCAGCACCGCGCAGTCGCTGGTCCCACAGCGCGTCCACGAGGCCGCGGTGCGTGACGCCCACGCCCTTGGGGGTTCCGGTGGACCCCGAGGTGTGGATGACATAGGCGAGGGTGTCGGGACGGATGGCGCCGAGCCGGTCCGCGGGCGTCACGTCGGCCTCGGACTCCGAGCCCGTGTCGAGGACTGCCGGTGACACCGTGGCGAGACGTGCCAGTGCGGCGGGAACCGTCACGGCGGTGACGGCGACGGCGGCGCGCGTCTCGGTGAGCATGTGCCGCAGTCGGTCCGGTGGTCCGTCGGGGTCGATCGGCAGGAACGCCGCGCCCGTCTTCGCCACGGCCCACACCGCGGTGATCTGGTCCACCGAGCGCGGCAGCGCGACGGCGACGACGGTGTCGGGCGCGGCGCCGAGGTCGATCAGTGCCCGTGCCCAGCGGTTGGAGCGGCGGTCCAGCTCGGTGTAGGTGAGCGTGCGCTCCCCGATCAGGGCGGGACCGTCCGGGTTGCCGGCCACCGCGTCGGCCAGCAGACGTGGCAGCACGCGCGGCGGTAGTCCGGCGCTGCCGTGCTGGGAGAGCAGCAGCGCCCGCTCCGACGGGTGCAGGATCTCGAGGGCACCGACCCGGTCGAAGGGCCTGCGCGCCACCGCGTCGAGGACGCGGAGCAGGACGTCGACGATTCCGGCCGCGGTCCGCCGGTCGAGGAGGTCGACCGCGTAGGTGAGTGCGCCGCTGAGTCCGTCCCCGGTCTCCGTGAGATCCAGGGTCAGGTCCACCGGCGCGGTGACGGGACCCGAGTCCAGGACGTCGATCTCCAGCCCGGCGGCCACGAGAGTGGGCGCAGTCTGGTTCTGGAACGCGAACATGACCTGCACGACGGGGTGGTGCGCGGCGGTGCGCACCGGATCGAGAGCGTCGACGATCGACTCGAACGGTACGTCGGCATGGTCGAGGGCAGCCACGGTGTCGTCGCGGACCTGATCGATCAGAGCCGCGACGGTGCCGGTACCGGTGACGAACGCGCGGAGCACGACGGTGTCGACGAACATGCCGACCAGCTCGTCGAGATCCTCGTGGCCGCGGCCTGCCACCGGTGTTCCGACGGCGATGTCCTCGCTCCCCGTCACGCGAGCGAGAGTGACGGCCCAGGCCGCCTGCAGGACCATGACGAGCGTCGCGTGGTGCGCGGTGGCGAGCGTACGCAGTGCCGCGGTCGTGTGGTCCGGCACTGTGACGCGGACACGCGCCCCGCGGTGCGAGGCCACCGGCGGCCGCGGTCGATCGGTCGGCAACGGAAGGACGTCCGGGAGACCGGCGAGGCGATCCGTCCAGAACGCGACTCGACCACGGATGTCGTCCGCGTGATCCTGTTGCCACACGGCGTGATCCGCGTACTGCATCGGCAGGGGGTCGACGGTCCACTCTCGACCGGACCGCCGCGCCGCGTAGGACGCCGTGAGATCGCGGGTGAGCGGTGCCAGGGACCAGCCGTCCGCGGCGATGTGGTGCAGCACGAGAAGCAGGACGTGATGCTCCTCGGCCACCGCGACGACGGAGGCGCGCAGCGGGAGATCCGTTGCCAGGTCGAACGGTGCCGACGCCATCCGCTCGAGCACGGCGTCCGGTGTTCCGGACTCCTGGTCGATCGCGATCCGCGCATGATCGAGAACGTGTTGCCGTGGAACACCGTTCGCGACGGGATAGACGGTGCGGAGGATCTCGTGGCGGTCCACGACGTCGGCGAGTGCGCCCTGGAGCGCGCCGTGGTCGAGGACACCGCGCAGAGCGAGTGCGAACGGGATGACGTAGCCGCTGTCGTGGGAGACCGTGTTCAGGAACCACATGCGCTGTTGGGCGAACGACAGGGGCACCACCTCGGGCCGTGGCCGCGGCCGCCGCGGTGCGGGAGTACCGCGAGGCGCGGCGTCGATCTGAGCGGCCAGTGCGTGCACCATCGGTGCCTCGAACACGGTACGGACCGGAACCTGCAGTCGAGCAGCGACTCTGGTGGCACTGAGCGAGTGGCCACCGAGGGCGAAGAAGTCGTCGTCGAGACCGACGGGATCAGCGAGTTCCAGGACAGTCGCGAAGACGGACGCGACGGCGACCTGCGCGGCGGTGGACGGAGCGCGGAACTCGGCCGTGTCGAGGGCCGGGCGGGGCAGCCGCGCGCGGTCGAGTTTGCCCGACGGCGTCATCGGCAGAGCGTCCATCACGACCACCGCGGCAGGAACCAGGTATCGCGGTAGTGCCGCCGCGGCGGCGGCCGACACCTCTGCGGCGTCGACGCTGTGCCCGTCGGCGGCGACCACGTAGCCGACGAGGCGCTCGTCGATCACCCCGGCCGCGGCGGCGCCGACGCCCTCGGCGCCGACGAGTGCGGTCTCGACGTCGCCGAGCTCGATCCGCAGGCCGCGGACCGTGATCTGATGATCGGACCGTCCGAGGTACAGCAGGTCGCCGACGGCGTTGCGGCGCATCAGGTCTCCGGTACGGTACGTCCGCTGTCCGTCGGGAGCCGCGACGAACCGGGACGCGGTGAGGCCCGGCTTGCCGAGGTACCCGCGAGCGAGGTGGTCGCCTGCGACGTACAGCTCTCCGACCACACCGTCCGGCACCGCGTGCAGACGGGCGTCGCGAAGGGAGACCTCGACGCCGAGAGTCGGGGACCCGACGGTCACGGGGTCCCCGGCCGACAAGAGCGCCGTCGTCGACCAGATGGTCGCCTCGGTGGGTCCGTAGACGTTGGTCATCGTCCGACCGGGCGCCCACGTGTCGACCAGACTCGGCGGGCACGCCTCGCCGGCGCTCATGACGACGCGGAGGTGATCGCCGGGATCGGGTGTCGCGTCGAGCGCGCGGGGTGTCATCAGCGTGTGGGTGACCCGGTGCCGCCGCATCAGGTCGCGGAGTTCGACACCGGCATAGACCTCGGGTGGGGCGACCACGAGCGCGGCATCCAGCGCGAGAGCGATGACCAGTTCGCCGACGGACGCGTCGAACGTCGTCGACGACACAGCGAGCACCCGGGCATCGGATACCGGTGCGTGCCGGGCACGTTGATCCTGCACGGCGTTGTGGAGTCCGCGATGGGTGACGGCGACGCCCTTGGGCCGTCCGGTGGATCCCGAGGTGTAGAGGACGTAGGCGAGGTGGTCGGGTCGCAGAGTCGAGCGGCGGTCGCGATCGGTGATCGGTGCGTCCGACAGCGCCGCGACCTCGGCGAGCGTGTCCGGATCGTCGACCGCGATCCGGACGACGTCGGCCGGGAACGGCGCCGCCGTGTCCGTGAGCACCAGGGTGGGCGCCGCCTCGGTGAGGATGTCCGCGAGCCGAGACGGCGGCTGCTCGGGATCGAGCGGGAGGAACGCGGCTCCCGCGCGGCTGATCGCCGCGACGAGCACGAGGTACCGCGCCGACCTGGCGACGGCGACCGCGACGATGGTCTCGGGACCGGCACCGAGCGCGATCAGACGGCGCGCCCACCGGTTCGACGCTCCTGCCCACTCGTCCCGCGTGAGAACGGTGTCGCCCTCGATCACCGCGACCGCGGAGCCGTCCGTGTGGGCGTCGAGCAGGGCGGGGAGCGTCGTCGGGGTCGTGCGGGCGTCGGGATGCGTCCACGTGTCGGGCTCGTCCGTTCCCCGGACGGCGATGTCGCCCACCGCGGTCTCGGAACCCCGTGCCGCCGCGCGCAGCACGTGCTCGAGTACGGACGAGATGCGTTCCGCGGTCCCGTGATCGAACAGGTCGCACGCGTAGGTGAGGACGACCGCGAGGCCGGCGCCGACGGGGCGGACGTCGACGGTGAGATCGAAGATCGCGGGTGCCGACCCGACGTCGAGCACCTCGATGTGGGGACTGCCCGGGAGCGGATCCACGTCCTGGAAGGCGAGCACGACCTGGAAGACCGGGTGATGCGCCGACGTGCGAGCAGCACCGAGGGTGTCGACCACGTGATCGAACGGGACGTGCGCGTGCGCGAAGGCGTCCACCGTCTCGTCGCGGGTGCGGGCGAGCAACTCGGTGAACGACTCGGACGGATCCACGCTGGTGCGCAGCACGACGGTGTCGACGAACAGGCCGACGAGGTCGTCGAGCACGGGATCCGGTCGACCCGAGATCGGTGATCCCACAGCGATGTCCGTCGACCCGGTCCAGCGCGCGAGGGCGACGGCGAGGGCGGTGTGCACGACCATGAACACCGTGGCCCGGTGAGCGGCGGCGAGCCCGGTCAGTGCGGCCACGGTCGTGTCGTCGAGATCGAGGTGCACCGCGGCACTCGCCCGGCCGGGCCGCTCCGCGCGCGGTCGGTCGAGCGGCATGTCGAGGACGTCGGGCAGTCCGGAGAGACGGCGCTCCCACCATGCCGCCGCGTCGGAGTCGACGCCCAGTTCGCTCTGCCGCACAGCGACATCGGCGTACTGCACTGCCAAGGGCGGCTGCGCAGGTATCCGTCCCGAGCGATGGGAGTGATACGCCGACAGCAGGTCTCGCGTGAGAGGGGCGAGAGACAGTCCGTCCGCGGCGATGTGGTGCACGGTGAGCAGCAGGACGTGCTCGTCGTCGGCGAGGCGCAGCACCTCGGCTCGCAGGGGTGGTTCGGTCGCCAGGTCGAACCGCGTCGTCCGCGCGTCCGACAGCCGCTCCGCCAGTGCGTCGGGTGTGACGGCGGTGACCGTGAGGGCGGTCGGCGCCGGGGGCGGCAGCACGACCTGGTGCACGACACCGTCCGCATCGGCGTAGACGGTCCGGAGGATCTCGTGGCGAGTCATGACGTGACCGATCGCGGACGACAGCGCGCCGAGATCGAGGTCGCCGCGGACGCGCAACACCAGCGGCATGACGTAGGACCCCGGTTCGTACCGGTCGAGGAACCACATCCGGTGCTGGGCGTGCGTGAGCGGGAGGTGGTCGGGACGCACGGTGTGGAACCCGCAGTCGGTGTGCGCGTCGCCCGCATCGACGGCGGCAGCCAACCCCGCGATGGTGGGGACGTCGAAGAGGGTGCGGAGCGTGAGGTCGCGTCCGGTCGTCGACCGGATGCGCGCGACGATCCGCGCCGCCGTGAGGGAGGTGGCGCCGAGCGCGAAGACGTCGTCGTCGGCACCCACCGGACCGGACGTCTGCAGGACGGACTCGACGATGTCCGCGACGACGCGCTGGGTCGGTGTGAAGGGAGTGCGGTGGACCCGGCCGCGGCGCGCGGGAGCGGGCAGCGCACGCGTGTCGATCTTGCCCGACGCGGTGAGGGGAACGGTCTCGATCTCCACGATGTCGTCGGGGACCAGATGGCGGGGAAGCGACGAGCGCAGCGACTGCAGCAGCGCCTCTGTGACGGCCGAACGGCCCTGTGTCGGAACGACGTAACCGACCAGTCGATCTCCGACGACCGTCGCCACCGCGCGGTCGATCAGTCCCGACCGCGTCAGTGCGGCCTCGATCTCCGCCGGCTCGACGCGCACGCCGCGCACGGACAGCTGGTCGTCGCTCCGGCCGAGGAAGTGCAGGTCGCCGACGGCGGACCAGCGGACGCGATCACCGGTCCGGTAGAGACGTGACCCGTCCGGTCCGGCGACGAACCGCTCCGCGGTCAGCGCGCTGCGATGCGTGTAGCCGCGGGCGAGTTGCGCACCACCGAGATACAGCTCGCCGGGGACATCGACGGGAACGGGGCGCAGGGCGTCGTCCAGCACGAGGGTCGTCGTGTTCCACACCGGCCGCCCGAGGGGGACGTCCGTCGTGTCGGCGTCGGTCACGACGTGCGCGGTGACGTCCACCGCCGCTTCGGTCGGCCCGTACAGGTTGATCACTCGGACGGGGAGCGCGGCGCGGACGGCGGCGGCGACCCCCGCGGGCAGCGCCTCGCCCGACGACAGGATCGTGCGCAGTGACCTGCAGGCGGCGAGACCCGGTGCGTCCGCCAGGAGTGCCAGCATCGACGGGACGGCGTGCACGACGCTGACGCGGTGCCGTGCGATCAGCTCCACCAGCAGATCGGCGTCGCGGTGGGCGTCCGGATCCGCGACGACGACGCGGGCACCGATCTGCCACGGCAGGAACAACTCCCACACCGAGACGTCGAACGTGGCGGGTGTCTTGTGCAGCACGATGTCGTCCGCGGTGACACCGACGAACTCGGCGCGCCACCGCAGCTGGTTCACGATCGCGGCGTGCGACACCCCGACACCCTTGGGCTGCCCGGTGGAGCCGGAGGTGAAGAGCACGTAGGCGAGGTGGTCCGGGCGCAGGGGCGCGAGACGATCGTCGTCGGTGAGGGGTGCGTCGGAGAAGGACCCGAGGGGCGCATCGCTGATCGTGATCCACTCGAGGTACTCGGGAAGCGTTGCGGCACTGCCGATGCCGAGACGCGCACCCGACATGCTCACCGCGTGCCGGAGTGTCTCGGTGGGATGGCCGGGATCGAGCGGGACGTAGTGCGCGCCGGTGGCCACGACGGCGTGTACGGCGACGACCAGATCGATCGACCGCTCGAGCGCCACCGCGACGGCGGTCTCCGGTCCGGCGCCGCGGCTGATCAGGTACCGGGCGAGGCGGTGGACGCGAGCGGAGAACTCGGCCCGGGTGACGTGGCGATCGCCGTGAGTGAAGGCCACACGGGACGGAGCCAGAGCCGGTACGGCGTCCACGAGTGTGGTGGGGACGAGGGGGTGCGCGGTGGAGTTCCACGTCTCGGTCACGAGGGTGCGCTCCGCCGGCCCGAGCAGGTCGATCTCGGCGAGAACACGCGAGGGGTCGAGTGCCTCGAGCACTCGCAGGAGGCGGTCCAGCAGTCGGTCCACGGCGTCGGTGTCGAGCACGTCGCGGCGGTGGGTCGCGCGCACGACGAGGCTCTCTCCCGGGTCGACCGCCAGGGACAGCGGGTAGTGCGTGGCGTCCCGTGCCTCGACGCCGAGAACGGAGAGGTCACCCGCCGCCGCGGTCAGAGCGGCACGATCGAGCGGATACGACTCGAAGGCGAGGGACGTGTCGAACCCGGCGCCCGGCCCGACCTCCGCCTCGATGGCGGACGGAGCGAGGTGATGATGATCGAGCAGCGCAGCCTGCTCGCGCTGCAGTCGCTGGGCCGACTCCCGCACCGTCGCAGTGCGTTCGAGCCGCACGCGGACCGGAACGGTGGAGACGAGGAGCCCCACCATGGATGCGGAACCGTCCAGCTCGGCCGGTCGGCCCGAGACGGTGGCTCCGAAGACGACGTCGGTACGGCCCACCGCGGAGCCCAGTACGAGTGCCCACGCGAGTTGCACGAGGGTGTTCACCGTGACTCCCGCGGCGCCGGCGCGCGCCACGAGTTCGGCGGTGCGCTCGGTGCTCAGGGTGGCGATGCGCTGTCCGGGTGCCTCGTCGATTCCGGAACCGTGCGCGGGAGCGAGCAGCGTCGCCTCGGTCGATCCGGCCATGGCTTCCGACCACGCCGCGAGCGAGGCCGTGGTGTCGCGTTCGCTCACCCACTGCAGGAAGCCGCGGAGCGGGGGCGGTGCGGGCCGGGGGACCTCGCCGGCGTGGGCGGCCAGGAGGTCGGCGAGGACGATCGGCAGGGACCAGCCGTCGAGGAGCAGATGGTGGTGGGTGAGCACCAGGGTGTGCCGCTGGTCCCCGGTGTGCAGCAGAGCGACGCGCAGCAGGGGTGCGGTGGCCACGTCGACGGCGACGGCGCGATCGTGCGCGAGGAAGGCGTCGAGCACGGCCGCCGGGTCGGGATCGGCGCGGACGTCCACCTCCGTCCACGGCACCGTCACGGATGCCGCGACCACCTGGACGCCCGTTCCGTCGGTGGTGGTGTCGAAGGCGACCCGCAGCGCGTCGTGACGGTCCAGCAGCGATTGCGCGGCCCGCTGCAGACGGCCGGCATCGAGCGCTCCGTCGAGGTGCACGATCGTCTGCACCACATAGGGATCGATGCTCCCGGCGGCGAGGCGGGCATGCACCAGCAGGCCCGCCTGCAGTGGCGCGGTGGGCAGGACGTCGATCAGCGTGGGATGTCGCGCGGTCCATGCGTCCACGTCGGATCGTGTCGCATCGACCAGCGGGAAGTCCGACGGTGACCGCCCGCCGGCACCGGGGGTGTCGACGTGCTGCGCGACTGCCGTGGCCGCCTCGACCCACAGCGAGACGAAGGCCTCGACGTCCGCGTCCGCCAGGGCGGCGTCGAGCGTGCTCAGTCGCGCGATCAGGGCGTCCCCGAGGACGACGGTGTCGATCTCGAGCACGGCGGCCGTGCCCAGGTCCTCGGGTCGTGGCCCGGACAGCGGGGAGACGCCGGGAACCGGGAGCCAGTCACCGGTGTCCGTCGTCGTCATCCTGCCGAGGTGCGCGAAGGAGATCTGCGGTGTCCAGCGCAGGGCGTCGCGCACGTCGTCGTCGGCCCCGTGTCGCAGCAGTCCGTAGCTCGCACCGTGGTCGGGAACTCGTGCCAGGTGGTCCTTGATCCGCAGGATCGCTTCGCCCGCAGCAGGTCCGCCGCGCAGCGCCTCGGCGATGTCGAGACCCGTGAGGTCCAGTCGTACGGGGAACACCGTGGTGAACCAGCCGACGGTGCGCGCGGTGTCGGCGCCGGGAACCAGGTCGTCCTCGCGTCCGTGTCCCTCGAGTTGGACGAGCCGCGTCGGCGCGTCGTCCTGTCGCCACGCGGCCAGCGCGAGGGCGAGCGCGGCGAGGAGCGCGTCGGTCGGTCCGGCGTGGAACAGGGTGGGCGCGCGGACCAGTAGTGCGTCGGCGATCTCTGCCGGGAAGGCGACGTCCCGGACCGTCGTGTTTCGTACGCGATCGACGGCAGGGTCGAGGACTCGTTGTCCGAGAACGGGATCCGGGCCGTCCAGAATGCCGGTCCAGAACGGGAGGCGCGCGCTCGCGTCGTGCGCTGCGAGCCCGGACGACCAGCGCCGCATCGACGTGCGGACGGGGGCAAGAGTCGGTGCGGCGCCGCTACGCACCGCGGCCCACGCCGCGACGAGGTCGGCGACGAGAACGCCCCAGGACACCACGTCCACCACCAGGTGGTGCGCCGCGATCACCAGGCGTCCCGCCGTGTGCTCGCCGAGGTCGTTCCATCCGAGGCCGAGCATCACGCCGTTCTCGGGATCGAGCGTCGCGACGAGGTCCTCCACCGCGAGACCGGCGCCGTGGCGCAGCAGTCCGTCGACCCGCACGGCATCCTGCGGGCGCACGTCGAGGTGCACACCGTCCGCGTCGCGGACGAGCACGGAGCGCAGCATGTCGTGGTGTGCGACCACGGCCTCGATAGTGGACACCAGTGATGCGCGGTCGATGCCGACCGGGAGCGACAGCGTGAGGGTCTGAGCGAACCGATCCGGTGTTCCGCCGCGCTCGAGCAGGTGGCGCACGATCGGGGTCGGGTCGACGCGGCCGATGCCGCTTCCGGGTGGCTCGTCGACGATGCCGATTGTGTCGGCCACGCGCGCGAGCCCGGCGGCACTGCGCTGTTCCACGACGTCACGAGCGCTGATCCGCATGCCCGACGCCGCGGCGACGGTGACCAGTCGGATCGAGAGGATGCTGTCACCGCCGAGCGCGAAGAAGTCGTCGTCGACCCCGACATCGGTGCGGGACAGCACGAGTGACACCGCGTCGAGGAGCCGCCGCTCGACGTCGGAGGTGGGTTCCCGGCTGGCCGCGGTCCGGCGCTCCGGCTCGGGGAGCGCGCGGACGTCCACCTTGCCGGAGGCGGTCAGCGGGAGCGCGTCCAGCGACACCACGTGCACCGGGACGAGGTGGCTCGGCAGCGTTCGCGTGGCGGCGGCGAGAACGTCCGCGGTATCGGCGTCCCCGGTCACGTACGAGACCAGCTGGTCGCTGTCGCCGTCATGGCGGACCACGGTGACGGCCTGCGTCACACCGGGAACGGCGACGAGGGCCGCGTCGATCTCGCCGAGTTCGACGCGGCGGCCTCGTACCTTGACCTGACTGTCTGTGCGCCCCAGATACTCCAGGTCACCGGACGACGTCCACCGTGCGCGGTCACCCGTGCGGTACAGACGCGTTCCGTCGACCCCGGCCACGAAACGCGTCGCGGTCTCCGCCGATCGTCCGACGTACCCGCGGGCCAGGCCGGCTCCGGCGAGGTGCAGCTCACCCGGAACTCCGACCGGGACGGGGCGCAGGCGGGAGTCGAGCACCACGGCGCGCACTCCGGGCAGGGGACGCCCGATGGTGACGGTTCCGGACGCCGTCAGCGGCGCGGTCCCGGTTGCCCACACCGTGGTCTCGGTGGGGCCGTAGTCGTTGTGCAGCAGGAGGTCCGGAGATGTCGACCACCGCGACACCAGCGCGGGCGGGCACACGTCGCCGACGCTGAGGACCCGTCGCAGCGACGGTGTTTCGGTCGCGGACAGTGTCTCGAGCACCCGCGGAGTCAGGATCGCGTGGGTGATCGATTCTCGTCGCAGCAGATCCTGCAGAGGTGCGCCGGAGTACGCGTCGGCATCGGCGACGACGAGGCAGCCGGACAGTGCGAGGGCGAGAAGGTGTTCCGAGATCGACGCGTCGAACGTCGGCGCCGCGACGGCGAGGACGCGAGCGCCAGTGACCTCTCCACCGCGTGCTCGGTGGCCGGCCACGACACCGTGCAGTCCGGCGTGGGTGATCGCGACACCCTTCGGACGGCCGGTGGAGCCGGAGGTGTACATGACGTAGGCGAGGTCGGTGATCGCCGGGCGCTCCCTCGGCAGCGGCTCCGTCGCGACGTCCGTGACGGCCACCCGGGTCGTTCCACTCGGCAGATCGACGGGATGTCGATCCGTCGTGACGACGAGGATCACCCCCGATTCGGCGAGCACGGCGGCGAGCCGTTCGGCGGGGTCCGCGGGGTCCACCGGAAGGAACGCGGCACCGGTGCGCACGACGGCCCAGAGCGCGACGACCTGGTCGACGGACCGCGGGAGTGCCAGCCCCACCACGGTTCCCGGTGCCGCACCCGCATCGCGGAGTGTGCGGGCGAGGCGCCCGGACGCATCGTCCAGTTCGCCGTACGTGAGCGTGACCGTTCCGCCGAGTACGGCCGTTGCCGCCGGGTCGCTGCGCACCACCGCCGCCATGAGGTCGCCCAGCGTCGTCGCCGTCGGCGCGGGCCCGCCCGACCGGTCGAGCAGATCGGCCGCCTCGCCGTCGTCCAGGAACGCGAGATCGCCCACGGTGGTGTGGTCGTCCGCCGTGACGATGCCGCCGAGAAGTCGCGTCAGCCGCACGCCGTGCCGGTCGATGTCGGAGGCGTCGTAGCGCTCCGGGTTCCACTGGATGTCCAGTGTCAGTGTGTCGCCGGTGTAGATGTTGATCGCGGTGTCGTGGACGGGGCCCGACGACAGGATGGCCACCGGCGCCGAGATGTCGTCGAACTGCAACGGGGCGACGAACGGCATGATGTTCACGACGGGGCCGAAGGAGACGCCGAACGGCCGCACCTCCGGAGCCAGCAGGTGGTCCCAGTCCCGGAAGCGTTGGTGCCGAAGCGCTCCGGTGATCTCCCGCCGTACCTGTACTAGCAGTTCCCGCACCGTCGTGGACGCGTCGACCGTCAGTCGCAGCGGCACCAGATTGGCCATCATCCCGGCCGTCGCCCGCAGCGCGGCGGTGGTGCGTCCGGTCACGGGGAATCCGAGGACGACGTCGTCGGTGTCGAGGACCCGCGACTGATGCACGGCGAGAGCGGCGACGACGGCGAGCGGGTCGGCCGCGGTTCCCCTCGGCTGAGTCCACGGCAGGCGCGTCGCGACGGGTTGCCGGGGTGCGCTCGGGGGTGCCGCCGACAGGGCCGTGGGGTCGCCGACGTCGGCGAGGTGCTCGCGCCAGTGGGCCAGGTCGGCGTCGTGGCGACGCGAGGCGGCGTAGGCGACCTCCGCATCATGGATGCGGGCGGCGGTGTCGGGCGTCGGCGCCGGTCCCGGAGAGAGTGTCCCCGAGTAGTGGCCGGCGATCCGTCCGAGGAGGGTGAAGGCGCCCTGGCCGTCGAGCACCACGTGGTGGGCCCGCAGGTACAGGAACGTGCGGTGATCGTCGAGTCGGAGGAACACGCATCGGACCAGCACGGTTCCGAGTAGATCGACGGGCTCTCGGAACTCGGCGCGCATCCATGCGAGGGCGGATGCCTCGGGGTCGGCTTCGTCGCGCAGGTCGAGCACGTCCAGGTTCATGACGGCGTCCTCGACGTGGATCAGACACGGCTGGTCGTCCGGCCCCTGCGCGAGGCGGGTCTGCCGCAGGCCGGACTCGGTGCCCGCGGCGTACATCGCCCGCTCCAGCCGAGCGAGGTCGACACCGGGACCGGCCGGAGCGCAGATGTCGACGTACAGCGCGACGGTGAGGGCCGCGTCGGGATCGAGGTGCTGGGCCAGCCAGAACGGCCGCTGCGCGCCCGTCAGCGGAACTCGGGCGCGGCCGCCGTCCGGTTCGGGGGACACGACCGCCCCCTCGTTCCGGTCGTCTCCCACGAGACGAAACCTATCCGCGGGAATCGGCCGGTCGGCCCGGCTCGCCGTCTTCTGGAGGACTCACAGGAGGCGACGACGCCCGCTGGTCCGGGCCACGCCCCACAGCTCGGGAAGAGAGACACATTAATAGTTGTTTAACCCAGGTATCTATCTATATAGTTGCAGACAGCAAGTAAACGAGTTCGAGGAGAGATCGCCGTGGCCGTCCACACCGAGACAGCAGAGCTGCTGATGGAAGAAGTCTTCCGCTTCGGCCGCGCACTGCGCGTGGCCGTGTCGACGGGGGACGACCGCACCGAGTTGCCGGCCGCCCTGGTCGGCGTACTGGGAACGCTCGCCACCCACGGCGAGTGCCGACAGTCCGAACTGGCGAACGCCATGTGCACCAGCCAGTCCGTGCTCAGCCGTCAGCTCGCCGAGCTGGTGGATGCGGGCCACGTCGTGCGCACTCCCGATCCCGACGACAGACGTGCCACCCGGGTTCGGGTGTCCGACGCCGGACTCGCCTGCTTGGACCGCATCAAGGAACACCGAGTCGCACGGTTGTCCCGCATGTTGGGGGACTGGGACGAGGACCAGGCGAATGCCGCCCTCGACTCCATCCGTCGACTCACCACCACCTTCACCGACGAAGCGCAGGCCCGGCACTCCGGCCAGCGCGTCCTCTCGCATAACTGAGAATAGGAAGAACGACAGACATGACCGTCACACACGACACTCCGCCCTCCCGGGTGAGTGACACCGATCAGCTTTCGGCTCCCGCCGAGGCCGCCGCGGACTCGACCCCGATGACACACCGGCAGATCCTCGAGGCTCTGATCGGTCTGCTCGCCGGGCTCTTCACCGCCCTGCTCAGCACGACCATCGTCTCGACGGCACTGCCGACCATCATCGGTGACCTGCAGGGTTCGCAGACCGCGTACGCCTGGGTCATCACGACGGCACTGCTCGCCAACGCGGCGTCGACACCGATCTGGGGCAAGCTCGCCGACCTCTTCAACAAGAAGCTGCTGGTCCAGAGCTCGCTCGTGATCTTCGTCGCCGGCTCCGTCATGGCCGGCCTCGCACACAACGTGCCGATTCTGCTCGCCGCTCGCGTGGTGCAGGGCATCGGCATGGGCGGTCTGACCGCCCTCGTCGTCGCCATCATCGGCAGCATCGTGTCCCCGCGTGAGCGCGGCCGCTACTCCGGGTACATGGGTGCCGTCATGGCCGTCTCGATGTCCGGTGGCCCGATCCTGGGCGGCGTCATCGTCGACAGCCCCCTCGGCTGGCGCTGGTGCTTCTTCGTCTGCATCCCGCTCGCCGTCATCGCACTCCTGCTGCTGCAGCGCACGCTCCACATCACCACCGAGCGCAAGGAGGACGTCTCCATCGACTGGCTCGGCGCGCTGCTCCTCACGGCCGGTGTCTCCGTGCTGCTCATCTGGGTCTCGTTCGCCGGCAAGGCCGGGTACTACGACTGGATCTCTCGTGAGACCGCGATGTACGTCGGCGGCGGTGTCGCTCTGCTGATCCTCACCGTCCTCGTCGAGGCGAAGGTGAAGAGCCCGATCATCCCGCTGAAGATCGTCACCGAGCGCACCACCGGACTCGCGATCATCGCCTCGGTCGCCGTCGGTGTCGGCCTGTTCGGCGCCACCACCTTCCTGGGTCAGTACTTCCAGACCGCTCGTGGCTACTCGCCCACCGCGGCAGGACTGCTCTCCATCCCGCTCGTCGCCGGCATGCTCGTCTCGTCGGTCGGCTCGGGTCAGTTGATCTCCCGCTTCGGCAAGTGGAAGCCGTTCATCGTCACCGGATCCTTCCTGCTCGTCGTCGGCTTCGGTCTGCTGGGCAGCCTCGATCACGCCACCAACCTGTGGCTCGTGGGTGTCTTCATCGCCATCGTCGGCCTCGGTACCGGCATGCTGATGCAGAACTTGGTGCTGGCCGTGCAGAACACGGTGAGTGTGCAGAACATCGGTGCAGCATCGTCCACGGTCGCGTTCTTCCGGACGTTCGGCGGCGCCATCGGTGTCTCGGTTCTGGGCTCGGTTCTCGCCACCCGCGTCGCCGACAACTCGGCGGCCGGACTCGCTGCCCTCGGTGTTCCCGCCGGCTCCACCGGCGGCGGCACGCTCGACATCGCGTCGCTGCCCGACCCGATCGCCGCGGTCGTCCGCACCGCCTACGGTGACGCCACCGGGCGCATCTTCCTGATCGCCGGGTTCGTCGCGCTGGTCACTGTTCTCGCCGTGCTGTTCATCCCGAACCGCCCGCTGCGCACGACGATCGATCTGAAGCCGCAGGGTGAGCAGGCCGTGCCCGTCGAGGGCTCGGACGTGCAGGGCGAGACCGCCGTGGACATGCAGAAGGACGAGGCTCGCACCGACGCCGCGGACACCACCGAGATCGCACCGGTGACCGCTCCCGTCGGCAAGCACGAGGCCGCGGAGGGCTCCGCACCGTTCGACGGACTGAGCACCGATGCCCGTGACCGGCTGCTGTCGCTGCTGCTGCCCAAGCCCGCCGAGACTCTCGACGCGCTCGAGGAGGCCGAGGTCCTGCGTGCCGAGGTCGCCGATCTCCAGCAGGAACTCGATTCCAAGATGCTGAGCTTCGACGCCGTGTGCGAACGACTGCGCCGGCTGGGTCTCAGCGAGGACCAGATCGCTCGCGTCCTCGGTGACGTCCACGTGCCGGACGTGCACTCGCGGTTCGACGCCTCGCACAACTAGTTCGACGACGACAGAGCGGACGCACCCGATTCGGGTGCGTCCGCTCTCGTGCTCTCTCCAGCGGCAGGGGGTGTGTACACCCCGTGTGATGAGCGCACACCCTTTCCAGTCAGCCGTAGCGGGTGTGCAGACACCGAAAAGGGTGTGCGCTCCGGCCCAGACGTCGAACCAGTCGACCTACCGCACCGTCACGGGCATGCTCGCGTACCCGCTCGCACCGTCGGGAACGGTGTCGACGCGCACGTCCGTCTGCACCTCACCGGTGCCGTCGGTGGCCCGAGCCTCGACGCGGTGCTGGCCGGCGGTGGCGGTCCAGGCGTACGACCACTGGCGCCAGGTGTCGCGCGAGTACTCGTCGGAGAGGGTGGTCTCGGTCCAGGGGCCGTCGTCGACGCGGACCTCGACACGGGAGATGCCCCGATGCTGCGCCCACGCGACGCCGGCGATCATCACCGTGCCCGCCTGGACGTCCTTGCTGCCGACGGGAGTGTCGATGCGGCAGGCCGTCTTGATCGGTCCGCGCTCGGACCATCCGCGGTCGGTCCAGTACGCGCGGGCCTGGCTGAACTTGGTCACCTCGAGGTCGGTGACCCACTTGGTCGCCGAGACGTAGCCGTACAGGCCGGGGACGACGAGGCGCGCCGGGTAGCCGTGCTCGATCGGCAGCGGCTCCCCGTTCATGGCGACCGCGAGCATGGCGTCGCGCCCGTCCATGAGGACGTCCAGCGGAGTGCCGGCCGTGAAGTCGTCGTGCGACGAGGACAGCACCATGTCGGCCGCTGCCTGCGGACGTGCTTCCGCCAGAATGTCCTTCAGGGCGTAGCCGGTCCAGGTGGCGTTGCCGACGAGGTCGCCGCCGATGGGGTTGGACACGCAGGTGAGCGTCACCATCCGTTCGATCGACACACGCTGTTCGAGATCGGCCAGCGTCAGCGTCATCTCGTTGTCCACCATGCCGTGGATGCGCAGACTCCAGTCCTGCGAGTTCACCCGCGGCACCACGAGAGCGGTGTCGATCCGGTAGAACTCGGCGTTCGACGTGACGTACGGGGACAGTCCGGGCAGTCGGAGATCCGCGGCGGCGGGCACGGGCGGCGCCGGGCTGTCGGGCACCGGGACGGTGAAGGCGTTGCGGTCCTGCGTGACCGCCCGCGTGGAGGCGCCGAGCACCCGGCCCGCGGCGCCGGTCGCGACGGCCGCCGCAGCGCTGATTCCGGCGAGCATGACGAAGCGTCGACGGGAGAATCCCTCCGACGCGTCCGGGTCCGCGCGATCGACGAGCGACCGCAGGACGAGGATGCCGACCGCGACGCCGACGACGGTGGGGAGCGCGGCGATCGAACCACTGCCGGAGCGCGAGATCGCCGCCAGGACCCCGAGCACGCCGAGAACTACGAACAGTGCCGATCCGATGGGTCGTCGAGCACGTTCGAGGATGCCTGCTCCGGCGGCGAGGAGGGCGATGACGACACCCATACCGATGAAGAGGGCGAGCTTGTCGGAGGTGCCGAACGTGTCGATGGCCCACTCGCGGACGCCGGCGGGGGTGTTGTCGACCGCGGCGGACCCCACGGCGACGATCGGCGACGAGTCCGGGCCGACCACGGCGGCGAGGAGTTCACCGACACCGAGCACGAGGGCGGCCGAGAGGATTCCGGACAGGGCCCTGCGCATCACGTTCACTGTGTCACTCTAGTCGCGCGAGCACCGTGTCCGAATAGTCGTTTCCGAAGGTGCCGTGGGGATCCACCCGCTCGCGTTCGGCCACGATGTCGTCGAAGCGCGGGTACAGCGAACGAAGTGTGCCCGCGGTGAGGGAGTGCATCTTGCCCCAGTGCGGGCGGCCACCGACATCACGAGCGATCGCCTCCACCGCGTCGAAGTACCCGCCCACCGGCCGCCGGTGGTACTGGTGGACGGCGACGTAGGCGGTGTCGCGGCCGTGCGCGGTGGACAGCCAGACGTCGTCGGCGGCGGCGCAGCGGACCTCGACCGGGAAGGTCACGCGGTAACCGGTCCGCGCGATCCAGGCCTCGATCGCGCGGATCACGCTCGGCACGGACTCGGGCGGCACCGCGTACTCCATCTCGCGGAAGCGAACCCGACGGGAGGACGCGAACACGGACGAGCTCCGATCGGTGAACGTGCGACCCGACCAGGCCGCCGCCGACACCGTGTTCACCCTCGGGATGATCGAGGGAAACCGCGTCGTCACGCGGTTGATCACCTCGAAGGCGTTGTTGGACAACAGTTCGTCGTCGATCCAGGACGAGACACGCCCCACGGGAGACAGTGGCGTGTCGGCGGGCAGCCGCGTGTTGCGCTTGGTCAGCACCCGATCCGTGTGCGGGAACCAGTAGAACTCCGGATGGTCGACGTCGCGCATGTCGTCGGGGAAACGCTCGAGTGCCTCGCCGAGGCGACCCGGGGTCTCGTCCGCGTGCAGCGCGAAGGCCGGAACGCACCGCATCGTCACGGCGGTCAGGATCCCGAACGCACCGAGGCCGAGCCGCGCGCACTCGAACAGCGGCCCGTCCGACACCGTGACCTCCGTGCCGTCGGCGAGCACCAGTCGCGTCGCGACCACCTGAGCGGACAGCCCGGCGAACCGCGCCCCGGTACCGTGCGTGCCGGTCGAGATCGCACCCGCGAGTGTCTGCACGTCGATGTCGCCCATGTTGGTCAGCGCCAGTCCGCGGGCGTGCAGGAGATCGTTCAGGGTGTGCAGCCGCGTTCCGGCGCGCACGGTGACGTCGGTGGTGCCGTCCGGTCCCGCGGCCACACCCTCGATGCCCGTCAGATGGTCGAGCGCCACCAGGACGCCGTCCGTCAGCGCGGCGCCCGTGAACGAATGGCCTGCTCCGACCGCGTGGACTCGGCCCTGCGCGCGCACGACGACGTCCCGGATCTCGTCCGCGCTGTGCGGTCTCACGATCGACGCGGGCCGTGCGCGCTGGTTTCCCGCCCAGTTCGTCCATTCGGTCATGGATCGATACAAGTACTGGACAACCGTCCAGGTCAACCCCCTAGACTTTGTTCATGACTGTGCGCCTCCCCGCCGATCTCCGGCGTTCGCAGCTGATCGAGGCCGGACTCACCGTGGCAGCGGAGGCCGGGATCGCCGCCGTCACCGTGCGCGCCGTCGCCGAACACGCGGAGGTCTCGCTCGGCGTCGTCCACTACTGCTTCGAGAACAAGGAAGCGCTCGTCACGGCCATGGGCGAGGCGTTGGTCCAGGAGCTCGGCGCCGCCGTCGGCACGGCCCTGCACGCTGCCGCCGCCGATGGCCGGCGGGACTGTGTCGGCCCCCGTGCGCTGCGCGAGATCCTGCACCGCGGCGTGGCCGCACTCTGGTCGGTCATCGAGAGCACGGCCGACCGGCAGCTGCTCACCTACGAGATCACCGCCTACTCGGTGCGCTCCGCGGGAGCCGGGCCCGGCATCGGCACGTTGCAGTACCGCGTCATGGACACCGAGACGGAGCGCTTCCTCGAGGCGGCGGCCGAGGCGTCGCGGATGCGGTGGACCGAACCGATGACGTCGTTGACGCGTTCCGCGCTGGCGACCATCGACGGCGTGGTGCTCCGGTGGCTCGTCGACCAGGACACCCTCGCCGTCATCGCGGAATTCGACGACCTGGCCGCGCGCATCGCGGCAAAGGCGGTGCCGTCGTGACCGTGCTCGATCGGCTCGGTGCCGCCACGGCCGACCTCGACCCGCCGCTGCTCGCGATCGACGAGGAGTCGCTCGAGGCCAACCTCGCGGATCTGGTGCGACGAGCCGGCGGTACGCCCATCCGTCTCGCGTCGAAGTCCGTCCGCATCCGCGGTGTCGTCGAGCGTGCGCTGGCGGTGCGGGGGTTCGCGGGCGTCATGGCCTACTCGCTGCGAGAGGCGTTGTGGCTGAGCGAGGTGCCGGACGTCCTCGTCGGTTATCCCACCGTGGATCGACAGGCGCTCGCCACCCTGGCCGCGGACGCCGACGCGTGCCGACGCATCACTCTCATGATCGACTCGCGAGCACACCTGGACGTGATCGACGCCGCCGGTCCGTGGGCGGCTCCGGTGCGGGTGTGTCTCGACGTCGACGCGTCGCTCCGCATCGGACCCGCACACATCGGCGTTCGCCGGTCGCCGCTGCGTCGTCCGGCCGAGGTGGCCGCGCTGGCGCGGGAGGCGGTCCGGCGCGGCACGTCCGTCGTCGGCGTCATGTTCTACGAGGCGCAGATCGCGGGGCTGCCCGATTCCGGACGAGCAGTGCGGTGGATGAAGCGGAAGTCGGCGTCCGAGTTGGCCTTCCGGCGACGCGCCGTGGTCGATGCCGTGCAGGACGAGGTGGGCGTACTCGAGATCGTGAACAGTGGGGGCACCGGGTCGATCGAGGTGTCGGCTGCGGATCCGGCGGTGACCGAGGTGACGGCGGGATCCGGCCTGTTCGCGCCGACACTGTTCGACCGCTACGACGCGTTCACCGCGCGACCGGCCCTCTTCTTCGCACTGCCAGTCGTCCGCACGCCGACGCGGACCATCGCGACAGCATTCTCGGGCGGGTACATCGCCTCGGGACCGACAGGGGCCTCTCGCGTGCCGTCACTGATCGGACGCGGGACGTTGATCCGCACCGAGGGTGCCGGTGAGGTCCAGACGCCGGTGGTGGGTTCCGGTGCGGCGGTGGGGGATCGGCTGTGGTTCCGGCACGCCAAGGCCGGTGAGGTGTGCGAGCGCTTCACCGAGGCGCACCTCGTGTCCGCGGACGGCTCCCGCACGACGCTGCCCACCTACCGCGGTGAGGGTCGGGCCTTCGGCTGACCGGCATCACTCGTCCGGGCTCACCCGCATGAAGGCGCCGACCAACGACAGCTCCGCCGGTGTCGACGGGAGATAGTGCGTCAGCGCTGGCGAGCGCACGACGTACGCGGCCCACTGCCCCCGCGACAAGGCGACGTTGATGCGGTTGCGCGACAACAGGAATTGCATGCCGCGCGGCACGTCCTCGGGGGCCGACGCGGCCATGGACACGATCACCACGGCGGCCTCCCGGCCCTGGAACTTGTCGACGGTGCCGCACGAGGCCTCGTGCAGTCCGGCATCGTCGAGCGCCGCACGCACGGTGGCGACCTGGGCGTTGTAGGCCGCCACCACGAGCAGGTCCGAGGCGCCGAGCGGCCGCGTCTCCCCATCGCACGTCCAGGCCGATCCGACCAATGACCGTGCGAGTCGGACGATCTCGACCGCTTCCTCCCGCGAGGACGTCGCGTTGCCCTGGTGGTCGACCAGGACTGTGTGCACTCCCGGGTCCACACCGTCCAGGTGTCGCCCCAGCACGGTGTCGTGCGAGTGGAGCCGTCCGTCGTAGGACAGATCGGACACCACGGAACACAGCTCGGGGTGCATGCGGCGAGTGGTGGCGAGGAAGTACCCGAGGTCGGCCGGGAGCGTGTCGGAGCCGTCCGCGAGCCAGCCCAGAGCGGAGGTGTCCACCGGCTCGGGGTGGCTGCCCTGGCTCACCTGCGGCAGCTGCTGCGGATCGCCGAGCAGCAGGAGGTTGCGCGCCACCCGCGCCACCGCGATGGTGTTGGCCAGCGAGAACTGGCCCGCCTCGTCGACGACGAGCAGGTCGAGCTCCTGCTCCACGAACTCCTTGCGGTTGGTGAACGGCCAGGCCGTCGCACCGACGACGCATCCGCCGGTGTGTGTGGCCAGGTACCCCGAGTACGAGTCCACGCCGAGCCACGAGTGGGTGCTGTCGGACGACCCCTTCTTGGCGACGCTCCCGGGATCGAGCCCGGCGGCGACGACACCGTCGAGAAGATTCTCGATCACCGAGTGCGACTGGCCGACCACGCCGATGCGCCAGCCGTGATCGCGTGCGAGTGCGGCGATCACTCGTGATCCGGTGTAGGTCTTCCCCGTTCCCGGCGGGCCCTGAACCGCGATGTAGGAATCGTCGAGATCGAGGAGCGACGCCGTGATGGACGCGGCGACCTCCTCGTCGACGACCGTCGCGAGCGGTGCGCCGGAGCGGGTCCGGGGAGGATCACGACGCAGGAGGTCGACCACGGCCGAGGCGCGGACCTCGGGGAGGCGATCCGCTGCCTCCGCTGCGGTGGCGGCGATGGCCTCCCGCAGCGTGGTCGTGTTGACGAAGGCGTCGGGCGTCGTGGCGACCGGTGCGACATCGTGGGGTTCGGCGCCCTTGGACAGCGACTCCTCGAGCGTGAGGTGGGCGCCGTCCTCGGACACCTCGACGATGGTTCCGGGCATCGTCCACCGATACTGCGGGTTCGCGCGTTTGTCTGGCGCGATCCAGTCCGGAGCGGGCGGCGCGTAGAGCACGGTCACCTTCGATCCCACGCGCCCACTGCCGGGCCCGAACTCACCGCGCACCACACTCGTTCGCCGCTGGACCCGTTTGCCGGGCGGTGTCGCCCACTCGGTCATGGACTCCACCTCCTCGACCATGAACACGTCGCGGGTGTCCGCCCACTCGTCCATCGGAGACGACAGTCGGTCGAAGTGCGCCCACCAGTACGGCTTGTCCTCGCGCTGGTGATACCCGACAGCGGCCGCGAGCAGGGCGATCGCCTGCTGGTCGGTCGTGCGTGCGACCGGTTCACCGGCGAACTCCCACAGGGTGTCTCGCACGGCGTCCCGGTCCTCGTCGACCGGTTCGGCCGCGTCGAGCGGACCCCGAGGTTCCACCCCCGCACGCTCTGCGTGACCGAGCAACCAGTCGCGCAGTTCCCGCGTGGAGCGGCAGTCGTACTCGTTGTAGTCGGCGATCTCGGCGAGGACGCCGGCCGCCTCGTCGAGGTCACCGCGGTCGCGCAGATCGCACCACCGCGCGTACTCGGTGATGGAGGCGACGGCGTCCGCCACGTCGCCGCGGTGATCGGTCATGTAGAGCGGTTCGAGCTTCTTGATGCTGTAGCTCGGTGCGCCGACGCGTAGGGCGGACCGCACGACGGGATACAGGTCGACGAGGACCTGCTGCCGGAGAAGGTCGTCCACCTCGTTCTCGTACACCCCGTACCGCGAGGCCAGACGCAGCAGAGCCGACTTCTCGTATGCCGCATAGTGATACACGTGCATACCGGGGAACGCCTCGCGGCGTGCGCGCACGTACTCGACGAAGGCGACGAAGGCGGCCCTCTCCTCGTGCCGGTCGTGGGCCCAGAACGGCCGGAACGCTCCGTCGGACTCCATGACGCCGAAGAGGTACTCGAGCCCCCAGTCGGAGGAGCCGCGTTCGGCGTACAGCGGGTCGCCCTCGAAGTCGAAGAAGATGTCGCCCTCGTCCGGAGCGGGCAGTGCACCGAGAGCACTCGGGGTGTGCACGTCGACCACCGGTGAGCCCGACTGCTCCTGCTGCACCTGGGCGAGGGCCTGCACGCGCAGGGTGCCGAGGGACCGCTCCGAGAGGTCCGCGACGGGACCGGTGTGTGCGGCCAACTCGTCGACGGTCGTGATCCCCGCGGCGTGCAACGTGGACCGCTGGGAGACGCGCATCCCGGCGACCAGCAACAGGTCGCGCTGCGCCTCGACCTCGGGGGTGCAGTGCTCGCACCGGAAGCACGCGCGAATGTCGAGGTCGGCCCAGGATGCCGGGAGCAGTTGCGTCAGATGGCCGGACAGCAAGGCGACCATCTCGCGCCGTGCGCGGCGGTAGACGGGGAAAACGTCCGGCAGATGCACGGGATGGTCGGTGCCGTCACCGAGGACGAGGTGGCCCGTGGCTGACGTGGGAACGCCGACAGCCTCGAGCGCGTCGGCGTACGCCGCGATCTGCAGGACCGACGGGACGCGCTCGGTGCGCGAGAGCTTGGTGTCGTGCACCGCATAGGTGTCGGTCGACGGGTCGTGGATCAGGAAGTCGCTGAAGCCGATGAACTCGCCGTCGAAGAACGTGCCCTGGTAGATGACGGGGACGCGCTGCTGCGCCGCGGCGAGAGTGGCCTGTGCGGCGGCGGCCAACTCGGACGGGATGCTCTCGGCCGGCCGTTCGATGGTGACGACGCCGTCCGGATGCTCGCGCTTCAATCTCAGCAGCTCGCGGGCCTCGTGTTGACTGCCGAGGCGCGCGAGCCGGGCGAACATCGCGTCGTCGACCTGCTCGGTCTCGATGCGGCCGAGGTTCGCGTCGAGCGTGCGCAGGAGTGCGTACTCGCACCGGGACGCCAGCGCGAGGTCGCCTGCGCTGTGGACGAGCGTGTCTCCGGTGACGAACATGCCGCCACCCTAACGAGAGCGGCCGACAGGTCAGCGGGTCCCGAGGGCCGGTGCGATCGTCGTGCCCCACGCTTCCTTCAGCTGGTCCTCGAACAGTGCCCAGCTGTGCGAGCCCTCACCGCGCATCGAGATGGTCGCAGGCACGCCCGCCCTCCGCACCGCGTCGGCGAAGATGCCGGTGCACGTGTTCACCATGGCTTCGACGGCTGCTCCACCGAACGGGGGAATGCTGCCCGGCGGGATGCGATCGACGGGGCCGGGAACACCGCTCGCGGATCCTGCGTAGACAGCCGTTCCGCGGAGGCGGTCGGCGTGGAGGGACGGGTCGTGCTGCGCCCATGCGGGAGCACCGGGAGGGCCCCACATGTTGAAGGGGTTGTTCAGTGCGCCGCCGATCATGATCGAGATCGCGGCCTGGGCGAGCGGGTTCGACGAGGCGGGGCACCCGCTGATGGATGCCGCGGCACGGTAGAGGCCGGGGGCCTGCACGGCGAGATCGAGTGCCGGGCCGCCGCTCATCGACACCCCTGCCACCGCGTTGCGGCGCGTACTGCCGAAGTGCTGGTCCATGACGCCGGGCAGTTCCTGCGTCAGATAGGTCTGCCATTTGTTGGATCCGAGGATCGGATCGTCGGCGAGCCAATCCGTGTAGAAACTCAGACGCCCACCGATGGGGAGCACGACGGTGACGTTCTTGTCGGCGAAGAATCCCGGGGCGCCGGAGTTGTTGATCCAGCCGACTCCGTCCTCGTTGCCCAGGGCGCCGTTGAGAAGGTAGAGCGTGGGGAGCGACCCGCCGCGAGCCGGGCGGAGCACGTCGTTCGGCACGACGCGGTTCATGGCGGGGGAGTAGACGTCGACGACCGAGTGTGTCGGCGAGAGCTGCCGCACCCCGACCACTCGGGCAGGCTCCGCAGCGGTGGCGGCGGGCGCCCCGAGAAGAGCCGCGACGACGGCGACGACGATGACGAAAACCAACCTCATGGTCCGATGCTCGCACAGCGGAGGGAACCGTGGGGTTCGGTTCTGTGTCGAACCGGTGACTATTGAGTCACATCAGCCACAATGGCCACATGCCGTTCTTCGAGGGACCCCGAGGTCGTGCCCATTATCGCCAGTGGGGACCCTCCGAGAATCCTGCCGCGACCGTGATGTTCCTGCACGGACGGGGACAGCACACCGGCCAGTACCACCGGTTCGGCGCTGCCCTGGCAGCACACGGCATCGCCACCTGGGGCCTCGACCACATCGGCCACGGCCTGTCCGAGGGAGAGGCGGCCGACGACGTCGCCTACCTCGACGCGCTGGCGGAGAACGCACGACATCTCCTCGACCTCGTGGTCGAGGCCGGCCACCGACCTGCGGTGATGGGCCACTCGCTGGGGTCCGCGACCGCGGTACGGATGCTCGCGACCGGCGGGGGCGCGCCCGCCGTCGTGCTGGTGGCGATGCCGCCGCGCGCGATCTCCCGCGAGGATCTGACGGCAGCGACCCGGTCGCCCACCCTGGCACTGCATGGTGTGGACGACCGCATGGTGCCGATCGACGGCGTCCGAGACCTCGTGCGCGGCGTCCCGACGATCACACTGCGTGAGTACGCCGACGCCGGCCACGACCTACTGCACGAGAAGATCCACCGCACCGTCACCGACGCGGCCGCGGAGCACGTCCTCGCCGTGCACCAGTGACCACAACTCGTCCGAATCGACGGGATCCCGTCGATCCGAACGAGTTGTGGACCATCACGCACGGCGGCAGCGCCGGGACGGACCCGCCTGCGGTCAGCTGACGATGATGGTGCGGGTGTGCCAGCCGGTCGAGCCACCCGGGATCGGCGGGGTGCGCTCCTCGACCTGCGTGTTCCCGTCCTGATCCGTCGCGCGGACCTGAATGTTGTGGTTGCCCGCGGTGGCGTCCCAGTCCCAGAACCACTGGCGCCAGGTGTCGATCGTGTACTGCTCGGCGAGCGTCGCTTCCTGCCACGGGCCGTTGTCGACACGGACCTCGACGCGCTCGATGCCACGTTGCTGTGCCCACGCGGTACCCGCGACACGGACGGGACCGGGTGCGACGGGGGCGAAGGCAGCCGGCACGTCGATGCGTGACGCCGTCTTGATCGGTGCCTTGTCACCCCAGCCGCGGTCGGTCCAGTAGGCCGTCGCCTCGTCGAAGCGCGTGAGTTCCCAGTCGACGACCCACTTGGTGGCGGAGACGAATCCGTACAGACCGGGCACGACCTGGCGCACCGGGTAGCCGTGCTCGACGGGAAGCGGCTCGCCGTTCATCGACACCGCGAGCATCGCGTCGCGGCCGTCGGTGAGGGCCTCGACCGGCGACCCGATGGTCATACCGTCGATGCTCGTGGACAGCAGCATGTCGGCGTCGGCCTGCACACCCACCTCGTCGAGAATGTCCTTGATGGGGAACCCGATCCAGGTCGCGTTGCCGGCGAGCGGTCCGCCGACCTCGTTGGACACGCACGTCAGCGTGATGACGCGCTCGATGGGAGTGCGAGCCATGAGGTCGTCCCAGCTCAGCGTCATCTCGCGGTCGACCTTGCCGTGGATCTTGAGCTGCCACTCGGCGGTGGTCAGCTGCGGGACCTGTAGAGCGGTGTCGATGCGGTAGAAGGTGTTGTTCGGCGTGACGAAGGTGGTCGCGCCCTCGACACCGATGTCGGTACCCGCCGGAACGGCCGCCGCCTTCTCACCCGCGGCGACCGTGGGGAGGCGGAAGTTCTTGATGTCGTCGGCGACACCGGCGACACGATCTCCGAGGTACCGACCGACCGTGCCGGCCGCGACGGCCACCGCTGCGGCAGCGCCGAACAGGACGAGGAACTTGCGACGCGGCATGAACCCGTCGACCGTGCCCGCCGGCACCTCGAGCGCTCGTGTGAGGGCCTGCAGGACCGCGATGCCCACGACGACTCCCACGACGGTGGGAACGACGTCGCTGAGCGAGGATGTCGGCCGCTGTAGCACCGCGTAGACGCCGACGGCGCCGAGCACCAGCAGGATCACCGATCCGATGGGACGGGACGGCCGCTCGAGCAGGCCGGCGATGGCAGCGATGATCGCGATGCCGATGGACATGCCGACGAACAGGGCGGCCTTGTCGTTGGTGCCGAACGTGTCGATCGCGAATTCGCGGGCGAACGCCGGCGTGCGGTCGACGGTGGTGGAGCCCACGGCGAAGAACGGTGACGACGCCGAGCTGAAGAGGAGCGAGAGGATCTCGCCCACGCCGAGCACGACGCCGGCGGCGACCACTCCGCTGAGCATGCGTGCGAAGGGGTGGACGCGCGTGCGCGCGGAGTCACCCGAGGTCTGGCGTTCGGTGGTCGTCGTGGTCATGACTGCTATTCGTCACGATGGCGGTCGCGGCTTGCTCCGGTCGGCGTGTTGACGAGCCACAACGAACGAGGCGCGCCCGTGAGGAGTTCTCACGGGCGCGCCTCGGGTGTGTCGGACGAGTGTCAGCCGCCGTAGATGTCGGCCACCTCGGTGGCGTGCGACTCGAGGATGACGTTGCGCTTGAGCTTCATGGTCGGCGTCAGTTCTCCCGACTCGATCGTGAAGTCTCCGGGCAGGATCGTGTACTTCTTGATCTGCTCGGCCTTGGAGACCTTCGAGTTGGCCGTGTCGACAGCCTTGTCGATCTCGGCGATCAGGTCGGCGTTGGTCGTCAGGTCGCTCGCGGACGTGCTCTTGTCGAGACCGTGACGCTCGAGCCAACCGGGCAGAGCCTCGGGATCGAGGGTGATGAGCGCGCCGATGAACGGCTTGGCGTCGCCCACGACGAGGCACTGGCTGACCAGCGGGTGCGACCGGATGGAGTCCTCGAGGCCGGCGGGAGCCACGTTCTTGCCGCCCGCCGTCACGATGATCTCCTTCTTGCGACCGGTGATCGAGAGGAAGCCCTCGTCGTCGAGCGATCCGAGGTCACCGGTGTGGAACCAGCCGTCGCGGATCGATTCCTCGGTGGCCTTCTCGTTGTGCCAGTACCCGGAGAACACGACGGGTCCCTTCACCAGGATCTCGCCGTCCTCCGCGATCTTCACGGAGTGTCCCGCGAGCGGGCGGCCGACGGAGCCGATGCGCTGCTTGTCGGTGGTGTTGACCGTGACGGCGGCGCTGGTCTCGGTGAGTCCGTAGCCCTCGCGCACGGGAACGCCGATGCCGCGGAAGAAGTGGCCCAGTCGAGCGCCGAGGGGACCACCGCCGGACAGCGCACTGGTGCACCGTCCACCGAGCGCGGCGCGGAGCTTCGAGTAGACCAGCTTGTCGAACAGAGTGTGCTTGGCCTTGAGCACCAGGCCGGCGCCGCCCTTGTCCTGCGCGATGCTCCACTCGATCGCGACGTCCGCGGCCTGATCGAAGATCTTGCCCTTGCCGCCGTCGTGCGCCTTCTGCTTGGCCGAGTTGTAGACCTTCTCGAACACGCGGGGGACCGAGAGGATGAAGTCGGGCTGGAACTCGGCGAACTGCTCGACGAGCGTCGTGGTGTCGGACGTGTGCGCCACGGTGACCTTCGCTTCGAAGGCGCCGAACGACACCGCTCGGGCGAACACGTGGGCCATGGGGAGGAACAGCAGGGTGCGCTTGCCCTCCGTCATCTGATCGTGCAGCGCCACCTGGGTGGCCGTCGTCTCGGCGTAGAAGTTCGAGTGCGTGAGCTGGACACCCTTCGGGCGGCCGGTGGTCCCCGAGGTGTAGATGAGCGTGGCGGCCGACGACGCGGACACCTGGTGGCGACGGGCGTGCAGATCATCGTCCGACACGGAGGCGCCGCGGGTGGTGAGCTCGTCGATCGCGCCGCCGTCGAAGCTCAGCGTCTCGCGGAGATCCGCGGCGCTGTCGGTGACGTCCTTCATGCGGGCGAGGTGCTCGGAGGTCTCGACCACGAACAGCTTGGTCGCCGAGTCCTCGAGGATCCACTGCGCCTGATCTGCCGCGGACGTCTCGTAGATGGACACGGTGCAGCCACCGGCGGTCCAGATCGCGTAGTCGAGCACGACCCACTCGTAGCGGGTGCCGGCCATGATGGCGACGCGGTCACCGAACTCGACGCCGGAGGCCATCAGGCCCTTGGCCACGCCCGCGACCTCGTCGGCGAACGTGCGCGCCGTGACGTCCTTCCACGAGCCGCCGACTCGCCGTTGGAACGCCACCCACTCCGGGGTCTCGCTCGCGTAGCGGAACACGGTGTCGGCCATCGAGACGTCGTCCGGGATCGTGTAGGACGCGGGTACCGAGTATTCGTGCACGGTGTCTGTACCTTCCAGTAGCAGCAGGTTTGTTGTGTATTGGATCACATGAGGCGGCGCTGCGGTGATCGTAGCGCCGTATCCGCTTTGTCCTGTTCGAACAGTTGTCGGTCAGCAGGTGGCCGCTGGACTAGACTCTGGTGCACATGAGCACTTCCGAGTCGGAAACGGTGTCCACCGACACCCCCTCGTTCGTCGATCTCGGTATCGACGAACGTGTGCTGAAAGCCCTCGCGGACGTCGGGTACGAGACGCCGTCGCCCATTCAGGCAGCCACCATCCCGCCGTTGATGGCCGGGAACGACGTCGTCGGCCTCGCGCAGACCGGCACCGGCAAGACCGCCGCGTTCGCGGTGCCGATCCTCTCGCGCCTCGACGTCGCCAACCGGGTGCCGCAGGCGCTGGTCCTCGCGCCCACCCGCGAGTTGGCCATCCAGGTGGCCGAGGCGTTCGGCAAGTACGCCACCCACATCGAGGGCCTGCACATTCTGCCCATCTACGGCGGGCAGGCGTACGGCATCCAGCTGTCCGGTCTGCGGCGCGGCGCCCACATCGTCGTCGGTACGCCCGGGCGCGTCATCGATCACCTCGAGAAGGGCACGCTCGACCTGTCGCACCTCGAATACCTCGTTCTCGACGAGGCCGACGAGATGCTGAAGATGGGATTCCAGGAGGACGTCGAACGCATCCTCGCGGACACCCCCGAGTACAAGCAGGTGGCGCTGTTCTCTGCCACCATGCCGTCGGCGATCCGCAAGATCTCGCAGCAGTACCTGCACGATCCGGTCGAGATCACGGTGAAGACGAAGACGTCCACCGCCCCCAACATCACGCAGCGGTACGTGCAGGTGGCGCATCAGCGCAAGCTCGACGCGTTGACGCGGATCTTCGAGGTCGAGGACTTCGAGGCAATGATCATCTTCGTCCGCACCAAGCAGGCGACGGAGGAGCTCGCCGAGAAGTTGCGGGCACGGGGCTACTCGGCCGCCGCCATCAACGGTGACATCGTGCAGGCGCAGCGCGAGCGGACCATCGGTCAGCTCAAGAACGGTGCGCTCGACGTTCTCGTCGCCACCGACGTCGCGGCCCGCGGTCTCGACGTCGAGCGGATCTCGCACGTCGTCAACTACGACATCCCGCACGACACCGAGTCGTACGTGCACCGCATCGGACGGACCGGTCGCGCCGGGCGGGCGGGCGAGGCGCTGTTGTTCGTCGCGCCGCGCGAGCGCCATCTGCTCAAGGCCATCGAGAAGGCGACGCGGCAGCCGATCACCGAGATGCAGCTGCCGAGCGTCGACGACGTCAACGCGCAACGCGTCGCCAAGTTCGCCGACTCCATCACCCAGTCGCTGTCCTCGACGTCGCTCGGGCTGTTCCGTCGACTCATCGAGGACTACGAGCGCGAGCACGACGTGCCCCTCGCGGACATCGCCGCGGCCCTGGCGACGCAGTCACGGGACGGCGACGCGTTCCTCATGTCGCCCGAGCCGCCGCCCCCGCCGCGGGAGAAGCGCGAGCGCCCCGAGCGCAAGTTCGACGACCGGGACGCACCACCGTTGCGCAAGTCCCGCAAGGGCGATCAGGATCTCGCGGTGTACCGGATCAGCGTCGGCAAGCGGCACAAGGTGGCGCCCGGTGCCATCGTCGGTGCCATCGCCAACGAGGGCGGGCTGCGGCGCAGCGACTTCGGGCACATCAGCATCCGGCCGGATCACAGCCTGGTCGAGCTGCCGGCG
Organism: Rhodococcus sp. PvP016; assembly: GCF_017832185.1. Lineage (NCBI taxonomy): Bacteria > Bacillati > Actinomycetota > Actinomycetes > Mycobacteriales > Nocardiaceae > Rhodococcus > Rhodococcus sp. PvP016. The sequence continues at coordinate 31,322 of NZ_JAFIBH010000001.1, read as the reverse complement.
GACCTCGCGGACGAGACCTTGGAAGCGTTGCGCCGCACCAGGATCAGCGGCGTGCTCATCCAGCTGCAGCGCGACGGCGGACCGCCCCGCGGCCAGCGCTGACCTGACCGAGACCCCCGCGAGTACGTCCATAGTGTCGTTGCGCGGGGGTTTTTCGCGACACTACGGACGTACTCGCCAAGCCGTCAGCTCTTCTGCAGTGCCGAGGGATGCGCCTCGGTGTCGACGCCGGGAACTCCGCGTCCGCGGATCGACGCGCCCGCGGTCTCGGCGACGAAGAGCAGCGCGATGAGGCCGACCACACAGGCGCCCATCATGTAGAACGCCGGGACGAGGTCGTTGCCGGTCCGTTCGACGAGCCACTCGTTGGCCGCCGGAGCGGTGCCACCGAACAACGACGTCGACACGTTGTAGGCGATGGCGAAGCCGGCGAACCGCACGTGCGTCGGGAACATGGCCGGGAACGTCGCCGAGATGGTCGAGAGCTGCAGGACGTAGAGCAGGCCCAGCACCGTGAACGCGACGATGGCCCATCCGAAGTTGACCGTCATCAGCATGTACATCGGGATCGCGAAGATCAGCAGTCCGACCATCGAGACGAGCCACAGCGGCTTGCGTCCCACCTTGTCCGACAGTGCTCCGGCGAACGGGATCACGAGCATCATGGCGAACTGGCCGATGACGACGAGGAACAGAGACGACGTGCTCGACAGTCCGATCCGGCTCTCCAGATAGGTCGGCATGTAGCTCAGCAGCGTGTAGTTGCAGACGTTCAGCGCGACGACGAGGCCCATCAGCGTGAGGATCGGACGCCAGTAGGTGGCGATCAGTTCACGGAACTGGGTGGACGTCTTGTGCTCCACCGCGTCCTCGGTCTCGAGTTCACGGAACACCGGGGTGTCCTCGAGCTTGGACCGCATGTAGAGCCCGATGAGCGCCAGCGGCCCGGCGACGAAGAACGGCAGTCGCCAGCCCCACGTGTCCATGAACGCGTCGGTGGAGAGCAGGTCGACGGCCAGCACCACGAGGGCGCCGAGGGAGAAGCCGCCGAGCGTGCCGAACTCCAGGAAACTGCCGTAGAAACCGCGCTTGCGGTCGGGGGAGTACTCGGCCATGAACGTGGCGGCGCCGCCGTATTCACCGCCGGTGGAGAAGCCCTGGATCATGCGCAGGATCACCAGCAGAACCGGTGCCCAGAAGCCGATCGAGGCGTAACTCGGAATGACACCGATGAGGAAGGTCGCAGTGCCCATCAGAATGATGGTCAGTGCGAGGACGTGCTTGCGGCCGAGGCGGTCGCCCAGCGGTCCCCAGACGAGGCCGCCGAGAGGCCGCACGAGGAAGGACACCGCGAAGATGCCCAGCGTCAGCAAGGTGGCGGATTCGAGGTCGTCCGGGAAGAACGCACGGGAGATGTACGTGGCGGTGTAGGCGTACACGCCGTAGTCGAACCACTCGGTCGCGTTGCCCATCGCGGAAGCGCCGATCGCGCGCCGGAGAACCCCGGGCGGAGCGTCCTTCAGCGCCGGTGTCGGGTTGTCGACAGAACCTGATTCGGGAGTACTCACTCACCCAGACCTACCGAAGTAGTGGCCGAACCTCAGCATCGAGAGGGGCGATCGGTCTCTTCGTTATCGAGTCGTTACAGCCTTCAGGCGGCCGCGAGAGTGCCCGTTCGGCGTCGGAAACAGCCCCTCACCTGGCTCTCGTGCGGGGTGGCACCGCCCGGATCGCGGTGAGTCGACTCGAGGCCTCCGATCCCGGGCACACCCGGCAGCCTCGGTGCCGTCCGTACAGGCATGGTCGCTCCCTCGGCGCTGCTCGTCTTTTCACTGCTCAGCCGGGTTGTGGGCGACTAGGTTGTGGTCGGACAGGTCGTGGTTCGGGGGACACGCTCACGCGCGGTGGTCGAGGAGGACGAGTCGATGGTGTCGGCGCCCGTTCCCCCGCGATCGACGGCCGCGGCCCTGAGCCGATCGCGCCTCGATCGGCCCGTCCGGTCGCCGGGGCGCTACCTGGCGGTGTCGTTCACCGTGGCCGCCGTGGTGCTGGCCGTCTACCTCGTCGTGCCCGCGTCGATCCGGACCGGTGTCTTCGCGGTGGGTGCCATCGGGTGCATGGTCGTGGTCCTGGTCGGGCTGCGGCGCAACAGCCCGACCGACACCTACGCCTGGCGGTGCATGCTCGGAGCGGCGACGTCCTTCCTGGTGGGTCTGTCCGCGCGGAGCGTGCGCGACGACCTGCCCTCGTTACTCCGGCTGCTGCCCGAGGTGCTGGTGCTGCTCGGGTATCTGCTGCTCGTCCTCGGCATCGTCGGCTGGTCGCGGCGAGGGGGGAATTCGCGTCCCACCCCGACCATCATCGACGCGGTCCTGGTCACGCTGGGCATGACGTTCGTGTCCTGGGTGCTGCTGGTGGCTCCGGTCCTCTCGACCACGCGAGACGTGCCGTCACTGGTGCTCAACGGGCTGTTTCCCGCGATCGACGCCGGCCTGTTCACGATGGCGTTCTTCCTGCTGTTGTCGAAGACTCGCTTCAACGTGTCCCTGGTTCTCCTCGTCGCCGCACTGCTCGTCACCATCGTCGGCGATCTCGGCTACGCGATCGCGACCGCCCGCTCGGTCGCGGCGCCCACGGTCGTACTCGACGCGATGTATCTGCTCGCGTTCGTTCTGCTGGCCGCCGCCTCGCTGCATCCGTCGATGGCCAGGGTGGGCCGCACGGGCGGTGTGACGGCTGCGCTCACGCGGCAGCGGATGACGGTGTCCGTCGCTCTCGTCGCCACCTGTGCCGCGCTGCCGCTCGTCGGCGAGGCGGTGGGGACAGCGGACGTGGTGGTCCGCTCGACCTTCCTGGCCGTGATCCTGGTGGGAATGTTCGTCCGCGGTGAGCGGGCGCTGAGCCGGGTGCAGCGCAGCGAGGACAAGGCCCGCCACGACGCCACCCACGATTCGCTCACCGGTCTCCCCGATCGGTCCATGCTCGAGTCGATCCTGGAGCGCGCCGCGCGGAGACCGTCGTCGTCGGCGTCGGCCACCACCGTGCTGTTCGCGGACCTCGACAACTTCAAGGTCGTCAACGACTCGTACGGCCACCGCGCGGGCGACGAGCTCATCCAGGCGGCGGCGCAGCGCATCCGGCGCGTGGTCTCCTCCGACGAGGACGTCGTGCGGTACGCCGGCGACGAGTTCGTGGTGGTGGCGCACTGTGATCGGGCCCGCGCCGAGGAACTCGCGGAACTGCTCCTGGCCGCGTTCGCGGAACCGTTCGAGTTGAGTGTGGCGTCGCTGTACGTGAGCGTCAGCATCGGCATCGCGACGTCCTGCGGTCCCGCCGGGCTGGCGGACGATCTGGTCCGCGAGGCCGACACGGCGATGTACGACGCCAAGTTCCGCGGGCCGGCGGCGTACGCGTTCTTCGACGAGTCCCTGCGCACTGCGGCGACCCGGTCGGTCGAGCTGGGCAGCGCGCTGCGCGGTGCGGTCGCGCGCGGGGAGATGGCGGTGCACTACCAACCCATCGTGTCGCTGCGGACCCACGACGTGCTGGTCTACGAGGCGCTGGTGCGATGGAAGCATCGCGGTCGGTGGGTCGGGCCGGACGAGTTCATCCCGGTCGCCGAGGCCACCAACATGATCTCCGAGATAGGGACCTGGGTGCTCGACACGGCTCTGGGCGATCTGGTGCGACTGCGGGTGGCGGGCGCGCCGGGTATCTCGATGTCGGTCAATCTCTCGGTGCTGCAACTGCGCGACGAGCGGCTTCCGGACGTCGTCGCCGACCTCTTGGCGTCGCACGGCCTGGACGGGTCGGTACTCGGGCTCGAGGTGACCGAAAGTGCCCTCATCGCCGATCCGGTGGTGGCCAATCGGGTCCTCGCTCGTCTCGCCGAGCAGGACATCGTGCTGGTGCTCGACGACTTCGGGATGGGGTACTCCTCGCTGGGCCGCCTGCGGGATCTGCCCATCACCGTCATCAAGATCGACAAGTCGTTCATCGACCGTGTTCCGGTCGACGACGCGTCGGTGTCCATCGTGTCGGCCATCGAGGCCATGGCCACGGCCCTGACCATGCGCACCGTCGCGGAGGGGGTGGAGACGAAGGAGCAGGAGCGCATCGTCACCGAACTCGGCTGCACGTACGCGCAGGGCTATCTCTACGGGCGCCCCGCTCCCGTGGAGACGTTTCTCCCCTGATGTCTCAGCGCAGTCGTCGGCTCCGGCGGACCGGGATCGAGTTGACGGTGCGGACCGACCAGCCCTCGTCGTCGCGGACGACGATGCTCACGCCGGCGTTCGCGATGCGCGGCGCAGGGTGTCCGGTGATGGACCTCAGCACCGCCCGGATGATGCCGCCGTGGGCCACGGCGATGAGGGATCTGCCGGGGTTCTCGTCGGCCAGCAGGTCGAGTCGACGACGCCCGCGCTCGGCGAGCGCCTCGTGCGACTCTGCGCCCGGGTAGTCACCGTCGGGCCAGTACGCCCACGCCTCGTAGCCGGTCATGCCCTCGGCCCGTCCGAAGCGACGTTCCATCAGGTCCTCGTGACCGGCCGAGCGGGTGAGCCCGATGACGTGGCCGATGATGTCGGCGGTCTCCGACGCCCGTGAGAGCGGTGAGCTGACGAGGGTGTCCCACGAGTCGTCGGCCAGCGCGGCGGCCGCGGTCCGGGCCTGGCTGCGCCCGATGTCGTTGAGCGGGATGTCGGAGGAGCCCTGCAGGCGTCCCTCGACGTTCCAGTCGGTCTCGCCGTGGCGCACGAGGGCCACTCGGACAGAGCTGTTCCGCGCCTGGGAGTCGGGGTGATCGGTCATGGTCGGGCACCAGAATATCGGTTGACGGCACCCCTGTCCGAGCCTGGTTACCGGGGAGTACGGTGCTAGAGATCAGCGAATGACTTCGAAAGGTCACAGATGAACCTGGCACTCACCGATGAGGAAGCTGCGTTCCGCGACGAGATGCGAACTTTCTTCCGTACCGAGATTCCCGCCGAGATCCGCGAGCGCAACGCGGCAGGCGAGGAACTCGAGCGCGAGGACATGATCACGACGCTGCAGATCCTGAACAAGCACGGCATGGCGAGCCCGCACTGGCCCGTCGAATGGGGTGGCAAGGACTGGACCCCGATGCAGCACCACATCTGGTTGGACGAGCTGCAGCTCGCGTCGGTGCCCGAGCCCCTGGCCTTCAACATCTCGATGGTGGGGCCCGTCATCGCGACCTTCGGCAGCGAGGAGCAGAAGCAGAAGTTCCTCCCGCCCACGCAGAACCTCGACATCTGGTGGTGCCAGGGCTTCTCCGAGCCCGAGGCGGGATCGGATCTCGCGTCGCTCCGCACGGTTGCTCTGCGCGACGGTGACGAGTACGTCATCAACGGCCAGAAGACGTGGACCACGCTCGGCCAGTACGCCGACTGGATCTTCGTGCTGGCGCGCACCAACCCGGACGCGCCGAAGAAGCAGGCCGGTATCTCGTTCATCCTGGTCGACCTGAAGACCCCCGGCATCACGGTGCGCCCGATCAAGCTGATCGACGGCGGCCACGAGGTCAACGAGGTCTGGTTCGAGGACGTGCGCGTCCCCGTCGAGAACCTCGTCGGCGAGGAGAACGCCGGCTGGACCTACGCCAAGTTCCTGCTGAGCAACGAGCGCACCGGCATCACGCGGCTCGGCTTCACCAAGACCAAGCTGGCGCAGGCCAAGGCGCTCGCGGCCGAGACCAGGGTCGGGACCGGCACGCTGCTCGACGATCCTGTCTTCGCCGCTCGGTTCGCCGAGCTCGAGAACCAGGTGCTCGCACTCGAGCTCACTCAGCTGCGCATCGTCTCCAGCTACGTCTCCGGCAAGGAGAACCCGGCGTCGTCGGTGCTCAAGCTCCGAGGCAGCGAGCTCCAGCAGCTGGCCACCGAGATCCTCACCGACGTGGCGGGCCCGGACTCGCTCCCGTTCGCGGCCGGTGAGGACTCGCCGACACCGGTCTGGGCGCAGCGTGCGACCCCGACCTACCTGAACTTTCGCAAGACATCCATCTACGGCGGCTCGAACGAGGTGCAGCGCACCATCATCGCGTCCGGCATTCTCGGTCTCTAGGAGCGCACGACATGCAGTTCGAACTGGACGAAGAACAGAAGCTGCTGCGCGACACGGTGCGTGACGTGCTCGCCCGCAGCTACGACAACGAGAAGCGCAAGGCCGCGGTCGAGAGCGAGCGCGGCTGGACCGAGTCGGTCTGGAAGCAGTTCGCCGAGCTGGGCCTGCTCGGCCTCAGTTTCGCCGAGGACGACGGCGGCATGGACGCCGGACCGGTGGAGACCTTCGCGGTCATGACCGAGATCGGTCGCCGCCTCGCACCCGAGCCGCTGCTGGACTGCGTGCTGATCCCGGGCGGTCTCATCACCGAGGTCGGATCGACCGATCAGCGTCAGCGCATCCTGCCGGGCGTCGCGGAGGGGCAGACCCTCCTCGCGTTCGCGCATTCCGAGCCGGGCACCCGCTGGCCGGCGGCCGAGGTGTCGACGTCGGCCACCGAGGACCTGCGTGAAGGCCGGAGGCCGGCCGGATCGGGTGGCTCGTGGGCACTGTCGGGGGTGAAGAATCCTGTGCTGCACGGTGACTGCGCCGATCACTTCGTGATCAGCGCGGCGCTGCCCGGCGGCGGTGTGGGCCTGTTCCTCGTCGCGGCCGATGCCGAGGGGCTCACGCGCAAGACCTACCGCACCCACGACGGACTGCGCGGCGCGTCGCTCGAGCTGTCGGACGTCGCGGGCGAACCGCTCGGAGACGGCGGCGACGCCAGTGCCGCCATCGTGGCGTCCAACGTTCGTGCACAGGCGGCTCTCGCTGCCGAGGCGCTCGGTGCGATGGAGGAGTCGCTGCGGCTCACCACGGAATACCTGAAGCAGCGCAAGCAGTTCGGTGTGCCGCTCGCCAAGTTCCAGGCACTGACGTTCCGCGCTGCGGACATGTACGTGCAGCTCGAATTGGCCCGCAGTATGGCGCTCTACGCCACGATGTCGTTGGCCGACGGATCCCCCGATCCCACGGTCGCGTCGCGGGCGAAGCTGCAGATCGGACGCTCCGCCCGGCAGATCGGCCAGGAGTCGATCCAGCTGCACGGCGGAATCGGTGTGACGGACGAATACCCTGTGGGACATTACTTCTCGCGTCTCACGGCCATCGAGCACACGCTCGGCGGGGTCGACGACCACCTCCGGGTGATCACGTCGTCGCTGAAGGATCACGAGATGCTCGGCGTCTCCTAGCGCCGCCTCGACGAAGGCCGGTCGCCCGCGTGGTGACCGGCCTTCGTCGTGATCGGGGTCAGCCGACCAGGTTGATCAGCGGAGTCCCGTCGGCGAGATGTCGGATGTTGGCGACGATGTCGCGGCAGCGGCCCTCGAACGTACGGCGCGTGATGCCGGACGAGTGCGGCGTCATCAGCACGTTCGGCAGGCTTCCGAACGGGAGTGCACTCGGCTCGCCGCGACCGTCCGGGCCGGGGTAGCTGTACCAGACGTCGATGGCCGCGGCGCCGAGCTCGCCGGTCGCCAGCGCGTCGTGCAGCGGCCGCTCCTGCACCAGGGGCCCGCGGCCGACGTTGATCAGGACTCCCGCGGGCCCGAGGGCGCGGAGCTCGTCCGCGCCGATCATGCCGGTCGTCGCCGCGGAGAGAGGCGCCGAGACGACGACGATGTCCGACTCCGCCATCAGCCGCGGAAGTTCCGTGGTGTCGCCGGCCCACTCCAGGCCGTGAGCGGCCACGTCGACGGCTCCGCGTCCGGTCACGGCAGCGCCGAGGCAGCCGAGGGTGCGCAGCAGCGACCACGAGCGCTGCCCGATGTGGCCGAAGCCGACGAGGCCCACACGGGCGCCCGCTGTCGCGGACGGCTGGGGCAGCGTGTCGTCGTACACCGAGGTCGACCAGACGCCCTGTCGCAGTGCGCGATCCTGCGTCAGGAAGCCGCGCCGCAACAGCACCGCCGACGCGAGCACGTACTCCGCGATGGAGTCCTCGTGGTGGAACGTGTTGGCCAGCAGTGTGGTCGGCGGAAGGGCCGCACGGGCGACGTTGTCGACACCGGCCCCCGCGACCTGGACGAGTCGCAGGCCCCGACCGGCCTGCGCCATGGCCTCGGTGACCCGGCCCCCGACATGGACGTCGGCTTCGGCGAGGTCGGCGACGAGCTCGTCCTCGTCGAAGCGTTCGTGCCACGACACGACGGTGCCGTCCGGCATCCCCGCCTCGACGGCGTCCCGATGCGGGAGAAGATTGCGGTCCGCGACGACGACCTTCATGCGCGCTGCAGGCAGGGGCGCTTGCTGTCGAAGGTCCAGTTCGGCACCAGGTACTGCATGCCGATCGCGTCGTCGCGGGCCCCGAGCCCCTCGCGCTGATACAGCTCGTGTGCGGCCTCGACGCGCTCCATGTCGAGGGTCACTCCGAGACCCGGCGCATCGGGGACGGTGAGGTACCCGTCCACGATGGGGAACGGACTCGTCGTGATGCGCTGCCCGTCCTGCCAGATCCAGTGCGTGTCGATGGCGGTGATCTCACCGGGAGCGGCGGCTGCGACGTGCGTGAACATGGCGAGCGAGACGTCGAAGTGGTTGTTGGAGTGCGAGCCCCACGTCAGACCCCAGGCGTCACAGAGCTGCGCGACGCGGACCGATCCGTTCATCGTCCAGAAATGGGGATCCGCGAGCGGGATGTCGACGGCTCCGGATCGAATGGTGTGCCCCATCTCGCGCCAGTCGGTGGCGATCATGTTGGTGGCGGTGGGCAGACCGGTCGCGCGCTTGAACTCGGCCATCACCTCGCGCCCGGAGAATCCGCCTTCGGGTCCGACCGGATCCTCCGCATAGGCGAGCACGTCGCGCAGACCACGGCACGTCTCGATCGCGTCCTTCAGGAGCCACCCGCCGTTGGGATCCAGCGTGATGCGTGCGGCGGGGAAGCGCTCCGCGAGGGCGCGGACGGCGTCGGCCTCCTGCGCTGCGGGAAGGACGCCGCCCTTGAGCTTGAAGTCCTGGAAGCCGTACCTGGCGTGCGCCGCTTCCGCGAGTGCGACCACGGCGTCGGGCGTCAGTGCCTCCTCGTGGCGCAGGCGGGACCAGGCGTCGGCGGAGCTGCCCTCGTCCGACGGAGCGCGGTACGCGAGATCCGTCTTGTTCCGGTCGCCGAGGAAGAAGAGATACCCGAGTGCCTGCACCCGGTCCCGCTGGCGGCCGTCACCGAGCAGGGCCGCGACGCTCACCCCCAGGTGCTGGCCGAGGAGATCGAGCAGCGCACTCTCGACGGCCGTCACGGCGTGCACGGCGATCCGCAGATCGAAGGTCTGGGCGCCGCGTCCACCGGAGTCGCGGTCTGCGAACGCGCGGCGCATCGCGTTGAGAACGGCGTGGTAGTCGCCCACCGAGGCGTTCTCGACGAGAGCTCGGGCGTCCTCCAGACAGCGGCGGATGGGCTCGCCGCCCGGCACCTCGCCCACACCGGTGCGCCCGTCGGAGTCGGTCAGCACGACCAGGTTCCGGGTGAAGAACGGTGCATGGGCGCCGCTGAGATTCAGCAGCATGCTGTCGTGGCCGGCGACGGGAACGACGCGCATCGCGGTGACGACGGGCGTGGCATGGGAGGTTCTGACCTCGGTGACGGTGCTCACGTCGATGAGCCTAGAGCGGGTAATTCATTCCCGTCCAACACCATTTGTGGATGCAGCGATGCAGGGCGGGTATCGGTATGACTGCGCCGGTGCGGAGTGCACACACCTGCGGTGAACCGCACACCCCTTTCAGCCGGCTGTAGTGGGTGTGGGCTCACCAGAGGGTGTGTGCGCTCCCCAGTCGCGCCCGCTGCGCCACCCGAACCCGAGCACCTCACACCAGCGCATCGACGAGCAGCACGAGCGCACCACCCGCGGACACGACGATGGACACCCATCGCAGCCGTCGACGGTCGAGTACGCGGTTCACCCAGCGCGAGGCCACGTACCCGAGCGCGACGACGGGCAGGAGCAGGGCGCCGGTCGCCAGGGAGTGCGCGTCGAGGGAACCGGTGACCCCGAGCGCGGCCAGCGACATGATCGAGCCGATCAGGAAGAAGCCGCTCATGGTGCTGCGCAACGCGGCGCCGCTGCTGCCGCTCCAGATCAGCGCCATGGGTGGCCCGCCGATGGACGTGGCGGTGCCGAGCAGTCCGGACGCGGCGCCCGCGGTCATGAGCGATCCGCGTCGCGGTGTCGGCGACCAGCCGATCGCCGTGGCCACGACGCCGAACAGCACCACCGCGCCGAGCATGATGGAGACTCCCCGCTCGGGCAGCGCGACGAGCAGCGCGGCGCCGGCGATCACGCCGGGTACTCGTCCCACCAGTGCCCAGCCGGCCCCGCGCACGTCGATGCTCGTGCGCTCCCGTACCACCACCAGCGCGGTGAGCGCGGTGGCGAGCAGGATGATCGTGCCGGGCACCATCCGCGGATCGATGATGGCCAGGATGGGCGCCGCGACCATCCCCATGCCGAAGCCGATGGACGACTGGAGACACGACGCCATGAATACCGCGACGCCCACGACCAGCCATTCGAGGCCGGTCATGCGAGCACGGTCATACGGCCACGGCGTCCGATCGCGGGTGGTGGCACTCGGCGATGTGCAGGTTCCCGAGACGCCCGACCGACGGGGGGACGCCCGTGGCACAGACGTCCGTCGCGTGAGCGCAGCGCGTGCGGAAACGGCAGCCCGACGGCGGGTTCAGAGGCGACGGTACCTCGCCCTCCAGGAGGATGCGCGAACGCCGGGTCGAGGGATCCAGTGTCGGAGCTGCCGACATCAGCGCCTCGGTGTACGGGTGCGTGGGGTGGTCGAAGACGTCGTCCGTCGGTCCGGTCTCGATGATCCGGCCGAGGTACATCACGGCGACCCTGTCGGCGACGTGCCGCACCACCGACAGGTCGTGCGAGATGAAGACGTAGCTGATGCCCAGTTCCTTCTGCAGGTCGGACAGCAGGTTGAGTACCTGCGCCTGGACCGACAGGTCGAGAGCCGAGACGGGCTCGTCGCACACCACGACACTCGGGTCGAGTGCCAGGGCCCGGGCGATGCCGAGACGCTGGCGCTGACCACCGGAGAACTCCTGCGGGTAGCGGTGCTCGTCGCTGGGACGCAGACCGACGAGGTGCAGCAACTCGCGGACGCGGGCGGCGCGGTCGCGCTTGGTCTTGTACATCGTGCGGTGCGTGTGCCACGGCTCCGAGATTATCTCCGCCGCCGACATCCTCGAGTTGAGCGATCCGTACGGGTCCTGGAAGACCATCTGGATCCGCCGACGCCACGCGAGCAGTTCCTTGCCCTTCAGGCCGAACGGATCGACGCCGTCCCACGACACGGTGCCCGTGTCGGGCCGTTCGAGCATCATGAGCGTGCGCGCGAGAGTGGACTTGCCGCAGCCGGACTCACCGACGAGGCCGAGGGTCTCGCCGCGGCGCAGCTCGAGGTCGATGCCGTCGAGTGCCCGCAACTTCTTGTGGCCGCCGCTGCCGGCCGCGACGTCGAACGTCTTGGAGACTCCACGGACCTGGAGCAACGGTGCGGCCTGCGTGGCCGCGGCCTCACTCGCCACTGTTGTCGTAACGGACACCGGACACCTCCTCGGGGAAATGGCATGCGGTCGCGCGGCTGGTGCCGGCGACACTGCGGAGCTCGGGGCGCTGCGCGACGCAGACGGCGCGCGCGATGGGGCATCGAGCCTGGTACACGCATCCCGGCGGGATGGAGTGCAGATCCGGCGGGGTGCCGCCGATGGACTGGAGGTGCTCGCCGCGCACGGTGGCGACGGGGACCGAGTCGAGCAGTCCCTTCGTGTACGGATGCTGCGGTGAGCCGAACACCTCGGCGACGGGCCCGGTCTCCACGACGGTGCCGGCGTACATGACGGCGACGTCGTCTGCTTCCTCCGCGACCAGGGCGAGGTCGTGCGTGATGAGGATGACGGCCATGTCGTGCTCGGTGCGCAGGTCGCGCAGCAACGACATGATCTGGGCCTGCACGGTGACGTCGAGAGCGGTGGTGGGCTCGTCCGCCAGCAGCACGGTGGGGCCCAGGGCGACGGCCATCGCGATGAGCAGGCGCTGACGCATGCCGCCCGAGAACTGGTGCGGGTAGGAGTCGGCGCGCGACTCGGGCTCCGGGATGCCCACCCGTTCCATCAGCGAGATCGCCTCGACACGTGCAGCTTTCGCCGACATGCCGCGGTGGATGCGGAACGGTTCCGCCAACTGTGTGCCCACGGTGTAGACGGGGTTGAGCGCCGTCAGCGCGTCCTGGAAGACGATGGCGAGTTCGTTCGCGGCGATGCGGCGGCGGGTCTTGGAGTTCGCCGTCACCAGGTCGGTGTCGCCGAGCATGACGGTGCCGTCGACGATGTCGGCGATCGGCTCGAGCAACCCGACGAGGGCCTGGGCCGTCATGGACTTGCCGCAGCCGGACTCGCCCAGCAGTGCGAGTGTGCGGCCGCGCTTCGCGCTGAACGACACTCCGTCGACGGCACGCACGGTGCCCGACGGGGTGCGGATCTCGACGGTCAGGTTGTCGACCTCGAGCGCGGTGCGGGCGAGAGCGGGAGCACTCATCGGCGTGCCTTTCTCTTCGAACGCGGGAGGGTGAGGCGCCAGCGCTGTGCCGGGTCGGTGGCGATGCGGGCCCATGCGGCGAGCACGGTCGCGGACACGGTGGTGATGACGATGGCGAGTCCGGGGAAGAAGGAGAGCCACCAGGCACTCTGCAGGTAGGTACGGCCCTGGGACACCATGAGGCCCCAGCTGATGTCGGGCGGCTGGATGCCGATGCCGAGGAAGCTGAGCGACGACTCGGCCAGCATGACGAAGCAGAAGTCGAGCGTGGCGACGGTCAGCAACGTGGGCAGCAGGATGGGCACCACGTGGCGACGGATCACCGCGCCGCTGCCGGCGCCGAACGTGCGGGCCGCGTCGACGAACACCCGCGATCGGAGCTCCGCGCTCTCGGCGCGGGCCGTGCGGAGGTAGATCGGGATGCGGGTGATGGTCAGGATCAGCACGATGTTCGCGGCGCTGGGGGAGAAGACGTAGAGCACGACGACGGCCATCAGCAACGACGGGAAGCTCATGATGACGTCGGCGACGCGCATGGCGGCGGTCTCGCGCCAGCCGCGGTGGTAGCCGGCCCACATGCCGATGATCGAGCCGATGATGCCGGACAGGATGACTGCGGGGATCGCGACCGACAGCGTGGTCCGGCTGGCGAGGATGAGGCGCGCGAGCATGCTGCGGCCGAGCGGATCGGTGCCGAGGATGTTCATGAAGCCGGTGTCGAGGGAGAACGGCGCCAGATTGGATCGATCGAGGTCCTGACGGGTGGCGGTGTCGCCGACCAGCATGGGACCGAAGATCGCGGTGAGGAAGACCAGCACCAGGATGCCCGCCGCGATGGTGGCGACGCGGTCCCGCAGCAGCAGACGCCACAGCGGCATGGAGGTCGTGCGCGAGGGCGCGGCGTCCGGGGTGGGCGGCAGTACCGGGGGAACCGGAACGCCCGAGCTGTCCTTGCTTGCTTCGAGTGTCATGGGTGTACCTCTCAGACCTTGGCCTTGTCGCGAACCCGTGCGTCGAGCAGCGCGTAGCACGCGTCGATCACGATGTTCAGAACGAAGATGCTCACGGCCGTCAGGAGAACGGCTGCTTGGAGGACGGCGAAGTCGCGCTGCAGGATTGCGTCGATCATCAACTTGCCGATGCCGGGCCACCCGAAGATGGCCTCGACCACGACGGCGCCGTTCACCAGGCCGACGGTGAGGTCGCCGGCGACGGTCAGAGCGGGAGCCGCTGCGTTGCGCAGCGCATGGTGGGTGACGACGCGCAGGTCGCCGGCGCCCTTGCTCCGTGCCAGCCGGACGTACGGTGCGGACAGGGCGGACACCATGGCTCCGCGGACCACCTGGGTGAGCACGCCCAGCGGACGGATCAGCAGGGTCGCGATCGGCAGGATCCAGGCGGCAGCACCGCCGGTTCCGGAGGTCGGCAGCACACCGAGCACGACGGCGAAGATCCAGACGCCGGTGATGGCGAACCAGAAGTCCGGGATGCTGGCCGCGGTCATCGACAGCAGACTCGAGAAGCGGTCGGCGATCGAGTTGGGGCGGTAGGCGGCCCAGCAGCCGATGACGATGGAACCGATGACGGCGAGCAGCATCGTCACGAAGGCCAACTGCAGCGTCGCGGGGAAGGCTCGCAGAGCCATCGTCGATGCGGCTTCACCGGTGCGCAGTGACTCGCCGAAATCGAGATGCAGGACGCCGCCGAAGTAGTCGGCCATCTGCGTCCACACGGACTGGTCGAAGCCGTTCTGCGCGGCGAAGGCCTCGCGTTGGGCGGGGGTGGCCGACTCCGGCAGGTAGAGACTGGTGGGGTCGCCGGTCAGTCGGGCGAGGAAGAAGACGCCGATGAGGACGACCAGCAGGGGTACGAGGCTGGTGTAGACGCGTCGTCGAAGGAAGGCGAACATGGCGGTCACTCCCTTCCGGAGGTGGGCTGCTGGCGGGTGGGGCTAGTCGGTCGCATCGGAACTCCGGGTCATCTCGGCCAGTCGCATCTCGTCGACGGTGGCGGAATCGGGGGTGTAGTCGATGCGCGGGTCCTTGGCCAACACACCGTTCATGTGCGCGATGTACGCCATCTGCGTGATCTCCTCGGGTTCACGGGCGAAGAGATCGGCGAACGCGGTCTGTCGCTCCTCGTCGGTCAGCGATTCGGCCTCGTCGATTCCCTCGTCGAAGTCGGTTGTGCCGTAGGAGCTCTGGAAGCCGTCGCTGCGCATGTACTGATCCATCGTGAACGCGGCGTCGCCGGCCTGGTTGCCGTGCTGGATCACCAGGAGGTACGGCCCGACGTTCGGGAACGGCCGTTCCTGGAACTCGGCGGTGCCCGCCGTGTCCTTCATCTCGATCTTCACGTTCAGACCGATGCCGGCCAGCGCGTTCTGGATCACCTCGACGGTCTCGTTGATCTTCGGGAACTGCCCGGTGCGGCCGATGAGGCGAATCTCGGTGTCGACGGGAACGCCGTCGGCGCGAGCCTCGTCGATCAGGGCCTTGCCTTTCTCCATGTCGTACGGCCACGGGGTGAGCTCGTCGTTGTAGCCGACGACGCCGTCCGCGATGAGTTGCGCTGCGGGCGCTCCCATTCCGCGGAACAACGCCTTGACGATGCCCGCGCGGTTGATGGCGTAGTTGATCGCCTCGCGCACGCGCTGATCGTCCAGTGGCGGTGTGGTGGCCTGCATCCGCAGTGCGGTGGTCTCGTTGTTCGGGAAGGCGACCCCCAGGTCGCCGGCTCCGTCCTCGGGGCCGAGGCCGGTCGCGATGTCCGCCTCGCCGTTGGTGACCATGGCGGCGCGGACACTGCCCTCGGTACGCCACTGGTAGACGGCCCGCGTGAATTCCGGTGCGGCGCCCCAGTAGGTGTCATTACGCACCAGAGAGAGTCGCTGGCCGTAGTCCCACGAGTCGATGCGGTACGGGCCGGTGCCGATCGGCTCGCGGGTCCGCTCGGCGCTACCGACCTCGCTCTTGACCATCTCGATGAACGAGAGCCGAAGCGGCAGAATCGGATCGGGAGTCGGTGACGCGACGGTCAACGTCGTCGGATCCACGGCGCGGACGGTGAGGTCGTCGTCGCCGAAGACGTATCCCTCGACGTTGCAGGCCAGATCCGAGTTCACGGCCCGATCGATCGACACGGCGGCGTCCTCGGCGTCGAACGGCGTGCCGTCGCTGAAGGTGACGTCGTCGCGCAGGCGGATCGTCCACTCGGTGTCCGACGTGCGCTCCCAGGACGTGGCGAGCTTCGGTTCGAGGTCGCCCGTGGTGGGGTCACGCTCGATCATGGGTTCGGTGATGTTGGACCGCGTGACCACGCCGATGGCCGTCAACGAGACATCGCACGGCTCCAGGGTCGGTGGTTCCTGCGGCAGCACGATACGGACGGTGTCGGGACTCGCGGCGTCCCCGCTGTCCGAGTTCGCGACGGTGCATCCGGTGAGGAGTGCGGACGCGGCGATCACCGACACCAGGGATGTGGCGCGGGTGGGTCTCATGGATTCCTCCAAGCTGAGGGGGCTTCGCCGGGCGCGTGGTGTCGGGGCTGACGACGCACGCCGGGGTGGAGCCGATGGACCGCCTGTGACGGTAGACACACGGTAGGAGTGGGGGGAGTGACCGTCAACAGACGATCGGCCGGGAAATCGCAGTTCGGGGCCGATTTCGGGCTCGCGGTGACGGCATCGAGCGATCCGCATCACAATGCCGAGGCTCTGACCTGCTGCGTCACGAGAACACACGATATCAATACCGGAAGAGTATGAATCCATGCTAATTGCGTGTTGGACCGGTATTCGTCGGCCGACATACGATCACCGCAGACGATGGCCGTCGCTCCTGGTGGCCGTCGCACTGTGAAGGAGGCGGCATGACCGACGGTGGAACGCCGAGCTCGAACGGATCGGTATCGGGTCTCGATGGGCCGCAGCGATTTTCGCGCGTTCTCCGGGTCGGCGGACTCAAGCCGTCGCTCATGGAGGCACTCGAGGCCGGCGGCGCGCTGGTGCTGCCGGACGATGATCGCGACGACATGCTCGGCCGGCACGCCGACGAGATCGTCGCCGTCGTGACGTCCGGCCGTGTCGGCGTGAAGGCGGACCTCATGGACCGCCTGCCCGCACTGCGCGCGATCGTCCACTTCGGGGTCGGGTACGACGGCACCGATGCCGACGAGGCCCGCCGCCGCGGGATCGGTGTCAGCAACACTCCGGACGTCCTCACCGACGCCGTCGCGGACACCGCCCTCGGGCTGCTCATCGACATCCTCCGCGGCTTCTCCGCCGCCGACCGCTACGTGCGCGCGGGCGAGTGGACCACAAAGCCCATGCCGCCGTTGGCGCGGCAGGTCAGCGGATCTCGGGTCGGCATTCTCGGTCTCGGGCGCATCGGCGGCGCCATCGCGCACCGTCTCGAGGCCTTCGACTGCACCATCGGCTACCACAACCGCAACGTCGTCGAGTCGAGTCCGTACCAGTACTACTCATCTCCGCGCGAACTCGCTGCGGCAGTGGAGGTTCTGGTCGTGGCCGCGGCCGGCGGACCGGAGACGCAGCAGCTCGTCGACAGGGAGACGCTGGACGCACTGGGGCCGGACGGCTTCCTGATCAACGTGGCTCGCGGCAGCGTCGTGGACGAGGACGCACTCGTCGAGGCGCTGCAGAGCGGACGGTTGGCCGGCGCCGGGCTCGACGTCTTCGCTCACGAACCCGAGGTGCCGGACGCGCTTCGCGCCCTCGACACCGTGGTGCTGCTTCCCCACGTCGGGAGCGCCACGGTGCAGACCCGCGCCGCGATGGAAGCGCTCACCCTCGAGAACCTGAACTCGTTCCTCGCCGACGGCACGTTCGTGACGCCGGTCTTCCAGCCCGATCAGAAGGAGACCCGATGAGCGTCGTCGTGGGATATGCGGACACCGTCGAGGATCGCAACGCACTGCCGTTCGCGTTCCGCGAGGCCAAGATGCGCGGTACCGACGTCACCGTCGTGGTCGACGGTGATCGCAGTGCGGTCGACGAGCTGATCATGGCTGCCCGCACCGACTCCGGCGCCGACGGCGTGGCGGCACGGGTGGCGGAACCGGTTCCCGGCCGCTCGCACGCCGACAACCTCGTCGACATGTCCTACGAGCCGGACGTCGAGCTCCTCGTCATCGGCGTGCGTCGCCGCTCACCCGTCGGAAAACTGTTGCTCGGCAGCCTGTCTCAGCGTGTCCTGCTCGACGCACACTGCCCCGTCGTGGCCGTCAAGCCGCCGGTCGAGGTCGCGCACTAGTTCGCCTGTCCTTCCCGCGGACGTTGCGGGGAGCCGCGGATGCTGCAGGATCAGCGGTGACCTGTCCGATCCGCGAGAAGCAGCAGCGCCTTCACGTCCGTCAGCACACGGTGCAGTGCGGGATTGGCGGCGTCGTGACGCCACGCGGCGTTCAGTCGCACGGGTTCCTCGGTGCTGGAACGGATCTCGCGGAACACGACGCCCTCGGTGTGCATCGTGCGCGCCGATGCCGGCACCAGGGCGCAGCCCAGGCCGGAGCTCACGAGCATCAGCATGGTGTGCACCTGAGTCACGTACTGCACGTACCGAGGCGTGACCCCGGCGACGGTGAAGGTGCTGATGAGGAGCTCGTGGAAGTAGCGGGCATCCACCGGGGAGTACATGATCACGGGTTGATCGTCGAAGTGCGTCACGCTCAGACGCTCCACGTCGAGGAGTTCGTGCCCCTCGGGAAGCGCAGCGACGAGTGCCTCGCGGTGGATGGGCCGCGTCAGGATTCCCGGTCGCGTGACGGTGGGACGGATCAGGCCGAGGTCCAGATCCCCGCTCGTCAAGGCGTCGATCTGAATCGACGACACCATCTCCCGCAGCACGAGTTCGACGTCGGGCAGAGCCGCGCGCACGTCCGAGAGCAGCCGAGGCAACACGGCGTGCGCGGACGCCGCGGTGAAGCCGATGACGACGGTGCCCAGATCACCGGCGGGGACGCGCTTGACGGTCAGTGCTGCGCTCTCGGCCAAGCGGACGATCCGGCGGGCGTCGGGCAGGAACGCCACGCCGGCGGCCGTGAGAGTCACCGAGCGTGACGTCCGATCGATCAACTGCACGCCCAGTTCACTCTCGAGCTGCTGGATCTGCCTGCTGAGCGGGGGCTGGGTCATGTGGAGCCGCTCTGCGGCTCGGCCGAAGTGCAGCTCCTCCGCGACGGCGATGAAGCACGTCAGGCGCGAGAGCGAGAACATCGGCTCAAGATAGCCGACCGTGTGAACGGCCGGTCACCATCGCGGCGAGGAGTTGACGAAGTCGGGTTCGAGACTCTGCCGGTAGCCGGTGTCGTCACGGTCCCTGATCCCGCAGTCGAGGTACTGCTGGTGCAGCCTCGCCAGCGCGTCCTCGTCGAGTTCGATGCCCAGCCCCGGACCCGTGGGTACCGCGACGGCGCCGTTCTCGATACGCAGAACGCCCGGGACCACGACGTCCTCGGTCTTCCACGGCCAGTGGGTGTCGCAGGCGTACGTGAGATTCGGCGTGGCGCCGGCGAGGTGCACCATCGCGGCGAGCGAGATGCCGAGGTGGGAGTTCGAGTGCATCGACAAGCCGAGCCCGAAGGTGTCGCAGATGCCGGCGAGCAGCCGAGAGCGCTGCAGTCCGCCCCAGTAGTGGTGATCGGACAGCACGACCCCGACCGAGTCGCGACGGACCGACGGCTCGAGCTGATCGAACGCCACGACACACATGTTGGTCGCCAGGGGCATGGCGGCCTTGCGAGCCACTTCCGACATCCCGTCCAGGCCCGGTGTGGGGTCCTCGAGATACTCGACGACACCGGTCAGGGCCGACGCGACCTCGAGGGACGTGTCGACGGTCCACGCCGCGTTGGGATCCAGTCGCAGCGGGAGATCGGGAAAGGCCTCGCGCAGCGCGTGCATCGCGGCGATCTCCTGCTCGGGTGGGAACACCCCGCCCTTGAGCTTGATCGCGCCGAAGCCGTACCGGTCGATCATCCGTCGGGCCTGCGCGACGATGCCCTCGGGATCGAGCGCGGCACCCCACTCGTCGTCCGCAGAGCCGGGGTGCCCGGCCCACTTGTAGAAGAGGTAGGCACTGAACGGCACGGCCGTGCGGACCAGGCCACCGAGCAGATCGGAGACGGGCCGCCCGAGGATCTTGCCCTGGATGTCGAGGCACGCCACCTCGAACGGCGAGAACACCCGATCGGTGGTGCTGGCCGTCGTGATCATGCCGGCCACCCCGTCGCCACCCGTCACCGTCAGGCCGCCCAGGCACTCGTCCACGACGGCGCGCAGCGAGTGGAGTGCGAAGACGTCCACCCCGACCATGGCCTCGGCCGCCGCGTTCAGGCGAACGAGATGCGCGGTGTCGGCGTAGGTCTCGCCCAGGCCGACGACGCCGTCGTCGGTCCGGATCTGCACGATCGCGCGGAGAGCGAAGGGCTGATGGACTCCGACGGTGTTGAGCAGCGGCGGGTCGGCGAAGGCGACGGGGGTGACGGTGACGGCGGTGATGCGGGCGCTCACGAGTGCACGGCCTCCTTGGTGACCGAGTCGGCTGCGAGGGAGTCGGCGAGCACGGCGCGGCCGGCCGCGATGATCGCGGTGAGAGCCTCCACGTCCGCGGGAGCGGCGTCGATCAGCGGTGCCCGAACAGGGCCGGCTGCAACACCTTCGAGGGTGACGCCCGCCTTGATCAGGGAGACTGCGTAGCCGGGCACCGAGTCGCGCAGGCGCACGAGCGGGTGGAAGAACTCGCGCAGCAGGGCGTCGGTGAGCGTGGCGTCGTCGTTCTCGAGCGAGGTGTAGAACGCCAGGGCCAGCTCCGGGGCGAAGGCGAACGTCGCCGAAGAGTAGAGCGTGACGCCGATGGCGCGGTATGCCTGCTGCGAGACCTCGGCCGTGGGCAGTCCGTTGAAGAACTGGAACGCCTTGCCGGTGGGCGCCAGGGAGTCCTCGACCGCGCGCACGATACGCGAGACGCGATCCAGATCTCCTGTGCCGTCCTTGAATCCGACGACGGTGGGGAAGTGGGCGACCTCCACGGCGGAGGCCTCGTCGTAACGCGCGTTGCCGCGGTTGTAGACGATGACCGGCAGGTCGGTGACGGAGGTGACCTCGCGGGTGTACTCGACCAGACCGGCCTGCGGCATGGCCACCAGGTACGGCGGCAGCAGCAGGATGCCGTCGGCACCGTTGTCACGAGCGGACCGGGCGAAGATCTTCGCCTGGGCCACCGAGCCACCCGCGCCGGCGTAGACCGGGACGCGGCCGGCGACGGTACGCACCGCGGTGGCGACGATCTCGCCGAACTCGACGGCCTCGAGCGCATGGAACTCACCGGTGCCGCAGGCGATGAAGACACCGCCGGGGCCCGCGTCGACACCCTTGGCGATGTGCTCGGCGAGGAGTGCGTGGTCCACCTCGCCGGAGTCGGTGAAGGGGGTGACAGGGAAGAAGAGGACGCCGTCGAGCATGAGATCTCCTGGTGTACGAGAAGTTGAGGTGGTGTGGGATGTCCGGAGGCCGGTCGGTCAGCTGATGAGAAAGTGTCAGTCGCGTGAGAGCTGGCCGTCGACACGCCGCCAGATGCCGTCGGGGTTGCCGTCGGCGATGGCGCTGGGGAGCAGCGCGGTGGGGACGTCCTGGTATGCGACGGGGCGCAGGAACCGTTCGATGGCGAGCGAGCCGACCGATGTCGAGCGCGAGTCGGACGTCGCCGGGTAGGGGCCGCCGTGGACCATCGCGTGGCCCACCTCGACGCCCGTGGGCCACCCGTCGAAGAGGATGCGTCCGGCTTTCAGCTCGAGGACGCGGAGCAGGCGTCCGGCGTCGGCGTGATCGGCGGCGTCGGCGTGGATCGTCGCGGTGAGCTGACCTTCGAGAGCGCGGGCCACGGCGGCGACCTGCTCGGCCGAGGTGCAGCGGACGACGAGCGCGGAAGCGCCGAACACTTCGGCCTGCAACACGTCTCGGTCGAGGAACGTCGCGGCGTCGGTGCTGAAGAGTGCCGCGCGGCCGGCGTTGGGTGCGTCGGTGACGGTGCCGCGGGCGACCTCGTCCGCGGCAGTGCTCAGCGCGTCGACACCCTGTGCGTAGCTGTCGGCGATGTTCGGCGTCAGCATGGTGGTCGGGGTGCTGGTCGCGACGGCGTCCGCGGCGGCCGCAACGAAGGCGTCGAGTCCTGGTCCGTCCTGCGCGATGACGAGGCCGGGGTTGGTGCAGAACTGTCCGGAGCCGAGCGTCAGGGAGGCGACGAAGGCGCGGCCCAGATCCGCGGCCCGCGTCTCGAGGGCGTGCGGGAACAGGAACACCGGGTTGATGGAGCTCATCTCGGCGTACACCGGGATCGGTTCCGGTCGATCGGCGGCGGCGCGCACCAGAGCGGTTCCGCCCGAACGAGATCCGGTGAAGCCGACGGCCTTGACGCGCGGGTCGGTGACCAGAGCGGTGCCGATGGTGCGGCCGTCGCCGTAGACGAGCGAGAACACGCCTGCCGGCATGCCGGTCGACGCGGCGGCCTCGGTGATCGCGCGGCCGACGTATTCGGACGTACCCGGGTGGGCGTCGTGGGCCTTGACGATGACGGGGCATCCGGCGGCGAGTGCCGACGCGGTGTCGCCGCCGCCGACGGAGAAGGCGAGCGGGAAGTTGCTGGCGCCGAATACGACCACCGGTCCGAGGGAGACCTTGCGCTGGCGGATGTCGGCGCGGGGAAGGGGTGCGCGATCCGGCTGTGCGGGGTCGATGCGGGCACCGTTCCAGCTGCCCTCGCGGAGCACCGAGGCGAAGAGGCGGAGCTGTCCGCTGGTGCGGCCGACCTCACCGGTGATCCGACCGACGGGCAGGCCGGACTCGGCCACCGCGCGCTCGATGAGCGTCTCGCCCAGCGCCCCGATGTTCTCGGCGATGGCGTCGAGGAAGTCGGCGCGCGCCGCGGACGTGGTGGAGCGGTAGGCGTCGAAGGCCTCGTCCGCCGCCGCGCAGGCCGCCTCGACGTCGGCCATCGTGCCGTGCCGGTAGGCGGGCTCGAGATCCGCGCCGGTGGACGGATCGATGCCGTGGACGGTCGTGCCGGTGCCGGGGACGGTGGACCCGGCGATGATCAGCTCCCCGGTCAGAGGAGTAGTGGTCGTCACCGTTGCAGTCATCAGTGCATCAGCCCTTCTCGCAGTGCGTGGTTGTACAGACGACGCTAAGGCGCCGTGTCATACAAGTCCAAGTCAAAAATGCACTTCGGCGATGCACTGTCGGTATCGATGGGGGTGACGCTTCAGTTCCCGCTGGCGTTGTGTGTTCCCGTGGTGGTTGCAGCGGCCGCGGGAACACGGAACATCAGCGGGAGCGCACTCGCACGGCGACCGTGCCCACGAGAACGACCACTGCCGCCGTCACGGCAGTCCACCCGACGGTGGTGCTCAGGACCTCGCCGGACAGGCGCCCCTGCGCGACCCACCCCAGTCCCCACGCGAGCGACAGTGCGGGCGCGATCCGTCCGGCAGAGACGGTGGCCAGGAACAGTCCGACGAGCGCCGCGACGACGAGAACGAGGACGGCCCACAGGGTGGCCGCCGACTCGACGCCCGTCGACGCGAGCCATGCGCTGAAATTTGCGACCGTCGCGATCGCAACCCACCCGAGATACAGCCCCACGGTGCCGTCGGTGATGAGCGCGTCGACGGCGGTGGTCCGCTGGGCCGCGATCAGCCGCGCGAACACGAACGCAAGGCTCGCGAGCAGCGCGACGATCACGACGACGCTCAGCAGTACCTGCCCGAACTGCACCACGGTGATCCACGCGGCATTGAGCAGCATCGTCACGGCGATGGGCACGCGGAGTGCTCGTTGCCGCTCGGACCGGCGCTGGGCGGGCAGTGCCTGCCACACCGCGTAGGCGATCAGTCCGAGGTATATCACCGACCAGATGGAGAATGCGGGTCCGGCCGGTGCGACCAGGGTGGCTGTCGCGCTGAGGGCGCCGGCCGCCGCTTCGGCGATGGGTGTGCCGACCACGGCGCCCGAGCCGAGGAATCCTCCGACCACAGCGATGATCGCGCTGACGACGACCAGGAGAACCGGGCCCGATGATGCGGGCTCGGTGCGCTGCCGAGGTGTGGCCGTGTCGTGGGTCATGGGAGTCCTTCGAGTGCCGGAGTAGGGGCCAATGGGTGCCCTGTCGAAAGTTTCATGAAACAAAACCGAAGTATGTTTGAAGGACAAATAGGGGCGCCGCGAGATGTACCGACGACGAAAGCCATTCATGGGCGATGATCACGCCAATCCCAGGATCCGGTCAAAGCGGGCAATACGTGCAGGTGGAGGCCATTTATGCCGAACTAGGTGGGTACTTTACGAGCTACGCGAACGACCTGCTCAAGACCTCTTCAGACGTCGAGCGCACCGCCGGAGCACGACGTGTTCGAGAAAGGCGTAACGGCGAACCAGGAAATGGCGAATAATTGGCAGAGCGCGCGCATCGCATCTGCGACTGCCGTTCGACGCCTGCCCGAACATCTCGGTAGTGGGCACCACCCCGACAGCGGGCATCGCCGAGGGCACTTACGAGATCGACGGAGCAGTCACATGAACAAGGCAACCAAGGGCGCGATGGCGGCAGGCGCGGCAGCTCTTCTTCTCCTCGGTGGAGCGGGCAGTCTGGCTCTGTGGAGTGACTCCGAGTCGGTCGACGGAGGGGCCATCAATACCGGCACGCTCGACATCAGTTCGGCGGCAGGGACGTGGCAGGACGTGTCGGTGCCGGGTGTGCCGGTCGACATTTCCGACATCAGCCTCTTCCGCATGGTGCCCGGCGACACCGTCGAGTACACCACCGAGATGACTGTGACTGTCATCGGTGACAACCTGAGTGCCGACGTGGAATTCGATCCCACTTTCGTGCCGGTGTTCACCGAAGGCCCGGACGCCGGCATCCTCGCAGCGCGCAACATCACTCGAGTCGCGCCCACCGCGGCGAACTTCACCGTCGACGTCGATGCTTTCCGGGAGGGCACCACAACTCCCGTCACGACGATCACCGATGCGGACGACAATCTGGTCATCGACGTGACCGTGTCCATCGCATTCGATGCGATCGACCAGGTCGGGATCAACACGACGGCATCGTTCGAGGACTTCGACGTGACCGTCCAGCAGGTCCGCCCGTAATCGACAGCAGCTTTCTCCTCGTGAAGTCGAAGGTGGTCCTCGGCGCCGCGGCGGTTGTTGCCGCCGCGGCGCTGGTGGGTGGGTCGGTGCAGGCGACCGGAGCGTTGTGGAGTGATCGGGAGCAGATCACCAGTTCCTCGGTGACCACCGGATTTCTCGACCTCGCGCCCGGTACCCGGTCGTCCGGTTCCGTCTTCACCTTCGCGGCGTTGCAGAAATCACCTGTAGCTGTGGATCAATCGGTCAGTGCACTGTTGGTCATCACCAACAGTGGTACCTCTCCGCTTCGTTTCCGCCTCGATTCCGCAGGCCCCACCGTATCGACTCCAGGTGCGACGGTTCAGGTGGCGTTGTCCGCCTCGGTCTCCCCGTCGTGCGGATCGGGCCCGTCCGCGTTCCCGGCGTTTACGGCGTCCTCAGCGACAACCACGGCCGTCGGCGCGCCGTGGCAAGCGTTGGCGGTCGACGCCACGACAACGTGGTGTGTGACTACAGTTCTGAAGTCTGTGATCGGTGCGCCGTCGGCGACGTATCAACATCGGTTCTCGTTCGGAGTGCAGTCGACATGACCCATCACGTGATACCAGAGGAGGCTGAAGGCGTCGGCGACTCTCAGCCGACCGGTCCGCTGTGGTGGATCAAGACCATCGTGTCCTGGACCGCACTACTCGCGGCTACGGCGATCCTGCTCGTGGCGGTACTGATTCCGAAGATTGCGGGCGCGCAGCCTTACACGATCCTGACACCGTCCATGGTGCCTACCTACCCGCCGGGAACGCTCGTCGTGGTCAAACCTACCGACGACATCGGCATCGGCACCGTCATCACTTACCAGCTCCAGTCAGGTCTTCCCGAAGTGGTCACCCATCGTGTGGTCGGGACCGCATTCGACGACGACGGCGAACGTCGATACATCGCCCGTGGTGACGCGAACGACGTGCCAGACCAATCGCCGGTGCAACCCGCGCAGGTCAGGGGATCGGTCTGGTACAGCATCCCGTACCTCGGATACGTCAACAATTGGCTGACAGGATCCACTCGCACCGCGGTCGTCGGTATCGCTGCGGGTGTGCTCATCGGTTACGCGGCATGGCAATTCGCCTCGGCTGCCCGAGAGCGATCCAAGAAGAAGTCCGCGTGAGAATTCGCCAGGTGCTGGGCAGCGTGCGGCTGAAGGCGGCGCTGAGTCTCGGCATGGTTCTGGGACTCGGCTCGGTGGGAACTCTCGCGGCGTGGTCCACAACCGCCAGCACCACATCCGGAACATTCGTCTCCGGCACGGTGGACATCAAGTTCGACGACGGCACAACCAACGGGAACCAGGGCTTGGCCGGCAGCCCGTACATCGTTGCGCTTCCGACGGGCACACTTCTGCCGGGACAGTCGAAAGCCGCCGCGGTCAAGGTCAAGAACGGTGGAACACTGGGTTTCACGTACACCGGCGTGCTCTCCGTTGCTACTCCGGGGTTGTCACTCACCTCGGTGGTGACGGCGGGTGCGCCGACCGTCAACGCGTCCTCCAACACCTGCAGCGGGACGGGTGGGGTTCTGAACTCGGCGCGAACCGTCGTCGCCGGAGCCGTGGACACCATCTGCGTGCAGATCACACTTCCCACCGCATCGCTCTCGACTGATCAGGGCGTGTCCGGTTCGGTGAACCTCGTACTGACGGCGACGGCTGTCAATGGCTGACGTACTGGATCCGCCGCGCCGTCACACCAGCCGAGCACTGAATGTCCTGCTCGGTATCGGTGCAGCGCTGGGTGTCGCGTGCATGGTGTTCACCGTGCTCGCGATGTCCCTCTCGTTGACTCCGTTGGTGGTGACGTCGGGATCGATGGCTCCGGCCATTCCCACCGGATCGCTTGCCGTAGGCCGAGACGTTGCGGCATCAGCGCTTCGACCCGGCGACGTGGTGAGCGTCGTACGCGACGACGGTGCCAGGGTGACGCACCGCGTACAGGGGGTCGAGTCCATTGCCGGTGACTCTGCGTCGCTCGTGTTGAAAGGCGACGCCAACGCGGAAGCCGATGTTCAGCCGTATGCCGTTGCCGACGCCTCCAGGGTGATCGTGAGCGTGCCGTACCTCGGATACGGGGTGGCTTGGATGAAGACGCCGTTCGCGTTGGTGATCGGTGGTCTTCTGGCGCTGGCGCTGCTCTACCTCATCATCCGACCGTCGGAGCCCCGCCGCGGCGGTGACAGTGCGGCCTTCGGCCGCCATCGCATCGCAGTCGTCGTACTGGCTGTGTGTGTCGCGGGTGGCGTCGTTCCAGGGTTTTCGCGTGCCGACGGAACCCTCGCGGCCCAGACAGACACTGCCAACGCACGAGCCACAGTGACAGCTGGGACGCTTACCCGCCCTACCAGTTTCACGTGCAATACGGTCGGGTTGAGTGCGCGGCTGAGTTGGGTGGCATCGAACTCCGCCTACGGCCATCGCCTCACCTACACCCCCACAGTCGGCACTCCGGTCGTGCAGACTTTCGACTCGAGTACTACTTCGACCACCCCACCGCTGTCACTCTTGAATCTGTTGACCAACTGGACAGTCACGTTGCAGTCGACCTTCTTGGAGTGGAGATCGACGCAGTCGTTGACACGCACGGTCAGTTCGACGACCGTGATCACCAGTTGTGTCACCAGTGGGTCTACAAGCTCCGCCGCCTCTGCTGCACGCCTCGCATCGCCCCCCGAGGCCGCGACAACGGAGGGGCCGAGCACCTCGAGCACCTCGAGCACCTCGAGCACCGAGGCGGCCACAACCACCGCCACCTCGACCACAACCTCCACCACAACCATCTCGCCGACAACGACGCCTGGTTCGACCACCGACCCCACGCCGACAACCTCAGCGACCACCGCCGCTCCGACCACCACCGCTCCGACCACCACTGCACCGGTCACTACAACCACGCCCCCACCGCCACCGGCCGGCGCGTTCGTTGCGGATGGAACGTCGAGGTCGGTCGGCGGCAACACAGCCTCCGTGTCGGGCGGTGAACTCACAGTCACCGACACCGTGGGATCTGTGCTCTACCGGCAGCCCATCACCATCAGTGAGCGATACGGAACCGGTGTGGTCTGGTCCTCCGACGGCAACCTCTACGTCCTCGGTGAGGGCGAGTCCCGCCAGGTGGCGGTGGCGAACGGATCGTTCTTGTCCTCGTCAGTGAGTGAGTCGGCACTTCCGGCTGACATCTCTGCCCTCCTGTGAGACGCGGCCGTGCCTGACTGCCCACAAGTGGACAGAATCGACGGGATCCCGCCGATCGGCACCGTTTCCGGGCACTGAGGCACGGGCATACTCCTTTGAAGCGACAGTGAGGAGATCACCGGTGGACCACAGAGGCGTGCTCATCGACGCGTACGACCGCATCAAGGAGACCGTGCACACGACGCTCGACGGCCTGGATCGTGAGGCGCTGACCTACCGCATCGATCCGGAGGCCAACACCATCGCCTGGCTGGTGTGGCACCTCGCGCGGGTGCAGGACGATCACGTCGCGGGTGTGGCGGGCAGCGAGCAGGTCTACACCGCTTACGGATGGAACGCCCGCTTCGCGCTCCCGTTCGACGACGATGCCATCGGGTACGGGCAGTCGACGGAGGACGTGGGCAAGGTCGACGTCGACGCGGAGTTGCTCACCGGGTACGTCGATGCCGTCCATGCGCGCACCGTCGAGTACCTCGACACCCTCACGGCAGAAGACCTCGACCGGGTGATCGACGAGAACTGGGATCCGCCGGTCACTCTGGCCGTCCGCCTCGTCAGTGTCGTGTCCGACGATCTGCAGCACATCGGCCAGGCGGCCTTCATCCGCGGAGTCGTCGAGCGGCGGTGAGAGAGCCCCGTGTCGGACGGCCGTGACATCGTGACGGCACTCAGCACGAGAGGACCCGAACGATGACCACCACCACCTGGCCGCTGCGCTGGCCGGCGTCCGCACGCGATGTCGCCGACGGCATCGTTCGGCTCTCCGCGGCGCTGCGAGAGCCCGACGCCGACGCGGTCAACGGCGCTGTGTCGGAACTGGCTTCGCAGAACGGTGTTCGCGTCGAGGACGTCTACGCCGCCATCCTGCGGATGCTCCTCGAGGCTGCTCATCCCGACGGCCTCGACGGCGACGACGTGGGCGCCGTCGTCCGCGAGGCCGCCGCGAAGGACACCGGGTCGGATCCGTCCGATGTCGTGGCCGTGGTGCTCGGCACCCTGGGGGTCCATCCGGAACCGGAGCGTCGGGCGAGCGGGTCGAGCGCGGAGGACGAGAGTCAGGACCCCGACGATCGTCGAGACGACGGCCAGGTGGTCGTGGCCAGGATGGCCGCGGCGCCTGCGATCCGTGCGTCGGCGGCGGTGACGGAAGTGCTTCTCGCCCGCATCGGGTCACCGATCGAGGCCGTGGTCACCATGGTCGTCGACGACATCGCCGCCGCAGAGACCATCGAGTGGCCGTGATCGCTCGTCCGATCCGGTGATACTGGTACGGGTAACGTGAGCCCTCATGCGCGAGACACTGACGTGGGACCTGTTCGGCACGGCGTCGCGTGAGCTCACACGCACCGTCGTGGACAGTGGCTTCCGGCCGGACATCGTCATCGCGATCGCACGCGGCGGACTCATCCCGGCCGGGGCTCTCGCTTACGCGATGGGTGTGAAGGCCGCCGGCACGCTCAATGTCGAGTTCTACACTGACGTCGAGGAGACGCTGCCGGATCCGGTGGTGCTCGCGCCATTGCTCGACACAGATGCACTCGTGGGCAAGAAGCTGCTCGTCGTGGACGACGTCGCCGACTCCGGGCGCACTCTCGCGCTGGTCGTGGGCTTACTGAAAGAGCATGCAGCAGAGGTGAAGTCGGCTGTCGTCTACACCAAGCCGCGCACCATCATCACGCCGGACTTCTCGTGGCGCGAGACCGATCTGTGGATCGAGTTCCCATGGTCCTCGGAGCCGGTCATCGAACAGAGCTGACCGGCTGCCGTCAGCGGATCGCCACCTCGGCGCCGCGGAGTGCGGGTGCACCGATCAATGTCGTCCAGGACGGGACCGCGGTGGGCTCGACGCCGCTGCCCTGTCCGTAGATGACGGCCAGCGTGTCTCGCTCGGCATCCGATCCGGCGTAGGACGCGTCGGCCGGAACGGGTGACTGCTGGGGGAGCGATGCGTACTCGATGTCCTGCGGGCCGGGATTGCGCGAGGGCACCTGGTACGACCCGTCGTTGAGTCCACTGCCCGGGTACTGCGGGAAGAACCGTCCGGGTGCGGTGACGTCCTGGTAGCAGGCGGCCGGCCTGTCGTCGAAGAGGCGCGGTTCGTCCTGGTTGGGGAGGTAGCCGCCGCGCGGGTTGACGAAGTTGATGGTGGCTCGTGCGCCGGGATACGGATCATCCACTCCCAGAATCCGTCTCGCCTCGCCGATCAGGCCCGCGAACTTGGGCAGCATGCAGCCGAACGTGGGGGAGAACTCGGCGAGCAGCTCCAGCGTCTCCCTGCTGCCGTCGGCGATGGTGATGATCGACTCGGCATTCGCCGCGAGCAGGTCCGCGGTGCTGCCGGACGACGCGGTCGCCGACGTCAGCAGCGTGTCGACGGCGGGACGTCGCTCGACGAGGGTGTTGCCCGTGACGCTGAGATTGTCGAGTGCGTCGAGCAGATCGGGAGCCGCGGTGGAGTAGGTCTCCGTCAGGGCGGCGAAGTCGACGAGATCCTGCTGCAGCGCCGGCAGCTCACGGCTGAGGCCGGTGACGATCTCGTCGAGTCGGTCGAGTGTGCGACCCAGTGCCTCGCCCCGCCCGTCGAGGGCCTGCGACAGCGCGCCCAGAGTGGTGGCCAGCTTGTCCGGGGGAATGGCGTCGAGCAAGGGCAGCAGGCTGTCCAGTAATTGGCCGACCTCGATGGCGTTGCCGCTCGTGTCCTGCTCGATGACGTCGCCCTCCGCGATGGGAGTGCCCGTTCCTCCTCGCGGAATCTGAAGTGCGACGTAGCGCTCGCCGAACAGCGTCTTCGGCAACAGGCGCGCCGTCACGGACGCCGGAATCATCGGCGCCGAATCCTCCTCGAGCGCGATTCGGGAGATCACGACACCGTTCTCCGTGGTCGACGATCGCACCTGGCCGACGATGACTCCCCGCACCTTGACGTCGGCATCGGGTGGCAGCGCGTTCCCCACCGAATCGGTACGCAGTTTCACCGTCACCACGGATTCGAACGTCCGGGCGTACACCGCGGTGGTGAAACCGACGAAGGCCACCACGGCCAGAAAGAACGCGAGACCGGCCAGGCGGCGCACCATCATCCGGGAATGGTGACCGCGATCACACCATTTGTCAATGGCCTCTCGACCGTTGACACGAAAGGATCAAGGGGCACTGATGTCGATGAGCACCTTTCCGGTGACCCCGGACTCGACGGCGGCATGAGCATCGGCAGTGGCATCGAGAGAGAAGCGGTGCAGCGGCAGCCCGTGCGACTCACCGACCGGAAGTGCGCCGGCCCGAACAGCTTCGGTCACGTCGTGCTTGGCGCCTCGAG